>NZ_BCRJ01000091.1 GCF_001552535.1 Nocardioides jensenii JCM 1364 = NBRC 14755 | reverse complement strand
CCGATCCCAGCCCGGCCAGCGCCTCGCGGGCGGCCTCGAGGTCGGAGCCGGCGAGGTCGACGAAGTCGGCCGCGTCGCCGAAGATGCGCACCTGGTCGGTGGTCTGGCTGGCGCCGGTGCCGCGCAAGGAAGCCGGGCGGTCGGCGGTGACCACGACCAGCGGCACCCCGGCATGGGCGGCCTCGAGCACCGCCGGGTGCAGGTTCGCCACCGCCGTGCCTGACGTGCACATGACAGCCGCGTGTCGGCCCACCTTGGCCATCCCGAGCGCGAGGAAGCCGGCGGTGCGCTCGTCCATGCGGGTGTGCAGGCGGATCCGATGGTCGGCGACCGCGTCCCACGCGGCGAAGGCCAGGGGGGCGTTGCGGGACCCGGGGGCCAGCACCACCTCGGACACGCCGGCCGTGGTCAGCAGGTCGAGCAGACCCCGGGCCAGCAGGGTCGCGGCGTTCGCGCGTGGGGGCGGGGTCATGACGGTCGATCCTGCCGCACGGATCGGCGCAGCGCATCAACGTCGGCCCGCCGGTTCGCCCAGTGCGCCACCCGGTCGTGGCCGGCCGCCAGTCTCTGCAGCGACTCCTCGTCGACCGCGGGCCGCCCCACGCGCAGCATCCCGTTCACGGGGACCAACGACTCGAGGGCCACGTCGTCGGTGAAGAGCTGCACCGTGGCCAGCCCGCAGGCGTGCGGCAGCTCCGGGAGGGCCGCGGCCAACGCCACGCCGGCGGCGATGCCGACGGAGGTCTCCAGGGCGCTCGAGACCACGACCGGCAGCCCGATGTCCTCGGCGATGCGCAGACAGGCCCGGACGCCCCCGAGCGGCTGCACCTTGAGCACGGCGATGTCGGCGGCCTCCAGGTCACGCACCCGGTAGGGGTCGGCCGCGCGTCGGATCGACTCGTCCGCCGCGATCGGCACCTCCACCGTGCGGCGTACGACGGCCAGGTCCTCGACCTCGACGCAGGGCTGTTCGACGTACTCCAGCCCGCCGGCGGCACGGTCAAGGGCTCGAATCGCGGCCAGCGCCTCCTCCACATCCCAACCACCGTTGGCATCCACGCGAATCCGGCCCTCGGGACCGATCGCGTCACGAACCGCCTCGACACGGGCCAGGTCGTCGCCGAGGGTCTGGCCGCGCTCGGCGACCTTGACCTTGGCCGTCGTGCACCCACCGGCGAGGACGATCTCGTGTGCCCGTCGGGGACTCGTCGCCGGCACGGTGACGTTCACCGGGATCGCATCGCGCAGCGGTGCAGGCCAGTCCCCCGCGGCCGCCTCCTCGGCGCAGCGGAGCCACGGCTCGGACTCCGCCGCGTCGTACTCCAGGAACGGGCTCCACTCACCCCATCCGGCCTCGCCACGGATCAGCACGCCCTCACGCACGGTGATGCCTCGGAAGCGGGTGCGCAGCGGGATCGAATAGACATGGTTCATGCGGGCTCCTCCATCAGTCGGCGCAGCGCCTGGCGGTCGATCTTGCCGTTGGGCAACAGGGGCAGGTCATCGAGGCGGACCAGGTCGCGAGGGGCCCAGGCCCGCGGGTGCTCCACGGACACCCAGTCCCGCGCCTGCTCCAGCGACAGGTCGCCGACCACGAAGGCGACGACTCGTTGTCCCCACTCCGCATCGGCCACACCGAGCACCTCGACCTGGTCCACCGCCAGGTGCGCACGCAGGCGAGCGGCCACGGCGGGGGTCGGCACGTTGACACCCCCGCTGATCACCACGTCGTCCACCCGGCCCAGCACCTGCAGCCGTCCGTCGACGATGCGACCCAGGTCGGAGGTGACGAACCACCCGTCCACCAGCGTCCTTGCGGTCAGCTCCGGGTCGCCGTCGTAGCCGTCGAAGAGCACGTCCCCCCGAATGCGGATCGGCTCCCCGTCGCGCACGTCCAGCTCGACCCCGTCCAGGGGACGGCCGTCGTACACGCAGCCACCGGAGGTCTCGCTCGCGCCGTACGTCGACACCACGCGCACGCCGCGGTCCTCTGCCCTACGCCGCAGGGCCGGGTCGATCGGCCCCCCACCGAGCAGCACCGCGTCGAAGCCGGCCAGTGCCTCGGGGTCGGTCTCGACCAAGCGGTGCAGCTGCGTGGGCACCAAGGAGAGGTACGCCGGCCCGCCGGCCACGCACGCTGCCGCCGCAGCGGCGGCGAATGACTCGTGGTCCTCGAGCAGCACCGGGTCGGCCCCGGCCAGCAGTGCACGCACGACGACCTGGAGGCCCGCGACGTACGACGCCGGCACGGTCAGCAACCAGGTGCCGCCCCCGCCGAGGCGCTGATGAGCAGCATGAGCCGAGGCGAGCACCGCCCGGCGCGAGAGCACCACCCGCTTGGGGCGGCCGGTGGACCCGGAGGTCTCGACGATCAGCGGCGCCGGCTCGGCCGGGGCGTCGAGCCAGGCACGCACCGCCTCGATCACCTCGGGGGTGGTGCCGTGGACCGGGCGCAGAAAACTCACGCGACGAACGCTAGCGGCACTGGAACAATCGCCTCCGTGGACCTCACCTGGCTCGGTCGCCATCATCGCGATCTCACTTCTCTCGGGAGCCCGTGATGCATCGATGATGCGACTCGTGCGGAGTTTCGTCCCGCCGTCCCCACTCGCCGGACGCCTCGCGACTCAGTCTCTGCTCTTCGCCGTCGGCGAGGGCACCTTCATGACCGGCTCGGCGGTCTTCTTCACCCAGGTGGTGGGGCTCAGCGCAGCCCAGGTCGGTCTGGGGCTCACCCTGGCCGGCGTGGCAGCCTTCCTGGCCGCCCTGCCGATGGGCAAGCTGGTCGACCGCTTCGGCCCGCGCCGGATGTGGGCGGTCAGCGCCGCGGGCCAGGCCGCGATGTTCTCGGTGTGGCCGTTCATCGGCGACTTCCGCAGCTATCTGACCATGGCCATCGGCATGGAGATCCTCGGCGCACTGGGTGGGGCCTCCCACGGCGCGTACACGATCGACGTCCTCCCACCTGAGGAGCGCGTGACGTCGCGGGCGTACATGTACTCCGCCCTCAACGCGGGTTTCACGCTCGGGTCGCTGATGGGTGGCATCGCCCTGGCCTTCGACTCCAACGACGTGATCCGCATGGTGCCGTGGTTCACCACCCTGGTCTTCGCGGTCAACGCGGTGTGGATCCTGAGACTGCCCCGCGCACCGCACGACCTGCGCACCGCCGAGGAACGCAAGGTCAAGATCCCCGGCCCGGGCGCCCTGCGCAACGTCGGCTGGTTGCTCGTGACGTTCTTCACCGGGGTGCTGTGGACCAACCAAGTGTTGCTGCACCTGGTCATCCCGCTGTGGCTGGTCGAGGAGACCGATGCACCACGGGTGCTGCTGGCCTTCCTCTTCGGCACCAACACGGTGATGTGCATCTTCTTGCCGATGGCCGCCGCCCGGGGCATCACCGACGTGCGCACGGCGCTGCGCGCGACCAGGTTCTCGACCATGTTCTTCGTGATCTCGTGCCTGATCACGTTGCTCACCCACGACACCGTCGGCTGGCTGACGATCGCCCTCGTCTGGCTGGGTCACGTCACCGTGACCGGCGCCGAGCTCTACCTGTCCGCAGCCAGCTGGTCGTTCGAGGCCGACCTCATGGACCCCCGACGGCGGGGTGAGTACCAAGGTGCCGCCGAGCTCACCGGCACGCTGGGCCGGGTCTGGGCACCGGCGGTCTACACGTTCCTGGCCATGGAGTGGGGTGCCGCCGGTTGGCTGGTCATTGCCGGCATCGTCGTGGTCGCGACGGCCGGCCTGGTGCCGTCCGCGCGGGCGGCGCAGCGACACCTGGAGCGGCACGGTGAGCCCGTCCCTGCTTGAATCGTTGCTCGTGACGACACCTGCTGACTGGATCGCCGGCTCCCGGCCCCGCACTCTCCCCGCCGCGGTCGCCCCCGTGCTGGCCGGCACCGGCGTGGCGGCGTACGCCGATGACGCGGTCTGGTGGAAGGCACTCCTGGCCATGGTCGTCGCGCTGGCCCTCCAGGTCGCGGTGAACTACGCGAACGACTACTCCGACGGCATCCGCGGCACCGACGAGGAGCGGGTCGGCCCGATGCGGCTGGTCGGATCGGGCGCGGCCACGCCCCGAGCGGTCAAGCTCGCGGCGTTCTCGGCGTTCGGTGTGGCCGGGGTCGCCGGGCTGGTGCTGGCGATCACCACGGCCTGGTGGCTGGTCGCGATCGGCGCCGTGTGCATCGTCGCGGCCTGGTTCTACACCGGCGGCAAGCACCCCTACGGCTACCTCGGCCTCGGCGAGGTGATGGTGTTCGTGTTCTTCGGGCTGGTCGCGACGGTCGGTACGACGTACGTGCAGACCGAGTCGTTCGAGGTGGCCGCCCTGTACGCCGGCACCGCCGTCGGGGCCCTGATCTGCGGCATCCTGGTCACCAACAACCTGCGCGACATCCCCACCGATCGTGAGGTCGGCAAGCGGACACTTGCGGTCGTCCTGGGTGACGAGCGCACGCGCTACTTCTTCACCCTGCTGGTGGTGGCCACCGCCGTCGCCCTGGTCGGCGTCGCGCTGACCACGACCTGGTGGGCGCTGGTGGGTCTCGTCTACCTCGTGCCGGCCGGGCGCGCGACCCGCACGGTGCTCTCGAAGGCACAGGGGCCGGCACTGGTCCCGGCCCTGGCCCAGACCGGAGCCAGCGTGCTTGTGCTGGGCCTCGCGCTGTTCGTCGCTCTCCTTCTGGGATGATGCCTGCCTGATACAGGCAATCCCCGAGGAGCAGGTCATGGGTCTGGCGTTCTACAAGCGTGAGGGCGACGTCCTCGTCCCGCAGTCCCTGGCACGCAGCCTCTGGGGCAAGGACCAGATGCACGGCGTCGCGATCAGCGCCGGGTTGTCCCGGGCCGCGGAGCAGGCACTGCGCGACCTCGGCCGCGACGATCTGCAGCCGGCCCGCTACACGGTCGACCTGTTCCGCCCCGCCGCCATGACCACCAGCACGTTCACCACCGAGGTGGTGCGCGAAGGGCCGCGGATCTGCCTGATCGACGTCTCACTGATGCAGGACGGCGAGCGGGTGGCCAGGGCCAGCGCCCTGTTCCTCAAGCGCAGCGAGAACCCCACCGGCGACATCTGGCACCCCGCCGACGACGACCGCCCGGTCCCGCCGCCGCTGGACCTGGTCCCCGAGGGCACCGACCCGCACGTGCCGTGGTTCCACAGTGACGCCGGCTGGTCCCAGGACTTCCCGGCCCACCAGAACTCCTCACGCAAGACCACCTGGCAGACCGGGGTCCCGGCCGTGTCCGGGGAGCCCGCCTCCCCGTTCACCGCGGTGGCCAGCATCGCCGACGCCACCACGATGGTGGTGAACTGGGGATCCCGCGGTGTCGAGTACATCAACACCGACATCACCGTGACGCTCTCGCGCCTGCCGGACGGCGTACAGCTCGGTCTGTCGGCGCTCGACCACGTGCAGCACGACGGCATCTCGGTCGGCACCGCCACGATCTTCGACCGACGCGGCCCGCTCGGCACCACCGTGATGACCGCGATCGCCAACACCAGGCGCACCGTCGACTTCGACAAGGTCGAACATCTCGACGACGGCACCCGGCGCCAGTCCCCCGGCGTCTGAGCCCCCGCGCGCCGAGGGTCCCCGGCGTAGGCTGGGCGCCATGACGTTCTTCCTCATCCTGATCGCCGTGGTCGCCCTCGGCTTCGTCGCCTGGAAGCTCCGGGCCCCGTTGCTCGCCAAGATCCTCGGCCAGCCCCAGTCGCGCATCGAGCGGCGACTGAACAAACCCGGCCGCTGAGCCGGTGTCGGTGGCTGCCGGCCCTCAGGTCGGTGACTCCCAGACGCCCGAGGCCCCGAACTCCTCCAGCACCCGCTCGTACGGCGTGATGTCGATGCCCTGCGCGTCGAGCCAGGCGTCGGAGTAGTACGTGTCGGCGTAGCGCTCGCCACCGTCGCAGAGCAACGTGACGACCGAGCCCTGCTCTCCGCGGGAGCGCAGGTCCGCGATCTGGTGCAGCGCCCCCCACAGCGCGGTACCGGTGGAGCCGCCGACGAGACGCCCGGTGACCCGGGAGCACCAACGGGCCGCGGCGATCGAGGCGGCGTCGGGCACGGTGATCATCGCGTCGACGACCCCGGGCACGAACGACGGCTCGACCCGCGGACGTCCGATGCCCTCGATGCGGGACGCCGACCCGGTCGCGTCGGGGTCGGTCCACCCGGCGAAGAACGCCGAGTTCTCCGGGTCCACGACACACACCTGCGTGTCGAGCCGGCGGTAGCGCACGTAGCGACCGATCGTCGCCGAGGTGCCACCGGTGCCGGCTCCGACCACGACCCAGCGCGGCACCGGGTGCCGCTCGCGCGCCATCTGCTCGAAGATCGACTCGGCGATGTTGTTGTTGCCACGCCAGTCCGTGGCCCGTTCGGCGTAGGTGAACTGGTCCATGTAGTGCCCGCCGGTCTCTTCGGCCAGTCGGCGGGACTCGTCGTAGATCGTCGACGGGTCGTCGACCAGGTGGCAGACCCCACCCTGGAACTCGATCAACGCGATCTTCTCCGGCGACGTGGAGCGCGGCATCACCGCGACGAAGGGGAGGCCGAGCAGTCGGGCGAAGTAGGCCTCCGAGACCGCCGTCGAGCCGGAGGAGGCCTCGATCACCGTGGTGCCCTCGCAGATCCAGCCGTTGCAGAGACCGTAGAGGAACAGCGACCTGGCCAGACGGTGCTTCAACGAGCCGGTGGGGTGCACCGACTCGTCCTTCAGGTAGAGGTCGACGCCCCAGTCCTCGGGAAGCGGGAAGACGTGCAGGTGGGTGTCGGCAGAGCGGTTGGCATCGGCCTCGACCCGGCGGATGGCCTCGTTGAGCCAGGCCCGCTCGCCGGACTCCGGGCGGGTGCCCACCGTGGAGCACCCCTCCTGTCGCCGGCGGACCTCGGTCACGGAGAGCCCTTCTCGTCCTCGCTCGCGTTGATCTCCTCGAACTTGGCCGTGGCCTTCTCGGCCTTGGTCTGCACGACCCGGGCGAACCGCTCGCGCTGCCTGTCGAGCAGGAAGAGCGAGGCGATGCCGGAGATCACGAACGCGATCACGATCGCCCAGATCATCGGGACCCCGTCGTCGGTGATCAGTCCCCAGATGCCGACGGTGATGCCGAGGGCTCCGGCGAACAGCACGATGCGCAGCAGGGTGTAGACAGCGAACTCCTTCACCCCTTCACCTTAGTGGTCATCGCTGGACGCTCGGCGGGGGCCACACCACGACGATTCGGCGATGACCACTGGATCGTCACGCATGAGGCCGTACTCTTGAGGGGTGGGCAAGTTCATCCTCGTCATCGTGCTGGTCACACTGGCGGTCTATCTCGTCGTACGCCTCGTGGAGACCCGGGGCGCACTCTTCCGTCGCGGGCCGGGCAATGACTCCCCCGGCCGTGGCGAACGGCGTCCGTCGGGCCCCCTGGGCCCCGACGACGATCCCGAGTTCCTGCGCGACCTCAACCGGCGCCGCCCGCACAAGGACAAACCGACAGACGGCTGACCTGCCCCTGCGGGCAGCCGCCCCTGGTGTCACAGGTCGTACGACGACCGCGGGGCCTCCTGCACGACCGCCGGGGCGGCGTACGAGTGCTGCGAGCCGCCGCCGAAGAAGTAGTTGATGCCGATGAAGTTGAACCACAGTGTGGCGACCCCCACCAGGGCCACGATCGCGGCGTTGCGCCCCTTCCAGCCGGCGGTCGCGCGGGCGTGCAGGTAGGCGGCGTAGACGACCCAGGTGATGAACGCCCAGACCTCCTTGGCGTCCCAGCCCCAGTAGCGTGACCACGCGTAGTGCGCCCAGATCGGACCCGCGATCAACACCGCGAAGGTCCACACCGGGAACGCGAAGGCGTGGATGCGGTAGGAGATGCGGTCGAGGGAGTCGAGATCGGGCACCCGGGCCAGGAATCCCGTGGTGGTGTCGGGCTTGCGCTCCTTGACCAGGTAGAGCACGGAGAGGATGGCACCCAGCGTGAACGCACCGGTGGCGATCACTGCGGCCACCACGTGGATGACCAGCCAGGGCGAGGAGAGTGCCTCGGTCAGCGGAACGACCTCTTCGTAGAGGGTCAGCTCGGCGACCATCAGGATGGTCAGGGCGAAGCCGACCACGATCGGCGCCATCCACTGCAGGCCGAAGCGACCACGCAGCACCAGATAGGCCAGGATCAGCACGAACGTCCCGGTGATCACGAACTCGTACATGTTGCCCCACGGCACCCGGTTCGGGTCGGCGGCCATGCCGCGCCCGACGAGCGCCACGAGCTGGACGGCCGCACCGATCACGGTGAGCAGGAAGCCGAAGGTGCCGAACGTCCGCGTCCGGTCGTCGAGTGGCGCGTCGGTCGGCAGCTTGCGCAGCGCCGCCCACTCGATGAGGTGGGCCAGGAGGGCCAGGAAGTAGACCACCGCGACGACCGCCAGGGCCTGGACGCTGAGGTTCTCCCACTGGGTGTTGCTCACGTGTTCTCCTCACGCGCGTCGGCTCCACGGAGCGACGCGACAATTCCGGCGAGCTCGGTTCCGACCTCGCCACCCCCCGAACGGTCCAGGGCTGCGACCTCGACCACGGTCTCCTCGTCCTCACGACGAGCCCGCACCCACACCCGGCGGGGGCGGATGAACAGCGAGCCAAGCAGGCCGAGCAGGGCGAGGATGACGCCACCGAGGGCGACCTCCTTGCCGGGGGTCTTGCTGATCTGGATGCGCACCCACGGCTGGATGCCGTCGAAGGTGACCGAGCCGGCACCGTCGGGCAGCTTCTTGGTCTCCCCGGGGAAGAGGTCGACCCGGAACATCGAGCCGTCCTTCTTCTTCAGCTCCGTCATCCGGTCCTTGTCGAGCACGTAGACCGACTGCGGCTCCCCGGAGTCCATGCCGAGGTTGCCGACGTAGGCCAGCATCGAGAGCCGCGGGTTGCGGTCGTCGCCGAACAGGGAGACCGGGTTGCCGTCGACGTTGGCGTACGTGGGGTAGAGCAGTCCTTCGAGCCCGATCTGCTTCGGCCGGGCGTCGGGGGCCTTGAGCACACCGAACGAGGTGAAGGTGGCCATCTCCTCGGGCAGGAAGATCACCGGGCCCGAGTAGGCCACGTCGCCGTTGCCGTCGCGCACCGTGATCGAGGGCGCGTAGCCGTGCCCGATCAGGAACAGGTCGGTGCCGCCGATGGAGAGCGGGTGGTTGACCTTGAGGTCGTACTGCTTCTCCTCGCCGTCCGGGGTCTCCCGGTAGTTGAGGTGCGCCACGAACTTCTGGGCCATCCCCTTGCGCGGGCCGCTCATCAGCCAGTTGATGTCGAACTCGTCGACCCCGAAGGAGAACGGCTCCATGTCCTCGGCGTCCATCAGGCTGCCGGGCACGAAGTCGTCGTACTGGGTGAGGTTGTTGGAGAAGCCCTTGTCCTTCACCACGATCACGCCACCCTGGTAGCCGAACAGTGCGCCGATCGCGAACCCGGCCATCACCACGAGCACGGAGATGTGGAAGAGCAGGTTGCCGGCCTCGCGGAGGTAGCCGCGCTCCGCGGAGACGCTGCCATCGCCCGCCGCCAGCCGGAAGCGGCGCTTCTTCAGCACCGTGCGCGCCCGCTCGAGCACCTCCTCGACCGACTCGTCGGTGGTGTACGTCGTGCTGTCGGGCAGCCGGGTGAGATTGCGCGGGGCCTGCGGCGGCGCAGCCCGGAAACCGCGCCAGTAGACGCGGGTGCGGGGCAGGATGCAGCCGACCAGGGAGAGCACCAGCAGCAGGTAGATCGCCGCGAACCACGCCGAGTCGAAGACCGAGAAGAGCCCGAGCTTGTCGTAGATCGGGGTCAGCTTCGGGTGGTCCTGGCGCCACTGCGAGACCTTGAAGGCGTCGATGTTCTCCTGCGGGATCACCGAACCGGGGATCGCAGCCAAGGCGAGCAGCAGGAGCAGGATCAGCGCCGTCCGCATCGACGTGAGCTGGCGCCAGGACCAGCGCAGGAGCTCACGAAGGTTCATTTCGGGGGAAGCCATCACACACTCACCTGGAATCCCGCTATGAGTTGTATCTGAAGCCAGTTGACGATCCACGCCCACCAGCCCGTGACCAGCAGCACCCCGATCACAACCAGCATGACGCCGCCGATGCGGGTGACCCATGCCTGGTGCCGGCGGATGAAGGCGAACGCGCCAAGAGCCCGGCGATAGGCCAGCCCAGCGACGATGAACGGTAGTCCGAGGCCCACCGTGTAGGCGCCAGACAGAACGGCGCTGCGACCCACCGCGGCTTCGTTGATGCCCAACGAGAGGATCGCGCTCAGTGTCGGGCCAAGGCAGGGAGTCCAGCCGAGTCCGAACAGAATGCCGAGGAACGGAGCTGCAGCAAGACCGACGGCCGGAACCTTGTGCACCCGCACGTCACGCTGCAGGAGAGGCACGAGCCCGGCAAAGACGAGTCCGAGCACGATGACGAGACAGCCGAGTATGACGGTGATGGTGCGTTGGTGCTCGAGCAGCGTGGCGCCGAAGTAGCCGGACAGCGCGCCCATCGCCACGAACACCGATCCGAAACCAAGCACGAACAGGACGGAACCAGCTAGCATCCGACCGCGGTGGGCGTCCTCCAGCTCGGCGCCTGAGAGGCCGGTCGCGTAGGAGAGGTAGCCGGGCAGGAGCGGGATCACGCACGGTGAGAAGAACGACACCAGCCCGGCCACAACCGCTATCGGCAGAGCCAACACCAGCGAGCCGGATGTTGCCGTTTCGCCGAAGTAGCGACCAATCTGATCAAGCATCTTCAGCGACGACCTCGTCGATCAGGGTCTCGAGTGTGGTCTTGCTGGGCAGCACCCCGAGGATGCTGGCCGCGACTCGGCCCTTCCGGTCGATGATCACCGTGCTGGGCGTCGAGTACGGCGTGAGGGTGCCGTGGAAGGCCAACAGGGTCTTGGCCGTCGGGTCGAAGATCGAGCGGTACGGGACGTCGTACGTGCGCACGAAGCCCATCGCGTTGTCGCGGGAGGGGTCGCGGTTGTTCAGCCCGACGAAGACCACGTCGTCCGGGTCCGCGGCCTTGGCCACCTCGACCACCTCGGGGGCCTCCTTGCGGCACTCGACGCACCAGGCCCCCCAGACGTTGACCACGACGACCTTGCCGCGGTAGTCCTCGAGCGAGATCGGCTTGCCGTCGAGATCCTCGCCGCTGAGCCTGATCGGTGACGTGCGCTCGCCCGGGTCGAGCTCGGTGACCTGCCCGTTGCCCGACACGTAGCCCTTGTCGCCGGTGCCCTCCAGTGAGGAGCACCCGGCTCCCAGGAGCAGGCAGGCAGCAGCGACCGCCGCGGTGGTACGGCGGGCGAGCAGGGCGGGCAGACCAGTCAGGGCCGACGCTCCTCGGGGGCGTTGCCGGCCGAGAACGGCGCCGCCTTGTCCTTGGTGGGGATGAGGTGACCGGCGGGCTCGGAGTAGGTCAGCGAGACCAGCCGCTCGTCCTCGAAGTTGAGGGTGGTCAGCGAGCAGAGCGTGCACTGGCGCTTGCGCGGGTCGTGCAGGTAGGACCGCTTCTCCACGAAGAGACGGGTGGTCCAGATCGGCAGCTGGTGCGAGACGATCACGGCCTCGTGACCGAGAGCGGCGTCGCGGGCGTCGTACACCGCGGCCATCATGCGGGCCGCGACCTCCTTGAAGGGCTCGCCCCACGACGGCTTGAGCGGGTTCCACAGGTGGCGCCAGGTGGAGGGGTTCTTGAGCGCGTTGTTGCCGCCGGCGAACGGCTTGCCCTCGAAGACGTTGCCGGACTCGATCACCCGTTCGTCGGTGACGATCTCGAGGCCGCGCAGCTCGGCCAGCGGCTGGGCGGTCTCCTGGGCACGCTCCAGCGGGGAGACCCGCAGGTGGGTGATGTCGCGGTCCTTGATCGCCTCGGCGACGACCCGGGCCATCTCCTGGCCGCGCTCGGAGAGGTGGTAGCCACCCATCCGGCCGTAGAGCACGCCCTGGGGGTTGTGCACCTCACCGTGCCGCAGCAGGTGGACGCTGGTCTTCTGGGTCATCGGCTTCCTTCGGAGGTCGAGGCTGCGGCGGCGGCTCGCGCGGCGCCGGGCAGCGCGTCGAGCACGGTCTGGACGGCACGGTCGTCGTGGGCGCTGGAGAGGAACCACGTCTCGTACGCCGAGGGCGGGAGGTAGACGCCGGCGTCGAGCATGGCGTGGAAGAACGCGGTGTACGCCGGCAGCGACTGCGCGTTGGCGTCGTCGAAGTTGGTCACCGCACCGTCGCGGAAGAACACCGAGAACATCGTGCCGGTCGCCTGGATCCGGTGCGGCACGCCGGCTGCGGTCAGCGCCTCGGCGGCGGCTGCCTTGATCGTCTCGCCCGCGGCGGAGATGTGCGCGTAGACGTCGTCGGTGGCCAGGCGCAGGGTGGCCAGGCCGGCGGTCGTGGCGATCGGGTTCCCGCTCAGGGTGCCGGCCTGGTAGACGGGGCCCTCCGGGGAGAGCCGGCCCATCACGTCGGCGCGACCGCCGAACGCGGCGGCCGGGAAGCCACCGCCCATGACCTTGCCGAAGGTGACCAGGTCGGGCCGCCAGCCCTCGTTCGCACCGTCGAGGCCCCACTGGCCCTGCTTGCTCGCGCGGAAGCCGGTCATCACCTCGTCGGAGATGAACAGTGCCCCGTGGTCGCGACACAGGTCGGAGAGCAGGGCGTTGAAGCTGCGGCCGTCGACCGTGGCCGGCGGCACGATGCCCATGTTGCCGGGGGCCGCCTCGGTGATCAGGCAGGCGATGCGGTCGCCGTGCTCGGCGAAGAGCGCGCGCACGGCCGCCGGGTCGTTGTAGGGCAGCACGAGGGTCTGCTCGACGAAGGTGTCCGGCACACCGGGGGTGCTCGAGACCGACTCGCCGACGTGGCCCGGCGCCTGTCCTGAGGAGCCGAGGGACGAGGGGTCTCGCAGGGTGGCCAGACCCGAGCCGGCCTGGGCCAGCAGCGAGTCGACGTGGCCGTGGTAGCAGCCGGCGAACTTCACGATCAGGTCGCGGCCGGTGAACCCACGGGCCAGCCGGATCGCGGACATGGTCGCCTCGGTGCCGGAGGAGACGAATCGGACCTTCTCGATCGGCGTACGGGAGACGATCTCCTCGGCCAGCTCGACCTCGGGCACGGTCGGGGTTCCGTACGACGTCCCGCGGGTGACGGCGTCCTGCACGGCGGCCATCACCTCGGGGTGGGCGTGCCCCAGGAGCATCGGGCCCCACGAGCAGATCAGGTCGACGTACTCGTTGCCGTCGACGTCGGTGAGCCAGGCGCCCGAAGCGGACCGGATGAAGCGTGGGGTGCCGCCCACGGCGTTGAACGCGCGCACCGGGGAGTTCACTCCCCCGGGGGTCACTCGCTGCGCGCGGTCGAAGAGCTCCGCTGACCGTGAGGTCGATCCGGTGGTCGAACGCTCGGCGTCAGGGGCAGGCACAGCGGAAGTCACCGCCTCATTGTCGCCGAAGGGCCAAACCGGGCCGAATCGGGGGTGACCACGCGATTTCGGCGGAAATTCACCGGAACCGCGTCATGATCAGGCGTGGCGGGCGTTTCCCTCTCGAGGTTGGGAACAGGCTTCTCATTCAACGAGACACAGGTCACCTCCGATACCGGTGCGTAACTTGGCATGTCAGACTTCGTTGATTGAAGTGCCTGTGCTTGAGGGAGCGGCAGGATCAGGACACGGATGAAGACTTTGGGGAGATTCACGCAATGAAGACGACTCGCTTCGGCGGCACCCAGCGGGCCATGGCGCTCGTTCCGCTTGCCCTGCTGTCGACCGCCTGGACGGCCAGCCTGATCGGCGTCGGCGGCGGCACCATCGCCTCCGCGTCCGACAACACGGGCCGCCTGCCCGACGGCAGCTCGATCGCCACCCAGGAGATCGAGGACCCGGCCAACTACACGCAGCCCGGCGTGATCGGTCTGGGTGTCCCCGAGGGTTCGGGTGACCGGATCGTGCAGACCGCCTCCACCAACGGCATCCCCGCAGCAGCTCTCTCGGCCTACCAACGCGCCGCCACCGTGATCAACGCCGCCGACAAGACCTGCAACATCCCCTGGCAACTCGTCGCCGCCATCGGCCGCGTCGAGTCCGACCACGGCCGCTACAACAACAACACCCTCGGCAAGGACGGCATCTCCCGCCCCGGCATCTACGGCATCGCCCTGGACGGCTCCAACAACACCCAAGCCATCCTCGACACCGACGCCGGCCAGTACGACCGCGACGCCAAGCACGACCGCGCCGTCGGCCCCATGCAGTTCATCCCCCAGACCTGGTCCGTGGTCGGCGTCGACGCCGACGGCGACGCCCAACGCAACCCCCAAGACATCGACGACGCCGCCCTGGCCGCCGCGGTCTACCTCTGCTCCGGCGACAACGACCTCTCCACCAACGCCGGCCAACGCTCCGCGGTCCACCGCTACAACCACTCCGACTCCTACGTCGACCTGGTCCTGCGGATCATGAACGCCTACATCGACGGCGACTACACCTCGGTGCCCAACTCCACCACCTCCGCGGTCTACATCCCCCCGACCTACACCTTCACCCGCCCCACCAACGGCGCCAAGATCAACAACCCCGCCACCGCCACCCCGACCCACGACGGCAACACC
>NZ_BCRJ01000090.1 GCF_001552535.1 Nocardioides jensenii JCM 1364 = NBRC 14755 | reverse complement strand
CCCTGATGGCACCACCGTCGACGAGACCACGGTCGACGGGCCGGACGCCCGTGCTGAGGCAAGCGACATGGCAGGCGACATGACGGGAGACATGGCGGGAGACGACGCGCTCGACCAGACCTCGGTCTCGCTCTTCGAGGGCGACGAGGGGGGTCTCGAGTACGCCCAGCGCCACGCCCTGGTCGCCCTGCTCAAGCAGCGGTTCATCAGCGCCCGCACGCATCCTCGTGACTGGCGGGTGCTGGTCGAGCACGAGCGTGCCCTGCGCTCTCGACTCAACGACCTCTTTCTCGACCTGGCCATCGACCCGGTGCGCGAGGTCGCGTGGAAGCGCCAGGCCACCTCCGAGACCGGCAGCCGTTTCCCGACCCTGTTGTACGACGCGCCCTGGTCGCGCGAGGAGACCCTGGTCCTGGTCCACCTGCGCGACCGGCTGCGCGCCGGTTTCGCCAGCGGGGAGGCCAGGGTCTTCATCGACCGTGAAGACATCGTCGCCCACGTCGCGAGCTTCCGGCCGGCCCACGCCACCGACGAGGCCGGCGACGAGCGCCGTGCCCGCAACGCCGTCCAGACCGTGGCCAAGGCCGGGCTGCTGATCGGCACCGCGTCCGAGGAGCGGTTCGAGATCAGCGAAGCCGTCGAGCCGTTGATGCCGCTCGACATGCTGGTCGAGCTGCTCGCGGCGCTGCGCTCGACCAACGGCACCGAGGCACCCGCCGCGCCGGACGACGAGCTGTTCGACGGCACCGAGGCGGGGGAGGAGCAGGCATGACGACCGACCAGTTCGAGGAGCGGGCCGAGGAGCAGGTCGACGAGTCCGAGCACTCCGACGGGCTCTTCACGCGGGCCGAGGTGGCCACCCCCACCGACGACACCGTCCAGTGGCGCGCAGCCCTGCTGCAGCTGGTCAACTGGGGCGGCTTCGGTGGTCTCACCACCATCCCGCTGCGGGGTGACGCGACGATGATCTCCGGGGCGTCCGGGGTCGGCAAGAGCACCATCCTCGATGCCTACACCGCGCTGATGATGACCTCGGACACCAAGTTCAACGGCGCCTCCAACGACGCGGTCGCCGGCCGGGCGCGCAGCGTCGGCCAGCGCAACCTGCTCTCCTACCTGCGTGGTGCCGTCGACGTCGTCGACGACCCCACGACCGGCCGTCCCGTCGAGAAGCTCCTGCGGGGCAAGGGGTCCGACACCTGGGGCGCGATCGCGATGACGTTCGTCAACGACCAGGGTGGTCGGTTCACCGCACTGCGCACCTACTACGTCCCGCGGCGCGCCACCCGGTCGGCCGACGTGCAGATGCAGCTGGCCAGCCACGAGGGCGCCCTGGCTCTCGAGTCTCTCGAGGCGGCCGTCCCGGAGCGCTTCCACGCCAACACCCTGAAGAAGCTCTACCCGGGCATCCGGGTGCACCGCACCTATGCGGAGTTCTCCGCCGTGCTGCACGCTCGCCTGGGCATCGGCGCCAACGGTGACGGCGCCAAGGCGCTGCGGCTGCTGGCCCGCATCCAGGCCGGCAACCAGGTGCGCAGCGTCGATGAGCTCTACAAGGACATGGTGCTCGAGCGCCCCTCGACGTACGCCGCCGCGGACCGGGCCATCGAGCACTTCGACGACCTCGACGCGGCGTACTCCGCGATGCGCACCGAGGAGGCCAAGCTCGAGCTGCTCGAGCCGATCGGCGACCTGCACGAGCGACGGGCCGCTGCCACCCGGCGACGCGCCCAGCTCGACGCCTACGGCGTGACGCTCCAGGGCGACACCCCGTTGCGGTTGTGGCTGCTGCGCACGCACCTGCGTCTGCTCGAGGCCGACGTGGCCGCGAACCGTGACGCGCGGACGACGACCGGCGACGGACTGAGTGCCGCGACCTCGGCAGAGACTGCCCTCGTCGGTGACCTCGAGGCCGCCAAGGAGGCGCACCGCGCAGCCGGCGGCTCGACGCTCCAGGCACTGGCCCTCTCCCTCGAGCAGGAGCAGGTCGTGCGCGAGGACCGGCTCGGACGACGCTCGGTGCTCGCCGAGCGACTGCTCCCGCTGATCGAGGTCACCTCCGACCTGGACGTCGACACGGCGCTGGCCTCGGCCGACGACTTCGCCCTGCTCCAGAAGCAGGCCCGCACCTGGTTGACCGGCTTCGAGACCACCGGTGCCGGCCTCAAGCAGGCCCGGGACGCGGCTCGCGATCGCGGTTTCCCCCTGCAGCAACGGGTCGCGGAGCTGCGTCGCGAGCGGGCCTCGCTCGAGGGCCGCGCGGGTCGGGTGCCGGTGCGCCTCGACGAGCTGCGTGCGCAGGTCGCCGAGGCCAGTGGTCTCTCGGTCGACGAGCTCCCGTTCCTGGCCGAGCTGATCGATGTCGCCCCCGATGAGTCGCGGTGGCGCACCGCGGTCGAGACCGTGCTCGGCGCCAGTGCCCGCACGATGCTCGTGCCCGCCGACCGGCTGGCCGCGTTCTCGGCAGCCATCGACGGCCTGCAGCTGCGTGGACGACTCACCTTCGAGGGTGCCGAGCTGGGGCTGCCCGACCTGGGCCCGGCCGACCCCGAGCGGATCGCCGGCAAGCTGGTCTTCAGGGACTCACCGTTCTCCGGTTGGGTCCAGGCCCACCTGGCCGAGCCCTCCCGCAACGCACTCTGCGTGCAGGACGCCACGGGTCTGTCGGGTGGCGGCTACCGGGTGACCCTGGCCGGCCAGACCCGGAACGGACGCCGCGGCAGCCACGGGCGCAACGACTCCCGCAGCATCATCGGCTTCTCGAACGAGGACGCGATCGCCGACCTCGATGCCGAGCTCGCCTCGATGGGCGAACGGCTCGACGCGGTCGAGGCCGACGTTCGTGAGATCGACCGGCAGGTGCGCGTGCTCGACCAGTGCCGGGCGGCGTACGACGCGGTGGCAGCCGCACGGTTCGACGACCTCGACGTGGCCAGCAGCGACCGCCGCATCGACGACCTCGAGCGCCGGCAGCGCGAGATCCTCGGCGCCGACGACCAGCTGCAGGAGCTGCAGTCGCAGATCGACGAGCTCACCGCCCGTCTCGAGGAGACCCGCCGGCAGCGGTTCGCCCTCGACCAGCAGCGGGCCCGCCTCAACGAGACCCACGGCCAGCTGGTCGACTCCGAAGACGTGGTCAAGGACCGGCTCGAGGCAATGGAGGCCGGCGGCCGGGTGGCGCTGACCGACGAGCAGTCGGCGGCCCTGTCCGCCGACTTCGCGGCAGCCGTCGCCCCGGCCGACCCCGACGAGCTCGACCGGTTCGCGGAGAACTCGCAGCGGTTGGCCGAACGGCTGCGTGGCGCGGTCGGCGAGGCCGAGGCCGAGATCACCCGTGCCGAGGACGAGCTGGCCGGCATCTTCCGGTTGTTCAAGGTGCAGTGGGACTCCCCGAACCTCGGCTCCACCGCCGACTCCTACCCCGACTACGCGCGCATCCTCGACGAGATCCGGCAGACCGGACTGGCCTCGCGGCGCACCGAGTGGCGACGTCGGCTCACCGAGTGGTCGGGCCAGGACCTGGTGCCGTTGGTCGGCGCGATGGCCGCCTCCGTCGAGGAGATCGAGGACCGCCTCGAGCCGATCAACGCGATCCTGCGGCGCCTCGAGTTCGGTGCCTCCGGCGACCGGCTGCGAATCCGCCTGCGTCGCCTCGCGCCGACGCACGTGCAGGTGTTCATGAAGGATCTGCGCGTCCTCTCCGCCGGATCGACCCATGAGCTCGACGAGGCCGACCTCGAGAGGCGATTCACCGCGCTGAGCCGGTTCATGAACCAGCTGCGCAAGCCCGACGGGTCCGGCGACTCACTCTCGGACCGTGACCGGCTGCTCGACGTACGCCGCCACGTGGAGATCAGTGCCGAGCGCTATGACCACGCCACCGGCGAGCTGCGGGCGACGTACCGCACGCTGGGGGAGAAGAGCGGTGGCGAGAGCCAGGAGCTGGTCGCGTTCATCGTCGGCTCGGCGCTGCGCTTCCGGCTCGGCGACGAGATGCGCTCGCGGCCGCGCTTCGCGCCGGTCTTCCTCGACGAGGGGTTCGTGAAGGCCGACTCCGAGTTCGCCGGCCGTGCCGTCCAGGCCTGGCGAGGGTTGGGCTTCCAGCTGATCATCGGCGTGCCGCTCGACAAGGTGACCGGCCTGGAGCCGCACATGGACGAGCTGCTGGCGATCACCAAGAGCAGCACCACACACCAGTCGTGGATCACGCCGATCACTGACGCGGAGCAGGTCCCCACCGGGTGAGGTGCGCCAGCCAGCCGGTTGGTCGAGGAAGCGCACCAGCGCCGGTGCCGTCGGCGAGGACCGGCGTCCAGTAGGCTTCGAACATGCGTTCGGTCTCGAGGTGCGACGATCAGGCGTGCCTTCCGTTCGACCCGCCACCGCGGGCAGCGGCGCCGCACCCGAGTGCGGCGACCAAGGTCCGCGACGACGGCCTCGTCCGCCACCTGATGGCCGATGACGCGCTGGCCTCGTTGGGCTGGCCAGCGGGCACCGAGCTGGTGCTCTCACCGTGCCGTACGCCGCGCCGCGGGCAGGTGGTGCTCGCCTCCGACGGGAGCACGCTGCGCATCGGAGTCTTCGACCTGCACCTCGGCCGGGCGGCACTGCGCACCGACCACGGAACGGTGTGGATCGGGCGCGCGTCACAGGTGGTCGGAGCCGTGACCGAGGCCGCGGCGCCGTTGGCCGGCATGCCGGAGTCGTGACCACCTCGGCCTGGCCTCAGGGCGGGTGAGTTCGTCGATTCGGGGTACCGGCCCCACTGCTGCAGCACGCACGACACGCCGATGGGCCCCGTTCGACGAGCAGATGTGGTTGTCTGGACCAGGCCGGAGCCGAGGCGACTGAGGTGATTCGCAGGCATGTGGAACTTCGTGAAGGAACGCTGGGACCTCATCCTCTACAACGCGCTGCAGCACGCCAACCTGGTCTTCCAGGCCGTGCTCGTGGCCACGATCGTGGCCATCCTCCTGGCCGTGGTCGTCAACAAGTTCCGCATGCTCGAGTCGGTCGCCAACACCCTGTCCGCGATCGGGCTGACGGTTCCGTCGTTCGCGTTGGTGGGCCTGCTCCTGCCGGTGACCAAGATCGGCGCGACGACCGCGTTCATCTGCGTCGCCTTCTATGCCACGCTCCCGATCCTGCGCAACGCGGTGGTCGGTTTCAGCCAGGTCGACGCCACGCTGCTCGAGTCCGCCAAGGGGATGGGGATGACCGAGCTCGGCATCCTGATGCGGGTACGGCTGCCCTTGGCCTGGCCCGTGATCCACGCGGGGGTCCGCACCTCCGTGCAGATGTCGATGGGCATCGCCGCGATCGCGGCGTACGTCCTCGGCCCCGGACTGGGCGGCTACATCTTCACCGGCCTGACCCAGGCCGGCAACGAGAACGCCGTCCGCTACGCCTTGGTCGGCACGGTCGGCATCGTGTTCGTGGCCCTCATCGCCGACCTGTTGATGCTCCTGCTGGGGCGCCTCACCATCTCGAAGGGAATCCGCGCATGACCGAGACCGGCGGCACCAACAGTGACAGGGCGATCAGCGGGGCGGAGCTTCGCCTCGACAACGTGGTCAAGCGCTATCCGGGGCAGAAGGTCGCGGCGGTCGACTCACTCTCCCTGACCGTTCCGGCGGGCGAGATCGTCACGTTCGTCGGCCCCTCGGGCTGTGGCAAGACCACCTCGTTGAAGATGATCAACCGGCTGATCGAACCGACGTCCGGCACGATCCTCATCGACGACCAGGACATCAGGTCTGACAGCGCGACCAGCCTGCGCCGCAAGATCGGCTACGTGATCCAGGGCGGCAGCCTCTTCCCGCACATGACCGTGGCCACCAACGTCGGCGTCGTGCCCAAGATGCTCGGCTGGGACTCCGCGAAGATCAGTGCCCGTGTCGATGAGCTCCTCGACCTGGTCGGCCTCGACCCCGACCGCTACCGCGACCGCTACCCGCGCGAGCTCTCCGGGGGCCAGCAGCAGCGCGTCGGCGTTGCCCGAGGACTGGCCGCCGACCCACCGGTGATCCTGATGGACGAGCCGTTCGGTGCCGTCGACCCGATCACGCGGCAGCGGCTGCAGGACGAGCTGATCAGCATCCAGCGTGAGTTGGGCAAGACCATCGTCTGCGTCACCCACGACATCGACGAGGCGATCAAGCTGGGCGACCGCATCCTGATCCTGCAGGAGGGAGCGCAGATCGCGCAGTACGACACCCCTGAGAACATCCTTGCCGCCCCCGCCAACGACTTCGTGGCCGACTTCGTCGGGGCCGGCTCCACCCTCAAGCAGCTCTCACTGACCCGGGTCCGTGCCCTGGACCTGAACCGGCCCACGACCGCGCGGGTGGGCGACGACACTGCCCCGGTGATGCAGCATGCCGAGCAGGCCGGCGACGAGACCGTGGTCGTGCTCGACGACCGGGACCGCCCGGTGGCCTGGCCCTGGCTGCGCCAGATGCGCAACAACCCGACGGTGCGCGGCGAGCCGCGCGAGAACCTCCTGACCATCGACCAGGCGGCCACGCTCAACGACGCACTCGACACCATGCTCACCTCGACCCACTCCAAGGTGATCGTGACCGGTGATCGCGACCGTTACCTCGGCGTCCTCGACTTCGAGACGGTCACCGACCACATGCGGCACGCCGAGCGCGAGGCCGCCGAACACGTGGAGCAGGCCCAGCGGGAGAACGGGGTGCCGGGGCAGGGCCGACACGAACGAACGCCGGAGGACAGCCATGACTGAGCCGACGCCGGCCGTCCTCGACGAGCCGATCCCCGAGGGCCACGAGCCCTCCGGAAAGCGTGGCGCGCGGGTGATCACCCGCGAGATGGTCACCATGCTGACCGTGCCCCCGATCCTGGTGGCCGCCGTGTTCGGCGGCTTCGTGTGGTGGCGGCAGACCGCCGAGCTCGACGTGGTCGAGGCGAACCAGCTGCGCTGGAGCCTGCTGATCAACAGCCGCTTCCACGAGGTCTTCCCGAGCTGGAACCCGATGGACTGGCACGCACCGTTCCCGAGCTGGAATCCCGCCACCTGGTACGACGGCCCGCTGCTCCAGGGTCTGATCTGGGAGCACGTCCTGCTCACGGTGGTCTCCGCGGTCATCGTCGTGGCGATCGCCGTACCACTCGGCGTCATGCTGACCCGGGGGGGCCTCAAGGTGCTCGCACCGATCGTGGTCGGCATCGCCAACGCCGGTCAGGCGGCGCCGTCGGTCGGACTCATCGTCCTGCTCTTCCTGTGGCTCGACGGCGGCTTCTGGACCGCGATCATCGCGCTGAGCCTCTATGGGATCCTGCCGGTGCTGCGCAACACCATCGTCGGCATCCAGGGCGTCGACCCCACCTTGGTCGAGGCCGGCCGCGGCATCGGGATGACCGGGTGGATGACGTTGTTCAAGGTCGAGCTGCCGCTCTCGGTCCCGGTGATCATGGCCGGCGTACGCACGTCGCTCGTGCTGATCGCCGGCACCGCGTCGCTGGCCTGCTTCATCGACGCCGGAGGGCTCGGCGAGATCCTCCAGACCGGCATCTCGCTGTTCAAGTTCTCGTTGATGGTGACCGGCGCCGTGCTCATCGCGCTGCTGGCCCTGCTGATCGAGTGGTTGGGCCGGGTCCTGGAGCTGCTCACCCGGCCGAAGGGGATCTGACATGTCCGTCGCGCTGCGTCGTCGACGCCCCGTGATCGCGCTGACCGGCCTCGTGTCCGCGATGGCGCTGCTGCTGAGCAGCTGCTTCCTGGGCACGGCCGCCGGCCCGATCCGCCAGGGCGAGTTGGCCGGCCCCGTGGAGAACACCAAGTCCCTGGACGGTCTGGCCATCTCGGTCGGCTCCAAGAACTTCAGCGAGAACATCATCTTGGGCAAGATGGCCGTGACGCTGCTGGCCTCCGCGGGTGCCGACGTCACCGACCTGACCAACATCCCCGGCAGCGCGGCCGCGCGCCAGGCCCAGCTCGAGGGCCAGATCGACGCGATGTGGGAATACACCGGCACCGGCTGGATCACCTATCTCGGGCACGCCAAGCCGATCCCCGACGAGCAGAAGCAGTACGTCGCGGTCCGCGACGAGGACCTCGCGACGAACCAGCTCGTCTGGCTGCCGCCGGCACCGATGAACAACACCTACGGATTCGCGGTCACCCAGCAGGTCAAGAAGCGCCTGGGCATCACCAAGCTCTCCCAGCTCAAGGACGTCCCGGTCAAGGACCGCACGTTCTGTGTGGAGTCCGAGTTCACCAACCGCCCCGACGGCCTGCCCGGCATGCTGAAGACCTACGGCATCCCACTCGACAAGGGAGTCCCCGAGTCGAACCTGAAGACCTACCAGACCGGCGCGGTCTACAGCGCGACAGCGAAGGGGGAGTGCAACTTCGGCGAGGTCTTCACCACCGACGGTCGGATCGTGGCCCTCGACCTGACCGTGCTCGAGGACGACAAGGAGTACTTCCCCAAGTACAACGTCTCGTTGGTCGTCAACGAGGACGTCCTCGAGGACCACCCACAGATCAGGGACCTCTTCGCCCCGGTCACGAAGAAGCTGACCGACAAGGTGCTGCTGGAGCTGAACGCCCAGGTCGACGTCGAGGGCAAGGAGCCGGTCGACGTCGCCTACGACTGGCTCAAGGACGAGGGCTTCATCAAGTGATCCGGCGGTACGCCGGTCCGTCCGGGTCTCGGCCGTGGCTAGACTCGCGAACATGAGCAGTGATTGGCGGACGGAGACGGTCGAGAGGGTGCGGTCACTCATCGTGTCCGCGGAGCCGGGCATCGAGGAGGAGGCCAAGTGGCGCAAGGCGTCCAACCCCGACGGTGTCCCCACGTTCTCGTCGTCCGGGCTGATCTGCACGGTCGAGACCTACAAGGACAAGGTGAAGCTCACCTTCGCCATGGGCGCCTCCCTGGACGACCCCACCGGCCTGTTCAACGCCAGCCTCGACGCGGGCACCCGACGCGCGATCGACCTCCGCGAGGGTGACTCCCTCGAGGAGGACGCGTTCGTCGAGCTGGTCCGCGAAGCCGTGGCAGTCAACCGGTCCTGAAGGGCGGAGACGACATGCGTGCGAACGAGGATCCCGAAGACCACCTGAAGGTCTCCAAGCCCAAGGAGTACGCGGCCGGAGTGCCCGCGGTGGCGCACGCGATCGAGTACTCCCTCTCCCAGACCTCGGTGAAGCGCACCGCGCTCACCCTGATGAACCTCAACCAGACCGACGGCATCGACTGCCCCGGTTGTGCGTGGCCAGACCCCTCCGGACACCGGCACAGGAACGAGTACTGCGAGAACGGCGCCAAGCACGTCAACGACGAGGCGACCACGAAACGGGTGACCCGTGAGTTCTTCGCCCAGCACCCGGTCGAGGAGCTCGACGGCAAGTCGGACTACTGGCTCAACCAGCAGGGGCGCCTGACCGAGCCGATGGTGAAGCGGCCCGGCGCCACGCACTACGAGCCGATCGGCTGGGACGACGCGCTCGGTCTGATCGCCGACGAGCTGACCGGGCTGGCCTCACCCGACGAGGCGATGTTCTACACCTCCGGCCGGCTCAACAACGAGGCAGCGTTCCTGCTGCAGCTGTTCGCCCGCTCCTTCGGCACCAACAACCTGCCCGACTGCTCCAACATGTGCCACGAGTCCAGTGGGTCGGGGCTGGGGGAGAGTCTCGGCATCGGCAAGGGCAGCGTGTCGCTCGATGACATCCACGAGTCCGACCTGATCCTGGTGGCCGGGCAGAACCCCGGCACCAACCACCCCCGCATGCTCACCGCCCTCGAGGAGACCAAGCGCAACGGCGGCCAGGTGGTGGCGATCAACCCTCTGCCCGAGGCCGGCCTGAAGCGCTTCAAGAACCCGCAGAAGCCCCGGGGCGTGGTCGGTCGGGGGACGACGATCGCCGACCAGTTCCTGCTGATCCGACCCGGCGGAGACCTGGCGTTGTTCCAGATGCTCAACAAGCTGCTCCTCGAGGCCGAGGCAGCAGCGCCCGGCACCGTCCTCGACCACGACTTCATCGATCGCCACACGATCGGGTTCGACGAGTTCCGCGCAAACGTCGAGTCGATCACCTGGGACGACGTACGCACCGCCACCGGCCTGTCCCGCGACGAGGTCGAGGAGCTGCTCCGCCGCGTGCTGGAGAGCAAGTCGGTCATCGTGTGCTGGGCGATGGGGCTGACCCAGCAGAAGCACGGCGTGCCGACGATCCGCGAGATCGTGAACTTCCTGATGCTGCGCGGCAATCTCGGGCGACCCGGCGCCGGGGTGTGCCCGGTGCGCGGTCACAGCAACGTGCAGGGCGACCGCACGATGGGGATCTGGGAGCGTTCGCCCCAGTGGTTCCTCGACGCGGTCGGCAACGAGTTCGGCTTCACCCCGCCCAGCGAGCACGGCCTCGACTCGGTCAACGGCGTGCGGGCGATGCGGGACGGCAAGGCATCGGTCTTCGTCGGGGTGGCCGGCAACTTCGTGCGCGCCATGTCCGACAGTGACGTGACCGAGCGGGCGCTGCGCAACTGCTCCCTCACGGTGCAGATCTCCACCAAGCTGAACCGCTCGCACACGGTGGTCGGCGAGACCGCGCTGATCCTGCCGACGTTGGGCCGCAGCGACCGCGACGTCCAGGCCACGGGTGAGCAGTTCGTCACCGTCGAGGACTCGATGAGCGAGGTGCACCAGTCCCGAGGGAAGCTCGACCCGGCCTCGCCCGACCTGCTCAGCGAGGTCGCGATCCTGAGCCGGCTGGCTCGCCGGGTGCTGCCCGACAGTGCCATCGCGTGGGAGTCCTTCGAGGGTGACTACGACATCGTGCGCGACCACATCTCCCGCGTGGTTCCCGGCTTCGAGGACTTCAACGAGCGGGTACGCCGACCGGGCGGGTTCCGGTTGCCGAACCCGGTCAACGAGGGCGTCTTCCCGACGCCGAGCGGCAAGGCGGTCTTCGCTGCCACGCCGTTGGTGGCGCCCCGGCCGCCGGCCGGGCACCTGATCCTGCAGTCGTTGCGCTCGCACGACCAGTGGAACACCATCCCCTACTCCGGCAACGACCGTTATCGCGGCATCCACAACGCCCGCCACGTCGTGCTGGTCAACCCCGACGACCTCGCCGAGCGTGGACTCGCGGACGGTGACCTGGTCGACCTCGTCAGTGTCTGGACCGACGGAACCGAGCGCCGCGCCCACGGGTTCACCGTGGTGGCCTACCCGGCCGCCCGGGGCTCCGCCGCGTCCTACTACCCCGAGACGAACGTGCTGGTGCCTCTCGACAGCGTGGCCGACGTCAGCAACACCCCGACGTCGAAGGAAGTCATCGTGCGCCTCGAACCCGTGGGCTGAGAAATGGGCCGCGTCACTGCACGACACAAGGTGCTCCGCATCCGCGACGGAGTCGTCGACCGTCGCGTCGACACGCTCGCCGTGGAGGAGCCGATGGAGCTCCGGGTCAACGGCCGCACGTTGACGGTCACCATGCGCACGCCCGGTGACGACTTCGATCTCGCCATCGGGTTCCTGGTCAGCGAGGGCGTCGTCCGCTCCGGCTCCGACGTGGTGACCGTGCGCTACTGTGCCGGGGCCGCGGCCGAGGGCGTGAACACCTACAACGTGGTCGACGTCGAGCTGGCAGCCGGCGTCCCGGCTCCCGATCCGTCACTCGAGCGGGCCTTCCACACCACGTCGTCGTGCGGCCTGTGCGGCAAGGCCAGCCTCGACACCGTGCGTACGACGGCCGCCTGGTCGGTCGCCGACGATCCGCTCCGGGTCACCCCTGAGCGGCTTGCGCAGCTGCCGGACCTGCTGCGCCAGGCCCAGGGGGTCTTCGACCGCACGGGCGGTGTGCATGCCGCCGGTCTGTTCTCGGGAGCCGGTGAGCTGCTCTGCATGCGCGAGGACGTCGGCCGCCACAATGCGGTCGACAAGGTGATCGGCGACGCGGTGCGCGCCGACTCCCTCCCGTTGCGCGAGAACATCCTGATGGTCAGCAGCAGGGCGTCGTTCGAGCTGGTCCAGAAGGCCGTGATGGCCGGGGTTCCCGTGCTGGCCGCGGTCTCCGCGCCATCCTCGCTGGCCGTTGAGCTCGCCGAGGAGAGTGGGCTGACCCTGGTCGGCTTCCTGCGCGGCCAGTCGATGAACGTCTATGCCGGCGCCCAGCGCATCGAGGCCTGAGGGGGCACGCCGGCGGGCGGCTCAGCCCGCAGCGCGCTGGACCAGGTCGGTGAGTGCCTTCTCGATCTTCGTGTTCATGGCGGTGACCGCGAAGACCGTCGGCCACATGTCACCGTCGTCCAGCGTGGCGTGCTCGTTGAAGCCGACCTCGGAGTAGCGCATGTCGAACTTCGAGGCGTTCTTGAAGAACAGGATGATCTTGCCGTCGCGGTGCCAGGCGGGCATTCCGTACCAGGTCTTGGCCAGCAGGTCGGGAGCGTTGGCCGTGACGATCTCGTCGAGCCTCGTGGCGATCGTCTGCTCGTCGGGTCTCATCGCGGCGATCTTCTCGGCCAGGTCCGCCCGGTCGGCCTCGGCCTTCTTGGGGCTGGTGCTGCGCTTCTTGGCCGACTTCAGCTCGGCGGCGCGCTCCTTCATCGCGGCGCGCTCTTGCTCGGTGAATCCGTCGGACGACGTGTCGCTGCTCATCGTTGGTCCCTTCTCTGGGTTCGTGGTGCTTCGATCCTAGGAAGCCTTGTGCCGTGAGGCTTCTCGATTCCTGACCGGTTCGGGTGGTACGTCGACGCCGCGAGCGCAACGTTGGGGGCGATGCGCGTTGAGTGCACGATCCGTGTCGGATTCCGCCGAAATCTCGACACGGATCGTGCACTCAACGCGTCGGGCGCAGATCCAGTCGAGCGCAGACCGCGTCGGGCGCAGACCACGTCGGGAGCAGATCCAGTCGAGCGCACACCGGTGGGGTGATGATCCCGTTGATGAGGGACGTCGTCAGGTGAGGACGTCGTCGGGACTGACCGCGGCGATGCCGGTGGCCTCGCCCACGGGCCTGTTGGTGAGCTGCCCGGCGTGGGTGTTGAGGCCGAGGGTCAGGGAGTGGTCGTCGCGGCACGCCTGCTGCCAGCCCTTGTCGGCCAGGGCCACCGTGTAGGGCAGGGTGGCGTTGGTCAGCGCGTAGGTCGACGTGTGGGGCACGGCGCCGGGCATGTTGGCCACGCAGTAGAAGATCGAGTCGTGCACCCGGTAGGTCGGGTCGTCGTGCGTGGTGGCGTGGGTGTCCTCGAAGCAGCCGCCCTGGTCGACGGCGATGTCGACGAGCACCGAGCCGGGCCTCATCCGGGAGACCAGCTCGTTGGAGACGAGCTTGGGTGCAGCGGCACCGGGGATCAGCACGGCACCGATGACCAGGTCGGCCTCCATCACCTGGTGCTCGATGGCGAGCTTGGAGGAGGCCAGGCCGTGGACCCGGTTGTTGTAGCGCCAGAACGACATGCGGAGCTTGTCGAGGTCGGTGTCGAGGAGGGTGACGTCGGCGCCCATGCCGAGGGCGATGTTGGCGGCGTTCTGTCCCGAGACGCCGGCGCCGATGATGACGACCTTGGCGTTGGCGACACCGCCGACACCGCCCATGAGGACGCCGCGCCCGCCCTGGGCCTTGAGGAGGGAGTGGGCGCCGACCTGGGGTGCCAGGCACCCGGCGACCTCGGACATCGGGTAGAGCAGGGGCAGCCCACCGCTGGGCAGCTGGACGGTCTCGTAGGCGATGCCGGTGACCTTGCGGTCGAGCAGTTCGTCGGTCAGCGGCTTGTCGGCAGCCAGGTGGAGGTAGGTGAAGAGCAGCTGTCCCTCGCGCATGCGGTGGAACTCCTCCGCGACCGGCTCCTTGACCTTGAGGACGAGGTCGACACCACCGTCGGTGCCCCAGGCCTCCTCCGGGGTTGCCGCGATCGTCGCCCCGGCACCGACGTACTCCTCGTCGCTGATCGAGGAGCCGACCCCGGCACCCTGCTGGATGACCACCTCGTGCCCGTGCGCGGTCAGCTCGTGCACGCCGATCGGCGTGATCGCGACGCGGTACTCGTGGTTCTTGACCTCCCTGGGTACGCCGACCTTCATGGCTGCGCTCCTTCTCCCGGTGCGGTGGGTCTGATCACCACTGTGCCACCACTGGCCCCGGCTTGGCACGGGCTCGGTGAGCCGATGCGTCCAGGGCGTGCGCGCTCGGCGTACGGGCCGCAGTGCGGTGCTGTTGCGGGCTGACCCCGCGCACCCGCTTGAACGCGGCGCTCAACGCGAAACCGCTGCCGTAGCCGACCTGCCGGGCGATCCGGTCGATCGCGTCGTCGGTGGCCACCAGCAGGTCGGCCGTGAGGGCGAGCCGCCAGTGGGTCAGGTAGGTCATCGGTGGCTCGCCGACCAGCACGCCGAAGCGTCGGGCCAGCGCGGCCCGGGAGACTCCGACCTCGCGCGCCAACGACGCGATGGTCCAGGGGTGCTCGGGGTGGTGGTGCATCAGGCGCAGCGCCTCGCCGACGGTCGGGTCTGTGGGTGCCAGCCCCCGGGTCACCTGCTCCTCACCGGCCAGCCAGGAGCGCAGCACGGTCACCAGGACCAGGTCGAGCAGCCGGTCGAGCACGACCTCCTGACCGGGTTCCTCGCGCACCATCTCCGCGGCCAGCAGGTCGACCAGCGCCGAGTCGTCCTCGCCGCGGCGTCGTACGAGCAGGCCGGGCAGCGCGGAGAGCAGTGGTCGCCCGGCCTCGGTCTCCGCCTCCCAGGTGCCGACCAGCATCACCGCCGACCCGTCGTGACTGTTGCCCCAGGTGCGCACGCCGAGCGCCATCCGCTGGGTCAGCAGCTGCCCGTCGGGGTCGACGCAGACGTTGCCCTTCAGGATGGTCACCTTCGGCCCGGTGCCCGGGTCGTCCCCGACCGTGTAGACCGGGCCGCCACGGATCACGGCCACGTCGCCGGCCCGGAGCTCGAGCGGCTCGCCGAGCTCGCCGGTGATCCAGACCGATCCGCGGGCCACCGCGAAGAGAGTCAGCGCCGGGTCGTCCTCGATCCGCACCGCCCAGGGCGGCTCCATCACCATGCGCAACAGGAAGGCCTGGCGTGCGCGAGGTCCGGAGAGCAGATGTTCGAGACCGTCCATGAACGCCAGCATGCTGGACGATCACGCATGCAATCAAGACTTCAAGCCATGGAAAGTCTCACTGAGTCGAGGTGAAGTGGAGACATGACAACTCACCTGATCATCGGCGGCACCGGCAAGACCGGCCGTCGCGTCGCGTCCCTCCTGCACGACCGGGACTTCCCGGTCACCTCGCTGTCCCGGCCCAGCTTCGACTGGAACGACCCGGCGACCTGGTCCTCGGTCGAGCGGCCGGCCGACTCGGCCTACCTCACCTTCGCTCCCGACCTGACCTTTCCCGGTGCACCCGAAGCCGTCGCCGAGGTGGCCGACCGGATGGCACGTGCCGGCGTACGGCGCATCGTGCTGCTCTCCGGACGCGGCGAGGCCCAGGCCCAGCGTGCGGAGTGCCTGGTCGCCGAGGCCGCGCAGCGGTACGGCGCGAGTTGGGGCACCGTGCGCTGCGCCTTCTTCATGCAGAACTTCGACGAGAGCCTGTTCGCCGAGCCGCTGGGCGCCGGGCACCTGGCCTTCACCGCCGGCGATGTCCGCGAGCCGTTCGTCGACCTGGACGACGTCGCGGAGGTGGCCGTGGCGATGATGCTCGGCGAGGCGCCGGTCAACCGGGCCTACGAGCTGACCGGGCCACGACTGATGACGTTCGCCGACGCGACTGCCGACATCGCGGCCGCGGTCGGACGTCCGATCGCCTACGAACAGGTCACCACCGCGCACCTTGTCGCAGATCTGGTCGACGCCGGGCTGCCGGTGGACGAGGCGGGAGGACTGGCGGAGCTGTTCGGCGAGATCCTCGACGGGCACAATGCGCACGTCGTCGACGGCGTGCGAGAGGCGTTGGGTCGTCCGGCGCGCGACTTCGCCGACTACGCCGCGCGGGCCGTCGCCGCCGGTGCCTGGAACGGCGGGGAGGTGGCGTCATGACAGGGGTCCTGGGACAGTCGGCACTGGTGGTGGGCACCGTCGGCACCGGACTGATCGCGGGGATCTTCTTCGCCTTCTCGACCTCGGTGATGCCGGGCCTCGCACACACCGACGACCGCACCTTCGTCGAAGCCATGCAGCAGCTGAACCTCGCGATCCTCAACCCGGTCTTCCTCCTGCTGTTCATGGCGCCCCTGCCTGCGCTCGGGGTCGCGGTCGTCACCGGCCCTTCGCGGCCCTGGGTGATCGCCGCACTGGTGCTCTACGTCATCGCGTTCGGGATCACGACGGCCGGCAACATCCCGCTCAACGACGCGCTGACGGAGGTCGGGCTCGACGACGGTACGCCGGCCCTGCACCGGGCGCGTGAGGCGTTCGAGGACCCGTGGAACCGGCTGCACCTGATCCGCACGATCGGCGTGGTCGCCTCCTTCGGCTGCTGCATCGGCGCCGCCCTGCGCGCATGAGGGGGAGCTTCTTACGAGGCGCTTACGACCGGCCGCGCACTCTTCTCCGGCGGCGGTTGCGCTGGCAGCGTGGGTGTCATGACCGACCTCCGCGCCGATGTCGCCGTGATCGGTGGCACGGGCTTCTACGCCCTGTTCGACAACGCCCCGACCGCCACGGTCACCACGCCGTACGGCGATCCGTCGGCACCCATCACGATCGGCTCGGTGGAAGGGCGCAACGTGGCCTTCCTGCCCCGGCACGGCCTGCATCACGAGCACCCACCGCACCGCATCAACTACCGGGCCAACCTCTGGGCGCTGGCCTCGCTCGGCGTACGCCAGGTGCTGGCGCCGTGTGCGGTCGGTGGGCTCGGGGACAAGGTCCGCCCCGGTGACGTCGTCGTGCCCGACCAGCTGGTCGACCGCACGCAGGGCCGCGTCCAGACCTTCGTCGACACCGGCGCGGTGCACGTGCCGTTCGCGGATCCCTACTGCGCTGGGGTGACCAAGGCCCTGGCCGCCGGGTCGCCCGACGTGACGGTCGGTGGTGCCATGGTCGTGATCGAGGGCCCGAGGTTCTCCACGCGCGCGGAGTCGCGCAGCCATGCAGAGGCAGGGTGGTCCCTGGTGAACATGACCGGCCACCCCGAAGCCGTCCTGGCCCGCGAACTGCGGCTCTGCTACGCGCCTCTGGCACTGGTCACTGACATGGACGCCGGTGAGGAGGACGGCGCCGGGGTCGGTCAGGCCGAGGTCTTCGCGCTGTTCCGGTCGAACCTCGACCGTCTCGCCACCCTGCTGCGCACGGCGATCACCCAGCTGCCCGACCCGACCGGATGTGCGTGCGCTGCCTGGGCCGACGAGATCGAACTGACCTGTCCGCTGCCCGCCGGCGCACCGTCGTGAGGGTCCTGCTCACCGGATCGGCGGGGTTCATCGGCTCCGCCGTCAGGCGCCACCTGGAGGAGCGTGGCGACGAGGTCGTCGCGGTCGACGTGATGCTCGACCTGGCCCACGGCGCCACGACTCCACCCGCTGGCACGCACCGGCTCGACGTGCGCGACGCCGACGCGTGGGTCGACCTGCTCCGCGGCGTCGACGCGGTGTGCCACCAGGCCGCCGTCGTCGGAGCCGGCGTACGCGTCGCCGACCTGCCGGTCTACGCCTCGCACAACGACCTCGGCACGGCCGTGCTGTTGGCCGCCATGCACGAGGCGGGTGTACGCCGACTGGTGCTGGCCTCCTCGATGGTGGCCTATGGCGAGGGCGCCTACGAATGCCCCGAGCACGGGTCACAGGCGCCCGGACTCCGCAGCACCGAGGGCCTCGACGCAGGTCGGTTCGACCACGCCTGCCCGGTGTGCGGCCGGCCGTTGCGATGGAGCCTGGTGGACGAGGCGGCGCCCGTCGATCCTCGAAGCTCGTACGCCGCCAGCAAGGTGGCGCAGGAGCACTACGCCTCGGCCTGGGCACGCCACGCGGGTGCCCATGCAATCGCGCTTCGCTACCACAACGCCTATGGGCCGGGCATGCCGCGAGACACGCCGTATGCCGGAGTGGCGGCCATCTTCCGCTCGAGTCTGGAGCGCGGTGAGCCGCCCCGCGTCTTCGAGGACGGCGCCCAGATGCGCGACTTCGTGCACGTCGACGACGTCGCTCGCGCCAACGTGGCTGCCCTCGACGCGGTGGTCGCCGAGTCGCCTCCGTTCGCGGCGTACAACGTCTGCTCGGGGCGGCCGATCTCGATTGTCGACGTGGCCGACCGGCTCGCCGGCCCGGACGGACCGCAGCCCGTGGTGACGGGGGAGTACCGGCCCGGAGACGTCCGCCATGTCGTGGCCTCGCCCGAGAAGGCTGCCAAGGAACTGGGCTTCTCCGCGCGGGTCCACCCGGACGAGGGCATCCCCGCATTCGCCACCGCACCGCTGCGCGACTGAACGCGTACGCCGCCTGAGCGGTGCGCACAGACTCACCAGCCGAGGAACAACAGGTGTGCCACAAGCAGTGTCCAGCAGGCCTGTCCGATCAACGCCGGGCGACGCCACGCGCGGGGCAGGGCGTCGGCAGCCAGGGTCAGCCATGGCATGAACGGCAGCCAGATCCGCTCCACCTCGGCCTTGCTCATCAGCGACAGGTCGGCCACCAGCACGGCCACCAGTGCGCCGACGACCAGGGCCAGCGGAGCCCTCGGCAGGTCTCGGAGCCGGGAGAGACCGGCGCTCGCCCACGGGCCGACCGTGGCGACGAGCAGGGCGAGGTCGGCCCACAGCCAGTAGCTCGCGGGACGCAGCGAGGCAACGCCGTCCCAGTAGCGCTCGCGCAACACGGTGAAGCCCTCCGGCCACCAGTAGCCGAAGGGTGCCAGCGACAGGGGCACCGCCAGCGCGACCAGCGCCGTCGGCAGCAGCGGCCGCCACGAACGAGCCGCGACCAGGACGGCGAGCGCGAGGCAGCCGGCGAGCCCCAGCCCGTAGGAGAGCAGAACCAGGCCGCCCAGCAACAACCCTGCCGGGAGGCACCACCACAGTGACCGGGTCGCGGCGAGGGCGAGTGCGGCCAGCCCCCAGGCGGCCACCGTTGCCATCACGGCGTCCGCGCTGACGGCCAGCAGCAGCGCGGCCGGCGTGAGCACCAGGAAGGGGACGACCCGACGGCCGACCTCCTCGGCGTCGAGAGCACGGAGCGTGACCAGAACCGCGGGCACGATCGTCGCCGCCAGCACTGTGACCACCAGACCCGCGGCGAGGTCGCCGCCGAGTCCGGTCCGGGCGAGCGCCACGAAGAACAGCGTCATCCCCGGCGGGTGACCCGAGACGTGCACCGGCCAGTTGTCGGCCGCGTGGAGCGGCACCCGGTCGACGAACCCGTCGAGAAAGGCCGGTACGTCGTGCACCGAGCGCGCGGTTCCGAGGTATTCATTGGGCACGCCGAGCACACCGGAGACCCCGGCCGTCCCGTCGATCAGGGCAAGTGACACCAGCCATGCCAGCGAGGTGAGGAAGGCGGCAATCGCCAACCAGGCAAAGGAAAGCCGTCGCGCCAGGGTGCTGCCACAGGCCACGACCGTCGCCGCGACCAGCACGGAAGGCAGCGTTCCCGGCCCGACCCGTGGATCGAGCCAGCCCTGCCAGGGCGGGAAGCCGTGGGGGGCACTGAACCGTGAGTGCACCTCCCAGCCGGAGAGTCTCGGCACCAGCACAGCCGCTGCGACGAGCAGGAGCCCGGCCACCAGACCCAGCCCCGGCGAGCGCACGATCGACCACCCCACACCGGGTGAAGGGTGGTCTTTCGGGCGCGGCCCGTGGGGGCCCACCCGTGCAGCGGTTGGGGTCACGATCGTGAGTCTAGGTTTGCGAAACGCCCCCGCTCCGGGTCGAGCGGGTGACGTCATCACTTCGTAAGCAGCGCAGGCCGTTCGGCGCCCGATCTGCCGCCTAGCGTGAAGGACATGACCTTGAGACACACCGTCGACGTGGTGCTGCCGTGCCGTGACGAGGGGCCGGCGCTGACGATGCTCCTGCCCCAGATCCCCGACGGAATGCGGGTGATCGTGGTCGACAACGGCTCCACCGACGGCACCTCCGGCGTCGCCCGGGACCTTGGAGCCACGGTGGTCGCGGAGCCCGAGCCCGGCTACGGTGCCGCCGTCGCGGCCGGGCTCGCCGCTGCGACCGCCGACGTGGTCGCGTTCATGGACGGCGACGGCTCCTTCGACCCCGCAGACCTGCTGGACCTCGTGGCCGACGTGGTCGCCGGACGGGTCGACCTGGCCGCGGGACGACGCCGTCCAGCAGCGCGTGGTGTCTGGCCGTGGCACGCCCGGCTGGGCAACGCACTGATCGCCTGGTGGCTGCGTCGACGGATCGGGTTGCCGCTGCGCGACCTCGCCGCGATGCGCGTCGTACGCCGTGAAGCACTACTCGACCTCGGCATCCGGGATCGGCGGTTCGGCTACCCCGTCGAGCTCCTGCAGTCCGCGGTGCATGCCGACTGGCGGTTCTCCGAGCACGACGTCTCCTACGGGCCGCGCGTGGCCGGCACGCGTTCGAAGGTGTCGGGGTCTCTGGTGGGCACCGTGCGCACCGCCCGCGACTTCCGCCGGGTGCTCGCCGACGGCCCTCGCGTCCGTCGGACCGCGCTCGAACGGAGCCACCGATGAGGGCGCAGCCGCTGGTGCTGGCCAAGGCACCGCGGCCGGGCCTGGCGAAGACCCGGCTGGCGGCGACGGTGGGGGACGACGTGGCCGCGGAGCTCGCCGCCCTGTGTCTGCTCGACACGATCACGGCCTGCAACGCGGTCTCCGACCGGTGCCACCTGGCGCTGGCCGGGGACCTCACCGGGGCGATGCTGGAGCACGACCTTCGCCGGGCACTCGCGGGGTGGACCGTCTTCCCGCAGGTCGGCGACGGGCTCGGCCAGCGCATTGCTCACGCCCATGCCCAGGTCGCTGGTCCGGTGGTGCAGATCGGCATGGACACCCCGCAGCTCACCACCGATGACCTCGAGGCCGCCGATGCGGCACTGGAGCGCAGCCCGGCCGTGCTGGGGTACGCCGCCGACGGCGGGTGGTGGTTGCTCGGGTTGCAGGATCCGTCGCGGGCCGTCGTCCTCGCCGAGGTCCCGATGTCGCAACCGGAGACCGGCGCGCGGACCGCCGAGGCCCTGCGAGGTGCCGGCCTCGAGCTCGCGGTCGTTCGCCGACTGCGTGACGTCGACACTGCGGGCGACGCCGAGATCGTGTCGGGTCTGGCTCCCTGCACGAGGTTCGGCCGCCGCTGGCACGAGCTCACCGCCGGGAGCCTGGTCAGATGAGCACCGATGTCTCGTTCACCTCGGCGTTCTCCGCCCTGCTGTCCGGACACCCCACCGTCGTGGTCGGGGTCGACAGCACACCGACGCCGATCCCGGTCGAGCGCTGGGCGGCACCGGCCGACGAGGACGACAGGCGCATCCTCACCCTGTGCCACGGGCCCACGCTCGACGTCGGATGCGGCCCCGGCCGGATGGCGATGGCGCTGGCGGAGACCGGCCGCATCGCGCTCGGCATCGACGTGGTGGCCGAGGCGGTCGCCCAGACCCGCCGTCGGGGTGCCTCCGCGCTCCAGCGCGACGTGTTCGCCGAGGTGCCGGCCGAAGGCAGATGGGGGACCGTGCTGCTCGCCGACGGGAACATCGGCATCGGCGGCGATCCGGTCGCACTGCTGGGTCGGGCCGCCGACCTGCTCGCTCCGGGGGGACGCGCAGTGGTCGAGGTGGCGGAGCCGGGGGTCGCGTCTCGCACCGTGTGGGCGGTGCTGGAGTCGCAGGGTGGGAAGCACCGGTCACGTCCGTTCCGTTGGGCAGTGCTCGGCGTGGACGGGCTGGCCGGTGCCGCAGCCTCCAGTGGGCTCGGGGTGAGGGCCGTGCACCAGATCGGCGGCCGCTGGGTCGCCGTCCTGGTCCGTGAGGAGAGTCGCACATGAGGGGCCCGGTCGAGACCGACTTCACCTCACGGCTGAGGTCGCCGGCGGTCGCCGCGCGCATCGGGGTCTGGCTCGGCACCTGCTTCGCCGTCGCGTTCGTGACCGGCCTGATCAGCCACTACGCCCAGCTGCCGCATCCGGTGGTGCCGTTGCCTGCCTCACCGTCGTGGGGCTACCGACTGACCCAGGGACTCCACGTCGCCGCCGGCACGGCCGCGATCCCGCTGCTGCTGGTCAAGCTGTGGTGCGTCTATCCGAAGCTGTTCGCCGCCCTGCCGCGGTCGCTGCGCACTGGTCTTGTCAGCGGTCTCGAACGGGGCTCGATCGGCGTGCTCGTCGCGGCCTCGATCTTCCAGCTCGCGGCCGGTCTCGCGAACACCGCGCAGTGGTACCCGTGGCAGTTTCCGTTCCGCAGCTCGCACCATGCCCTGGCCTGGATCGCGATCGGCGCCCTGCTCGTGCACATCGCCGTCAAGCTGCCGATCATCCGGGAAGCACTGGGCGCACCACTGGAGTCGACCGAGCTCGACCGCTCCGGTGCGTCGGTGCCGGGAGCTGTGAGTCGTCGTACGCTCCTGCGCACCACCTGGGTGAGCGCCGGCGCGGCCGTTCTGCTCACCGCCGGCGCGGCGGTGCCGTGGTTGCGCCGGGTCTCGCTCTTCGCGGTGCGCACCGGGGAGGGGGCCCAGGGCGTGCCGGTCAACCGTTCGGCGCGGGCCGCGGCGATCGATCCCGCCGCGACCGGCGAGGCCTACCGACTGACGGTGCGCCACGGAGGCCGCTTGCGCGAGCTCACTCTCGCCGACCTCAAGGCACTGCCACAGCGCACCGAGGACCTGCCGATCGCCTGCGTCGAGGGATGGAGCGCCGGCGCCACCTGGACCGGCGTACGGGTGCGGGACCTGCTCGACCTGGTGGACGTGCCCCCCGACTCGGAGGTGATCGTCCGGTCGCTGCAGCGTCGCGGCGGCTACGCGCAGTCCGTGCTCCCCGGGTCGTACGCCGACCACGACGACACCCTGTTGGCGCTCGAGCTGAACGGCGAGCCGCTGGACCCCGACCACGGCCGCCCGGCACGGCTGATCGCGCCGAACCGGCCCGGGGTGCTCCAGACGAAGTGGGTCAATGAGTTGGAGGTGCTGGGGTGATCGGCCGCGCCCTTCTCATCGCTGCAGGGCTGACGACGGCGGCCTGGGGTGCCTGGCTGCTCCAGGACGCGACACCGCGTGATCTCTGGTCGAACCTGTTGGTCTGGCTGGCCGGGGGAGTGCTGCTGCACGACGCGGTGCTGGCGCCCGTGGTGCTCGTGCTCGGCTGGTCGGCGGCACGCGTCGTGCCCTGGGCCAGGGGCCCTGTCGTCGTGGGCGCTGTGCTGCTCGGCGCGCTGACCCTGGTCGCGGTACCGGTGCTCGGCGGATGGGGCCGCCGTCCGGACAACCCGACCCTGCTCGACCGCGACTACACCGCCGGCTGGGGCGTGGTGGCCGGCGGCATCGTGGTCGGCGTGGTGGTGGCCGCTGCCGTCGTACGATCGCGGATGGTGGAGACCGGCGTTCCAGAGGGGGCACCGGAACGAGGAGGTGGCGATGGCGAACGTCCTGGTGGTCGATGACGACGTGACGGTGCGCGAGGTGGTGGTGAGCTACCTGCGGGCCAACAACCACGACGTGGTCGAGGCCGCCGACGGGGAGACCGCCGTCGAGGCCGCCGCGAGGCGCACCCCCGACCTGGTCGTCCTCGACCTCATGCTGCCCGGGATCGACGGGCTCGAGGTCGCCCGACGGCTCCGGCTGACCAGTGAGGTGCCGATCGTGATGCTGACTGCCCGCAGCAGCGAGACCGACCGCGTCGTCGGCCTCGAGCTCGGCGCCGACGACTACGTGAGCAAGCCGTTCAGCCCCCGCGAGCTGGCCCTGCGCGTGGAGTCGGTGCTGCGTCGCACCTCGGGTCGTACGCCGACCCTGCCCGACGTGCTCACCGACGGCGACCTGGTGATCAACCACCCGCGACGCCAGGTCACCAGAGCCGGGGCACCGTTGACGCTGACCAGCCGCGAATACGACCTGCTGCGGTTCCTGGTCGCGCACCCCGAGGTCACCTACTCCCGTGAGGAGCTCCTCGAGCTGGTCTGGGGGTGGAGCTTCGGGGACCGCTCCACGGTGACCGTCCACGTGCGCCGGGTCAGGGAGAAGGTCGAGGCCGACCCGACCCACCCGGTGCGGCTGTGCACGGTGTGGGGCGTCGGCTACCTGTGGTCCGCCGACGAAGGTGCGGCATGACCGGCGAGGCGTTCTGGACCATCGTGCTCGTCGCCTCGCTGTCCGCGGGTGTGGTGGGCATGCTCGGCTTCGCCGGCAGCTGGCTGGTCAGGCAACGGTCGCTGGTCTGGCAGCTGGCGATCCTGGCCCTGGTGGCGGTGCTGGCGCCCTTGGTCGGTCTGATCGCGATCACCCGGATGATGTTCTTCTCCGGCCACGACCTGGCCGTGGCGACGTACGTCGGAACCGTCGCGGCCGTCGTGACCCTCGGTGTCGCACTGGGTCTCGGCCTGGCCATCGGGCAGTGGTCAGGCGCCGTGCGGAGCAATGTCCGACGCCTCGGCACCGATGGCGACCTCGCCCCGCCCAGTGGAGCGAAGGAGTTCCGCGACCTGAGCGCGGCCCTCCACGAGACCCGTCGGGAGCTGGCCGGCTCCCGTGAACGCGAGCAGCTGCTCGACCAGTCGCGGCGTGACCTGGTGTCGTGGGTCTCGCACGACCTGCGCACCCCACTGGCCGGGCTGCGGGCGATGTCGGAGGCGCTCGAGGACGGTCTGGCCGCGGATCCCCAGCGCTACCTGACCCAGATCCGGCAGGACGTCGACCGGATGGCGACGATGGTCGACGACCTCTTCGAGCTGTCCCGGATCCACGCGGGTGTGTTGGTGCCGCAGCGCGAGACCGTGCTGCTGCACGACCTGGTCAGCGAGGCGATCGCCAGCCTCGACCCGGTCGCGCGCACCCGCGACGTCCACGTCGGCGGCGCGGTGCAGGACGGCGTCTGTGTGTCAGCCGACCCGGCCGCCCTGTCGCGCGCGCTGTCGAACCTGATCATGAACGCAATCCGGCACACCCCGCCTTCCGGCGAGGTGCAGGTGCGTGCCGAGCAGGTCGAGGACGGCGTCGTGCTCAGCGTGGCCGACCAGTGCGGCGGCATCACCGAGCAGGACATGCGGCAGGTCTTCGAGGTGGGCTGGCAGGGGTCGGCGGCGCGTACGCCGAACCGCGACCTCGGCGGCCGCGCGGGGCTCGGGCTGGCCATCGTGCGCGGCATCGTCGAGGCGCACGACGGCGTGGTCGGCGTAGAGAACCTCGAGTCCGCCGACGGCTGTCGGTTCCTGATCAGGCTGCCCTCGTCGCCGGAGGTGGCCGCGGTCTGACGGCGGGCCGCCACCGAAACCCTCTTGTTGAACACTGATGTTCGAGTTAATATCTTGAACATCAGTGTTCGCCTTGCTTGAAAGGGTTTCGGCCATGGCACACGAACCACGCACGGCAGTGGCGGACGGCCGGGTGGCCGACCCCCGCCGCTGGACCATCCTGGGCTTCCTGGGAGTCGCCCAGTTCATGCTGATCATCGACGTCACGGTGGTCGCGATCGCGTTGCCCCACATGGGCGCCGACCTCGGTCTCGACCGTGAGGCGACCACCTGGGTGGTCAGCGCCTACACCCTCGCCTTCGGGGGACTCATGCTCCTGGGCGGACGCATCGCCGATCTGATCGGATCGCGCACCGTCGTGCTCGCAGGCCTGGCCGTGTTCACCATGGCCTCGTTGGTCTCCGGTCTGGCCGAGAGCTCAACGGTGCTGCTGGGCGGCCGCGTCGCGCAAGGCATCGGCGCCGCGCTGCTGTCGCCGGCCGCCCTGTCGGCCGTGGTCCAGCTCTTCGACGGTGAGGAGCGCAACAAGGCGCTCGGCATCTGGTCGGGCCTGGGCGGCGCCGGTGCCGCGGTCGGCGTACTGCTGGGCGGCGTGCTGACCGCCGGTCCCGGATGGCCGTGGGTCTTCCTCGTGAACGTCCCGATCGGCGCCGCCGTGGCGGTTGCGCTGGTGCGCCTGCTGCCTGCGGCTCCGGCCGGTGGGGAATCGGGACTGCGGCGGGGGAGTCTGGACGTCATCGGCGCCGGGCTGGTCACCGCCGCCACCGGGGCCGGCATCTACGCGTTGATCGGTGCCGGCGACCGAGGGTGGGCCGACCGCACCACCCTGCTGCTCCTGCTGGGTGCGGCGCTGTTGTACGTGCTGTTCGGGTTGCGCCAGCGTACGGCGGCCGTGCCCCTCATGGACCTCGCACTGCTGGTGCGTCGACCCGTGGCAGCCGGCACGTTCCTGGTGGTCAGCGCAACCTCCCTGATGGTTGCCGCATTCTTCCTCGGCACGTTCTACCTCCAGCACCACGCCGATCACGGCGCCCTGCTCACCGGGGTGCTCTTCCTGCCGATCGCCCTGGCCACGATGGCCGGAGCCACGGTCGCCGGCCAGCAGTTGGCGGCGATGGGTGCCCGGCTCCTCGCGGGGGTCGGTTTCGGCCTGGCCTCGCTCGGCTTCACCGTGGCTGCCGTGGGGCTCGGCACGATCGCTGTCGTCGTCGGCCTGACCATCGGCGCCGTCGGCCTCGGAGTCCTCTTCGTGGTGGCCGCGGCGACCGCACTCGGTCAGGTCGCGCCCCACGAGTCGGGCATCGCGTCCGGCATCGTGAGCACCTTCCACGAGTTCGGCGCCTCCCTGGGCGCCGCGGTGGTCTCCAGTGTCGCCGCGGTCAGCATCGCCGGCAGCAGCGCGGACGGGTTCGTCGACGGCTTCACCCTCGGGGCCGTCGTGGCCGTGGTCGCCGGTTCGGTCGCGCTGATCCTGGTCCCGGGGCGACCGGCGCAGTCAGAGGCCGCCGACGGCGGTGCCTGGTGATGCGGGTGCGGGAGGTTCGCAGGTTCGCCCGTCACTACGGCGAGATGGTGCTGGCCATGGTGCTGGGGATGATGGCACTGCACCCACTGTGGGCGCTCGCCGTGTCGGGCACCGACCCCCGCGGTGTGCTCCGCTCGGTGGAGGTCGACTCCCTGGCCATGGCCACCACGATGGCCGTGCCGATGGCGGCGTGGATGCGGTTCCGCGGCCACTCATGGCGCCCGGTCCTGGAGATGAGTGGCGCGATGTACGCCGGGTTCGTCGTACTCTTCCCGCTGGTGTGGGGCGGCCTCCTCGGCGAGGACGGACTGATGGTCGGCGGCCACGTGCTGATGTTCCTCCTCATGTTCCTGGCCATGCTCTGGCGCCGCGAGGAGTACGCCGGCCCGCACGCCGACCACCACCGGTCGACACGGCGCGCACCCTCCAGGGCAGTGGAACCCGCCGACCTAGGATGAAGGCGTGACCACGACGACTGGGCAGGCGACTGGTGCCACGGAGGGGCGGCCGCCCCGCGCGGACGCACGACGCAACATCGCCGCAATCCTCGATGCGGCGACGGAGTGCCTGGCCCGTGATCCCGACGCCACCATCAACCAGGTGGCCCAGGCGGCCGGCGTCGGGCGCGTCACGCTCTACGGCCACTTCGACTCCCGCGCGACACTGGTGGCGGCGGTCGCCGAGCGGGCGATGGCCGAGGCCGATTCCGTGCTCAAGGACATCGACCTCGGCGGCGATCCGGTCGCTGCTCTGCAGCGGCTGATCGGGGCCACCTGGGCGGTCACCCACCGCTACGGCGCCCTGGTGGTGGCCGCCGAACGTGCCTTGCCGAGTGAGCAGGTCGACCAGGCCCACGCCGACCTGAGGGCTCGGGCGGAGCGGCTGCTGAAGCGGGGCCAACGCTCGGGCGCGTTCCGCAAGGACCTCCCCGTCTCGTGGCTGGTCACCGTGCTCCATTCGGTCACGCACGCGGCGGTGACCGCCGTCCATGCCGGCGAGCTGGAGGCCGAGGACGGCCCGCGGATGATCTGCGCCGCGATGCTCGGCGTCACCACACCGACCGGGGGAGTCGTGCCGGAGCCATCCGGCTGATGCCACGACGCGAGCGGGGACCTGGCGCGGTCAGGAGGACCCGCCGGTCGGCCGGAACAGCCGCACCCTGAGCACCCGCTCGCGTTCGCGGGCCTCCTGCTGGTCCCGACGCCGGGCGGCCAGCAGCTGCGGCAGCGAGACCACGCCGACCACGACGCCGGGGTCGTCACGGTCGAGCACGGGCAGCGTGGTGATCCCGTCCACGGCCATCGTCTCGGCGACCGCGCGCAGGGTCTGGTCGCTGTGGGTGTGGATCGGTTCCCGGACCAGCAGGTCGGCGATCGTTCCTGACGGTGAGGCAGCCCGGCCGAGGAGCGTGCCGCGCGTGACCACGCCCGCGAAGGATCCGTCGCCGGTGACCGGGTAGAGCTGCTGTCGCCAGGCCGCGTGGTCATCGGTCGTGTCCTCGAGAGCGGTGAGCGCGTCCGCGATCGGCAGATCCGGGGTGAACTCGACGATCTCGCTGGTCATCACCTCACTGACGAACGTGATCTCCAGCGGGTCGACGTCGTACTCGCGGCTGAGGTGGTAGCCACGCCGGGCGATCTTCTCGGTCAGCACCGAACGCTTGAGGATCAGCGCCGAGACGCCGTACGCGGTGAACGAGCCGATCATCACCGGCAGGAGTGCGTCCCACTGGTGGGTCAGCTCGAGCGCGAACACCACCCCGGTCACGGGGGAGCGCATCACGCCGCCCAGCACACCGGCGAGGGCGACCAGCGCCCAGAAACCGGGACCGACGGCGGGGAAGACGTGTGCCTCGAGGGCGCCGAGGGCGCCGCCGATCATGAACATCGGCGCCAGCACGCCGCCCGAGGTGCCTGATCCCAGGGACAGTGACCAGATCAGGGTCTTGACCGCCAGGATGCCGATGATCAGGCCCAGGCCGATGTCGCCGCTGAGCTCGGCCTCGATCACGTCGTAGCCGACACCGAGGGCCTCGGGTACGACGAGTCCGCCGAGACCGATGATGACGCCGGCGATGGCCGGCCACCACATCCAGTGGATCGGCAGTCGGCCGAACGCGTCCTCCGAGGCATAGACCAGGACGGTGGCGACCAGCGCGAGCAGTGCCGCGATCAGACCGGACACCACGCACAGCGCGTAGTCGACGTCGTCGATGTGCAGGGCTCCGGTGACCGGGAAGACCGCACCCTCGCCGAGGAGGTGGTGGCGCAACACTGTGCCGACCGCCACGGCTCCGGCGACAGGGACGAGACTGCGCGGCCGGAACTCGAAGAGGAGGAGCTCGGCGGCGAGCAGCAGCGCGGCGAGCGGCGAGTTGAAGGTGGCCGCCATGCCTGCCGCGGAGCCCGCGACGAGGAGCGTCTTGCGTTCGTCGGCGGTGAGGTGGAGGAACTGGGCGAGCAGCGAGCCCAGGGCGCCGCCAGTCATGATGATCGGGCCCTCCGCGCCGAACGGCCCGCCGGTGCCGATGGCGATCGCCGACGACGTCGGCTTGAGTACGGCGACGCGTGGCTGCACCTTGCTGCCGCCGAGCAGGATCGCCTCGATCGCCTCGGGCATGCCGTGGCCCCGGATCTTCTCCGATCCGTAGCGGGCCATCACTCCGATGACGAGTCCACCGACGACGGGTGCGAGCAGCACCAGCCACCAGGGGTGGTCGCCGCCGCCCGGCGCGACCAGCTCGGTCGAGGTGCGTTGGTAGAAGACCGCGTTCGTGATCAGCCCGATGAGTTTCAGCAGACACCAGGCGGCCAGTGCTGCGACGGCGCCCACCGGGAGGGCGAGCAGGGCGATCACGACCATGCGAGGGGTGACGGTGAAGTCGCCGAGGTGGCGCACGTCCCGCACCGCGACGGTGGTGGAGGGATTGCTCATGGGGAGAAAAGTATCGGAACACGACACATTAGAGTGAAGGCGTGTCAACCGATGAGCAGTACCAGCGACTCCTTGTGTTCCGCACCACGCTGCGCCGCTTCGACCAGTGGAGCCGTCGAGCTGCCGAGGAGCATGGGCTGACTCACGCCCAGCACCAGATGCTGCTCGCGATCCGGGGGAGTGTGACCCCGGGAGGACCGACCATCGGCGAGGTCGCCGATGCCCTGGTGGTGCGTCACCACACGGCGAGCGAGTTGGCCGATCGCACGCAGCAGCTGGGCTGGGTCGAGCGCGCGCGCAGCACCGAGGACGGCCGCCGGGTCCAGCTCCGGCTCACTCCGTCCGGCACTCGGGTGCTCGAGGAGCTGACCGCCGTCCATGTCGAGGAGCTGCAGCGGCTCTCGGGCCTGCTCGACCCGCTGGTCAGCCAGCCCTGAGCACGCTCTCACGCGCGGGTGGGTCCACGGGGTTGAGGCCCGCCCGGACCCGACGCAGATACACGTTGATCAGGACGCTCGTGGCGGCCGCCCACACGCACCACAGGGAGATCACTCCGCCCTGGTTGAGCGCGGCCAGACCGACCACGACGACGAGGTTGAGCACGCCGAAGAGCTGGAGCAGTCGGGCACGGGCGAGCAGCGGCGGTCCGAGGCAGGCGACCGCATAGAGCGGCAGGACGTGGTCGGGGATGTATGCCCCGGCGAAGTAGGTGATCTGGTGCCCGTCGATGCGACGATCCGGAACCGCGAACCCGAGCAGGTTGCCGCAGACGACCACCGCGACCAGACCGGCCACCACGAAGGTCACGTCGGCCGCACGTGATCGACCGACCCCGAGACGAAGGAATGCCCAGGGGATCAGGAGTGGCACCACCAGCAGCGCGATGACCAGGTAGGAGTAGGTCGCCACGTTGCCGGTGCACTGCCCGACCTTGCCCTGCAGCTCCCACCAGACGAGGGTCTCGACCAGTTGGTGCACGCCGAAGACGACCGGCACGGCGGCCAGCGCGATCTGCCGGGGTGAGGTCACCTGGCGCAGGCAGTCGATGCCGATCCCGGTCACGGCCACGCCAGCCACTACGTCCATCCCGGGGGAGAAGCACACGCTGTGAACCTAGCAACGATTCGCGCCGCAATCTGCCGCGGCTCTCGCCTCGCCCGTCGCCAGAGCGAGTGTGCGGCTCAACCCTCCGTGCCGGTGGCGTCGTGGGCCGCGCCCACCGGCTTGCTCTCGGGCGAACCGCGTTGTCGCAGGTAGATGGCGAGGACGGCCATGGAACCGACTGCGAGGAACTCCGACTGCCAGTTCTGGAGGGTCCGGGCCCAGAAGTCGGAATGCGCGAGGTACGAGGTCCACGGGATCGGGTCGCGCAGCTGCCTCAGGCGCGTCTCGCTGTACGACGCCCAGCCGGCAATCGACTGAATCGTCCAGGACGCCAGGAAGATCGACCCCATGACGATGCCCAGTGACCACGAATAGAGGGCGGTCCGGAGACCACCGACACGTGCCGACCTCGGTGAGTCCGGATGAGCGTGAGCACCAACTCTCTGAGCCTCGTCCGACTCCTGCCCGGCCTTGTGCAGCTCCTTCGACTCCGGCGACCCTCGCTGCAACAACCACACCGTCAACACGACATAGAGCAAGAACTGGAGATACTCGCTCTGCCAGTTCTCCGTCACATCGACGGCGAAGTCGGCGGACGTCAGATAGCGACCGAGGGAGATCTGGTGGAGGCCGTCGGCGAACTGCTCGTCGTTGAACTGGTGCCAGCCTGCGAGGGACTGCCCCACCAGCGACAGCAGGAACAGCAGTCCGAAGACGAGGCTGAGGGAGTTCTCCTTCAGGAACCGGCGCACGTCACCACCTCACTGGTGCCGCACGGCGAGGACCAGTGTGCAGAGGAGGCCGATCGCGATGACGGAGAGATAGGCGATGTACATGGCGCGCATGCTCAGCCTCCGTGCAGGTGGCAGTCGTAGGGCTTCGGCCCGCGCGGCGTGCAACCGGCGGCCAGCACCCGCCAGCCGTCCCCGAAACGGGTGAGGAACAGCGTCTCCCCGTCGTACCGCAGCTGGGCCGTCGTACCGAAGATCTCCACGTCGTCCGGGTCGGCCGGGGTCGCGACGTGCTCCTCGGGGATCGCACTGGCACAGGGAGTCTGTGCGGAGTCCTCGAGCTCGGACCGTGTCTCCGGTGCCAACATCGCGCAGGCGCGATCCCACCTCTGGTCGTGGACCGCGTCCTGGAAGGCGCTGGCCGCGTTGCGTACGGCGTCCTCCTGGCCCGACCCGCAGCCGGTGAGGGTGATCGGGAGGAGAACCGCCAGCGCCACGAAGCACCGCCGCATGACGCCTCCTCACCGCGCTCTGGATGGTCACACCGACCGCTCGGTGGGTACCCAACAACCCGGTTCTCATGCACGAGCGGCACGGGAGGCCCGACCGGTCGCCTGACCGGCATGCATCAAACCCATGACCGGGCGTGACCGCGCATGCGGACGGGGATGATGGGTACGGCACAGAGATGCAGATCGCAATCCCCCTCATCATTGTGGTCATCGTGTTGATGGTGGCCGTGATTGGAGGACTCCGCGCACTGTCGAAGCGTGAACAGGCACGGCAGCAGGAGGTCAAGCACCTCCATGAGGGCCGGTCCCTCACCTATGAGGTGGTGCCCGGTCAGGACCCGGCCGACGTGATCGGTGCCCTCGAGGCTGACGGCTTCCACGCTGTGGAGCGCGGTTCACACGTGCTCATTGCCTGCCCCGGTGATGCCGAGCACTACCGTGCCCGGATTCGGTCGGTGATCAAGGACGTTCCGCTCGGCCGCGAGGGCGAGGAGGCGTCACGCAGGCGAGACGTCAGTTTCGTCGACGAGTACCGAGACCTCTGACGTGCCCGCTCGCTGCATTGCGGACGCGGCCGGCCTGCGCCTGCGTGACATGCCGTGCCCGCCCCACCAGCTGCTGGTCGTCCCCATCAGCCCTGTCGACGAGAGCGGTCGGGTCGGCCCGAGGCGCACCCCGAGGGCATCCGTTGTCTGACGGGCTCGGCGCACGGCCGCCGGCCAGGCACTGCCCGGGATGCAGAAGGGCGAAGGTGCCTCGTGATGCCTGCTCCGGCAGTAGGCTCGCACCATGCGTGACGAAGCCACTGCCGATCGAAGCGACACGGGTCCGTATTTCGCCGAACTCAGTCAGTTCTTGATGTCCGACCACGACGTCGCCGCCACGCTTGAGAGGATCTGCACACGGTCCTTGGAAGTCGTGCCGGCAGCGGCCTTCTGCGCAATCACCGTGCGCAGGCGCCGGGGTCGTCTCGAGACGCTGGCACACACCGACGACACTGCCCTCCGGTGCGACGAGCTTCAGTACGAGCTCGATGAGGGGCCCTGCATCGCCTCGGCGTTGGAGGACGCGCCCTTCCTGGTTCTCTCCACGAGCGATGACCAGCGGTGGCCACGCTGGGGGCCGAAGGTGGCCGACCTCGGCGTGCACTCGCTGATCAGCGTGCAGCTCTCCGCAGCCGCACTCGATCCCGACCGCGACCCGCTCGGCGCGATCAACCTCTACGCGAAGCAGGTGGACACCTTCACCCAGGAGGACCTGCAGCGCCTCATCGTGTACGGCGTACACGCGGGCAACGCCCTTGCCAACGCCCATCTGGTCACCACCTTGGGGGAGGCCGTCGAGCGCCGCCACGAGATCGGAGTGGCCCAGGGCATCATGCTGCAACGCTACGGTCTCGATCAGGACCAGGCCTTCGAAACCCTCCAGCGCTACTCCAGCCACGCAAACGTGAAGTTGCGCGACGTCGCCGCACTGGTGATCGAGCAGGGAGGTCTGCCGGCAAGTTATGACGACGTCGGCGGCGAAGCCTGACGTGGCCGCACCGCACGGCGATGGGCGGGCGCTCCACCACGAACCGGACCGGTTCGACGACACGTGGTCGTGACTGGTTCTCGCCTGGCTGGGTACCGCGATCGGACCCAGTGAAGCGAGAGGAAGTGGTCACACCATGGCGAAGCGCACACCTGGCCCCAGCGTCAAGGACCCGGAGCTGTACGAGGAACTGCGTGATGACGGCGCGAGCAAGGAGAAGTCGGCCAGGATCGCCAACCGGGCCGCCGGCAGTTCGCGGTCCACGGTTGGACGCAAGGGTGGGGAGTCCGGGTCGTACGACGACTGGAAGGTCGAGGATCTGCGTTCCCGGGCCAGGGAGATCGGCATCGAAGGCCGCTCCACGATGAACAAGAGTGAGCTGGTCAAGGCCCTGCGCGATCACTGACGGCGGCGAGCTACGTGGCCCCCAAGGGGCTGGTGCCCAGCTGTTCGAGGAGCGCTGCGGGGTCGAGGTAGATCGACCCCGCGCCTGCTTCGCGCAGGGACGTCTCGTCGATGCCGCCGCACAGAAGCCCGACCGCTGGGACTGCACAGGCCTGCGCGGCCCGGGCGTCCCAGACCGAGTCGCCGATCACGATTGCGTGCTCGGCTCGAACGGACCGCATCGCCAGCCGAATCAGGTCGGGAGCGGGCTTGCTGTGTTCGACCTCGGAGCCGCTGACCACGACGTCGAGAGCGCTCGCTGCGTCGACGACGGACAGCAGCGCCTCCGTCGTCTCCTGACTCCCCGAACTGGCCAGCACGAGCTGGTGTGACGATCCCAGACGTTCCAGGAGGTCTGATGCGCCCTTGGTCTCGTGGACCTGTGACAGCAGGTCTCGAAAGTGGTGGTCGTGGGCACGCCTCACCTCGTCACCGACGGCTCGCTCGACGGCGGTTCCCGCCACCTGGCTGACCAGGCGGTCGCCGCCCATTCCGATCGAGTGGTGGACGGCGGCACCGCTCACTCGGAGCCCGACGTCCCGGAATGCGGCTTGCCAGGCCAGCACGTGTTGGTAGACCGAGTCGACAAGGGTGCCATCGAGGTCGAACACGACGGTGTCGACGGGGGCGTGCTGCCCTCCTCGCATCTCGGCTCCTCTGGTTGGGCGGCTGTCTCCCGCTTCCGATACCCATTCCGGTGGGTCGCATGCGATGGGGAGCCGCGGGTACCGCGATGACTGGTCGCCCCCATCGAAAGGCGCGGAGAATGAGCAAGCGGGCAGCGTTCGTCGCAGCGGGCGCCGGGTATCTGGTCGGCTCCTGTGTCGGGCGTGCCCGGTTGCGCGGCCGATGTGATCGTCGAGCCGTGGCGCGCGCACATCCGCAGGACGTGGCAGCCCGGCAGAAGGTGGCCCGTCGGTCGCGACGAGCAGCCGACGAGGCCAGCGCGGCCACGACGGGACTGGGTCTCCGGCAGCCGTGAGACGAGGCGCGCATTTCGTGCCATCGCGTCTTCAGGAGGGGGTGGCAAGCCGCCGCGTCGTGCGCTAGGTTTTTCGGTGAAACGGTGTCTTTCACCGAAATCGACGGTGATGTCATCGGCTCCAATTCTCGCTGAAGTCAACGGCGAGGCCCACGCGATTCCCCTCCGGAGACCGCAATGGCCAGCTTCGACATCCAGAAGAATCCTCTTGACGATCTGCCCCGAGACCAGCGGCGCAAGCTCACCGCCAGTCTCCTGCAACGGGCAGCGCGAGCGAGCACACCCCAGGAACGCAGTCGCCTGCTCGACGAGGTGGTGCTGGCGAACATGTGCGTCGCCCGCAGCGTCGCGTCGCGGTACAAGTCGCGCGGTATCGCGATCGAGGACCTCGAGCAGGTTGCCAACGCGGCACTGGTGCGCGTCGTGCACAAGTTCGACGGTGAACACGAGAGCGATTTCCTCGCCTATGCCATCCCCAGCATCCGGGGCGAGATCCGCCGACACTTCCGTGACCAGGGGTGGGTGGTCCGGCCACCACGGCGGGTCCAGGAGCTCCAGTCCCACGTGTTCGAGGAGCGAGACCGTCTTCGCTGCGAAGGGAGGCGCACACCGAGTGCCGCGGAGATTGCCGACGCACTCGAGGTGACGGAGGAGGAGGTCTCCGAGGCACTGCGGGCCGAGGGGTGTTTCACCCCGGCTTCACTGGACGCACCGGTGGGGGACGAGACGGGCATCAGCCTGGGGGAGATGCTGCCTGATTCGCACGCAGACGATGCTGCAGCGGCCGAGGCTCGGGTCATGCTCCGCCCGGTGGTGCGCCGACTCTCTGCCCGCGACCGCAAGCTCCTCCGGTTGCGCTTCTTCGACGAGCTCACCCAACAGGAGATCGCCGATGAGTTCGGCGTCACGCAGACCCAGGTGTCACGCCTGCTGAGTCGCATCATTCGTGACCTGCGCGGCAGCCTCGTGGAGGGACAATGAGGGTGCAGCCGTGAGGAAGGGGCATGCCGGCACACGCGATGGTTACCGTGTGAGGCATGGAGCCGCCCGTTCTCGGTCTCAGGAGGTGCGATGCCCACCTCCGCCACTGACGTTCAGATTCCCGCTGGCCTGCCCGTACTGCCCGGCGTCGTACTGACGGGTTGCTACCTGCTGACCGACGTCGAACCGCTGAACCGGGGCGACACCATGGATGCCATCGTGTTGCCGCACCGTCGCGTGGCACTCATGGTTGCCGACGTCGTGGGTCACGGGATCGGCGCGGCCCTGGCAATCACCCAGGTGCGCGCGATCCTGAGGGACCGGCTCGTGGGTGGCGCAGGCCTGCGAGGCGCACTCGAGAGCGTCGACAAGTACGCCGAGCACCACCCGGAGACCTGCGCGACCACCATGTGTGTGGCGGTGCTCGATCTTGACCACGGTTCCGTGGAGTACGCCGTCGCCGGACACCTGCCACCCCTGCTGCTCACGCCCTTCGGGCCACCTCGCCTGTTGACCACTGGTCACAGTCGCCCCCTGGGCACAGGCGGTGAGATCCACACGCACTGGACCAAGGTGGAGCCGGACGACGTTCTCGTCCTCCACACCGACGGGATCGTGCGCACCCCCGCCCGATCACTGAGCGCCGCGAACGCTCAACTGAGGCACATCGCAGCAACGTCGCTGGACCGGACGACGAGGTCGGCGGCGTCGGCGGTCCGACGTGGCGAAGAGGTCTGCCAGGACATCCTCAGCCGTGGTTCCGGCGCGGTCGGAGACATTCGTGACGACATGGCACTGATCGTGGCCGCGCGGACGCCGGTCGTGGCGCCGTTCTCCCTTCGCATGCCGGCGCGGCCCGAGGCAGGCGCCGCGGTCAGAGCTGGACTGCGTGACTGGCTGGACGGAATCGGGGCCGGGCTGCTCGACCACATCGGCCTTGACCATGCGGTCGCGGAGCTGGTCTCCAACGTGGCCGAACACGCCTATCCCGACAACGCGGTCGATGCCGAACGGCCGTTGCGGGTCATTGCCGAGCTGGATGATCGTGGGTCGGTGAACGTCACGGTCTCCGATGCCGGGCACTGGCGTGAGAGCGACTCCGACGGGCGCGGGCTGATGATGGCGGCCGGAATGGCAGACACCATGGACGTCCGCCGTGGGGACCAAGGAACCGAGGTCGAGCTGCGGCTGCAGCTGGCGCGGCCCGTGCAACTGCTCCAGGCAAAGGATGCGGGGGAGGCCACCCACGTCGTTGACGACCGGGACGACGAGCTGCAAACAGTCGCCGAGCGCGGAAGGCTGACCGCCCGGGGGCCCGTGGACGGAATGACCGTCGAGGTCTTCCACGCTGCCCTGAACGAGGCCACCCGGGCAGGCACGGCGAGGGCGACGGTCGATCTGACCGGGGTGACCCATCTCGCGAGCCCCGGCGTGCAGTCGCTCTTCGAATTTCTCGCGCGCACCAAGCGTGCGGGGGTGGAACTGACGCTGGTGGCACCGCCCGACTCCCCGGCTGGCCAGATCCTCGATGTTGTCGGGCTGCCGAGCACGGCGTGAGTGCCGCCAAATTCTCGGACTCTTCGACGTATGAGCACAAGCGGTTCGGGTACAGACGTTTCGCGTCGATGCCGATCAGCACCTGCCGATCGGCTTCGACGTCCATCTCCACCCCCGGGTCATCTGCCGTGACACGTCGCCTGTGCGCGGTGACGTCCGACGGTCCTGACCCTCTGTGATGATCGCGGAGCCCTCCCGTACGCCGTGTGAGGGCTCCGCGATCCACGCCTTCGACCGGTGGGCCGGACGGAGGTCGGATCGCCAACTGGCTGACGACATGAACTCGCTGATTGTCCGCGTGAACTGCAGAACCGTGGGTACCGGGCGACCAACGCGGCTCGACAATCGGTCTGGGCGCAGAAACGTGGGAGGGTCACATGGCAGTCATCTTGTGGGTCATTGCCGTCATTCTGGTCGTGAGTGGGATCGTCTCCCTCTTCCGTGGGGAGCCGCTCTGGGGTGCCGTGCTGATCATTGTCGGGCTGCTCGTCGGCCCCGGCGGTGTCAGCGTGTTCACGTGATCGCGGATACTCCGCCGACAGTTCGCGGCGCCTCGGCGCCCTGTACCACCAGATGACGATGGCCCCGGGGAACCTCCCGGGGCCATCGGTGCATCGAAGTCAAGCAACTCGAACAGTTGCGACCTAGATGTCGTAATAGAGCTCGAACTCGTGCGGGTGCGGGCGCTGCTGCACGGGCGCGATCTCCTGGGTGCGCTTGTAGTCGACCCAGGTCTCGAGCAGGTCGGGAGTGAAGACGTTCCCGACGGTGAGGAAGTCCTGGTCTTCCTCGAGGGCGAGGAGCACGGCGTCCAGCGACGTCGGCACCTGCGCGATGTCGGCCATCTCGTCCGGCGGCAGCTCGTAGATGTCCTTGTCGATCGGGTCCGCGGGCTCGATCTTGTTCTTGATGCCGTCGAGGCCGGCCAGCAGCAGCGCCGAGAAGGCGAGGTACGGGTTGGCCGACGGGTCGGGGCAACGGAACTCGATGCGCTTGGCCTTCGGGTTCGAGCCGGTGATCGGGATGCGCACACAGGCCGACCGGTTGCGCTGCGAGTAGACCAGCGAGATCGGCGCCTCGAAGCCGGGCACCAGGCGGTGGTAGGAGTTCACCGTGGGGTTGGTGAAGGCCAGCAGCGCCGGGGCGTGCTTCAGGATGCCGCCGATGTAGTAGCGGGCCATGTCGGACAGGCCGCCGTAGCCGGTCTCGTCGTAGAACAGCGGCTCGCCGTTGTTCCAGATCGACTGGTGCACGTGCATGCCGGAGCCGTTGTCACCGAAGATCGGCTTCGGCATGAAGGTGGCGGTCTTGTCGTTGCGCCAGGCGACGTTCTTGATGATGTACTTGAACTTCATCACGTCGTCGGCGGCCTTGAGCAGCTCGTCGAACTTGTAGTTGATCTCGGCCTGTCCGGCGGTGCCGACCTCGTGGTGGGCGCGCTCGACCAGGAGTCCCGACTTCTCGAGCTCGATGACCATCTCGTCGCGGAGCTCACCGAAGTGGTCGTACGGCGCGACGGGGAAGTAGCCGCCCTTGTACTTGACCTTGTAGCCGCGGTTCGGGCTCTCCTCGGTGCCGATGGCACCGGAGTTCCAGGCACCCGCCTCGGAGTCGATGTGGTAGAAGCCCTCGTTGGCATTGGTCGCGAAGCGGACCTTGTCGAAGACGTAGAACTCGGCCTCGGGGGCGAAGAAGGCCTTGTCGCCGATGCCGGTGCTGGCCATGTAGGCCATCGCCTTGCGCGCGATGTTGCGGGGGTCGCGCGAGTAGGCCTCACCCGTGATCGGGTCGTGGATGAAGAAGTTCACGACGAGCGTCTTGGCGACCCGGAACGGGTCGAGGTAGGCCGTGGTCGGGTCCGGGTAGAGCTGCATGTCGGACTCGTGGATCGCCTGGAAGCCACGGATCGAGGAACCGTCGAATCCGAGGCCGTCGTCGAAGACCGACTGGTCGAAGGACGACACCGGCACCGTGAAGTGCTGCATCACACCGGGCAGGTCGCAGAAGCGTACGTCGACCATCTCGACGTGTTCGTCCTTGAGGTACTTCAGAAGCTCGTCGCTGTTCGCGAACATTCGTCCTCCTTGGCCGCAGCCCAGGGGACTGGTGCGACCGCAAGTTCGTGCGGATGGAGATTCCCGATGCGGCACTGCACCAGAAGTTGCCCGTCAACCTAGTCACGGGCAGTTTCTTGACCGTATCCGGTTTGTTTCGTGCATGTAACACCTGAGCGGTGAATGAGACCGATCCCACCGCGGGTAGGGTTCGCGCCGTGGAACAGACAGCATCGTGGGCCCAGCGCGTCCTCGCCCTCCTGGTGGACTGGCTTGCCTCGACCCTGGTCGTGATGCTGTTCATCGGGGTCGGCGGCTGGAGCGAGAACGGGTTCGCCAGCCTCTACACGATGGGCGTGTTCGTGCTCGAGAGCACGATTCTCACCGCCTTCGTCGGCGGCTCCTTCGGGAAGATCGCGTTGCGGCTGCGCGTCGTACGCCTCGACGGTCGGGGCCCGGTCGACCTGCTCCACGCCCTCCTGCGCAGCGCGCTGGTCGCCCTGGTCATCCCGCCGCTGGTCTTCCGGCCGGACGGGCGTGGTCTGCACGACATGCTCGCCGGCACCTGCACGGTCCTGCTGCGAGACGTCTCGGGCGGTCTTGGGAACCGCCGTTAGATTGGTGGCCATGCGCCCCCTTCACCGACGCTTGGCCACGGCTGCCGTCGTCCCCCTGCTGGTCCTGTCAGCGGCCGCCTGCGGCTCGAACGACGACGACAAGTCGAGCTCCTCCGACGACCAGTCGTCGCAGTCCGCGAGCGCCAGCAGCGAGAGCCAGGCGCAGGGCGGTACGAAGGCCGATGCCGCCCCTGTCGGCGAGGACGTCGACGCCAAGGAGTTCGCGCAGACGATCAAGGACGCGTTCACCAGCATCGACACCGCCAACGTCGAGATGCAGCTGACCAACGCCGGCATGGTGATGACCGCGGTCGGACAGGTCGACTACACCGGCAAGACCCCGAAGATGTCGATGGAGATGTCGGCGCCCGCCTTCGGTGACCAGTCGATCAAGGCCCGTGTCCTCGACGACGCGATGTTCATGGCGATGCCGATGCTCGGCGCCGGCACGTCCGACTCGTGGTTCAAGATCGACCTCAACGACCCGAAGAACCCGATGTCGGCCAGTCTCGGGGGCATGCAGTCCTTCGACCCCAAGTCCACCGTCGAGATGTTCGGCCAGGGCCTGGAGAAGGTCACCCTCGTCGGGGACGACTCGGTCGACGGCACGCACACCAAGCACTACGTGCTGACCACGAACACCGAGTCCTTCAAGGCCACCCTGGGCGACGAGGCCGCCAAGGTCCCCGACACGCTCACCTACGACGTGTGGCTCGACGACGAGGGCCGGATGGCCAAGATGACCGCCGAGCTCGACGAGCAGGGCTCGATGGAGATCACGATGTCCAAGTGGGGCGAGCCGGTGAAGATCGTGGCCCCGCCGGCGAACAAGGTGCAGCCCTACCCGACGTCGACGACCACGCCCTGACCGGCGTACGACGCACTCGCGGACGCCGCACCCTCGTTCGACGGGCGCGGGGCTGGCTCAGCGGCCGCGCAGGTTGCCGCGCTGGCCCTTCATGTTCGTCGGCACCGGGCCCTTGGGCAGCGGGATGTTCGAGCGGTTCGCGTCGAGTGCCTTGATCCGGTAGAGCAGGTCGGTCATCTCGGCGCCCTTGATGTTGCGGCCCAGCTTGGTGACGTGCTTGACCAGCTTGTTCAGCGGCACCTCGCCCTCACCGTTGCCACACACGACCTCGTGGATCGGGGTCTCGGAGGCGACCCGCTCGTGCTTGCGACGCTCGTTGATCAGCAGCTGCTTCACCCGAGCCGGCGAGCCCTCGCCGACCAGGACGATGCCGGGCGGGCCGATCACGCGGTGCACGACGTCCTGCTGCTTGGTGAACGCCACCGCCGGGTCGGTCTTCCACCCTCGACGCAGCATGCCCAGGGCCGCCGCGGCGGCGCCACGCTGGCCGTCCATCTGGGCGAACGCGGCTTTCTGCGCACGACGACCGAAGACGATCATCATGAAGAGGATGCCGAAGAGCAGCCCACCGATCACCGGGAACAGCCAGACGGGGCCGGGCAGGAAGTAGAAGAGGCCGAAGCCGACCGCGGCACCGAGGACGAAGGCACCGAGCATCCACAGCCCGATCTTCGTGTCGGACTTCTTCGCCATCTTGTACGTCTGCACGAGCTGCTGACGGCGACTCGTCTTCTCGGGAGCCTCAGGGGTCGACATGTGTTGGCCTTCTCGAAATCAGTCTGTTCGAAATCTGGTGCGGTGCGGGGTGGAGACTACGTCAGACGCGCTCGCGCTGCTCCATTGCCTGCTTGTAGAGACGGCCGGCCCGGTACGACGAACGCACGAGGGGCCCGGAGAGGACACCGGAGAAGCCGATGTCCTCGGCCTCTTCGGAGAGCTCGACGAACTCCTGGGGCTTGACCCACCGTTCGACGGGGTGGTGGCGCACGGAGGGGCGGAGGTACTGGGTGATGGTGATCAGCTCGCAACCGGCCTCGTGCAGGTCGGTCAGTGCCTGGGAGATCTCCTCGCGGGTCTCGCCCATGCCGAGGATGAGGTTGGACTTGGTGACCAGGCCGAACTCGCGGGCCGCGGTGATCACGCCGAGGGAGCGCTCATAGGTGAACGCGGGGCGGATCCGCTTGAAGATGCGCGGGACGGTCTCCACGTTGTGGGCCAGCACCTCGGGGCGCGACTCGAAGACCTCGGCCAGCAGGTCGGGCTTGCCGTTGAAGTCGGGGATCAGGTTCTCGACACCCGTGCCGGGGTTCAGCTCGTGGATCTTGCGGACCGTCTCCGCGTACAGCCAGGCACCGCCGTCGGGCAGGTCGTCGCGGGCGACGCCGGTGATGGTGGCGTAGCGCAGCTCCATCTTCTGCACCGACTCGGCGACGCGACGGGGCTCGTCGCGGTCGAGTGGGGCCGGCTTGCCGGTGTCGATCTGGCAGAAGTCGCAGCGGCGGGTGCACTGCTCGCCGCCGATGAGGAAGGTGGCCTCGCGGTCCTCCCAGCACTCGAAGATGTTGGGACAGCCGGCTTCCTGGCAGACCGTGTTCAGGCCCTCGGACTTCACGAGCTTCATCAGCTCGTTGTACTCGGGGCCCATCTTGGCCTTGGTCTTGATCCACTCCGGCTTGCGTTCGATCGGGGTTTCCGCATTACGAACTTCGAGGCGGAGAAGCTTGCGGCCGTTGGGAGCTGTGGGTGAGTTCGGGGCGGCGGGAGCTTGCGTCACGGCCGCCACTCTACGCCCGTGACGAAGGCCACCCCAATCCGCTCCGAACCCGTCGGTAGGCCGAGTCAGCGACCGGTTCGCAGCGTGGATCGGACGGCTCGACGGGCGATCGGACCGAGCCGGTCGAGGGTGCGGGCCAGGTCTTCGAGCTGGTCGAACGACGTGGTCGTCGGAGACCCGGGGGACAGGCCGACCTGTTCGAGCTGCTCGAGGCCGATGAACGTGCCGCAGACGAGCCGGGCCAGGGAGGCGGCGTCGATGACGGCTTCGAAGGGGGAGCCGGTCAGCACGCGTCCCAGTGCCGACTCCACCTGGTCGACCCGCAGCTGGAGGGCCGCGCCGGTGATCTCGGCCAGGCGCGGGTTGGCGTAGGAGCCGGCCAGCACCTGGGAGAGGACGTTGGTGTTTCCGGAAGCGCGCTCCTCTGCCTGCAGCTCACGGGCCAGGGCAACGAGGTCGGTGAAGGAGGAGACGGCGTCGAAGCGGTCGGCGAACGCGGCGACGCTGGCCGCCGTGGTGGCCAGGCAGGCCTCCCCGACCAGGTTGTCGACGGACTTGAAGTGGTAGAAGACCAGTGCCTGGTTGAGTCCGCCGGCGGCCGCGATCGTGCGGGCAGAGACCTTGGCGATGCCGACGGTGCGGATGGTCTGCATCGTCGCGTCGATCAGGCGCTGACGGGTCTCGACCTTCTCGGTGGCGGTGCCCGCCGGCTTCTCGGCTGGGTCAGTCACGGGCCACCTCGCGGAACGGCTTGACGGCGGCCGGTACGTCGCGGGTCTCGACGAAGTGGGCCGTGAAGGACCCGGTGTAGCCGAAGATCGGGCCGGCCCAGGGGCTGCGCACGTTGACGCTGATCAGGAACCGCTCGCGTTCCTCGTCGTACCTCTCGTGCACCTCGGCCACCCCACTCAGCCCCTGCGGCAGAGCGATGCCTGCGAGAGCGGTGTGGAAGCGCTGGGCGCCGCTGCGGATGGTGAGCCCGCCCCGGTCGTCGACGCCGAGGTCGAGGTCGACCGCCACGTGCTGGTGGGTGCCGAGGTAGTCGACCACCCTGCCGCGGGACTCGCTGTGGACCATGGTCGCGTCGAACCTGCGTCGACGACCCGGCGCAACGTCGAAGGTGCGGACGAAGGTCACGGTCTCGCGGCCGAACCCGTCGACGTACGCGTAGTTCTCGATCACGAACGGCACGTCGACGCCCGTCTCGGGGAACAGGATGTTGCGGCTCGTGCCCAGGCGCAGGAACGGGACGGTGTGCGGCCCGCCGCGCCAGACGGTGTCCATCGTGCCCCGGCCGACGCAGGCCACGCCGTCGGCGCTGGAGAAGCCGAAGCGACGCTGGAGCTGCGGGTGCAGGTCGTGGAACCGGTCGCCGAGAGCGTGCTGGAAGATCGAGGTCATGCCGGGGCCAGCCTTTCGAGGGACGTCGGGGCGGTGGCGGCGAGGCGGTCCGGCGGGCGTCGCAGGCACCGGCGAGCGGATGGGACTCCGGGCAGGGTCGGCAGCAGGGTCACGGTGATCGCGGTCGCGACCCCCGCCGCCGGGTGGACGACGAACGCGCCGGCCACCGCGATGATCCGCAGGAGGAGTTCGCCGACGGCGCGGCGTCGGGCTCGTTCCGGCGTGATGCCGGACTCGACCCAGAGGCGCAGTCGGTCGAAGGACCAGGCGGTCGCCCAGCCCATCATCGGACCGAAGGCCACGTCGAGGAGTCGGTGGCGTGGCCGGTAGTGGTAGCCGGTGAGGAACCGCAGACCGCCGCCCTCGACGGGGACGTAGCGCCAGTAGCCGGCACCCTCGTCGATCACCGACAGCGGATGGGTCGAGGAGAAGCGCAGGGACGAGGTGGCGCCGCCGTCGGCATGGGTGCGCTCGGCTGTCGAGATGCCGACGCCGTCGATGCCTGCGGTCGCGTAGCGGAAGCGCTGCGGCGCGTCGGCAGACGCACGGGGCAGGTAGGTGATCCGTTGGAACCGGAGGTCCCAACGCTGGTGGTGCGCCGGCTCCTGCGTGTGCTGCCAGACCTGGTCGAACGAACCCCGCACCAGGATCTCGACATAGATCGTGCGCATCTCCACCTCCAGTTTGAGCGACTGCTCAAAATGAGGTTACACCGCATTGAGCAGTCGCTCAAACTCCTGGTGAGGGCGTTGGCCAGCGTGGCCGAGCCCAGACAGGAGGCGGGACTCAGGGCACGTCGCGGGTGCGGAACGAGACGATCGACAACGCCGAGAGCACGGCCAGGACGACCGCGAAGTAGACCACACCCTGGGTCAGGGAGATGTGCAGCATCACATCGCTGCAGTCGCCCTCGCACATGTACTCGCCCCGGGGGTAGTACTCGTAGCCGTTCAGCAGGATCGCGGTCGCGTTGGAGTGGAACATCCAGCGCTCGGGGTCGTCGAACGGGAGCACCGACATCAGCATCGTCCCGCCGACGGCACCGGCAAGAAGCAGGCCCAGGCTGGCGACGGTGCTGCGGAACAGCATGGTGACCGCGAAGCCACCCAACGCGGCGACACCGGCGAAGATCGTCGCGCGCAGCGTCTGGCCACCGATCTCGTCTCCGAACCCAGTCAGTGGCACGTCCCGGATCGCCGCGAGGCCGGCGTACAACGCCCAGAACAGTGCCAGGCCGGCCACGGCCAGGGTGATGCCGCCGATCACCGAGGCGGCGGCCTTGGCCAGCCACATGCGTGTGCGACGCGACTCGAAGAGAAGTTGGTTGCTCATCGAGCCCGAGGCCCAGTCGGCCCCGGCGAACGTCGTGCCCAGAATCAGCGCCAGCAGGCCGACGAAGACGGCGATGGCCAGGCCCGGCCCCTCGAGGGCGTACGACGCGGTCAGCTGATCGCGGTAGAGGTAGTTGGAGACGTCGTCCTCGAAGATGGTGTTCTGGCGACACAGCGTGTCGAGGTCCGGGTCCTCGGCATCGATGCCGTAGTCACCGGGGTGCTCCACACAGTTGCGGAGATCCTCCTGCGCGTACTGCTGGCTCATCTCCATCTGCTCCCGCGCATCGGCGAGGTCGCCCTCGCCGATCGGTCGGGTGTTCCAGGCGGTGGAGGCGATGAAGACGATCGGCAGCACCACGGCCGCCAGCAGGATGAGGAGGGCGGCCCGGCGCCAGCGCAGGCGGGTCAGCTCGATCTTGACCAGGTTCATGCCGGGGCCCCGCCCTCGTCGTACGTCGTGTCGGGCTCGGTGAGCCGGGTCGCGGTGTCGTCGAGGCTGGTGCCCTCGGTGAGCTGCAGGAAGACCGACTCGAGGTCGGCGCGCTCGGCGACCAGCTCGGTGAGATAGATGCCGGCGGCGGCCAGGACGCGGGTGACCGACTCGGGGGCGTCGGTCTCGACGACGAGACGGCCGTCGGCCACCCGCGAGGTCAGACCGGCGGCCGTGAGGGCTCCACACGCGGACACCGGATCGGGAACCCCGACGCGCCAGGTGGTCCCGGCGCCGATCAGGTCGTCGACCCTGCCGCTGGCCAGCATCCGGCCACGACCGATGATCGTGGCCGAGTCGCAGACCTGTTGCACCTCGGCCAGGATGTGCGAGCTGAGCAGCACGGTCACACCGCGGCCGCCGAGCTCACGGATCGTCTCGCGGATCTCCCGGATGCCCGAGGGATCCAGGCCGTTCGTGGGTTCGTCGAGGATCAGCAGGTCGGGATCCTTGAGCAGGGTCGCCGCGATCGCGAGCCGCTGCTTCATTCCCAGGGAGTAGGCGCGGAACCGGTCCCGGTCCCGCCCACCGAGCGAGACCGTCTCCAGCACCTCGTCCACGCGAGTGGCTGGTACCCCGATGGTGCCGGCCAGGAGCTGCAGGTTCTGCCGGCCGGAGAAGTTCGGTGCGAACTTCGGCGACTCGACGACCGCGCCGATGCGGGGGAGCACCTCGGGCAGGTGGTGGGGCACGTCGCGACCGAACAGGCGCATGCGACCGCGCGTCGGTGCGGCCAGGCCGAGCAGCATCCGGATCGTGGTCGTCTTGCCGGAGCCGTTGGGCCCGAGGAAGCCGTGGACGCCACCAGCGGGAACCGCCAGGTTCAGGTCCCGGACCGCATAGCCGGTGCCGCGCCTGGTGCGGAACACCTTGTGGAGACCCTCGGTCTCGATCACCATCTCGCTCACGCGATTCCCCCTCGTCCGGTTCGGGGAATCCTGACAGGCTGTCTCGCGTGCGGCGCGTCGCCGCGCCGTCGACGGACTCGTCGGTCGAGCCGGGAGCGCCGGGAGCGCCAGGGAGGGTGTCGAGACCCGTCAGGTGCTGGGCTTGATCAGCTTCAGTCGGGGAGGCTCGGGTCGCGGCTCGTAGTCGGGGGTCGGCGTGTAGTCGTTCCACGCGAGCAGGTCGGCGACGTGCTTCTCGACGCTGGGGATCACGTCGGCGACGGTGACGTCGCGGCCGAGCTCACGGCTCAACGAGGTGACCCCGGCGTCGGCGATGCCGCACGGCACGAACCGGTCGTACCAGGCAAGGTCGACGTCGCAGTTCAGCGAGAAGCCGTGCATCGTCACCCGACGCGAGACGCGCAGCCCGATCGCCGCGATCTTTCGCTCGGGGCCCTTCTCGTCGGCCTGCAGCCAGACACCACTGCGCCCGGGGATGCGGGCCGTGGCCACGTCGAAGTCCGCGCACACCGCGATCAGCGCTTCCTCGACCCGGCGCACGTAGTCGACGACCTTGACCCGCTCGGGGAGCTTCACGATCGGATAGCCGACCAGCTGCCCGGGCCCGTGGAAGGTGATCTTGCCGCCGCGGTTCACGTCGATCACGGGCGCGCCGCCGGGGTCCAGGGGCCGCTCGTGCGGATCGGTGCGGGTGCCAGCGGTGAAGACCGGTGGGTGTTCGAGCAGCAGCACGGTGTCGTTGCCGCCGTCGGCGACGACGGCATGCACCTCGCCCTGCATCTGCCAGGCATCGCGGTAGTCGATGGCGTTGTCGCCCAGACCTGCTTCACGGAACTCGAGTGGCACGGCCTCGACCCTACTCCTGGCCCGGCGAGCGGTCGCCTGTGGATGAGCGGATGCGCCGACCCCGGATCCGGGCAAGGCTGGTCGGGTGAACATGCGTGGGTTGGTGCTCGGTCTGGTCGTGGCGGTGTTCCTCGCCGCGGCTGCCGGTGGCGTGCTCGCGCTGTCGGGGGTGATCCGGGGTGCACCGTCGGAGGTCTCGCCCTCGGCCTCCGCACGGATGAGCGAGGCGGCGAAGACCGGAGCACGGGCGGCTCGTCGCGAGGCTCAGGTTCGCGTCTCGGCACGACGCGTCCTGGCCGCCTGGGACGCCGCCCGAGCGTCGGCGTACTCCTCCGGTGACGCCCGGGCGCTGGGTGCGCTCTACGCCCCGGGCTCGGGCACCGGCGCTGCCGACGTCCGCCTGCTCCGTGCGTACGACGACCGCGGGCTGCACGTCGAGGGCATGCGCATGCAGGTGCTGGCCTTCGCGGTGCGGAGCACCGGGCCCGACCGACTGGTGCTGAGTGTCACCGACCGGCTGGTCGGAGCGGTGGCCGTCGGGCGCGGGCGACGGATGGTGCTGCCCGCCGACCGTGCCGATCGTCGACGGGTGACCTTCGTCCGCCACAGAGGTTCGTGGCTGGTCGACGAGGTCCGGTGAGCAGCCTTCGGTGATGCAGCGCCGACGAGCCCGCCGGTCGAGATCACTCTGCCGCGACCACGGGGAAGGGCCGGCCTCAGTGGTGCAGCCCCGAGGCGAGCACGTCGCGGACGTCGTTGTCGGCGAACTCGAACCCCTCCGCGAGCAGGGCCGCGGGTTCGGCGTGCACCGAGCCGAGCAGCTCCGGGGACATCCGGCCGGCGGCCTTGTCGAGAACGAAGGCCGGGACGGCGACGAAGGCGCGACTTCCCAGCGCCTTGGCCAGGGCCTGCGTGAAGTCCGCGTTCGTCGGGCTCACCGGGCAGCACAGGTTGTGCGGGCCTGATGCGTCGGGGCTCTCGGTGAGGTGCACCACGGCGCCGAGCCAGTCACGCAGCGAGATCATCGGGAAGAACTGGTTGCCCGGGCCGAGCCGGGCGCCGAGGCCCAGCTTGAACGGCAGTCGCATCTGCTTGAGCGGGGCACTGCGGGCGTCCATGACCGGAGCGGTGCGCAGGATGCAGACCCGTGCGCCGGCCGCGACCGCGGGAGAGGTGGCCTCCTCCCAGAGCTGGGTCACGCCGGTCAGGAACGCCTCGCCCACGGGCTCGGTGTCCTCGGTGACCACGCAGTCGCCGTGGTCGCCGTAGAACGAGATGCCGTTGCCCGCGAGGAAGGCGGTCGGCCGACCCTCGCCCTGGCTGCGGGCCACCGCGTCGGCCAGCACCCGGGTCGTGGTCACCCGGCTGCGCACCAGGTCATCGGCCCACTTCTTGGAGTGCGGGTTGCCGAGCAGAGGAGACCCGGCCAGGTTGATCACGACATCTGCCGCGTCGAGGACGGACTGGTCGAGCCGGCCGGCGTACGGGTCCCACTGTGACTCGTCGCCGGTCCGTGCCGGGTGCCGGACCAGGCGGGTCACGCTGTGCCCGCGGTCCCGGAGTCGCTGGGTGAGATGGCTGCCCAGGAATCCTGAGGCTCCGGCGATGACGACGTCCATGGCCCCAGCCTGTCACGCGGATCCACGTTGAGACAGGAGGAGTCCGTGGCGAAATGCGCTGGGCCGGCACGAGTTGAATCCAACTCGTGCCGGCCCGGTCGTGCGGCGGCGGATCAGACCTCGAAGGCGCCCGACTCCACGCGCTGCTTCACGTCCTGCAGGAAGCGGGCGGCGTCGGCGCCGTCCACGATGCGGTGGTCGTAGGTCAGCGACAGGTAGCACATGTGGCGCACGGCGATGGTCTCGCCGAGGTTCGGGTCATCGATGACCACCGGACGCTTCACCACGGTGCCGGTGCCGAGGATCGCGACCTGCGGCTGGTTGATGATCGGTGTGTCGAACAGGGCGCCCACGCTGCCGGTGTTGGTCAGCGTGAACGTGCCACCCGACAGCTCGTCGGGCTTGATCTTGTTGTTGCGCGTGCGGTCGGCCACGTCCGCGATCTTGCGCGCCAACCCGGCAAGGCTGAGGTCGCCGGCGTTGTGGATCACCGGGCTGAGCAGACCCCGCTCGGTGTCCACCGCGAAGGCCAGGTGCTCGGCGTCGTAGTAGGTGACCTCGGCCTTCTCGGAGTCCAGTGACGCGTTCAGGGCGGGGTGCGCCTTGAGTGCGTCGATGGTCGCCTTGGCGAAGAACGGGAAGAACGACAGCTTCACGCCTTCGCGAGCGAGGAAGTCCGCCTTCACCTCGTCGCGCTTGCGGGCCACATTGGTGACGTCGACCTCGACCACCTGGGTCAACTGCGCCGAGATCTGCAGCGACTCCACCATGCGCTTGGCGATCACCTTGCGCAGTCGGCTCAGCGGCTCGGTCTTGCCGCGCAGCGGCGACGGCGTGGACGCAGCCGGAGCCGAGGTCGGCGCAGCCGCAGC
>NZ_BCRJ01000089.1 GCF_001552535.1 Nocardioides jensenii JCM 1364 = NBRC 14755 | reverse complement strand
CGTCGGCCGCCGCGGCCGGTGCGAAGCGCTCGTTGGCGCGACGCCCGGCATTGCGGGCGTGCCGCCACGCCTCTTCGAACCGGCCGCCGGCGAAGAAGTGGTGGGCCAGCAGCTCGGGGCGCGTGGCGGCCACCCCGGCGTCCTCCTCGAGGATCTCGGCCGTGCGGACGTGGAGCGCCGCCCTGGTCCGGAAGGGGAGGCCGGCATAGGCCACCTCCCGGTGGATCGCATGTCGGAACGCCATCCGCCCGCCCTCTTCGGAGACCACGAACCCGTCCAGCCGTCCGAGCGCCCGACGAAGGACTGACAGTCCCACGGGTGCGCTGCCGTGCTCCTCCAGCATCCGGCCGAGCAGGCCCAGCGGAAACGAGTCGCCGAGCACGGCGGCTCGACGTAGCAGCGCCCGGTCGTCACCTGGGAGGGCGTCGAGCTGGACGGCGAACAGTTCCTCGACCGACTCCGGTGGCTCGCCGAGGTCGTCCCCTCGTAGGGCAGCGAGGGTGAGCTCGCGCAGGAACAGCGGGTGGCCACCGGCTCGGCGTACCAGCGCCTCCGCAGCGGCGGGTGCCAACGGGGCCTCGGCGGTCACCACCTCGGCAAGAGTGCGAGCCGAGCTCGTGTCCAACGGTCCGAGCATGATTCGCTCAGCGTCCGGTGACCGCCATCCTCCGGAGTCCTCGCGCCGGGACGTGACGAGCAGCCACGGACGACGCTCCGTCTCGGCCGCGATCCGCGACAGGATCTCGCCGCTGGCCGCGTCCAGCAGGTGGGTGTCCTCGACGACGAGGAGGAGCGGGTCGTGGAAGAGCGCGCCGAGCAGGTCGATCACCAACTGCTGGAGGGCCTCGCTGCGGAACTGTTCGTCCAGGGCGGCCACCTCGTCGTGCACGTCGACGAGTCCGACGTCGAGGATCGCGTCGAGGAGGGGCAGCCTCGCGCCCAGCTCCGGGGCCGCGTGGACGACCCGGTCACGGACCCGTGTCGCTGCGACGACGCGGTCCCGGAGCCCACCGATTCCCAGGGCGGTGGCCAGGAGGGGGCGCAGGGCGCCGAAGGGGGCCTGGGCTCCGCCGTGGTCACCCGAGCCGACCAGCGTCGCGAAGTCGTCCGCCCCGGACAACAGCTCGGAGACAAGTCGGGTCTTCCCGATTCCGGGGTCGCCGACGATCTCCACCGCGCCACCGGTGCGTCCGGCGCCCGCGCTGTCCCCGCCGAGGCGGTCGAGTGCCGAGGTGAGGACGTCGAGTTCGGCCTCGCGGCCGACCAGCACGGTCGCGGCCCTGGAGTCCTCCCCGCTGCTGGGTGAGCCCACCGCGACCGTACTGACCCGACGGGCAATGCCCTTGAGGGCCAGCGGCGCCCGGGTGGTGAGGTCGAACCCGCGGTGAGAGTGGTGGAGCAGCTCGCTGGGTGCGAGGACCTCGCCGGGGGCCGCCTCGGAGGCAAGGCGTGCTGCCAGGTTCACCGCGTTGCCCTTGACCGAGTAGGTACGCCGGCTCGTGGGACCCAGGTCGCCGGTGAACACGCGACCACGTGCGATGCCGGCGCGGATCGGGATCTCACCGGCCCGGTCGAGGATCAACCGAACGGTCGAGAGCAGGTGATCGGTGTCGTCGCCCGTGCTGAGCGGCGCTCCCGCCACGAGCATGAACTTGCCGCCGCCGATGCTGATGTCAGTCTCGTGGAAGGAGACCCCGTGCCTGGCCACCGAGCCCTGCACGTTGCGCACCAGCTCGTCCACCGCCCAGGCCAGGTGCGCGGGTCCCTGCTCGCGCAGGAGGTCGTCCGTGCCGTCGAAGAGGACGAAGGCGGCGGTGACCACGCGGTGCTCGGGCTCGTGCGTGCGCGTGAGGTGTGTGCGCAACTGCGGAGGCAACAGGGAGGCGACCACCTCCGAGGGGATCGGGGCCATCGTGGGCGGGGGAGCGGCAGCCGCCCCGGCCAGCGCGTTGAGCAGTCGGCCCCGGGGCTCCTGCGCCCCGAGCGAGGCGGTTGGCAGCAGCCGCGCGCTGGCCGGGCTGACCACGATCTGCCCACCTTCCGCGCTGGCGTCGACCCGGCAGACCTCGCTCGCCGTCGGGCCGAGCACGATCAGCTCCCGGTGCACCAGTGGGTCTCCGGCCAGGACCAGGTGGGTGATGCCGGAATCGATGCCGCTGGAGGCACGCAGCACCACGCGCCCCACGGAGGTGCTCAGGTGCCCGACCTTGGCCAGCACCCGGTGCATGCCGAGCGTGGCACGGGCCGCCCGCGGTGCGTGCTCGTCGCCGTCGAGCATCAGCAACACGGCGTCGCCGCCCCACTTGAGCAGGTCGGCGCCCTCGCGTTCGGCCTCGACGACCAACGCGCTGAACACGGTGTCGAGGACCTCGCTGAGCTCCTCCGCGCCTGCTCGCCCCTGCCCGGAGAGGCGCTCGGTCAGCCTGGTGAAGCCGCTGATGTCGAACATGACGAGGCTCGCGTCGACCTCACGGTGGACCAGGCCCTCGGTGGTCTCCGCCCATCGGGGGAGGAAGCGGGGCAGGTACGCCGCGTGCTCCGGTCGGACGGTCACGGGACCCACAGCTCTCATTCCGCGTCCAGCGTCGCAGGAACCGTCGGGTCGGGCGTCCCCAAATCTGGGGAGGGTCGGGCTGTCGCCCGGGCGGGGCATGCCGCACCCGGGGTCGGGGCGGTCGGTGGCGCCGGTCGAGGAATCGCGGACACCGACACCCCGGCGTACCCTTGTCTGTCGTCCCCTTGCGCCCCCGAGAGGTTACGTAGTGCCCGCCACCACCACCGCACCCGAGTCCGTGTTCTCACGCCTCGAGCCGAAGCTCCCTTCGGTGCAGAAGCCGATCCAGTACGTCGGCGGCGAGCTCAACTCGACCGTCAAGGACTGGGACTGTGCCCCGGACGGCCCGACGGTCCGCTGGGCGCTGATGTACCCCGACGCCTACGAGGTGGGCCTGCCCAACCAGGGCGTCGCGATCCTCTACGAAGTCCTCAACGAGCGCGACTGGATCGTGGCCGAGCGCACCTACTCGGTGTGGCCCGACATGGAGAAGATCATGCGCGAGGGGGATGAGCACGGCCCGATCCCGCAGTTCACCGTCGACGCCCACCGTCCGGTCCGCGCCTTCGACGTCTTCGGTCTGAGCTTCTCCACCGAGCTCGGCTACACCAACATGCTCAACGCCCTGTCGCTGGCACAGATCCCGCTGCACGCGGTCGACCGCACCGACGACGACCCGATCGTGCTCTCCGGCGGGCACGCCTCCTTCAACCCCGAGCCGATCGCCGACTTCATCGACGCGGCCGTGCTCGGCGACGGCGAGGAGATCGTGCTGGCGATCTCCGACGTCATCAAGGAGTGGAAGACCGAGGGGCGTCCGGGCGGGCGCGACGAGCTCCTCCTGCGCCTGGCCAAGTCCAACAACGTCTACGTCCCGAAGTTCTACGACGTGTCGTACGACGACCGCGGCCGCATCGGCTCCGTGGCGCCCAACCGGCCCGGTGTTCCCGACCGGGTCCGCAAGCACACGCTGATGGACCTCGACGCGTGGCCCTACCCGGCCAAGCCGCTGGTGCCGTTGGCCGAGACCGTGCACGAGCGCTTCTCCGTCGAGATCTTCCGTGGCTGCACGCGTGGCTGCCGGTTCTGCCAGGCCGGCATGATCACCCGCCCGGTGCGCGAACGCTCGATCGAGACGATCGGCGCGATGGTCGAGAACGGCATCCGCAAGTCCGGCTTCGAGGAGGTCGGCCTTCTCTCGCTCTCGAGCGCCGACCACACCGAGATCGCCGAGGTGGCCAAGGGCCTGGCCGACCGCTACGAGGGCTCCAACGTGTCCCTGTCGCTGCCCTCGACCCGGGTCGACGCGTTCAACATCTCCCTGGCCAACGAGTTCTCCCGCAACGGGCGTCGTTCCGGCCTGACCTTCGCGCCCGAGGGCGGCTCCGAGCGGATGCGCAAGGTGATCAACAAGATGGTCACCGAGGAAGACCTGATCCGCACGGTCTCCGCGGCGTACTCCCACGGCTGGCGCCAGGTGAAGCTCTACTTCATGTGCGGTCTGCCGACCGAGACCGACGAGGACGTCCTCGAGATCGCCGACCTCGCGAAGAAGGTGATCGCCGAGGGGCGCGCGGTCTCCGGTCGCAACGACATCCGCTGCACGGTCTCCATCGGTGGCTTCGTGCCGAAGGCGCACACCCCGTTCCAGTGGGCCGCTCAGCTCGACCACGAGACCACCGACTCGCGACTGCAGAAGCTGCGCGACACGGTGCGTGCCGACAAGAAGTTCGCCCGCGCCATCGGTTTCCGCTACCACGACGGGCGCCCCGGCATCATCGAGGGCCTGCTCTCGCGCGGTGACCGTCGGGTGGGTCGCATCATCGAGGAGGTGTGGCGCGACGGCGGCCGTTTCGACGGCTGGAGCGAGCACTTCTCCTTCGAGCGGTGGGAGTCCGCCGCCGAGCGTGGCCTCGCCGGCACCGGCGTCGACCTCGACTGGTTCACCACCCGCGAGCGCGAGTACGACGAGATCCTGCCCTGGGACCACCTCGACTCCGGTCTCGACAAGGACTGGCTCTGGGCCGACTGGGAGGACGCGCTCGACCCCGAGTCGATCGACGTCGAGGACTGCCGCTGGACTCCGTGCTACGACTGCGGTGTCTGCCCGGAGATGAACACCGAGATCCAGATCGGCCCGACCGGCCAGAAGCTGCTCCCGCTCTCCGTCGTCTGAGACGCGAGAGCGAGGAACGAGCGGGTCGCGGTGAAGCGACCGTGGGATCCGTCTGAGGCGCGAGAGCGAGTCGTGCACTCGCGTCCTGCCTCGGCGGGGTCGGGCCCCTGCGCGCCTACACTTCGGCGATGGCGACACTCATCCACCTGAACGGTGCCCCGGGCGTCGGCAAGAGCACGATCGCTCGGCGGTACGCGGAGCGGAACCCGGGGGTTCTCAACTGCGACGTGGACGTGCTGCGCACGATGATCGGTGGGTGGCGCGCGGACTTCGAGGGCGTCGGTGCGCTGATCCGTCCGGTCGCACTCGCGATGCTGGCCGAGCACCTGCGCCACGGGAACGACGTCGTGCTGCCGCAGATGCTGGTGCGTGGCACGGAGCTGGCCAGGTTCCGCGAGGCGGCCCTCGGAGCCGGTGCCGGCTACCTGCACATCCTCCTGGACGCGCCGCCCGCGGTGGCCACCGATCGGTTCTACGGACGTCCGGCCGACGAGCCGCTGCACGCGACGATCAGGGGCATCGTGGACGAAGCCGGTGGGCCGGAGCAGATTGCGGCGTACCACCGCGGTCTCGAGGCGTTGGCCCAGGAGGTGCCGGGCACTCGGCGGGTGCCCGCCGACGGCGACGTGGAGGCCACGTGCGCCGCGCTCCGGGCGCTCTGCCCTTGATCAGGAGTGGTACGTCGCCATGGCGGCGGCGGGCGGTCAGCTCGCAGCGGAGCGGCGGGGGAGCAGTTCGTCCTCGATGAAGCGGGCGCGTGCGGCGTACAACCCGACCAGCAACTGGGGCACGGTGAGCGCCAGCAGGAACGCCAGCGGCCAGGTCCAGCCGCCGGTGGCGTCGTAGATCGCTCCGACCGTGAACGGGCCGACGGCGGCCAGCAGGTAGCCGGCCGACTGGGTGAACCCCGAGAGCGCCGCAGTGCCCGCGGGGGTGCGTGAGCGCAGGCCGATCATGGTGAGGATCAACGGGAACGTGCAGGCGCCGATGCCGACCAGCACTGCCCAGACGAACGCGAGCGAGTGCGGCGCGAGCATCAGGCCGACGTACCCGATGGGGTAGCAGGCCATCACCGCGAGCAGCACTCCGCGCTGGTCGGTACGCCGGGCAGCGGCCGCGGGGATCCACAGCGACAGCGGAATGCTGATCGCCGCGACCACTCCCAGCAGCAGGCCGGCCGTGGTGGCGGAGTAGCCGTTGTCACGCCAGAGCTGGGCGAACCAACCGAAGATGGCGTAGGCCTGCAACGACTGGAGCCCGAAGAACAGGGCCATCGCCAGACCGAGCCGGGTGCGGGCGACCTGGCCGAGTCGGATGTCGTGCGGCGCGGCATCGGGGTGCTGGTCGTGGCCGATCATGAACAGCCACGGCAGCGCCGCCACCAGTGCGACGACTGCCCAGACGCCGAGGCCGACCCGCCACCCGCCGAGCGAGTCGGCGACCGGGACGGTGAGGGTCAACGCGCCAGTCAGCCCGATCGCGAGCGACGTCGTGTAGACGGCCGTGATCGCGCCGACCCGATCGGGGAAGTGCAGCTTGACCAGGGAGGGGAGCAGCACGTTCGCCGCGGCCATGCCGGCCAGCGCCACCATCGACAGGGCCAGGAACCCGGCCGGGCGGTCGACGACAGCTCGCAGCCCGAGCCCGGCAGTGACCAGCAGGAGCGAGAACAGGGTGACCCGGTGGACGCCGGCGATGCGGGCCAGCCCGGGTGCCAGCGCCCCGAAGCCGGCGAAGGCGATCACGGGCAACGACGTGAGGACTCCGGCCACCGTGTGGGACATCGCGAGACCGTCGGTGACCTCGGCGAGCACCGGGCCGACGCTGACCGCGGCCGGTCGCAGGTTGACCGCCAGCATGACGATCGCGGCCAGGACCAGCCAGTTGCCGGGAACGAGATCACCAGAACGGCCGCCGGGCGAGGCCCGGCGGCCGTCACTGGAATCTGGCGAGATGCTCAGCCGATCTTCTCGTCGATCTTCTTGTCGTCACTCCGCTGGACGTAGCAGAGGAACTCCTCGTCGGACGTGGGGTTGTTGTCCTCGTTGGCGATGCCGTACTCGACGTTGCCCTCGAGAGCCTCCTCGATGCCGGCGGCGTCGTCGCCGAGCAGCTTGCTGCACACGCCGTAGGCGATGCCTGCGTCGGTCACGTCGTCGGCGTTCGAGGGCATGTACCCGGAGTTCTCGATCTCCTCGAACTTGCCGATGTAGACGATCTGGGCGTCGTGGTCCTCGGAGCAGTCCTTCTTGCGGATAGAGACCGAGTCACCGTCCTTGGTGACGTTGGCGCACTGGCCGACCTCGGCGTTGTCGAGGGTGATCTGGTCCTTCGCGAAGAATGCCACTGCGATGACCACACCGATGGTGACCAGGGTCAGGATGATGCCGACCACGATGGCGGAGACCGCGGCCCAACGCCCCTTGCGCTTGCCGTTCTTGGTGCGCCCGAGGCCGATGAAGCCGAGGATGACACCCACGAACGAGAGGCAGCAGGTCAGGCTCAGCACGAAGGCGGCGATCGAGAGACCGTCGGTGCCCTTGCCGGCGTCGTTGCCGCCCTGCCAGGCGCCGTACGGGTCACCGGTCGGCTGGCCGTACGCCGGCTGCTGACCGTAGGCGGGCTGGCCGTACGCCGGCTGGTCGTTCGAGGCCTGGCCGTAGGGCTGGTGCGTGGGCGGCAGGTTGTTGCCGTCCGGCTGCTCGCCCGATCCTTCGGATCCGGGGTAGGGGGGCTGGGTCATTCGTCGTCTCCTGACACGATCTTCTCGGTGAGCTGCTCACCGTCACTGTTGCGGATGAAGCAGACCACCTGGTCGCCCTCCTCGGGGTCGTCACTGGCCACCAGCGGACGGACCTCGTTGCCGTCGCTGGTCAGGGTGTCGAAGGACCCGCCGGCGTTCTCGAGCTCCTCGACGCACTTGCTGCCGGCGGCGTCGATGTCGAAGTCCTTCGCGTCGTCGCCGCTGAGGTCGTAGGTGGCGAACACCTCGGCGTCGTGGTCGTCGTCGCATGCCATCGTCTCGATCGAGTCGATGGTGCCGCTGCCGTCGGCGATGTCGCTGCTCTCGAGGCACTCGCCGGCCTTGAGGTCGTCGATCGCGACGCCGGAGTCCTTGCCGTCGTCACCGGTCAGCGCAAGGATCCCGAAGATGCCGCCGCCGATGGCGGCGATGAGCACGATCGCGAGCAGCGGGATCAGCCACTTCTTCTTGCTCCCACCGCCGGAGCCGCCACCCTGCGGGGCGCCGTACTGCTGGCCGTACTGCTGCTGGCCGCCGTACTGCTGACCCGGCTGCTGGGCATAGGGATTCTGCGGCTGCTGCGGCTGGCCGTAGGGGTTGCCCTGCTGGGGCTGGGCATACGGGTTCTGCGGCTGCTGCGGCTGGCCGTAGGGGTTGCCCTGCTGGGGCTGGCCGTACGGGTTCTGCGGCTGCTGCGGCTGGCCGTACGGGTTCTGGGGCTGGCCGCCGGTGGGGCGGGTGGGCTCCTCGGGTGGGCCGGGATACGGCGGCTGGTTCGACATCTACTGACCTTCCGGGTCGGCTGTGGCCCTGGTGCGTGGCGATCGTGGGCAGACTATCCGACCTGGAGCGCTCACAAACCTGCTGCCTGTGCCCGACGCGCCAGATTCTTGTGACCGCGCCCGATTGTCGTGACCTGCGGCACGGCATGCTGGGGGCCATGCGCCACATCGACGACGACGAACGCCGATCCCGGCTCGCGCGCAGGCACGCGATCGCCCCGCAGCACCGGGTCGCCGACGCGGTCGCGGCCACGCGTGCGATGACCGTCCTGCATGCCACCGAGCCGCCCAGTGTGCACCTGTCGGTGGCTGCCCGCTCGGACGCCGAGGTCGCCGACGTGGACGCGGCGTTGTACGACGACCGCACCCTGGTCAAGCAACTCGCGATGCGACGCACCCTCTTCGTCTTCCCCCGGGACCTGCTGCCCGCGGCGTGGGGGAGTGCCTCGGCCCGCGTCGCCACCCAGGAGCACGCCAAGATCGCCAAGGACGTCGTCCGCGCCGGCATCGACGACGACGGTGCCGCCTGGCTGGCCCGGGCCGAGAAGGCCGTGCTCGCCCTGCTCGAGCAGGGCGCCCGCTCCACGGCCCAGATTCGGGAAGCCGTGCCGGAGCTGGCCGGCAAGGTCGCCGTCGGTCGCCCCGACGCCAAGTGGGGTGGCGAGGTGCCGATCGCGCCCCGCGTGCTGACCTGGCTGGGCGCCCGCGGACTTCTGGTCCGCGGCACCAACACCGGGCACTGGCGCCTCTCCCGCGCCCGGTGGACGCCGATGGGTGAGTGGCTCGGCACCGTTCCGGAGCCGCTGTCGACCGACGAGGGGTACGCCGAGCTGGTCAGGCGTTGGCTGCGCACGTTCGGCCCCGGAACCACGCGCGACATCTCGTGGTGGCTCGGGTCGACGGTGACCGCTGCCCGTCGCGCACTCGACGACCTCGCGGCGGTGGAGGTCTCCCTCGACGGCGGCGGCACGGGATGGGTGCTCCCCGACGACGTCGACCCGGTGCCGCCCGTGGGGGACTGGGCGGCACTGCTGCCGGTGCTGGACCCGACCACGATGGGCTGGAAGGAACGCGGCTTCTACCTCGACCCCGAGGACGTGCCCTACCTCTTCGACAGCAACGGCAATGCGGGTACGACGGCCTGGTGGAACGGCCGGATCGTCGGCTGCTGGGTGCAGGACGACGACGGCGTGGTCTCGGTGGTGCCGCGCGGCTCGTTGCCGGGCGCGGCCACGGCAGCCCTGGTCGCGGAGTGCGACCGGCTGACCCGGTGGCTCGGCGGCATCCGGATCACCAGCGTCTATTCGTCGCGGCAGATGAAGTCCGCCCGCCTGCCCTGAGCATCGACGCCGAAGGCACGTGCGGAATCGGCGGGACCGTCCCGCGCCGGATATCGTGCCGACGTGCGTGAACAGCCAGAACAACAAGCCCCTCCGGTCCAGCGACTCCGGATCCGCTACGCCAAGCGGGGCCGGCTCCGGTTCACCAGTCACCGCGACTTCAGCCGCGCCTTCGAGCGCGCCGTCTTCCGGGCCCGGGTGCCGATGGCCTACTCCTCGGGCTTCAACCCGCACCCGCGCATCTCGTACGCCGGAGCGGCGCCGACGGGCTCGGCCAGTGAGGCCGAGTACCTGGAGATCGCCCTAGCCGAGATCGTCGACCCGTCGGCCATCCACACCCTGCTCGAGGAGTCCCTGCCCGACGGGCTCGACATCCTCGAGGTGGTCGAGTCGAAGGGTGGCTCCCTCTCGGACACCCTCGAGGCCAGCCACTGGCAGCTCGACCTGGCCGTCGACGCCGACCTCGCCTCCGCTGCCGTCGCCCAGTTCATGGACGCGGAGGAGATCTCAGTGGAGCGGATGACCAAGAAGGGGCTGCGCACGTTCGACTGTCGCGGAGCCGTCCGCTCGATGACGGCAACGCCGACTGGCCGCGGCGCACGACTCGACGTGGTTCTCGTGCACGGGGTGCCGAGTGTGCGCCCGGACGACGTACTCACCGGGTTGGCGCAGGTCTCCGGCCTGGAGCCGGCGGCGGGCGGCACGCTGCTGACCCGTGCCGCCCAGGGCCTGCTCCTCGAGGACGGCACGATCGGCGACCCGCTGGCCTGACGTTGACCGGGTTTGCCGAGGGGTATGCGATACTCGCCACAGGTCACCGTGACGCGGCTTGCCGCACACAACGACCCGACGACGTTCTCGCCGAGGCCTCCGAGGCACCGGCACATGGAGTGAAGGTCGTCACCAGACCGCGACGCGGCCCCGTGTTGGTGAGAGCGACACGACCAGGCCCGGCGACCGCGGCAGGTGACATGGCAGACACTTGATGACGCCTTGCGGAGTTCTTCGTCGCCACCCGAAGGCTTAACGCGTGGTGCCCCGCACGGAGCATCAGGCGTCGAACAGGCAGCGGGCCACCTGAAAGGGCCGCGGCTGCCGAGGAGCGCGACATGCTCGACGACGACAACACCGGCACCCCCGAATCAAACCCGGCTGGTTCGGCTCCGGCCGACCCAGTGCCCACCGAGACGGCCACCGACTCCGGCGCCGCCCCCGCGAAGAAGACGGCGGCCCGCAAGGCCACCACCCGCAAGGGTGCGGCCAAGAAGGCGCCCGCCAAACGGGCGTCCAAGAAGGTCGCGGCCCCGCCGCCCACCGAGGAGCCGGCCGACAGCACTGTCGACGTCACCGCCGCCGCGTCGACCGCGAGCGAATCCACGCCCGACCCCGCGACTGACGCTGCCGCCCCGGAAGATGCCGCCCCGGCGAAGAAGACGGCGGCCCGCAAGACGACCACCCGCAAGACCGCGACCAAGCGGGC
>NZ_BCRJ01000088.1 GCF_001552535.1 Nocardioides jensenii JCM 1364 = NBRC 14755 | reverse complement strand
CCGACTCCACAGCCGCGCCCGCCACCGCGCTCCTCTTCCAGGCCCCGGAGCCGACCAAGGCCCCGGTTCGGCGCACCCGCCGCACCGCGGTGGTCTCGGTCGAGGCCGAGACCGTCGCACCCGCCGAGGACGCGTCTGCCCAGGGGGCCTCCAGCCCGGCCGAGAAGCCGCAGGCGGAGGTCGAGGCCGAGGCTGATGCGAACGCCGCTGCGGAGGACACGCCCAAGCCGAAGAAGAAGTCGGGCGGCAAGAGCAAGAAGACCACGCAGGTCTCCGGTGACGCTGCTGCCGAGTCCGCCGAGTCGGACGACGAGGGCACGGTCGAGACCGACAAGCCGAAGTCCAAGAGCGGCGCCAAGGGCAAGGGCGGCAAGGGCAAGAACGCCAAGTCCAAGCCCAAGGCAGCCACCGACGAGCAGGCCGAGGACGAGTCCGAGGAAGCGGTCGACGAGACCGCCGCTGTCGAGGCGGCCGCCGACGAGTCCAGCGCCGACACCGAAGCCGCCGAGAGCGCAGACGGTGGGGACGCTGACGACGAGTCCGGCGAGGGTGGCGGTGGACCACGCCGTCGACGTCGCCGCGGAGGCCGTCGTCGCCGCAAGCCCGGTGACAACAACGACTCCGGCTCTGCCGACAACGACGCCAACGCCGAGACCGACGAGGACGACTCCGCCGAGGGTGATGACGACTCGGGCGAGTCAGGTGCCGGCGGCACGCGCCGTCGTCGCCGTCGTCGCCGCGCGGGCGACAACAACGGTGGCGCCTCCGACGACCCCGAGAACACCGTCACCCGGGTGCGCAAGAGCCGCACCGGCGACGACCAGATCACCGCGGTGAGCGGCTCCACGCGTCTCGAGGCGAAGAAGCAGCGTCGTCGTGAGGGTCGCGAGGCCGGCCGTCGCCGCGCCCCGATCGTGAGCGAGGCCGAGTTCCTGGCCCGCCGCGAGTCGGTCGAGCGGGTCATGGTGATCCGCCAGCGCACCGACCTCACCCAGATCGCCGTGCTCGAGGACAAGGTGCTGGTCGAGCACTACGTGGCCCGTGAGTCGCAGACCTCGCTGATCGGCAACGTGTACGTCGGCCGCGTCCAGAACGTGCTGCCCTCGATGGAGGCGGCCTTCGTCGACATCGGCAAGGGACGCAACGCGGTCATCTACGCCGGTGAGGTCAACTGGGCCGCGCTGGGCCACAAGGACGGTGCGCCCCGTAAGATCGAGTCGGTGCTCACCAGTGGCCAGTCGATCCTGGTGCAGGTCACCAAGGACCCGATCGGCCACAAGGGCGCCCGCCTGACCGGACAGGTCAGCCTGGCCGGCCGCTTCCTGGTCTACGTGCCCGACGGCACCACCAGCGGCATCTCGCGCAAGCTCCCCGACACCGAGCGGAGCCGCCTGAAGTCGCTGCTCAAGGACATCGTGCCCGACACCGCCGGTGTCATCGTGCGCACGGCCGCCGAGGGTGCCTCCGAGGAGGAGCTGACCCAGGACGTCGAGCGCCTCAAGGACCGCTGGGAGTCGATCGAGGCCAAGTCGAAGTCCGGCGGCAGCCCCAAGCTCCTCTACGGCGAGCCCGACCTCACCCTGAAGGTCGTCCGCGACCTGTTCACCGAGGACTTCTCCAAGCTGGTCATCGAGGGCGAGGACGCCCAGAAGACCGTCGAGGGCTACGTCGCCGAGGTGGCCCCCGACCTCCAGGACCGTGTCGAGCGCTACGAGTCGGAGAACGGCCGCGACTCGTTCGCGGCCTATCGCATCGACGAGCAGATCGCCAAGGGCCTTGACCGCAAGGTGTGGCTGCCCTCCGGCGGGTCGCTGATCATCGACCGCACCGAGGCCATGACCGTGGTCGACGTCAACACCGGCAAGTTCACCGGCTCCGGGGGCAACCTCGAGGAGACGGTCACCAAGAACAACCTCGAGGCGGCCGAGGAGATCGTCCGGCAGCTGCGACTGCGCGACATCGGCGGCATCATCGTCGTCGACTTCATCGACATGGTCCTCGAGAACAACCGTGACCTCGTGCTGCGACGCCTCGTCGAGTGCCTGGGTCGCGACCGGACCCGCCACCAGGTCGCCGAGGTCACCTCGCTGGGCCTGGTGCAGATGACCCGCAAGCGCATCGGCACCGGCCTGCTCGAGGCCTTCAGCGAGGACTGCGAGCACTGCCAGGGCCGCGGCCTCATCGTGCACGACATGCCCGTCGAGCCCAGGGGCGGCGACGACGGCGCCCGCTCCGGCGGTCGCCGCACCCGTGGCAAGGGCAAGGGCGACGACAACGGTGGGCAGGGCAACCAGGGCGGCAACCAGCGGGGCAACGACTCCCGGGCGACCCCGCCGCCGCCCTCGCCGAAGGATGTCGCTGCGGTGGCTCGTCCCGAGAACGCCGACCGTCCGCCGGCCGACGAGTCCGGCGACGAGAGTGCCACGAGCCAGGCCCAGGTCGAGGCCACCTCCGAGGCGCCGGCCGAGGCGCCGGCTCCGGTGACCACGACGACGACCCGCACCCGCGGCTCGCGCAACGCCAACCGTCGACGTACGACGAAGCCGGCCGAGGCGACCGACGTGACGCCCGAGGCGTCCGACACGGCCTCCGAGACACCCGCTGAGCAGGCTCCGGTCGAGCCGACCCCGGCGCGCGCGGAGAAGCCCGCCGAGCAGGTTCCGGTCGAGTCGACTCCGGTCGATCAGCCGGCGACCGGGTCCGCGGAGCCCAGGGTGGTGACCCGCACCCGACGTCGGGCCAGCCGCCCGGCCGGCGTACACACGACCCCGGTCGTGGAGGCCATCACGGTGGCCGCCAGCCCGGCCGCGCAGCCGGAGCCGGTCGAGACGGCCCCCGCCGAGGCACCGAAGGTGGTCACCCGCACCCGGGGTCGACGAGGCGCCAGTCGCGCCGCGGGCGCCGGTGCCGTCAGCGAGGAATCCTCGGAGCAGGCGGGGGAGGCCTCCGCCGAGCCCACCTCCGAGCTCCACGTGCCGGTCAAGAACAAGGGCGGACGCAAGCGCTGAGCCCGCTCGACTCCGTCTACGCGGAGCATCCCGGCCGCCCCATGGCCGGGATGTTCTGCGTTGCGGGACCGGGGGTGAGGGCTCGTTTTGCCCTTGGCGGGCGGGAACCGTAGTATTGCCCCTCGGTATGCATCCGTATGCCCATCTCTGTGTGGCCACCATCCCGGCGTAGTCCTGACGGACGTTTGCGCCCCGAACGGCCCCGGAGCCAATGTTTTGTTGCAGTTGTCATCGACGAAGGAGACCGCGGTGTACGCGATCGTGCGCGCAGGCGCCACCCAGCAGAAGGTTGCCGTGGGCGACGTCATCGAGATCGACAAGGTGGAGACCGGTGTCGGCGAGTCGGTGACCCTGCCTGTGGTGCTCGTCGTCGACGGTGAGAACGTCACCTCGACCGGCCTCGACAAGGCCGCCGTGACCGTCGAGGTCCTCGGCGCCACCAAGGGCCCGAAGATCATCATCCAGAAGTACAAGAACAAGACCGGCTACAAGAAGCGCCAGGGTCACCGTCAGAAGTACACCCAGGTCAAGGTCACCGACATCTCCCTGTGACACGGGGGCGAGTGTGACGGCCACGTCGCCACACTGCCGCCCTGGTTGTTCCTCGACTCGACATCCAAAGGATTGAAAAATGGCTCACAAGAAGGGCGCCGCGTCCACCAAGAACGGTCGCGACTCGAACTCCCAGCGCCTCGGCGTGAAGCGCTTCGGCGGTCAGACCGTCAACGCCGGCGAGATCATCGTCCGCCAGCGCGGCACGCACTTCCACCCGGGCAGCGGCGTCGGCCGCGGCGGTGACGACACCCTGTTCGCCCTTGTCGGCGGTGCGGTCGAGTTCGGCACCCGGCGCGGTCGTCGTGTCGTGAACATCCTCCCGGGCGAGTGACCTTCACGCTCCCCGCAACGTCGCCGGTCGGCTGAGTCGACCACGACTTCACGCACCACCCGTTGGCGTCCCTAGGATCTAGGGGCGCCTTCGGCATTTATCCCACCAGGAGTCCTTCCATGGCAGTTCCGACATTCGTCGACCAGGTCAAGCTGCACGTCGCAGCCGGCCGAGGTGGCAACGGCGTCGCGTCGGTGCACCGGGAGAAGTTCAAGCCCCTGGGTGGACCCGACGGCGGGAACGGTGGACCGGGTGGATCGGTGATCCTGCGCGTCGACTCCGACGTCACCACCCTGATCGACTACCACCACAGCCCCGTCCGCCGCGGCGAGAACGGCAAGCAGGGCGCGGGCGGCCACAAGAACGGCGCGCACGGCTCCGACGTCGTGCTGCCCGTCCCCGACGGCACCGTGGTCACCGACGACAAGGGCAACCTGATCGCCGACATGGTCGGCCCCGGTTCCGAGCTGATCATCGCCAAGGGTGGCAACGGGGGGCTCGGCAACGCTGCCCTGGCCTCGTCCAAGCGCAAGGCACCCGGCTTCGCCCTGCTCGGTGAGCCCGGCGACGAGCTCGACATCGTGCTCGAGCTCAAGGTTGTCGCCGACATCGGGCTGGTCGGCTTCCCCAGCGCCGGCAAGTCCTCGCTGATCGCCGCCATCTCCCGGGCCCGCCCGAAGATCGCGGACTACCCCTTCACGACGCTGGTTCCGAACCTGGGCGTCGTCCGCGCCGGTGACACGACGTTCACCGTGGCCGACGTCCCTGGCCTGATCGAGGGCGCGGCCGACGGTCGCGGCCTGGGCCACGACTTCCTGCGCCACATCGAGCGCTGCGCCGCCCTGCTGCACGTCATCGACACCGCGACCATCGAGCCCGGCCGCAACCCGGTCGAGGACCTCGACATCATGGAGAACGAGCTCAGCCGGTACGGCGGCCTCGAGGACCGGCCGCGACTGGTCGCCCTGAACAAGGTCGACGTGCCCGACGGCCGCGACATCGCCTCGTTCGTCGTCGAGGAGCTGCGCGACCGCGGCCTGCGGGTCTTCGAGGTCAGTGCCGCCTCCGGCGAGGGCATGCGCGAGCTGACCTTCGCGATGGCCGAGCTGGTCTCCCGCGCGCGTGCGGAGAAGACTGTCGTCGAGGTGCCGCGCATGGTGCTGCGTCCGAAGTCGGTCGACGGCGGCGGCGAGTTCACCGTCAAGGAGACCGGCGAGGGTTGGCGCGTGCGGGGTGAGAAGCCCGAGCGCTGGGTGCGACAGACCGACTTCAGCAACGAGGAGGCCGTCGGCTTCCTCGCCGACCGCCTCAACGCCCTGGGTGTGGAGAAGAAGCTGGTCGAGAAGGGGGCCGTCGAGGGCGACACCGTGCTGATCGGCGACGTCGACAACGCGGTCGTCTTCGACTTCCGACCTGGCATCGAGGCCGGTGCCGAGATGCTCGGCCGTCGTGGCGAGGACGAGCGGCTTCGCGCGGAGCGCCCGGCCGCGACCCGTCGTCGCGACATCCAGGAGCAGATGCCCGAGCGGTCCGAGACCGAGACCCGCGCCGATGTCGCCCGTCGCCTCGACCGCGGCGAGGACGCCGGCCCGACGTCGTACGTCGTGGGCTCCGAGGACGACCCCGACTGGAACGAGTTCGACCCGGACGCCGGCACCGCGCAGCCGGAGGAGCTCGAGTCCGAGTCGGATGAGCCCCTGCAGGGCGAGGCCGCGGAGGGCGAAGCGAGGCAGGACCCCGACGCATGAGCACGCGCGACCAGGTCACCAGCGCGCGCCGCATCGTGGTCAAGGTCGGCTCGTCGTCGCTGACCACTGCCGCCGGCGGGATCGACCCGTCGCGAGTTCGTGACCTGGTCGCCACCCTGGCCGACGTACGCGCCCGCGGCGCCGAGGTCGTGCTGGTGTCGTCAGGGGCCATCGCCGCCGGACTGGCCCCGTTGGGCCTGGCTCGGCGGCCCCGCGCCCTGGCCGCCCAGCAAGCGGCCGCGTCCGTGGGCCAAGGCCTGCTGGTGCACCGCTACACCGAGGAGCTGGCCCGTCACGGCCTCACCGCGGGGCAGGTGCTGCTGACCGTGGACGACGTGACCCGGCGTGCGCACTACCGCAACGCCCACCAGACGATGGCCAAGCTGCTCGAGCTCGGGGTGGTGCCGATCGTCAACGAGAACGACACGGTCGCCACCTCCGAGATCCGCTTCGGTGACAACGACCGACTGGCCGCGCTGGTCGCGCACCTCGTGCACGCCGACCTCCTGGTGCTGCTCTCCGACGTCGACGGCCTGTACGACGGCAATCCGGCCAGGCCCGGAACCTCACTCGTGCCCGACATCCGCACCCCCGCCGACCTGGCCGACATCTCGATCGGATCCGTGGGGGCAGCCGGCCTGGGCACGGGAGGCATGCACACCAAGGTCGAGGCCGCCGCCATCGCAACCGGCGCCGGCATACCGGTGGTGCTCACCTCGGCGCCGAAGGCGGGGGAGGCCCTGGCCGGCAAGAGCGTCGGCACGCTGTTCCACGCCACCGGCAAGCGGCGTCCGACCCGGTTGCTGTGGTTGGCCCATGCCACCGAGGCGAAGGGCCAGCTGCTGCTCGATGCCGGCGCCGTCAAGGCCGTCGTCGAACGCCGTGCGTCACTCCTCGCGGCCGGTCTGCTCGGTGCCGGCGGGTCGTTCGTGGCCGGAGACCCGGTCGACCTGGTCGGCCCCGACGGTGTCCCCGTGGCCCGGGGGCTGGTGAACTTCGACTCCGACGAGATTCCCTCGCTGGCGGGCAAGTCGTCCCACGCACTCAAGAAGGAGCTCGGGGCGGCGTACGAACGCGAGATCGTGCACCGCGACGACCTCGTGCTGCTCTGACGCATCAGCGACTCAGCTCCGGACCCCACCCGCGCTGACCACGTCTGGCCAAGGGGCGTCCGGCCCGACTCGGGGCAGCCGCCAGCACGTGAAGTCGAATCGATCCGTCAACGGGAGATCGCTGAAGAGATAGTCGATCCCGCGATAGGTCAGGACCTCACCTGCCGCAGGCTGCGAGTCCAGGCGATAGGTGGCGGGTCTCAGCGGGGCAGCGAGCAGCGACTGCGTCTCTTCGAGCACCACCTCGACCAGCTCGTGGTACGCGCACGTGGTCAGCTCCGCGACGGCCGTGAGCTCGGGGTCAGCGGCAAAGGAGAGCTGGACGAGCCCGACGCGATGCAGGAACAGCAGATGTGGGCCTGCCTCGGCAGGCGTCTCCGACTCGACACTGAACTCCTGACCGACGATCCCGAAGCCGTCATGGGCTCCCACCAAGTGAAAGCTGTCCTGCCCAGACACGGCCTGCACCTCCTGTGGGTTGAAATGGAGGGTGGTGGCGTTCTCACCGTAGTGGAGCCCGGCACCATGGCGCTCCAGCAGATGGGCACGGGTTAGGCACGGTCCGGCCACGCGCCGTACCCTTGAAGATGCAATGACGACCGTCTATCTCGACCACGCTGCCACGACGCCGATGCTCCCGGCGGCCGTCGAGGCACTCACCGACCAGCTCACCGCGGTCGGCAACCCGTCGTCGCTGCACGCATCGGGTCGTCACGCCCGCCGGGTGGTCGAGGAGTCGCGCGAGCAGATCGCACAGGCGCTCAACTGTCGTCCCGGAGAGGTGGTCTTCACCTCCGGCGGCACGGAGGCCGACAACCTCGCACTCAAGGGCATCTACTGGTCGCGACTGCGCTCGAGCAACCGGGGCCCCCGCATCCTCAGCACCGCCATCGAGCACCATGCCGTCCTGGACCCGCTGCACTGGCTGGGTCAGGAGGAAGGCGCCGAGGTCGAGCTGCTCCCCGTCGACACCACCGGCCGGCTCGACGTCGGCGCGCTGAAGTCGGCGATCGAGCGCAACCCTGACGACGTCGCCCTGATCTCGGTGATGTGGGCCAACAACGAGGTCGGCACGATTCAGCCGATCGACGAGGTCGTCGAGCTGGCCGGCGCCCACGGCATCCCGGTGCACACCGACGCCGTCCAGGCGGTCGGCGCCGTGCCGGTCGACTTCGCGGCCTCGGGCGTCGACGCGCTCACGCTGACCGGTCACAAGGTCGGCGGCCCGTTCGGGGTGGGCGCCCTCGTCGTACGCCGTGAGCTCGAGGTGACCCCGCTCGTTCACGGCGGCGGCCAGGAACGCGACATCCGCAGCGGCACCATCGACACCCCTGCCATCGCCGGGTTCGCGGCGGCCGTCGAAGCGTCCGTCAAGTCACAGGCCGACCACCACGTGCGGCTCTCCGCGCTGCGCGACCAACTGGTCGAGAGGATCTGCGCGATCGTCCCCGACGCGATCCGCAACGGCGACCCCGCTCACCTGCTGCCCGGCCACGCCCACCTGCGCTTCCCGGGCTGCGAGGGAGACTCCTTGCTCATGCTGCTCGACGCGCGCGGCATCGAGTGCTCCACCGGCTCGGCCTGCAACGCAGGCGTGCCACAGGCCTCCCACGTGCTGCTGGCCATGGGCTGCACCGACGCGGAGGCGCGTGGGTCGCTGCGGTTCTCACTGGGCCACACCTCCACCCAGGCCGACGTCGACGCACTCGTCGAGGCGATCGGTCCGGTCGTGGAGCGGGCCCGCGCGGCAGGCGCCCGGAAGGGCTCGTGATGCGCGTTCTTGCCGCCATGTCCGGTGGCGTCGACTCGGCCGTCGCCGCTGCCCGCGCTGCCGAGGCCGGCCACGACGTCACCGGCATCCACCTCGCGCTCTCGCGCAACCCGAAGTCCTACCGCAGCGGTGCCCGGGGTTGCTGCACGATCGAGGACAGCAATGACGCCCGGCGTGCGGCCGACGTGATCGGCATTCCCTTCTACGTCTGGGACATGTCCGACGAGTTCCACGAGAACGTCGTCGAGGACTTCATGTCCGAGTACGCCGCCGGTCGGACACCGAACCCGTGCCTGCGCTGCAACGAGAAGATCAAGTTCGCCGCCGTGCTCGACCGGGCCCTGGCGCTCGGGTTCGATGCCGTGGTCACCGGTCACTACGCACAGCTCGAGACCGGACGAGACGGGCTGATCGAGATGCACCGCTCCGTCGACATGGGCAAGGACCAGTCCTACGTCCTGGGCGTGCTCACCCAGGACCAGCTGGCCCACTCGATGTTCCCGCTCGGCGACTCGGTCAAGGACGACGTACGCCGTGAGGCCGAGCGTCGCGGGCTGATGGTGGCCAACAAGCCCGACTCCCACGACATCTGCTTCATCGCCGACGGTGACAACGCCGGGTGGCTCAAGGAGATGCTCGGCGACCGGGCTCCCAATGACAGCGGCGACATCGTCGACCACGCCACGGGCGAGGTGCTCGGCCAGCACGAGGGCACCACGGCCTACACCATCGGACAGCGCAAGGGCCTGCGGATCGGTCGCCCGGCGCCCGACGGCAAGCCGCGCTTCGTGCTCGACATCGAGCCGGTCTCCGGCACGGTCACCGTCGGTCCCCGCGAGGAGCTGCGCATCGACCACATCTCCGGGATCAAGGCGCGCTGGTGCGGTGCCGTTCCGGAGCGTCTGGAGGGCACGGTGCAGCTGCGGGCCCACGGCAGCGAGCATCGCGCGGTCGTCACCGTGGTCTCGTCAGGCTCGACCACCGAGGCCGGCATCGAGATCGACCTGCTCGACCCGGCCGAGGGCATTGCCCCCGGTCAGGCGGCCGTGATCTACGACGGCACCCGGGTGGTCGGCTCGGCCACGATCTCGGCCACGGCCCGTACGTCGGTCGGCGTCACGTGAGTGCACGCGCGACCGGCATCGGCTCGATGCCGGGCGGCGACGTCCTGGGCAACGAGGCCGACAACTCACGGGCCTACGCCGAGGCCGTTCGCCTGGTGGCCGGCGAGCTGCCCGACCTGCTGCACGTGCCCGAGCTGCCGGGTCGAGGTGCAGGCGCGAGCCTGACCGGCCGGGGGCTGGCGTTGTTGAGCGGGCTGGCTGCCGATCTCCAGCCCGCTGGCTGGCGGCTCACCGACCACTCGGGCATGGATCACCGCCGGGCCCGGTCGCTGCTTGCCCAGGACCTCGACGTCGTCGAGGAGCACACCCAGGGCTTCGGTGGTGTCTTCAAGACCCAGGTCGCGGGGCCGTGGACCCTGGCCGCGACGGTCGAGAAGCCGCGTGGCGACAAGGTTCTCTCCGACCACGGGGCCCGCCGCGAGCTGGCCGAGTCCCTCGCCGAGGGGTTGCGCGACCACGTCGCCGACGTCCGCCGTCGCGTGACGGGGGCCACTGAGATCATCGTGCAGATCGACGAGCCCGCGCTCCCGGCGGTGCTCGCGGCCCAGATCCCCACCGCCTCCGGCTGGGGCAAGCACCGCGCCGTGCACCCGCCCGAGGCCTCGGCTCTGCTGGGGCTGGTGCTCGCCGCCGTTTCCGGGGCCGGCGCCACACCGATCGTCCACTCCTGCGCACCCGACGTACCGATCGCCTTGTTGCGCGGAGCAGGTGCCGGGGGGATCAGCGTCGACCTCGACCTGCTCTCGCCCGCGTCGTACGACGACCTTGCCGCCGCCGTCGATGCGGGGGAGTGGGTGCTGCTCGGCGCGGTCCCGTCGCTGGCGCCGCAGACGCCCCCCACCGAGGGCGGCGTCACCGAGCGGGTGCTGCGGCTGCTCGACATGCTGGGCCTCGAGCCGACCGAGCGGCTCGTGGTCACTCCGTCGTGCGGGCTCGCCGGGGCCGACCCGGGTTGGGCACGCACGGCGTTGGAGCTGAGCCGCAAGGCCGCCGCGAACCTCACTGCCTGACTCCGGCAACGACATGGCCGTGGATCACAGTCACTGGGTGACTGCGATCCACGGCCATGTCTGGCTCGAGCTCGGGGAGTGGTGGTCGATCAGCCGACGTGAACCGGGGCCTCGACCTCGGGGCCGTCGGTGGCCAGCTCCTCGTGCTTGACGTCGAGGAACAGCCAGATGATGACCGAGGCGGCCAGCATCATCGCCGAGCCCACCAGGAACGCGGTGGTCGCGCCGTCGGTGAACGATCCCAGGTAGGTCAGCTGGCCCATCGTCTCGTGGAACTTGTCCGGACTGAGCTGCTGGTCCAGGCCGGCACCCCGCGCCGCCTTGACCAGTCCGGGCGCGATCTCCTCGCCACGGTTCTGGCTGAAGTGCAGGGACACGGTGGCCAGGACGGCAAGGCCGAGGGCACCGCCGACCTGCTGCATGGTGTTCAGCACACCGGAGCCGACGCCGGAGTCCTGGGCCCGCAGGTGGTGCACCGCGGTCAGGGTCAGCGGCACGAAGACCATGCCCATGCCGAGTGCCATCAGGAAGACGAACGGCAGGATCTGGGTCCAGTAGTTGACGCCAGCACCCACGGCGTCGCCCTGGAGTACGCCGAGCAGGTTGCTCGGTGACTCGTCGACACTGAGGCGGGAGAAGCCGAACAGTGCTGCGGCAGCGACCAGGGAGCCGGTGCCGGCGAGGATGCGCGGGTCGATCCGGCTGATCAGGTTGGAGGCGAGCGTCGCGGAGATGATCATGCCGACCGAGAACGGCAGGAACGCGAAGCCGGCGTGCAGCGGGCTGTAGCCCACGACGTTCTGGACGAACAGGCTGAGGAAGAAGAACATCGCGAACATCGCGGCGGGCAGGATCATCATCGCGATGAAGCTGACTGCGCGGGTGCGGTGGGCGAAGACGCGCACCGGCAACAGCGGGTGCTTGACGCGAGACTCGATCACGGCGAAGAACACCAGCAGCGCAACACCGGCGGCGAGGCTGGCGATGGTCCAGGTGTCACCCCAGCCGTAGCGCTCGTCACCAGCGCGGCTGAAGCCGTAGACCAGGCCGAGCAGACCGAACGTGCCGGTGATCGCACCGGGGATGTCGAGCCAGCCTTCGTGCTTCTCGGACTCGTCGAAGAAGCGCGGGGCCATCGAGGCGGCGATCAGGCCGATCGGCACGTTGATCAGGAAGGTCAGACGCCATCCGTCGACACCGAGCGGCTGGTCGAGACCGGTCAGCCAGCCACCGAGGATCAGGCCGACTGCGGCGCCGATGCCGGACATGGCGGCGTACACGGCGAACGCGCGGTTGCGCTGCGGGCCAGCCGGGAACGTGGTGGTGATCAGCGCGAGGGCGGCAGGGGAGGCCATCGCGGCGCCGACGCCCTGCAGGGCGCGGGAGGAGAGCAGCAGCGGCTCGGTCCAGGCGATGCCGCCGAGCAGGGAGGCGATCGCGAAGACCACGACACCGATCATGAAGATGCGGCGGCGTCCGTAGAGGTCACCGAGGCGACCGCCGAGCAGCAGCAACCCGCCGAAGGCCAGCGCGTAGCCGGTGACGATCCAGGTCAGGTTCGCCTCGTTGATGTGGAGGTCCTCGCCGATGAACGGCAGGGCGATGTTGGCGATGGTGCTGTCGAGCACCACCATGAGCTGGGCCAGCGAGATCAGCACGAGTGCCCAGGCGAGACGCTTCTTCTCGGCCTTGGAGACCGGCGGCGGGACCTCGGGCACGGTCTCGGACACGGACATTTCAGACATGGGTGAATCCAATCTGGGGAGTTTCGAGCAGGAGAGTGTTCGGCCCCGGAGTCGGGCCGTCAGAGGGTGGCGCGGTTCAGTGCCGGCAGGCCGGCACGATGATCTGGTCGATCACCGACGTGATCAGCTCGGGCGTGGGCGCCTCGCCCAGCAGGAAGGTCCGGTGGAGGACGATCCCGGCAAGGGAGGTGCTGAGAAGCTCGACGTCGAGATCGGGTCGGATCTCGCCGCGCTCCTTGGCACGTTCGTAGATGAGTCGGGTGACGGCGATCTTGGGGCCGATGAAGCGTTCGCGGAACTGGGCAGCGAACTCCTCGTCGCGATGGATCGCGGTGAGGACACTGGCCAGGATGCCCACAGGCTTCTTGTCGGAGAGGCCGCCGGCGGTGCAGTGGGTCCGGATCAGGTCTTCCCTGAGGGACCCGGTGTCGGGCACGTTGACCGGTGTCTTGTCGGCCAGGAGCGCATCGATCACCAGGGCAGCCTTGCTGGACCAACGTCGGTAGAGGGTGGCCTTGCTCGCCTTGGCCCTGGTGGCCACGGCGTCCATGGTCAGCCGGTCGTAGCCGACGTCGCAGAGCACCGACAGGGTGGCCTCGAGAATCTCCTGCTCACGGTCGCCCTGGATGCGGGGCCGCAGGCTGGAGGCCTCGGGCTGGTCGGTCGGTGTCATGGTGTTGCCTTCGCGTTCTCGGATGGAACGAAACTGTTTCGTTTCATCAATGTAAAACGTAACCCGGCGCGACGTCCAATCAATTCCCGGATCGAGAAGAAAACTTCCAGAAAATTGGGGGCAGGGAGCGGCAACGTCGTCAGGACGCGCTCAGAAGGCTCAGCGAGCGGTCGATCGCGAACTCGTTCCACGCCGAGATCCGCTTGAACATGTAGTGGCCGACCGGGCCCATGTCGTGCACCTCGGACGAAGCGGTGACGCCCTGAGCTCGTCGTACGAACGCGGCGGTGGCCCTCGGGCTGGTGATCCGGTCCCGGCTGCCGTGGGCAGTGGCCAGGTGCTTGCCGGCCAGAGGCTCGACCGCGTCGCCCCGCTCGAGCCAGGGCGCCAGCGCGACCACGCCCACGACCTGCGGGTGGTCGGCCACGTGGACCGCGGTGCGTGCACCCATCGAGTGGCCCAGGATCACGATCGGTACGTCGCCCAGCACGCGACCGACCTCCGCCAGGGCCCACCGGGCGTCAGGCACGGGGGAGGGAGAGTCGACATCGTTCCAGCCACGGTGCCGGTAGCGCAGCAGCCAGGTGCCGACACCCGCTGCGTGCGCCCGCGGCGTGATCGACCTCTGCATCGCGTGCGAACGACGCCACGACGTGCTGCGCCAGTCGACCGGCATGAACGAGTGCTGCTTGCCGCCGTGCAGCATCAGAATCACGCCACGTCCTTTGGTGGGTGCGTCGTACCGCGTGAGGGTGGGCTCGTGCACGCAGGGTTCCTCTCGAGGGGGCGTGGTCCGATGTTCGCACGTGGTCTTCGGAGCGGAGTGGCGGACCGGATGGCCTCTCCCCGCTGTGGGTGGGACACGGCAAGATGTGCACCATGAGTTCTTCCGAGGTCTCCACCGCGACCCCCGAGGCCCGTGACCGGCACCGCCTGCTCTCCGAGCAGGTCGAGGACGCGCGCTGGCGCTACTACGTGCTCGACGACCCGACGCTGTCCGACGCCGACTTCGACGTACGCCTGCGCGAGCTCGAGTCGCTCGAGGAGCAGTTCCCCGAGCTGCGCACGCCCGACTCGCCGACGCAGAAGGTCGGCGGGGCGGTGTCGACCGAGTTCACCGCGGTCGACCACCTCCAGCGCATGGAGAGCCTCGACAACGCCTTCTCCTACGACGAGCTCGAGGCGTGGCACGCACGTCTGGTGCGCGACGGCGTGGAGAACCCGGCGCTCCTGTGCGAGCTGAAGGTCGACGGGCTGGCGATCAACATCCTCTACGAGAAGGGCCGCCTCGTGCGGGCGCTGACCCGTGGCGACGGGCGCACGGGTGAGGACGTCACGCCCAATGTCAAGACCATCGACACGATCCCGCACCGGCTCACCGGCACCGACGAGTTCCCGGTGCCCGACCTGGTCGAGGTCCGCGGCGAGGTGTTCTTGCCGGTCGAGGCGTTCGAGCGGCTCAACGACTCGATGCGCGACCAGGGCAAGCCGCCGTTCGCGAACCCGCGCAACGCCGCGGCCGGTTCGCTGCGCCAGAAGAACCCGAAGGTCACCGCGACCCGCGCCCTCGGCATGGTCTGCCACGGCATCGGTGCCCGTGAGGGGTTCACCCCCACCGCGCAGTCCCAGGCCTACGACGCCCTCAAGGCGTGGGGGCTGCCGACCTCGCCCCGGGTGCGGGTGCTGCCCGACCTGTCGGCGGTCCGCGGGTTCATCGAGCAGGCCGGCGAGCACCGGCACGAGGTCGAGCACGAGATCGACGGCGTCGTGATCAAGGTCGACGAGGTGTCCCTGCAACGCCGACTGGGCTCGACCAGCCGCGCGCCACGCTGGGCGATCGCCTTCAAGTACCCACCCGAGGAGGTCAACGCCAAGCTGCTCTCCATCGAGGTCAACACGGGTCGCACCGGTCGGGTGACCCCGTTCGGGGTGATGGAGCCGACCAAGGTGGCGGGGTCGACCGTCGAGCGGGCCACGCTGCACAACGGCCACGAGGTCAAGCGCAAGGACGTCCGGCCCGGTGACACGGTGATCCTGCGCAAGGCCGGTGACGTGATCCCCGAGATCGTCGGCCCGGTCCTGCCGTTGCGGCCCGAGGGCCTGGCCGAATGGGTGATGCCGACCGAGTGCCCGGCCTGTGGCACCGAGCTGGTGCAACAGCGCGAGGGCGACAAGGACATGCGCTGCCCCAACCACCGCTCCTGCCCGGCCCAGCTGCTCGACCGGGTCTTCCACGTGGCCGGCCGCGGCGCCTTCGACATCGAGGGTCTCGGCTCCGAGGCCGCCGCTGCGTTGCTCGAGGCGAAGGTGATCCGCGACGAGGGTGACCTCTTCGCGCTCACCGCCGATGACCTGATGCGGGCCTCCCTGTTCACCCGGGCACCGAAGAAGGGCGAGGAGGGGCCGCAGCTGAGTGCCAACGGGCAACGCCTGCTGGCGAATCTCGACACCGCGAAGGACGTCCCCCTGTGGCGCGTGCTGGTCGCGCTCTCGATCCGCAACGTCGGGCCCACCGCGGCTCGAGCCCTGGCCACCCAGTTCGGTTCGCTGCAGGCAGTCCGCGACGCCTCCGAGGAGGTGCTGGCCGACACCGAGGGCGTGGGGCCCACGATCGCCTCATCGGTGCGGGCCTGGTTCGACGGGGAGGCGTCCGACTGGCACACGGCCATCGTCGACAAGTGGGCCGCTGCGGGCGTCACGATGGAGGACGAACGCGACGAGTCCGTCGAGCGCACCCTCGAGGGACTCTCGATCGTGGTCACCGGATCACTGGAGAAGTTCACCCGCGACCAGGCGAAGGAGGCGATCCTGGCCCGTGGCGGCAAGGCCTCGTCGTCGGTGTCGAAGAAGACCGCGTTCGCCGTGATCGGCGAGGCCGCTGGCTCCAAGGCCGACAAGGCCGCCGACCTCGGTGTGCCGATCCTCGACGAGGCCGGCTTCGAGGTGCTGCTGGCGCAGGGCCCCGACGCGGCCCGGGAACTGGCCGACCAGGGGTGATCGGGCACAGGTCGGGCCAGCGCTCGAGCCAGGGCTCGGGCCAGGACTCGGGCTAGGATTCGAGCGCGGCCAGCACCTGCTCGGCCGCTGCCTTCTGCTCGGCGGCGAACGGGTGGTAGGGCGCGGCCCGCTTCGGGTCGTGGAGCTGTCCGTTGATCCAGGGGTCCTTCGCACAGATGTCGTGACCCGCGGTGACCGACCACAGGTCGACGTACGTCGTCTCGGTGGCTCGGGCCACCTCGGCCAGCATCTCGGTGAGCACCTTGTTGACCAGGCGGCCGTAGGCGTAGTCGCCGTCGGCGAGCGGCAGCAGATCGGGGCAGGTGCCCTTCGCCGGAACGATCTGCGGGTAGCCCACCAGCAGGATGCGGGCCTCGGGTGCCGACTGCTCGATCTGACGCACCACGCCCACCATGCGACCGCGGGTGGCCGCGATGCTGGTCAGCAGCTTGTCCTTGCCGGTCGCGTTCATCGCCTGCCGGCAGGGAGCCCCGGTCGCATTCTCACTGCGCACGAAGGAGCACTGACGGACCAGGGTGAAGAAGACGTTGAAGTCGTTCCCGCCCAGGCCCAGGGTGACCACATCCGTGTCGACGGAGACCGCATCGAGCTGTGCCTTGACCTCGGGATACTGCGGCCGGGTCATGTCGGTGGTGTCCGCGCCGGCGCAGGTGACATCGAGGAAGGTGTCGGGCTCGAGCTTCTCGGCGACCAGGCTCGGGTAGTTGTGAGTGGAGCGCAGGCATCCGTCGGAGCCCTTCGGGGACGGCACCGCCGGCGCCGCCGAGTAGGAGTCGCCGAGCGCGACATAGCGCAGCGTCGGCGCGGCGATCTCCTCGGCCGGAGTCTTCTCCGCGTCGGCGCTGCATCCGGCGACCAGGACGCCGGCGAGCACGGCGCACAGCACCGCCAGGGGGAGTGCCGACCGGAGCCGCTGCACGGCGATCACCGGAGATCGAGGCCGAGCAGGGCGTTCTCGAGGACCTCGGACATCGCGGGGTGGATCCAGAACTGCCCGCGCGCCATGTCCCTGGCGGGCAGTCCGAACGAGAGCGCCTGGATCGCCGGCTGGATCAGGGAGGAGGCATCCGGGCCCATGACGTGGGCGCCGAGGAGGAGGCCGGTGGCGCGGTCGGCAACCACCTTGCAGATGCCGGTGGTGTCCTCCATCGCCCAGCCATATGCGGTGTCGCCGTAGTCCCTGACGCTGGTGACGACGTCGTGTCCGGCAGCTCGGGCCTCCGTCTCGGTCAGCCCCACGCCGGCCATCTGGGGGTGGCTGAAGATCGCCGAGGGAACGAAGCGGAGGTCGAAGGCCCGCAGGTCGTCAGGGTGAGCCAGGTTGTGCGCGATGGCGCGGGCCTCGTGGTTGGCCACGTGCTTGAGCTGGTACGGCGAGGAGATGTCGCCCAACGCCCACACGCCCGGGACCGTGGCGCGACCGAACTCGTCGACGACGACGCGCCCGTCGTCGTGCAGCTCGATGCCGGTCTTGTCGAGCCCCAGACGGTCGGTGTTGGGGTCCCTCCCGGTCGCGACCAGCACGAGGTCACTCACCACGTGGGAGCCGTCATCGAGCTCGAGTGTCACCACGCGGTCGTCGTACGACGCGGCGGCGACCGTGCGGCCGAGGTGGACGTTCCACTGCTTGGTGGCCAGCGCGGTGAAGCGCTCGCTGATCTCGGCATCGGTACGACGAACGAGGGCGTCGCCGCGCACCACGAGGGTGACCTCGACGCCGAGTGCGGAGAAGATGTGGGCGAACTCGGCGGCGATGAAGCCGCCGCCGACGATGGTCAGGCTGCGGGGCAGCTCGTCGATGCGCATGATCGTGTCGCTGGTCTCGAAGGGCACCCCGGACTCCGCGATCTCGGTCGGGATGACCGGGCGTCCGCCGGCGGCGATCACGACCTGGTCGGCGGTGACCTCCTCGACATGGTCGCCGAGGTCCACGGCGAGCCGGTGGTCACCGGTGAAGGTGGCGTGGCCCTCGAGGACCGTGGTGTTGGCGCCGTCGACGCGACCCTGGCGGGCTTCGGCGGAGTTCGGGTCGATGCGGCCGAAGATGCGGTCGCGGATGTCGGCCCAGCGCACACCGTCCAGGGACGCGTCGATGCCGAAGCGACCCGCGTCGCGGATCCAGTTGGCGACGTCGGCGGTGTGCACGAACATCTTGGTCGGGATGCAGCCCACGTTGAGGCAGGTGCCGCCGAAGAGGTTCTCCTCGATGATCGCGAACTGCTTGTCGCGCAGCGAGCGGTTGGCGAGGAAGTTGCCGGAGCCGGCACCGATGACGGCGATGTCGTAGCGAGCCATGGGCCCAGCATAGGAGCGGGGCCATGGACCCGAATCCGGTCCATGGCCCCGTCCGTCTCAAGCGTCAGGACTCGTAGGCGTTGCCCGCGATCTTGATCTCGCCCTTTCCGCTGGCCTGCTCGTCGGTGGTGCAGGTGCCGGTGCCGGCGTCGCAGACGGTCACCTCGGTGCGGGTGACCTTGACCAGGTGGCCGTCCGGTGACCAGCCGAAGTCCCAGGGCTGCTGGTCGAAGGAGACGTGCTCGCCGGTCGCGACGTCGTACACGTCGAAGCCCGGGTCGGTCGGACCCATCTGGCCGTTCTCGTCGAGCTCTTCCTCCGCGACGACCTTCAGGTAGCGGCCGTCGGGGGAGAGCTCACCGAAGTGGTGGCCCTCGGGCAGGTCGATCTGCAGGAGCCTCTCGCCGGAGGCCAGGTCGACGACCTCCATGCCGGTGCTGTAGTCCGTGGTCAGTGCGTGACCGCCGGTGGCCTCGGGCATGGTCGCCTTGTCGAGCCCCTCGGCGACGCTCGACTCACCGGTCTCGAGGTCGATGGACAGCGTGGCGTCGTCCATCCCGACGTACGCGGTGTCACCGGCCAGTCCGACCGGCGGTGCTTCCCAGCCGCCCCAGCTGAACGAGCCCTCGAACGGGATGCGCTTCACCTCGGTGTTGGTGCTGATGTCGACGACCACCAGTTCCCAGGCGCCCTGCTGACCGTCGGCGTAGACCATCGTCTGGGTGTGCGGGTCGGTGGCCGGCACCCGGTCTCCGAGGTCGAGGTCGAGGCGCTGCACGTCCCCGTTCGGGGTGACCAGCGCGTAGTGAGAGGGCCCGGGGTCGTCGGTCCACGGTGTCCTGCCGGTGCGGACCACGACGCCCTCGGAGGTGTAGTAGAGCGCCTTCACCTTCTCCTCGAGCGTGATCGGACCGTTGCCGGGATCGCCGAAGTAGACGGTGCTGCCCACGGCGTACGCGCCGCCGCGCAGGTAGCGCTCGGTCGCGGAGACGGGGGCGTCGCTGGTGCGGTCACCGCCACCTGGACCGTCGGCCATCAGGGCGGCACCGCCGCCGATGACACCGAGTACGGCGGCCGCGGCGACCAGGCGTGTGGCCCGGCGACGACGCCGGATCGAGCGGCCCTTGGCGAGCACCGGTCCGGTGGGCGCGGAGGGGATGTCGAGAAGGTCGGCCTCGTCGTGCAGCAGGTGTGAGAGTCGTTCAGTCATGGGAGGCTCCAGTGGTGAGCGGGATGACTGCGTCGCCGAGCAGGACGCGCAGCCGGGAGAGGGCGGCCGAGGTCTGGCTCTTGACCGTTCCCTCGGAGCAGTCGAGGATTCGCGCGGTCTCCGACACGGCGAGGTCCTCGTAGTAGCGCAGTACGATCACGGCCCGTTGGCCCTTGGGCAGGAGCTTCAACGCGTCCAGCACTGCCGGGCGGTGGGTCGGGTCGGTCTCGGCACCGGACTCGGGCAGTACGTCGGTCGGCACCTCGTTGCGCCAGCCCTTCTTGCGGAACCACGAGGCGGCGGTGTTCATCAGCGCCGTGCGGGCATAGCCGTGGGCGGCGTCCAGGGAGCGGACGTTGCGCCACGACGCATAGGTGCTGGCGAGCGCCGTCTGGACCAGGTCCTCCGCGGTCGCGTGGTCGCCGATCAGCAGGTAGGCCGTGCGGTAGAGCCGCGGCCAGACGCCGTGCACGAACTCTGCGTAGTCCGCGTCGGATGGTGGTCGTGCCATGTGTCCTCCCGAAGTGATTGTCACCCCGGTAGACGCGGTGACCCGGGATTCGGTTGGGAGTGGTTCGGCCATAGGATCGGGCTCATGCCTGAGATACCTGGATCGAGTAGCCCGCGAGGCGATGGATCGAGTGCCGCCGAGGAACGAGGTGGCGTATCGAGATCGACGAGTGGGCGTATCGAGATTTCACGTGACGAGGTCGCGCATCTTGCCGATCTCGCCCGGATCGACCTGTCCGACGCTGAGCTGGAGCACCTCGCACCGCAGCTGTCGGTGATCCTCGAGTCCGTCGCCTCCATCAAGGAGGCGGCCGCCGACGAGATCCCGCCGACCTCGCACGCGCTGCCGCTGACCAACGTGTTCCGCGACGACGTCGTGACGCCCGGACTGACCGCGGAGCAGGCCCTGGCGATGGCCCCGGCCTCCGAGGAGCAGCGCTTCTCGGTGCCGCGCATTCTCGGGGAGGAGGCATGAGCGACATGACCGACTACCTGCGCGCTTCCGCCGCCGACCTGGTCACCGCCCTCGAGGCCGGCGAGACCACGTCAGTCGCGCTGACCGAGCTGTTCCTCGGTCGCATCGCTGCCGTCGACGGAGCAGTCAACGCGTTCCTCCACGTCGATCGTGAGGGCGCGCTGGCCCAGGCCACCGCCTCCGACGCCCGTCGTGCCGCCGGAACGCCGGCCTCGACCCTGGACGGCGTACCGATCGCGGTCAAGGACGTGCTCGCCACGGAGGGGCTGCCCACCACCTGTGGCTCGAAGATCCTCGAGGGCTGGATCCCGCCGTACGACGCCACCGTGGTCACCCGGCTCCGCGAGGCCGGGCTGCCGATTCTCGGCAAGACCAACATGGACGAGTTCGCGATGGGCTCCTCGACCGAGCACTCGGCGTACGGCCCCACCCACAACCCGTGGGACCTCGACCGCATCCCCGGCGGGTCCGGCGGCGGGTCGGCCGCGGCCGTGGCCGCCTTCCAGGCACCACTCGCGATCGGCACCGACACCGGCGGCTCGATCCGTCAGCCCGGCGCCGTCACCGGCACCGTCGGTGTGAAGCCGACGTACGGCGGGGTGTCGCGCTACGGCCTCGTCGCGATGGCCAACTCGCTCGACCAGGCCGGCCCGGTCTCGCGCACCGTGCTCGACTCGGCGCTGCTGCACGAGGTGATCGGCGGTCACGACCCCCGTGACTCCACCTCGATCGACCAGCCGGTCGGCGCGCTGGCCGATGCCGCCCGTCAGGGTGCGAGCGGCGACCTCACCGGTCTGCGGGTCGGTGTGATCAAGGAGCTCGGCGGCGAGGGCTACCAGGTCGGCGTCGAAGCCAGCTTCCGCGAGTCGCTCGACCTGCTCGTCTCGGCCGGTGCCGAGGTCGTGGAGGTCTCGTGCCCGAGCTTCGTGCACGCGCTGGCGGCGTACTACCTGATCATGCCGTCGGAGGCGTCCTCGAACCTCGCCAAGTTCGACGCCATGCGCTACGGCCTGCGGGTCGTGCCCGACGGCGACCCGTCCGCCGAGGACGTCATGCGGGCCTCCCGCGACGCCGGGTTCGGCGACGAGGTCAAGCGCCGGATCATCCTCGGCACCTACGCGTTGTCCAGCGGCTACTACGACGCCTACTACGGCCAGGCCCAGAAGGTGCGCACGCTGATCAGCCGTGACTTCGAGGCCGCGTTCGAGCAGGCCGACGTCCTGGTCTCGCCGACGGCGCCGACCACGGCCTTCAAGCTGGGGGAGAAGCTCGACGACCCGCTGGCGATGTACCTCAACGACCTCGCCACGATTCCGGCGAACCTGGCCGGCGTCCCCGGCATCTCGCTGCCCAGCGGCCTCGCCGCCGAGGACGGCCTGCCCGTCGGATTCCAGGTGCTGGCACCGGCCCTCGCGGACGACCGCCTCTACCGCGTCGGTGCCGCCCTCGAGATGCTGCTGGAGAAGAAGTGGGGCGGCCCGTTGCTGGCGCAGGCCCCCGGCCTCGACACTGTTCTCGGTGGTCGAGTAGGGCGCTCTGCGCCCGTATCGAGACCTCCCAACTCGACCACCGGAGAAAAGGCATGAGCACCGACACCCTGCTGTCCTTCGAGGAGTCCCTCGAGAAGTTCGACCCGGCGATGGGCCTCGAGGTCCACGTCGAGCTGAACACCAACACCAAGATGTTCTGCGGCTGCCCGGCCGTCTTCGGTGGCGAGCCCAACAGCCAGGTCTGTCCGACCTGCCTGGGCCTGCCCGGCGCGATGCCGGTGGTCAACGCCAAGGCCGTCGAGTCGGCGATGCGCATCGGACTCGCGCTCAACTGCGAGATCGCCGAATGGTGCCGCTTCGCCCGCAAGAACTACTTCTACCCGGACATGCCGAAGAACTTCCAGACCTCGCAGTACGACGAGCCGATCGCGTTCGAGGGCTACCTCGACGTCGAGCTCGAGGGCGGGGAGATCGTGCGCGTCGACATCGAGCGCGCCCACATGGAGGAGGACACCGGCAAGTCACTGCACGTCGGTGGCGCCACCGGTCGCATCCACGGTGCCGACCACTCGTTGGTCGACTACAACCGGGCCGGCATTCCGCTGATCGAGATCGTCACCAAGCCGATCATGGGCTCGCGTGAGAAGGCCCCCGAGATTGCCAAGGCCTACGTCGCCCAGCTGCGCGAGCTGATCGTGGCCCTGGGTGTCTCGGACGCCCGCATGGACCAGGGCTCCATCCGGGCCGACGTGAACCTGTCGCTGGCTCCGGTCGGCACCGGCTCCCTCGGCACCCGCACCGAGACCAAGAACGTCAACTCGCTGCGCTCGGTGGAGCGTGCGGTCCGCTACGAGATGCAGCGCCACGCCGCGATCCTCGACGGCGGGGGCTCGATCCTCCAGGAGACCCGGCACTGGCACGAGGACACCGGGGTCACGACCAGCGGTCGCCCGAAGTCCGATGCCGACGACTACCGCTACTTCCCCGAGCCCGACCTGGTGCCGGTGGCACCGTCGCGCGAGTGGGTCGAGGAGCTGAAGCAGACGCTGCCCGAGCTGCCCCGCGAGAAGCGGGCCCGGATGCAGAGGGAGTGGGGTTTCTCCGACCTCGAGATGCGCGACACCGTCGGTGCCGGCGCACTCGGTCTCGTCGAGGAGACGATCGCGGCCGGGGCCGCGCCGCAGTCCGCGCGCAAGTGGTGGCTCTCCGAGATGGCCCGTCGGGCCAACGACTCGGGCCAGGAGATCGCCGAGCTGGGTGTCACGCCGGCCGACGTGGCCGCCGTGCAGGCACTGGTCGACGCGGGCTCACTCAACGACAAGCTGGCCCGCCAGGTGTTCGACGGCCTGATCGCCGGCGAGGGCACCCCCGCCGAGATCGTTGCCGCCCGTGGCCTCGAGATCGTCTCCGACGACGGTGCCCTGGGTGCAGCGGTCGACAAGGCGATCGAGGCCAACCCCGACGTGGCCGACAAGATCCGCGACGGCAAGGTTGCCGCCGCCGGCGCCCTCATCGGCGCGGTGATGAAGGAGATGCGCGGTCAGGCCGACGCCGGCCGGGTCCGCGAGCTGATCATCGAGAAGCTCACCTGACCCCACGAGTCGTTGCTTTTCGTGTCGCGAGTTGTTGATTCTTGCGCGTTGAGTTGTTGATTCGCGGTCGACGAGCCGTCGAAAGTCAACAACTCGACGCACGAGAACGCACAACTCGTGGGTCAGGAGAGGGTGACCTCGAGGATGCGGTCGTCGGCGGGCCCGGGGTCACCCCGGCCGTCGCGGTTCGAGGTGGTCACCCACAGCTTCCCGTCAGGGGCGAGTACGACGGTCCGCAGCCGGCCGTACTTCCCGACGAAGAAGTCGGTGGGGTCGCTCGCGACACCGTCCTTGACCGCGACCCTCCAGAGCCGCTCACCGCGCAGCGAGGCCATCCACAGGTGGCCCGCCGCGAAGGCCAGGCCCGAGGGCGAGGCGTCCGCGGTGCGCCACACCACCTGCGGGTCGGCGTACTGCGGGGCGCCACCGGCACCCTCGAAGAGGGGCCACCCGTAGTTGTGACCCTGCTCGATGCGGTTCAGCTCGTCGAAGGTCTGCGAGCCGAACTCGCTGGCCCACAGCTGACCGCGGGAGTCGAAGGCCAGACCCTGCACGTTGCGGTGGCCGGTCGACCAGATCGGTGAGTCGGGATCCGGGTTGTCCGGGGCAGGTTTCCCGTCGGTGGTGATCCGCAGGATCTTGCCGCCCAGGGCGGCCGGGTCCTGGGCCATGTCCTGGTCGCCGGTCTCGCCTGTGGAGACGTAGAGATGACCGTCGGGGCCGAACGCCAGCCGGCCACCGTCGTGGGTGAAGCCTTTCGGGATGCCGGTCAGGATCGGCTCGATCGGCCCCAGCGTGCTGCCGTCGTACGACGCCCGCACCACCCGGTTGTCCTGCGTCGTGGTCAGGTAGAAGAACAGCGTCGCGTCGGTGGCGAAGTCGGGGGAGACCGCCACGCCGAGCAGCCCGGACTCCTCACGGGGGTCGGCCTCGTCGATCGTGGCGATCTCGCGAGGTGCGGACCCGGCGCTGAGAGCGAGCACGCGCTTCGTGTCGCGTTCGGTGACGATCGCGGTGCCGTTGGGCAGGAACGCCAGCCCCCACGGTGCCTCGAGTCCGGTGGCGATCGTGCGCACGACCTTCACGGTGGGGGTGCCCGTGGACGTCGGGGTCGGCCGGGCCGTGATCGCCGGATCGGTCGGGTTGCCCCCGTCGGGTGCGGGCTGGACCTGCGGCGACGGCTCCGGGGTGCCGTCCTTCTCGGTGGTGCAGGCCGTGGAGGTCAGGCACACCAGGAGCAGCGACGCGACCAGCTTCATGTCAGGAGACTGTAGTGCCTGGGGAGAACCCGCTTCGCGGGTCTACGCACCCACCCTGGCGAGGAACTCCAGCAGCAGCTCGTGGAAGCGCTCCGGCTGCTCCATGGCGATGAAGTGACTGCCGTTGAGCTCGACGTAGGTGGCACCCGGGATCCGCTCCGCGGCGCTGGCCATGTCGCGCGGCCCGGCGAGCAGGTCCCACTTCGCGCCGACGAACGCGGTCGGCACGGTGATCTTGCTCAGCGAGACCCTGCCGTGGGCCGACGTGGTGATGGCGAGGTGGAAGTACCAGTCGACCGGTGTCTGCAGGTAGTCACGGACCGCCCTGATCGCCAGCTCCTTGTCGGCCACCGGGAACATGAAGCCGCTGTGGGAGATCAGGTCGATCGCACGCGGCCCGACCGGCAGACGTGACGAGATCGGGGTGATCGCCTTGCCGGCCAGGGCGACCACGCGCGACAGGTTGACCGTGATCGCCTGCGCAACCGGCTTGGGCAGACGGAGTGGGGCCAGCATCGTCGAGAACGTCGCGCCGGGCACCCCGGCGTACGCGAAGAGGCCGGCCACCCGCTCGGGGTGACGCACGGCGAGCTCGAACATGGTGTTCACGCCCATCGACCAGCCGAGCAGCACGGCCTTCTCGATGCCGGCGTGGTCCATCACCGCCAGGGCGTCCTCGGCGAAGTCCTCGACGCGCACGTGACGTCTGTCGGCCGGTCGCGCCGACCCGCCGGTGCCGCGGTGGTTCCACGACACGACGCGTACGCCGGAGTTGGGCCGAAGCAGTGACGGCGTGGTCCACGGGTTGGTGCCGAGCCCGTTGCAGAGCACGACGGTGGGCCCGTCGATGAGGCAGTCGGGGTCGTTGGTCCACGCGCGCAGCATGGTGCCGTCGGTGGACTCGACGTCGAAGAAGAAGACCGACGGCGTGGCGTTGTCGGTCGTGCTTTCGGGGTGGGCAAGTGCGGCCATGGGCAGATTCTTGCCCACCGCGGCCCTATCGTGCGGAGATTGTGACTGACGGCATGGCGTGGCCCTGAGAGGCACGTGACGGGTGACGGGCGGCGAAGAACTCCTCGACCTCCAGGAGCTCGGCGCGGTTCTTGGCCAGGAGAGTGCAGGCGAGCATGGCGTTGCGACGGGCCTTCGACTGGGACCGGACGGCCCAGTCGTCGACCAGGTTCCAGACGGTGTGCAGTGGGTTCATGATCCGCTCCGGGCGGTTCGACGGGGACGAGGACGGGCTCCACGCTAGGCCCGACGCGGCGACCCGTGTGTCAACGCTGTGTGACATCTGGGTGAACGACCGGGCCGAGTGGGTCAGTCGGGCACCGGTTCGTGCAGCGCAGCGCTGCCGCTGCGCGTTGCCCCGACGCTCGCGGCGACCACACAGGCCATCGCCACCCACTGCAGCGGCGTGAGGAACTCGTGCAGCACGAGCATGCCGGCCAGTGCCGCAGCCGCCGGCTCGAGACTCATCAGGATGCCGAAGACCGCCGGTCGCAGCGACCGCAGGGCGGCCAGCTCGAAGCTGTAGGGGATCACCGAGCTGAGCAGACCGACCGCCGCGCCGAGCAGCAGGATGTCGAGGTGCAGCAGGTCGCCGACCCCACCGGCCAGAACAGCGGGCACCAGCAGTGCGGTCGCCACCGCGCTGGCCACGGCCAGCCCGTCGATGCCGGGCCACCGCCGCCCGGTGCTCGCGCTGAACAGGATGTACGACGCCCAGCCCGCGCCGGCCAACAGCGCATAGAGGACGCCGACGAGGGTGACGCCCTCGGGTTGGAAGCCGAGCAGCAGGACCCCGCCGCAGGCCAGCGCGACCCACACCAGGTCACGCGCCCGGCGTGAGCCGATGACCGCGATGGCCAGCGGGCCGACGAACTCGATGGTGACCGCCAGGCCGAGCGGGATCCGGGCGAACGCCTGGTAGATCGACCAGTTCATCAACCCGAGGCTCAACCCGAAACCGACCACGACCAGCCAGTCCTCGCGGGAGCGGCCACGCAGCATCGGCCGGGCCAGGGCCCAGAAGACCACCGTGCTGGTGGCCAGCCGGAGGAACACCATCGCGGTGGGATCGATCCGGTCGAAGAGGTCTTTGGCCACGGCCGCACCGAACTGTACGGAGAGGATGCCGCCGAGAACGAGCCAGATTGCCTTGCGCATGCCCCTCCCGTCGTACGCCGTGCAGTCGTAGGGTCGGATCATGTCATCGACAGTGCTTCTCGTCGGCACCCGCAAGGGCCTCTGGATCGGTACCTCCGATGCGGCGCGGGTCGACTGGGACTGGACCGGCCCCCACTTCGACATGGAGGAGGTCTACTCCGGCATGGTCGACACCCGTGGTTCGCAGCCACGCATCCTGGTCGGCGCGTCCTCCAGCTGGACCGGACCCCAGGTGTGGCGCTCCGACGACCTCGGTGCCACCTGGCAGGAGACCCCCGGCGGCGCCTGCCGGATGCCCGAGGACGTCGACGCCAGCGTCGAGCGCGTGTGGCAGCTGGTCCCGGGCGCCGAGCCCGGTGTGGTGTACGCCGGCACCGAGCCGGGCGCGGTCTTCCGTTCCGAGGACGGCGGCGAGACCTTCGAGCTGCTCCGGGGGTTGTGGGAGCACCCGCACCGGCCCCAGTGGGGCGAAGGGTTCGGTGGCCAGGCCTTCCACACGATCCTGCCGCACCCCGACGACCCGCAGTCGTTGACCGTGGCCATCTCCACCGGCGGGGTCTACCAGAGCGCCGACGGCGGCCGGACGTGGCAGCCGCGCAATGACGGCATCCGGGCGGAGTTCCTCCCGGAGGGCGAGCAGTACCCCGCGTTCGGCCAGTGCGTGCACAAGGTGGCGCGTCACCCGGCCGCCCCTGATCGACTGTTCCTGCAGAACCATGGCGGCGTCTACCGCTCCGACGACCATGGCGGCCGATGGGTGTCCATCGCCGATGGGCTGCCGGCCGACTTCGGGTTCCCGATGGTGGTGCACCCCCACGACCCGGACACGATCTTCGTCTTCCCGATCCAGGGTGGTGACGCCCGCTACCCGGTGGACGCGAAGGCACGCGTGTGGCGTTCGACCGACGCCGGCGACTCGTGGCAGGAACTGGGCACCGGCCTGCCCGACGGCTTCTACGTCGCGGTCATGCGCGACGCCATGTGTGCCGACCGGCACGACCCGGCCGGTCTCTACTTCGGGGGTCGCAACGGGGGCGTCTTCGCCTCGGCCGACGCCGGTGAGACGTGGCGCGAGATCGTGCAGAACCTGCCCGACGTGATGGTGGTCCGGGCTGCCGTCGTCTGAGGCCGTCGATCCGGCATTCCTCCACAGAGTCGGGCGAAGGGGTCGTGCTCCCGTCCAGTTTCTGAGACGATCCGGTGCGAAGCACTCATGTGGAGGGGTTCCAGGGGTATGTCCCAGTTCAATGTTGCGCGCTCGACGGTGGTGGTGGCCGACCCGCCACGCATCCACGGCCTGATCGACGATCTGCACCAGTGGCAGCAGTGGTCGCCGTGGGAGGGGATCGACCCTGAGCTCCAGCGCGAGTACTCCGGGGCAGACGTCGGCACGGGTGCCCGCTACACCTGGTCGGGCAACAAGAAGGCCGGCAGCGGGAGCATGGAGATCACCGACTCCGTGCCCGACCGCATCGACGTCACCGTGCGCTTCCTCAAGCCGTTCAAGGCCACCAACGCGGTCACCTTCACCCTGGCCCCGGTCGCCGCGGGCACCGAGGTCACCTGGTCGATGAGCGGCGAGCAGCGCGGGCTGATGGGCATCGTGGGTCGCTTCCTGCCGATGGACAAGCTGATCGGCAAGGACTTCGAGAAGGGGCTGGCCAGCCTCAAGGCGCGTGCCGAGCAACCTGCCTGACCCGCCCCGCGCCGACGACTTCAGGTGAGACACCGCGTTCGTCGTACGACCGTGCGGATTAGGCTCGGAGCATGACCGACGCACCTGACCTGAAGCCCCGTTCCCGCGACGTCACCGACGGACTGGAGAAGGCCGCGGCGCGCGGCATGCTCCGTGCGGTCGGCATGGGCGACGACGACTGGGTCAAGCCGCAGATCGGTGTCGCGTCGAGCTGGAACGAGATCACCCCCTGCAACCTGTCCCTCGACCGCTTGGCCAAGGCGGCCAAGGAGGGCGTGAAGAACGCCGGTGGGTTCCCCCTCGAGTTCGGCACCATCTCGGTCTCCGACGGCATCTCCATGGGCCACGAGGGCATGCACTTCTCGCTGGTCTCGCGTGAGGTCATCGCCGACTCCGTCGAGACGGTGATGATGGCCGAGCGGCTCGACGGCTCCGTGCTGCTGGCCGGTTGCGACAAGTCGCTGCCGGGCATGCTGATGGCCGCCGCGCGGCTCGACCTCGCCTCAGTCTTCCTGTACGCCGGCTCGACGCTGCCGGGTCGGCTCGACGGTGAGGACGTCACCATCATCGACGCCTTCGAGGCCGTCGGGGCCTGCCTGGCCGGCAAGATCAGCCGCGAGGAGGTCACCCGCGTCGAGAAGGCGATCTGTCCCGGCGAGGGTGCCTGTGGCGGCATGTACACCGCGAACACGATGGCCTCGGTCGGCGAGGCCCTGGGCATGTCGCTGCCCGGCTCCGCCGCGCCGCCGGCGCCCGACCGTCGCCGCGACAAGTTCGCGATCGCGTCCGGCGAGGCCGTCGTCGGGATGCTGCGCAAGGGCCTGACCGCACGCCAGATCATGACCATGGAGGCGTTCGAGAACGCGATCGCCGTGGTCATGGCGCTGGGCGGGTCGACCAACGCCGTCCTGCACCTGCTGGCGATCGCCCGCGAGGCCGAGGTGCCGCTGACCATCGACGACTTCAACCGTATCGGTGACAAGGTGCCGCACCTGGCCGACCTGAAGCCGTTCGGCAAGTACGTGATGACCGACGTCGACCGCGTCGGCGGCATCCCGATGGTGATGAAGGCCCTGCTGGAGGCCGGACTCATGCACGGTGACGTGATGACGGTGACCGGCAAGACGATGGCCGAGAACCTCGCCGAGATCGCTCCGCCGGACCTCGACGGCGACGTGATCCACACGATGGACAACGCGATCCACAAGTCCGGCGGCCTCACCATCCTCAAGGGCTCCCTGGCCCCCGAGGGCGCGGTCGTGAAGAGCGCCGGGTTCGACAACGACGTCTTCACCGGCACCGCCCGCGTCTTCGACGGCGAGCGGGCCGCCCTCGACGCCCTGACCGCAGGCAAGATCGTGGCCAACGACGTGGTCGTGATCCGCTACGAGGGCCCCAAGGGTGGCCCCGGCATGCGCGAGATGCTGGCCATCACCGGTGCGATCAAGGGCGCCGGTCTCGGCAAGGACGTCCTGCTGATCACCGACGGCCGCTTCTCCGGCGGCACCACCGGCCTGTGCGTGGGCCACATCGCCCCCGAGGCCGTCGACGCCGGACCGATTGCCTTCGTTCGCGACGGCGACCGGATCACCCTCGACGTGGCCAACCGCCTGCTCGAGGTCGAGATCGACGACGACGAGCTCGAGAAGCGCCAGCAGGGCTGGGCGCCGAACCCGCCGAAGTACACCCGCGGTGTCCTCGGCAAGTACGCCAAGACCGTGCAGTCCGCGGCCCACGGCGCCATCACCAGCTGACCCCTGGTCCACGCCGCCCCGGCGTGGTTGGCGACGGACTCGTCCCTCCGGGCTCCCGGGCCAGGACAGATTCGTCGCGAACTGTCGGGGAGGGATGGTGCAATGGGTGGCATGACCGATGACCGGGCCGACGAACTGGGCAGGCCGGCCCGCCGGCGCTCCACGGGCGAGGTCGGGACGGCGTTCGCGCCGTTCCGCGATGCGCACGTTCACCTCGGCCTGATCGGCGCCGTCGATCTGCGCGCCGGCGGCATCGCCGGTGCCGTCGACCTGGGCTGGTCCTCGGACGTCGTCGACCTCGCCGACGCGGCGCCCGTCCCCGCGTCGTACGCCGGCAGCTTCCTGACCGCCCCGGGTGGCTATCCCTCTGATCGTGCCTGGGCACCAGCCGGCAGCACGCACGCCGTGGCCGGCCCGGAGGAGGCCGTCGACGCGGTGGAGCGGCAGCTCGCGAACGGTGCGTCCCTGATCAAGGTGGTGCTGAACTCGGAGGCCGGCCCGGTCCTGGACGCGGTCACGCTGACCGCGATCGTCGCGGCGTCGCCGGTGCCGGTGGTCGCCCACGTGCAGGGGCCCGGGCTGCTCGAGGTCGCGCTCGAGGCCGGTGTGCAGGTGCTGGCCCACACCCCGTGGACCGAGCCGGTCCCCGACGACCTCGTGGTCAGGGCCGCCGCGAGCCAGCGCTGGATCAGCACGCTCGACATCCACGGCTACGGCACCGCCACCCCCGAGCAGGACACGGCGGTCGACAACCTGCGCCGCTTCCACGACGCCGGTGGCGAGGTGCTCTACGGCACCGACCTCGGCAACGGCGACCTCCCGGTGGGGTTGAACTCGCGCGAGCTGGCCCTGCTGCACGAGGCCGGCCTGCGGCCACGGGCCCTCATCCATGCCCTCACCGCGTCCTTCGCCGATCTGCCGACCGGTGGGCTGCTCGCCTTCATCGCCGGACTTCCCACCCACGACACGGTCGCGTGGTTGACCGGGGCGGCCGTCGTCCACGTCGACGAGCTGGAGCTGATCCGGTGACCGTCGCGCTGGGGATCGCCTGGCCGCGGGCCATCCCCGACTGGACGCGGACGACCCCCGCCCGCCAGAGTGTCCGATGAACGGATGCATGTGACCGCGGTCACGCAATCAGGGGAGGGCCCGCAGGGTGAGTGTCGACGAAACAGGTGCCCGGCGACTCGATGAAGCCGACCCGTCACACCGCGATCGGTTCCTGATCCCGCCGCTGCCCGGCCGTCCCGGTGAGGAGCTTGCCTACCTGGCCGGCAACTCGCTCGGACTGCAGCCGCGGGTGACCGCGCAGCGGCTGCAGTCGGAGCTGGACGACTGGGCCAGGCTCGGGGTCGAGGGTCACCTGGAGGCCGAGCGCCCCTGGCTGCCCTACCACGAGCTCCTGCGCGAACCGGTCGCGCGACTCGTCGGTGCCCGACCGGCCGAGGTGGTCGCGATGAACTCGCTCACCGTCAACCTGCACCTGATGATGCTGAGCTTCTACCGGCCCACCCCCGAGCGGCACGCGATCCTCATCGAGGACTCCGCGTTCCCCTCCGACAGCTACGCGGTCCGCAGCCAGGCCGCCTTCCACGGGTACGACGCCGACGAGGCGGTGATCCGGCTTCGCCCGCGTGACGGGGAGGCCGGACTGCGCAGCGAGGACGTCGTCGCCTTCCTCGGCGAACACGGCGAGACGGTGGCGCTGGTCCTGCTGGGCGGAGTCAACTACTACAGCGGGGAGCTCCTCGACATCCCCGCGATCACGAAGGCCGGCCGTGATGCCGGTGCGGTGGTCGGCTGGGACCTCGCCCACGCGGCCGGCAACGTCCCGCTGCGCCTGCACGACTGGGAGGTCGACTGGGCTGCCTGGTGCACCTACAAGTACCTCAACAGCGGTCCGGGTGCGGTGGCCGGAGCGTTCGTGCACGAGCGCCACCTGGCGGACCGATCGCTGCCCCGACTGGAGGGGTGGTGGAGCACCGACCCGGCCACCCGCTTCCGGATGGGCCCGGAGGTCACCCCGGTGGCGTCGGCCGACGCCTGGCAGCTCTCCAACCCGCCGATCCTGGCGATGGCACCGGTGCTGGCCTCTCTCGAGATGTTCGACGAGGTCGGCATGGACGCCCTGCGGGCGCGCAGCGAGCGACTCACGGCGTACCTCGAAGAGGCGCTGGACGACCTCTGTGGTGACCGGGCTCTCGAGATCATCACTCCGCGGGACCCGGCTCGTCGCGGTTCCCAGCTCTCCGTACGGCTGCTCACCGACGACGCCGCGCAGGTGTGCGCGGCCCTTCGACGGCGCGGTGTGATCGCCGACGCCCGGCAGCCCGACGTGGTCCGGCTCGCGCCGGTGCCGATGTACTGCACGTTCCACGACTGCTGGCGGGCGGCCCGAGCCATGGCCGAGGTGGTGACCGCCCGTGCCTCCTGAGTCCACGGCCCAGCACGACGTCGCGATCATCGGCGCCGGACTGGCTGGCTGCCTGGCCGCTGCCCTGCTCGGTCGGCGTGGGCACCGCGTCACCCTCTACGAACGCCGCGACGACCCACGGGCCACCGGTGCCGAACGGGGTCGCTCGATCAACCTGGCACTGTCCGCGCGGGGTCTCAGCGCCCTGGCCGAGGTGGGCCTCGAGGACGACGTGCTGGCCCAGGGCCTGCCGATGCACGGCCGCATGGTGCACGCCCCCGACGCGGCGCCGCAGCTGCAGCCCTACAGCGCCGACCGGGACCGGGCGATCCACTCGGTCAGTCGCAGCCGGCTCAACGAGATCCTGCTCGACACTGCCGAAGCGGTGCCCGGGGTGAGCATCGAGTTCGGCCACCAGCTCGACGGCATCGACCTCGACACCGGCTCGCTCACCTTCCGGACCGCTGAGGGTGCCCTCGACAGGCCGGCCACGTTGGTCCTCGGTGCCGACGGCTCGTACGCCGCCTCGCGACGAGCGGTCACCTTCCGTCCGGGCTTCGACTTCAGCCAGGACTACCTCAGCCACGGGTACAAGGAGCTGACCGTCCCGGCCCTCGACGGCGACTTCGCCCTCGACCCCGGCGCCCTGCACATCTGGCCGCAGGGCTCGTCGATGATGATCGCGTTGCCCAACCTCGACAGGTCCTTCACCTGCACGCTGTTCTGGACCGCCGACGAGTTCGACGCGCTACGCACCGACGACGACATCCGCAGCCACTTCGCCACGCACTACCCGGACGTGGCGGGCCTGATTCCCGACCTCGTCGGCGACTACCGGGCCAACCCGGTCGGCAGCCTGGTCACCATCCGGTGCAGCCCCTGGGTGCACCACGGCGCAGGCGCCTCGCTGGCCCTGCTGGGCGATGCCGCCCACGCGATCGTGCCGTTCTTCGGCCAGGGCGCGAACTGTGCCTTCGAGGACTGCCTCGCGCTCGACCGTCTGCTGGCTGCGGCCGGTGACGACCTGCGCGGCGCACTGGCGGCGTACGAGCGGGCGCGCAAGGCGAACTGCGACGCGATCGCCGACATGGCGCTGGACAACTTCGTGGAGATGCGCGACCGAGTGAGCTCACCCGTGTTCCGGCTGCGCTCGCAGGCCCGGCACGCGCTGGAGCGCGCGGTCCCGGGTCGGTTCCCCACCCGCTACGAGCTGGTCTCGTTCTCGACCACTCCCTACGTCGAGATCGAGGGACGAATGCGACGCCAGAACCTCGGCCTGGCCGGAGCCGCAACCGGAGCGGTCGCCGGACTCGGTGCCGCGATGCTGGCCGTGCGCAAGCTGGTGGGCACTCCCACACGGAAGTCCTAAGGTGAGGTCATGAGCACCAGGTTCCGCAACTTCGTGGGTGGAACGTACGTCGACGGAGCGGCGCAGTTCGACAAGATCGACCCGGTCGACGGCTCACTGGTGGGCATCGTCGACGAGGCCGGTTCCGACACCGTCGACACGGCGGTCCGCGCCGCGCGCGCCGCGGTGGACGGTGCCTGGGGTCGCACCCGGACCGCCGACCGCGTCGCCCTGATGCGTCGGGTCGCTGATCGCATCGACGAGCGGTTCGAGGACTTCGTCGCTGCCGAGGTGAGAGACACCGGCAAGCCCGTCTCGCTCGTGCGGGAGCTCGACGTCGCGCGGGCTGCGACGAACTTCCGCTCGTTCGCCGACACCGTCGCCTCGGCCGGCCAGGACTCCTTCCTGACCGAGCTGCCCGACGGGCGCCAGGCGCTCAACTACGCGGTGCACAAGCCGCTGGGCGTGGTTGCGGTGATCGTGCCGTGGAACCTGCCGTTGCTGCTGCTGACGTGGAAGGTCGCCCCGGCCCTGGCCTGTGGCAACGCGGTCGTGGTCAAGCCCTCCGAGGAGACACCAGCCACTGCCACGCTGCTGGCCGAGGTGATCGCCGAGGCCGGCGTGCCCGACGGCGTCTACAACGTGGTGCACGGCTTCGGTCCCGACTCGGCCGGGGAGTTCCTCACCACCCATCCCGGCATCGACGGGGTCACCTTCACCGGTGAGTCGTCCACAGGGTCGGCGATCATGCGGGCCGTGTCACCCGCCGTACGCCCGGTGTCGTTCGAGCTCGGCGGCAAGAACGCGGCCGTGGTCTTCGCCGACGCCGACCTCGAGCAGGCGATCCCCGGACTTGCCCGATCGACGTTCCTCAACACCGGCCAGGTCTGCCTGTGCACCGAGCGGATCTACGTCGAGCGTGCGATCTTCGACGACGTGCTGGCCGGCCTGGTCGAGGCCGCCGGACGGCTCCGGATGGGCCGCCCCGACGCACCCGGCACCACCACCGGGCCGCTGATCTCGCGGGCCCACCGCGAGAAGGTGCAGGGCTACCTCGATCTCGCCGTCACCGAGGGCGCCGAGGTCATGGTCGGTGGGGGAGTGCCCGACCTGGGTGACGGCCTGGCCGGCGGCGCCTGGATCGAACCGACCCTGTGGACCGGGCTCGACAACACCCACCGGGTGCTGCGCGAGGAGGTGTTCGGACCAGTGGCCGCGCTGGTGCCCTTCGACACCGAGGACGAGGCGATCCGCCTGGCCAACGACACCGACTACGGCCTCGCCGCGGTGACCTGGACCAGCGACCTGTCCCGGGGGCACCGGGTCGCGCAACGCATGCGGGTCGGCATGTCGTGGGTCAACACGTGGTACCTGCGCGATCTGCGTTCGCCGTTCGGCGGCGTCGGGCTCTCGGGCATCGGCCGTGAGGGCGGCCTGCACTCCCTCCACTTCTACACCGAACCGACGAATGTGTGCGTGCACCTGTGAGCGAGAGGATGCGGTCGAATTGGGGCGTCAGGATGAGCCGGTGAACATCGAGGAGCTCGCCGCTCGGCTGGACGAGGCGGTCCGCGATGCGACCGCGATCGCGCAGCTTTCCGACGAGCGACCGCTCACCCTCGACGAGGCGTACGCCGTCCAACGGGCCGGCATCGCGCTGCGGGTCGGGCGCGGGGACCCGGTCGTCGGAGTGAAGCTCGGCTTCACCAGCGAAGCCAAGGCCCGCCAGATGGGCGTCTCCGACGTGATCATCGGCCAGCTCACCGCCGGCACCGAGGTGACCGACGGTGCCTCCGTGGACCTGGCCACGATGGTTCACCCCCGGGTCGAGCCCGAGGTCGCCTTCCGGCTCGGCGTCGAGCTGTCTCCGGAGAACGACGACCCGCTGTCCACCGTCGCCGAGGTGGCGCCCGCGCTCGAGATCATCGACAGCCGCTACCGCGACTTCCGGTTCAGCCTCGAGGACGTCGTCGCCGACAACACGTCGGCGGCCCGGTACGTGCTCGGCGAGTGGCTGCCGTTCGCGCAGCACCGTGGGCGAGTCTCCGACGCCGAGGTGACGCTCGCCTTCGACGGCGAGCCTCGTGAGCACGGCAGCACGTCGGCGATCCTCGGCGATGCCCTGCTCGCGGTCGCGGCAGCCCAGCGGATGGCGGCGCGCTACGGACTCCCCCTGCCGGCCGGCTCGGTCATCCTGGCCGGTGCTGCCACCGCCGCGGTGGCGATGGAGCCCGGTGTCCTCGTCGAGGCGACGGTCGAGGGGCTGGGCGGGGTCTCCGTCCGGAGTGGGGGTGGCGATGGCTGAGTCGAACCGGGCTGGGTCTAACCGGGCCGGGTCGAACCGGGCCGGCGTGGTGGTGCCCGACAGGGCCACACCCCGTGGCGCCTTCCCGCACGTGAAGGTCGCCGGCGACCTCGTCTATGTCTCCGGCACCAGCAGCCGGCGTCCGGACAACAGCTTCGCCGGTGTCCGGGTCGACGAGCTGGGTGTGGTCGATCTCGACATCCGCGAGCAGGCCCGTGCCGTCATCGAGAACATCCGTGACCTGCTGGCCGCCGTCGGGGCCGGGCTCGACGACCTGGTCCAGGTCACCACCTACCTGGTCAGCATGAACGACTTCGGCGGCTACAACGAGGTGTGGGCGGAGTTCTTCGACCACACGGGACCGACGCGTACGACGGTGGCGGTGCACCAGCTGCCGCACCCGCACCTGCTCATCGAGATCCAGGCCGTGGCCAGTCGTCACGGCGCCACCCGCATCGACCGCACCACGGAGGAGAGCTCATGACCGACATCCCACCCGTCTTCAACTTCGAGTCCTGGATCGCGGACAACGAGCACCTGCTCAAGCCGCCGGTCAACAACAAGCAGATGTACGACGCCACAGGTGACTTCATCGTGATGGTGGTCGGCGGCCCGAACAGTCGCACCGACTTCCACTTCGAGCCCTACGAGGAGTGGTTCTACCAGTACCGCGGCAACATGCACGTCGACCTGATGACCGACGAGGGTCCGCACCGCGTCGACATCACCGAAGGGTCGATGTGGAAGCTGCCGGGCAACACCTACCACTCGCCGCAGCGCCCTGAGGCCGGCTCGATCGGGTTGGTCATCGAGCGCATCCGTGAGGAGGGCACCCTCGAGAAGTTCGCGTGGTTCTGCCAGCAGTGCAACGCCAAGGTGCACGAGGCCGAGCTGCAGGTGCGCGACATCGTCTCGGACCTGCCGCCGGTGTTCGAGGCGTTCTACTCCTCCGAGGAGGCACGCACCTGCGGCCGGTGCGGCGCACTGCACCCGGGCAAGGGCTGACCGGGTTGCCGGGCGACGGGGCGGTCGTGATCGACGTCCACTCCCACTACGTGCCCGCGGGCTGGCCCGACCTGGGCGAGGGCCAGCCGTGGCTACGGGTCGACTCCGAGCGCGAGGCGATGATCATGGTCGGTGCCACCGAGTTCCGGCCGGTCCGCCCGAACGCCTGGGACGCCGGCGTACGCCTGGCCGACATGGACGACGACGGGGTCACCCGGCAGGTCGTCTCACCGACGCCGTTGTTCTTCGGCTACGAGCTGCCCGGGGCGCGGGCCGCGAAGGTGGCCCGCATCTTCAACGACCTGGCCCTGGAGATCTGCCAACCGTCGCAGGGCCGGCTCCTGCCGTTCGCCCAGGTGCCGTTGCAGGACACCGACGCGGCCTGTCGTGAGCTGGACCGCTGCCGGGAGTCGGGTCACCTCGGCGTCGAGATCGGCAACCACGTGGGTGACCGCGACCTCGATGACGAAGGCGTCGTCACGTTCCTGCAGCACGCCGCCTCGATCGGGATGCCCGTGTTCGTCCACCCGTGGGACATGCCGACCTCGCCCCGCCTCGACCGTTGGATGGCGCGCTGGCTGACCGGAATGCCGGCCGAGACCCACCTCTCCGTGCTGGCGATGATCCTGGGCGGAGCCTTCGACCGGCTCCCGGACTCGCTGCGCATCTGCTTCGCCCACGGCGGCGGGTCGTTCGCGTTCTGGCTGGGCCGGCTCGAGAACGCCTGGCACCGACGTGGGGACCTGATCGCGAAGTCCCAGCTGCCGCCCTCGGCGTACGTCGGCCGGTTCAGCGTCGACTCCGTGGTCTTCGAGCCGAGTGCTCTGCGACTGCTGGTCGACACCCTGGGCGCGTCGCAGGTGATCCTGGGCAGTGACTACCCCTACCCGCTCGGCGAGCGACCGGTCGGTCAGGTCGTGCACCGCTCCGACTCCCTCTCGGACCACGACCGTGCGGCCATCCTGCACGGCAATGCCGAGCGGTTCCTCGGCCTGCCCTGAACCGGATCCGCGCACCGTGTGGTCGGCGGGTCGGGGATGACCGGTCCCGACCGATTCCCGGCGCGTGGCAACCTCGTGGCACGGTGTCGCGTGAAACAGTTCGGAGAGCGGAATCGTCACCCACGGGGAGCAGTGCATTGGACCAGCGGATCAGCTTCGTCACCCTCGCTGTCGCCGACCTCGACGCCACCCGGGCGTTCTACCTCGACGGGCTCGGTTGGAGCGCGGAGATGGACGTGCCCGGAGAGGTGCTGATGATCAAGGCGGGAGAGCACCTGCTGCTCTCGTTGTGGGCCGAGGCGGAGTTCGAGGCCGAGGTCGGCCCGATCCGGCGCGGCCCCGGCCTGGCCCCGCTGACCCTGGCCCACAACGTGGCCACCCGCGACGAGGTCGACGCGGTGCTGGCGACGGCCCGTGCCGCGGGCGCCGACCCGGTCAGCGAGGCAGTCGAGCGTGCCTGGGGCGGCTACACCGGCTACTTCGGCGACCCCGACGGCTTCCGCTGGGAGGTCGCCCACAACCCGGGTGAGATCGCGGCTCTGGTGCTGCCGTGATGCGTCGATGAAGGAGACGATCGACCCGGGCCGCGCCATCCGCTGGGTCCTGTGCGCACTGGTCAGCCTGATCCTGGTCGCGGGCGTGGTCGGCAAGTGGCCCGACGCACCCCAGTCGGAGCCGATGGGCGCGGTGGCCGGCATCGCGGCCGTCGCGGCGCCGGAGGCCGAGCCCGAGGCAGCGGTCGGTGAGACGCCCGTCCTCTCGCCCAGGGCCACCGTCCCCGAGCTGCCGTACGGCGGCACGAAGGTCTTCGACGGCCACATCCTGGTGGCCTACTACGGCACGGCGGGCACCCCCGTGCTCGGCGTGCTGGGGGAGACCCCGCCCGAGCAGGCGGTCCGACGGGTACGCCGGGCCGCACGACCCTTCGGCCGCGTGGGCAACCCGGCGATCCCGGTGATGGAGCTGATCGTCACCGTCGCCGACCCGCACCCCGGCCCCGGCCACGACTTCAGCCACGACATCGCCCGCCAGCAGGTGGCCCGCTACGTGCGCGCCGCCCGCCGCCACAAGGTGATGCTCGTGCTCGACCTGCAGACCGGCCGCAGCGACTTCCTCACGGTGGCCAAGCGCTGGGAGTGGGCCCTGAAGGACCCGTGGGTCGGTCTCGCCCTCGACCCCGAGTGGCGGATGCGTCGAGGTGAGGTGCCCGGCCGCCGCATCGGGTCGGTCGACGCGAGCGAGGTCAACCGCACCTCCGCGTGGCTCGAGGCCCTGGTCCGCCGGGAGCGCCTGCCCCAGAAGGTCTTCATGCTGCACCAGTTCCGCCGAGAGATGGTGCGCGGCATCGGCCGGGTGAAGGCACGCGCGAACCTGGCGATGGTCCAGCACATCGACGGGTTCGGCACCCCTGGCCAGAAGATGGCGACCTACCGCCACGTGGCTCGCCCGAAGCAGTTCCACATGGGCTTCAAGCTGTTCTACGACGAAGACGTCCGCCGCCTGTCGGCTGCGAAGGTGAAGCGGATCCGGCCACGGGTGGAGTTCGTCAGCTTCCAGTGAGAGCGTGACCAGCATGTCGATCCGATTCCCGCGCCCGCTCAGTCCCGGTGACCTGATCGGGGTCACCTCGCCGTCGGCCGGCGTCGAGGCCCGCATGCAGCCGCGCCTCGACGTGGCAGTGGCCGACCTGCGCACCCGCGGGTACGACGTCCGTGTGGGGGAGTGCATGTCGGCAGACCGGCACGTCTCCGCACCCAAGCAGCAGCGCGCCGACGAGCTGACCGCGATGCTGCTCGACCCGGCGATCCGGGCCGTCGTACCCCCGTGGGGTGGGGAGCTGGCGATCGACCTGGTCGACCTGATCGACTGGGACGCGCTGGCCTCGGCCGAGCCGACCTGGCTGGTCGGCTACTCCGACCTGAGCACGATCCTGGTGCCGCTGACCCTGCGGTCGGGGTGGGCCACGCTGCACGGCGCCAACCTGATGGACTCGCCCTACGACGCCCCCGAGGGACTGCTGCACTGGACAGAGGTCGCCGCGGCCACCGGTCCGGTCACCCAGACCGCTCCGGGGCGCCATCGCACCGCCCGGCACGGGGACTACGTCGGCAACCCCGGGGTGCACACCTACGACCTGGACGCCGAGGGCGGTTGGCAGGTGCTCGGCGGCGGCAACCTCGAGGTCAGCGGCCGACTGATCGGCGGGTGCGTCGAGACCCTGGGCGCGATGTCCGGAACGCCGTACGCCGACGTGGCGGCGTTCGGTCGCGAGCATGCCGACGAGGGGCTGATCGTCTACGTCGAGGCCTGTGAGTTCGGAGCCTTCGACGTGGCGCGGATCCTGCACGGGTTCCGGTTGGCGGGTTGGTTCGACGAGGCCACCGCGATCCTCGTGGGCCGGCCGATGGCGCCCGACGCCCCGGGCTTCACGCAGCACGACGCCGTCGCCGACGCGCTCGGTGGTCTGGATCTCCCGGTCGTGCTCGATGTCGACTGCGGGCACGTTGCGCCGTTCCTGCCCCTGGTCAACGGCGCGCACGCCCGCGTGGTCGTCCACAACGGCCGAGGAGAAGTGACCCAGGAACTCGGGTGAGGACTACTCTCGACGGGGTGACCCCCGCCCAGCGCAACTCCTTCGGCCAACCGGTCGGCCCGACCCTGCGCGACTGGCAGGGCGCTCCGTTCCCCGACGTTGCCGTGCTCCAGGGTCGCTGGTGTCGGCTCGAGCCGTTGCTGGCTGACCATGCCGATGAGCTGTTCGACGAGCTCTGCGGGCCCGACGACACCTCCCTGTGGACCTACCTGCCGCGCGAGATGCCGCTGGACCGGGCCGACTTCGCCCAGCACGTGGAGGCGCGCGCCGAGGCGACCGACTCGGTCACGGTCGTCGTACGCGACGGTTCCGGGGTGGCCGCGGGCATGCTCAGCCTGATGCGGATCGACCAGGCCAACGGATCGGTCGAGGTCGGCTGGATCGTGCTGGGCCGCCGCCTGCAACGTACGACGGCCGCGACCGAGGCGCAGTTCCTGTTGGCCAGGCACGTGTTCTCGCTGGGCTACCGTCGCTACGAGTGGAAGTGCGACGCGCTCAACGAGCCGTCCCGTCGTGCCGCCGAGCGCCTCGGATTCACCTACGAGGGTCGGTTCCGCAACGCGCTGGTCTACAAGGGCCGCTCGCGAGACACCGACTGGTTCGCCATCGTCGATCGGGAGTGGCCCGGGCTCGCCGCGTCGTACGTCGCCTGGCTCGACCCGGGCAACCATGTCGACGGGAAGCAGCTGCGGTCGTTGGGGGAGATCCGGGCTGCCGGGTGAGTGGCATGCTGGGGGTGGAGCAGCAGGTGAGGACCCTCGTCACGGCACTCGCACTGCCCGGCCATATGCTGGGATGTGGGTTTCACGATGTGGGATAAGTGATGAACTTGGTTGACGCCGACGGGCGTCGGCAGCGAACGTAAGCGCATGCGCAAGGACATTCTTGTATGCACGCGACGCGTGAGCTGAGGCCGACACAGGTCTCAACGCACACGCGTCATCCCCTCGTTGCCGATTCCGGCCGGGGGGTTTTTTGTTGGTGTGGGTGCCCGATCCGACGGCGTCGGAACGGCCGTCGAACAGCTGGACGAAGAGGATGAGGAACCAAGGATGAGCGAGCAGGGCGAGACCGGGGCACAGGTCACCGGTGCCCAGAGTCTGATCAAGTCGCTGGAGAGCGCGGGCGTCGAGAACATCTTCGGCATTCCGGGTGGGGCCATCCTCCCGGCGTACGACCCGCTCTTCGACTCCAAGATCCGGCACATCCTCGTACGCCACGAGCAGGGTGCCGGGCACGCTGCCCAGGGCTACGCCGCCGCGACCGGCAAGGTCGGCGTCTGCATGGCCACCTCCGGCCCGGGTGCGACCAACCTGGTCACGCCGATCGCCGACGCCCACATGGACTCCCTGCCGATGGTCGCGGTGACCGGCCAGGTCGGTGCCGCGCAGATCGGCACCGACGCCTTCCAGGAAGCCGACATCCGCGGCATCACCATGCCGATCACCAAGCACAACTTCCTGGTCACCGACCCCGCCCAGATCCCGCAGACCGTGGCCGAGGCCTTCCACATCGCCTCGACCGGTCGGCCCGGCCCGGTGCTGGTCGACGTGGCCAAGTCCGCGCTGCAGGCGATGACCACGTTCCGGTGGCCGACCGAGCTGAACCTGCCCGGCTACCGCCCGGTGACCCGGCCGCACAGCAAGCAGATCCGTGAGGCCTCCAAGCTGATCCTCGAGGCCCGCCGGCCGGTGCTGTACGTCGGTGGCGGCGTGATCCGCTCGCGGGCGGCCAAGGAGCTGCGCGTCCTGGCCGAGTCGACCGGCATGCCCGTGGTCACCACGCTGATGGCCCGCGGCGCGTTCCCCGACAGTCACGTGCAGCACCTCGGCATGCCCGGCATGCACGGCACGGTGGCCGCGGTGGCCGGCCTGCAGAAGAGCGACCTGATCATCAGCCTGGGTGCGCGTTTCGACGACCGGGTGACCGGCAACCTCGACTCGTTCGCGCCCGGCGCCAAGGTGATCCATGCCGACATCGACCCGGCCGAGATCGGCAAGAACCGCTTCGCCGACGTGCCGATCGTGGGTGACGCCCGCGAGGTGATCGCCGACCTGATCATCGCCCTCAACGCGGAGGCCGAGAAGGGCAACCGCGGCGACTACGAGGCGTGGGTGGCGTTCCTGGCCGGCATCAAGAAGCAGTACCCGCTGGCTTACGACACTCCGCCGAACGGCGCGCTGTCCCCGCAGTACGTGCTCGAGCGCCTGGGCCATATCGCCGGACCCGAGGCGATCTACTGTGCCGGGGTCGGCCAGCACCAGATGTGGGCCGCGCACTTCGTGGGCTACGAGAACCCCAACACCTGGATCAACTCGGGTGGGCTGGGCACCATGGGCTTCTCGGTCCCCGCCGCCATGGGCGCCAAGGTCGGCATGCCCGACTCGACGGTCTGGTCGATCGACGGCGACGGCTGCTTCCAGATGACCAACCAGGAGCTGGCCACCTGCGCGATCAACGACATCCCGATCAAGGTCGCGATCATCAACAACGAGTCGCTCGGTATGGTGCGCCAGTGGCAGACCCTGTTCTACAACGAGCGTTACTCGAACACCGACCTGCACAGCAAGCGCATCCCCGACTTCGTGAAGCTCGCGGACGCCTACGGCTGTGTCGGCCTGGCCTGCGAGTCGCCCGACGAGGTCGACGCCACGATCGAGAAGGCGATGTCGATCAACGACCAGCCGGTGGTCGTCGACTTCCGCGTCCACCGCGACGCGATGGTGTGGCCGATGGTGGCCGCCGGCACCAGCAACGACGAGATCAAGTACGCCCGGGACCTGGCTCCCCAGTTCGACGAGGATGACCTGTGAGTCAAGCACGAGAGCGCAGCGACCTCACACCGACGAGTCAGCCGCAGAGCGCGGTCGAGCCGCGAGCGAACGGAGAGCACCGATGACCAAGCACACCCTGTCCGTCCTGGTCGAGAACAAGCCCGGCGTCCTGGCCCGCATCGCCGGCCTCTTCAGCCGCCGCGGCTTCAACATCGACAGCCTGGCGGTCGGCCCGACCGAGAGCCCCGACGTCTCCCGGATGACCATCGTGGTCTCGGTCGACGAGAGCCCGCTGGAGCAGGTCACCAAGCAGCTCAACAAGCTGGTCGAGGTGATCAAGATCGTCGAGCTCGACCCGAGCGCGTCGATCAGTCGCGAGCTGCTGCTGGTCAAGGTGCGCGCCGACGCCGAGACCCGGGGCCAGGTGATCGACGCCGTGCAGCTGTTCAAGGCGAAGGTGATCGACGTGGCCACCGACGCCCTCACCATCCAGGTGACCGGCAACGTCGACAAGCTGACCGACTTCCTCCGGGTGCTCGAGCCGTTCGGCGTCCGCGAGATCGTGCAGTCGGGCATGGTCGCCATCGGTCGGGGCTCCCGCTCGATCTCCGAGCGCAACCTGCGCCCGGTCGCCGTACCCGCTCCACCGCCCGCCGTCTGACACCCAACCCACGTGCAACGCGGGGTTACGGTCGCTCCACCCGCGCTGTGACACCGCTCAAGCGTCAACACCACCGCACAAGTCCCACGATCCACGTATCAACACCAACCCGAAGGAGAGCCCCAGTGGCTGAGATGTACTACGACGACGACGCCGACCTGTCCCTGATCCAGGGCAAGAATGTCGCGGTCATCGGCTACGGCAGCCAGGGCCACGCCCACGCGCTCAACCTGCGCGACTCCGGCGTCGACGTCCGCATCGGCCTGCAGCCCGGTTCGAAGAGCCGCGCCAAGGCCGAGGATGAGGGACTCCGTGTCCTCACGCCCGCGGAGGCCGTCGAGGAGGCCGACGTCGTCGTGATCCTCGCGCCCGACCAGCACCAGCGCAAGCTGTACGCCGAGGAGATCGAGCCGCACCTCGCCGAGGGCGACACCTTGGTCTTCGGCCACGGCTTCAACATCCGCTTCGGCTACATCAAGGCGCCCGAGGGCGTCGACGTGATCATGGTCGCCCCGAAGGCCCCCGGCCACACCGTGCGTCGTGAGTACGTCGCCGGTCGCGGCATCCCGGACATCATCGCCGTGGAGCAGGACGCCTCCGGCACCGCCTGGGACCTCGCGAAGTCCTACGCCAAGGCCATCGGCGGCACCCGCGCCGGCGTCATCAAGACCACCTTCACCGAGGAGACCGAGACCGACCTGTTCGGTGAGCAGGCTGTGCTCTGTGGCGGCATGTCGCACCTGGTGCAGGCGGGCTTCGAGACCCTCACCGAGGCCGGCTACCAGCCCGAGATCGCCTACTTCGAGGTGCTCCACGAGCTCAAGTTGATCGTCGACCTGATGTGGGAGGGCGGCATCGCCAAGCAGCGCTGGTCGATCTCCGACACCGCCGAGTACGGCGACTACGTCAGCGGCCCGCGCGTGGTCTCCCCGGACGTCAAGGAGTCGATGAAGGCGATCCTGGCCGACATCCAGAGCGGCGCGTTCGCGCAGCGCTTCATCGACGACCAGGACAACGGCGCCAAGGAGTTCAACGAGCTCCGCGAGAAGGAGGCCGGTCACCCGATCGAGGCCACCGGCAAGACCCTGCGCGCCCAGTTCGCCTGGTCGCAGGCCGACGACGACTACACCGAGGGCTCCGCCGCCCGCTGAGCCGTCGTCTCACAGGCAGGTCAATGATCGGCCAGTTTCACAGGTCC
>NZ_BCRJ01000087.1 GCF_001552535.1 Nocardioides jensenii JCM 1364 = NBRC 14755 | reverse complement strand
GAGCCTGTGAAACTGCCTCGCCAACACGAAACTTCGTGTCAATCGGCCAGTTTCACAGGCGAGCCTGTGATTCTGCCCAAACCACACGAAACTGCCCGGGCAGCGGCAGTCAGCCGGCGCAGTCGCCGGTGCCGACCTCGGCCTGGGTCGAGAGGCCCTGGGCCGCGGCGTCGGTGACCGCATCGGCGGTCAGCGCGTAGCCGGTCTGGTCGTCGGTCACCGACGCCGCGAAGATCACCCCGGTCACCTGTCCCTTGGAGTTGACCATCGGGCCACCCGAGTTGCCGGGACGGATCAGCGCGCGCAGCGAGTAGACCTCGCGGATCACGGACCCGTGGCCGTAGATGTCGGGGGAGCGCAGCCGCTGCTCGGCGCGCACCCGGGCCGGGCGGACGTCGTACGGGCCGTCCTGGGGGTAGCCGAGCACGGCCGCGTCGTCGTTGGGAGCGGCGCCCTTGGCGAAGTCGAGCTTCGGCCGGTCGAGGCCGTCGACGTGGAGTACGGCGACATCGAGGTCACTGTTGTAGTAGACGACCTCGGCATCGAGCGTGTCGTCGCCGACCAGCACCTCGGGGTCGGAGACCCCGGCCACGACGTGGGCGTTGGTCATCACCCGGCCGGGCCCGTAGACGAAGCCGGTGCCCTCGACGCCACGTCCACAGCTGTTGTCACCGTGGATCTTCAGCACGCTCTGCTGCGCGTCAGCCACGTCGGGGTCGCGCGCGATCCGCGGGTCGGGTGGGCCGACCTCGACGATGCGCTCGGGAGCGAACGGCTCGAGGTAGCGCGGGAAGAAGCTGGTGCCGACCACGTTGTTGAAGGCGTTGAGCGCCTCGTTGGCACGGTCGGGGAGCACCCGGTCGACCTTCGCCAGCACGACCGACTCACGCACCATCGGCGTCACCGAGCCGATGCGTGAGCCGGAGACCGCGACCCCCAGCGCCCAGGCGACCAGCAGCACCGCGACCGCGCTGAGGACAGCGCCGCCGGCCGCATCGACCGCGCGCACGGGCTGCCAGGTGATCTGGTCACGGACTTTCGCGCCGGCGTACTGGAGGAGCGCCTGGCCGAGGGTGGCGGAGAGGATCACGATGAACAGTGCGCCCAGGGAGACCCACACTGCAGGGTCGGCGTTGCCCAGGGCGATGGGGGCCAGCCAGATGCCGAAGAGGCCGCCGAGCAGCAGGCCCATGGTCGCGAAGGCGCCGGTCACGAAGCCCTGCCAGTAGCCCGAGAGCGCGTAGGCGAGCACGAGCAGGACCAGGATCCAGTCGAGGAGGTTCATCGGCCGGGCCCTTCCTTGAATCGGGTGTTGGGTGGTGTGGTCGAACGTGAGGGTTCACCCTGCAGCATGTAGTCGGGCAACTCGTGCACCACGCCGGTGTCCCAGTTGCTGGACCACCCGACGTGCTCGAAGAGGCGCGCGATGATGCCGGCCGTGAAGCCCCACAGGATCACGTCACGGTCGTCGCCGATCAGGAAACCGGGGCCGAGCCAGCCGCTGGGGTGGCGCACCGTGATGCGGTGGGTGGGCTCGACCAGGTCGGAGATCAGCACCCGGTGGATCGCGTGGACCTCCTCGACCGAGTGGGTGGTCACCGGCGACGGCTCGGCCCACCAGGCCAGCACGGGGGTCACGGCGTAGTTGCTGGGCGGGAGCCACAGCTCGGGCAGCTCGGCGAAGACCTCCACCCCGTCGGGGTCGAGGCCGGTCTCCTCCCAGGCCTCACGCAGCGCGGCGTCGTGGGCGCTCTCGCCGGCGTCGATGCCGCCGCCGGGGAACGACACCTGGCCGGGGTGGCTGCGCATCGTGTGGGAGCGCTCGGTCAGCAGCAGCTCGTGGCCGTCGGGGCCGTCGCCGAAGAGCATGAGTACGGCGCCACGCCGCGGATCGCTGCCCTCGGGAGGCATGAACCGGGTCAGGTCGTGCACGGTGATCGACTGCGCGCCGTCGCGGAGCGGCTCCAGCCACTGCGGGATCACAGCTGCACCTGCAGGTGCTTCTCGACCAGCTGCTCGAGCTGGCCCAGGCTCTTGATCTCCTCGAAGCGCTGCTCGACGACCTGGCCGTCGGCGTCGATCAGGACGAGGTAGGGGAGCGCGACGATGTTGGGCAGCGGATCCTTCAGGCTCAGGTCGCTCTGCGGGTCGGCAAGCAAGGGGTAGGTCACGCCCGAGTCCTTGGCCAGCTCGAGGGCCGGGCCGGGCTGGGTGTCCTGGAAGTCGACGCCGAGCACGGGCACGCGGTCGCCGTGCTTCGCGAAGAACTGTTGGTAGATCGGCAGCTCGCGGCGACAGGGCCCGCACCAGACCGCCCACAGGTTGACGACCATGGGGCCGCGCAGGCTCGAGGTGTTGACGTCCTTGCCGCCTCCCAGGCACGGCAGGGTGACGTCGGGCAGGCCGCCGTCGACGTGCGCGCCGGAGCCCGGGGCGCACGCAGCCACGCCGGTGCCGGCCTTGAGCTTGCGCAGCTGGGGGGTGTCGACGTCGACGTCGGAGCTGCCGGCCTTCTCGATGTCGGGAGGTGAGACCGAGTCACACCCCTGCAGGGCGAGCAGCGTGAGCAGCGCTGCGGCGAGGGTGCGTCTCATGCGCGGCCTTCGGTGCGCACCAGCTTGGCGGCCTCGTCGGCGTCGGTGGGGCCCTCGCCGTACGCCGGGCACCAGCGCGCGAGCGGGCACGCGCCGCAGGCGGGCTTGCGGGCATGGCAGATGCGGCGACCGTGCCAGATGACGTGGTGGGAGAGCATCGTCCAGTCGCGTTTGGGGAAGAGCGCCCCGACGGCGTGCTCGACCTTGACCGGGTCAGTCTCCTCGGTCCAGCCGAAGCGGCGGACGAGTCGGCCGAAGTGGGTGTCGACGGTGATGCCGGGGATGTCGAAGGCGTTGCCCAGCACGACATTGGCAGTCTTGCGACCGACGCCGGGCAGCTTCACGAGGTCGTCGAGGCGCGGCGGCACCTGGCCGTCGTGGTTCTCGACGAGGGCGGCGCTGAGCTTGAGCAGGGACTCGGTCTTGGCCCGGAAGAAGCCCAGCGGGCCGATGATCCGCTCGAGGTCGGCACGCTCGGCGCCGGCCATCGCGGCCGCATCAGGATAGGCGGCGAAGAGGGTGGGACGGACCGCGTTGACCCGCTTGTCGGTGGTCTGGGCGCTGAGCACCGTGACCACGAGGAGCTCGAAGGGGTTGGCGAAGTCGAGTTCACACGTGGCATCCGGGTAGGTTGCTCCGAGGACCCGATCGATCTTGCGGGCCCGTCGAACCAGGGCCGTCTGCGATGGAGTCTGGGGCACGCACACACCCTACGTGGACGCGCCGACACGGCCCGGATCGTGGTCGTGTTCGGTCAATTGGGCCCCGGTGGTTGATGATGTGACCTGGACCACGGCTAGGATCGGCCCGGAACCCACTACTACATGGGAGGAACTTGTGGACAACGACGTGCTTCGTCAGGCCCCGCTGTTCAGCGCGCTCGACGACGAGGCTGCGACGGCACTGCGTTCATCGATGGCCGAGTCCAGGCTGCGGCGGGGCGAGGTGCTCTTCCACGAGGGCGACTCGGGTGACAAGTGCTACGTCGTACTCGAGGGCAAGGTCAAGCTGGGCCGCACCTCGTCCGACGGTAGGGAGAACCTCCTCGCGATCCTCGGCCCGGGTCAGATGTTCGGTGAGCTCTCGCTCTTCGACCCCGGCCCGCGTTCGGCGACCGTGACCACCGTGACCGACGCGGCGTTCGCCTCGCTCTCCCACGAAGACCTCCTCAAGTGGCTCGAGGGCCGCCCGATCGTGGCGCACAGCCTTCTTGCCCAGATCGCGGCCCGCCTGCGCAAGGCCAACGACGTCAACGCCGACCTGGTCTTCTCCGACGTTCCCGGCCGCGTGGCCAAAGCGCTGCTCGACCTCGCCGACCGGTTCGGCCGCACCGCCGACGACGGCGTCCACGTGCACCACGACCTCACCCAGGAGGAGCTCGCCCAGCTGGTCGGCGCCTCCCGCGAGACGGTCAACAAGGCGCTGGCCGACTTCGCCTCACGCGGATGGCTGCGCCTGGAGCCCCGCTCCGTGGTGATCATGGACATCGAGCGGCTCTCCCGCCGCGCCCGCTGACGCCCACGTCGTACGACGAACGCAACGGCCGCCGCTCCCGCGAGGGAACGGCGGCCGTTGTGCGTCGCAACCCCGGGCTGCACCGGGGGAGGGGGACGGCTACTCGTCGGAGGAGCCGCTGGACATGCCGGACTGGATCAGGTTCATCACCGAGGAGTCCGCGAGCGTGGTCACATCGCCGATGTCGCGCTTCTCGGCCACGTCGCGCAGCAGGCGACGCATGATCTTGCCGGAGCGGGTCTTGGGCAGCTCGGGAACGATCAGGATCTGCCGGGGCTTGGCGATCGCGCCGATCTCCTTGGCCACGTGGTTGCGCAGCTCCTGGACGAGCGCGTCGCCGGACTCACCGCCGGCGCTCTCCCGCAGGATCACGAACGCGCACACCGCCTGGCCGGTCATCTCGTCGGCGGCACCCACGACGGCCGCCTCGGCGACCTTGGGGTGCGAGACCAGGGCCGACTCGATCTCGGTGGTGGAGAGCCGGTGGCCGGACACGTTCATCACGTCGTCCACGCGGCCCAGCACCCAGATGTCGCCGTCCTCGTCCTTCTTGGCGCCGTCGCCGGCGAAGTAGACGCCCGGCCAGCGCGACCAGTAGGTGTCCTTGTAGCGCTCGTCGTCGCCCCAGATGGTGCGCAGCATCGCCGGCCACGGCTTGCGGAGGACGAGGTAGCCACCGGAGCCGTCAGGCACGGACTCGCCCTCGTCGTTGACCACGTCGGCATCGATGCCGGGCAGCGGTGTCATCGCCGAGCCGGGCTTCGCCTCGGTGACACCGGGCAGCGGGGAGATCAGGATCTGCCCGGTCTCGGTCTGCCACCACGTGTCGACCACGGGGGTCTCACCGGCGCCGATCGTGTCGCGGTACCAGACATAGGCCTCGGGGTTGATCGGTTCGCCGACCGAGCCCAGCACCCGCACCGAGGAGAGGTCGAACTTGTCGGGAATCTCCTTGCCCCACTTCATGAACGTTCGGATGGCGGTGGGGGCGGTGTAGAAGATCGTGACGCCGTACTTCTCGATGATCTCCCACCAGCGGCCCTTGTGCGGGGCGTCGGGGACGCCTTCGTACATCACCTGGGTCGCGCCGTTCGCGAGCGGTCCGTAGACCATGTAGGAGTGGCCGGTGACCCAGCCGACGTCGGCGGTGCACCAGTAGACGTCGGTCTCGGGCTTGAGGTCGAAGACCGCCCAGTGGGTGTAGGACGTGCCGACCAGGTAGCCGCCCGTGGTGTGCAGGATGCCCTTGGGCTTGCCGGTGGTGCCGGAGGTGTACATGACGTAGAGCGGGTGCTCGGCGTCGTGCAGCTCGGCCTCGTGCTCGGTCGACTGCTGCTCGACGAGTTCGTGCCACCACACGTCGACGTCGTCGTTCCAGGCGATGTCGTCCTGACCGGTACGGCGTACGACGAGCACGTGCTCGACCAGACCGTCGACCTTCGCCACCGCCTCGTCGACGGCCGGCTTCAACGCCGAGGGTGCTCCGCGACGGTAGCCGCCGTCGGAGGTGACCACGACCTTGGCGCCACAGTCGGTGATGCGCGAGGCCAGGGCGTCGGCGGAGAAGCCACCGAAGATGACCGTGTGGGGGGCGCCGAGTCGGGCGCAGGCCAGCATCGTGAAGACGCACTCGGGGATCATCGGGAGGTAGATCGCCACCCGGTCACCCTTGGTGACGCCCAGTGAGACAAGGGCGTTCGTGGCCTTGTTGACCTCGTCCTGCAGCTGCGCGTAGGTGATGTCGCGGGTGTCGTCCTCCGGCTCACCGACCCAGTGGATGGCGACCTTGTCGCCGTTGCCCGCGTCGACGTGGCGATCGACGCAGTTGACCGCGGCGTTGATGGTGCCGCCCTCGAACCACTTGGCGAACGGCGGGTTGTCCCAGTTGAGGACGCGGTCCCACTTCTGGCCCCAGTCGAGGCGGTCGGCCTGGGTTGCCCAGAAGCCCTCGAAGTCCTGGCTCGCGGCGGCGTACGCCTCGGCCTTCACGTTCGCGGCGGCCGCCAGGTCGGCGGGGGGCGGGAAACGTCGCTCCTCGTGGCTCAGGTTCGAAAGGGTCTCGCTGGTCACATTCACTCCTGTTTGTCGTTTCGTGTCGCTGCCGGCCGTCTCCTGCAGCCTAGGCCGGAATCCCGTGCGCGACGAGTACACCCAGGGAGGATTCCGTCCGATCCACCCGAGGATTCCGGCCCGGAGGTTGCCGCAACGTTGCGACCGCCTCCGGACCGGAATGGGGAAGGACTGTCAGTGCGGGGTCGCCTGCTCGGCGCCCGCGCCGGTGAGCGCCCGCACCTCGAACTCGTCGTACGCCGCCTCGGACTCGACCTCCTTGGACGTGACGGTCCCGAGCCAGCCGAAGAAGAAGCCCAACGGGATCGAGACGATGCCGGGGTTGTCCAGCGGGAACCACGAGAAGTCGATGGTCTTGGGCAGCAGTGCCGCGTTGGTGCCGTCGGCATTGAGCTTGCCCGAGACCACCGGTGACGAGATCACCAGGACCAGGCAGGAGATCAGGCCACCGTAGATCGCCCAGGTCGCTCCCCGCGTGTTGAACCGCTTCCAGAACAGGTTGTAGAGCAGCGAGGGCAGGTTCGCCGAGGCCGCGACTGCGAAGGCCAACGCCACGAGGAAGGCGATGTTGAGCTTCTGGGCCGGGATGGCCAGGGCGATCGCCACACCACCGATGACGAAGGCGGAGATCTTGGCGACCTTCACCTCCTGCTTCTCGCTGACCTTGCCCTTCTTCCACACGTTGGCGTAGAGGTCGTGTGCCACCGACGAGGCGGAGGTCAGCGTCAGGCCGGCCACCACGGCGAGGATCGTCGCGAACGCGACCGCCGAGATGAGTGCCAGCAGGACGGCTCCACCCACAGAGCCGGTGCCGCCGCCGACTGCCTCGGCGAGAAGTGGCGAGGCCAGGTTTCCGCTGGACTTCGCCACCTTGCTCTCCGGCCCGGTGTCGAGCAGTGCCGCGGCGCCGAATCCCAGCGCCAGCGTCATCAGGTAGAACGAGCCGATCAGACCGATCGCCCACATCACCGAGGTGCGCGCCGCCTTCGCGGTCGGCACGGTGTAGAAGCGGATCAGGATGTGCGGCAGGCCCGCCGTGCCGAGCACCAGCGCGATGCCCAACGAGACGAAGTCGAGCTTGCTGGTCATGTCGATGCCGTACTTCAGACCGGGCTGGAGGAACGCCTCGCCCTTGCCGGTGTTGCCCGAGGCCGCACCGAGCAGCTCGGAGATGTTGAAGTCGAACTTCGCCAGCACCAGGAACGTGATCAGGATGGTGCCGGCCATCAGCAGGATGGCCTTCACGATCTGCACCCAGGTGGTGCCCTTCATGCCACCCACGGTCACGTAGAAGATCATCAGCAGACCGACGCCGGCGATGACGACAGCCTTCATGAACTCGCTCTCGACGCCGAGGAGCAAGGTCACGAGCGCGCCGGCACCCACCATCTGGGCCAACAGGTAGAAGATCGAGACCACGACGGTCGAGGTGGCCGCCGCCGTACGGACCGGGCGTTGCTTCATGCGGTAGGCCAGCTGGTCGGCCATCGTGTAGCGGCCGGAGTTGCGCAGCAGCTCCGCGACCAGCAGGAGCGCCACCAGCCAGGCGACCAGGAACCCGATCGAGTAGAGGAAGCCGTCGTAGCCGTTGAGGGCGATCAGCCCGGAGATGCCGAGGAACGACGCGGCCGACATGTAGTCACCCGAGACGGCCATGCCGTTCTGGAACCCGCTGAACTGTCGGCCGCCGGCGTAGAAGTTGGACGTGCCCGTCGTCTGGCGGCTGGCCCAGAACGTGATCGCGACGGTGACCAGGACGACGCCGAGGAACAGCCCGGCGGTGAGGAGCTCGGTGCCGTTCATCGCGGTGCCCCCTCGCCCTTGATCGCCGCGTCGTAGCGCGCCTCGAGCTTGCGGGCCAACGGGTCGACGTGCCGGTTCATGTGCCGGGCGTAGAGCCAGGCGATCAGGAACGTCGAGGCAAACTGCAGCAGCCCGAAGACCAGGGCCACGTTGATGTGGCCCACGAGCTTGGTGTTCATGAATCCGCCTGCCCAGTTCGACATGATCACGTAGAGCAGGTACCAGGCCAGGAAGGCCACCGTCCACGGGATCACGAAGCTGCGGTAGCGCTGCCGCAGCTCGGCGAAGTCGGGGGCCTCATGGAGTTCCTGGTAGATCGGATGCTGCGAGCTTCGGTGTACGCCGTGTTCATCGGTCACGGGATCGCCTCTCGTGCGGGGGTGTGACACCAGTCACGCTAGGAAGGACCGGCCTGCGGCATCAGGGGTGCGAATCGATGTCGCGCCGAGTGGGGACCACGAATCGTTGAACGGTGCCTCACGCAAGACGAACGGTCAGCCTCGATCGAGGGCGACGGCCTCGGGCGTGTGCAGCCGCACCATGAACCGGCGGACGTGGGCGGGCACGCGGTCGGCCGTGGCCCGCGACACGACGTACATCGTGGTGAACGCCAGCGGCACCGACCAGGCGGCCGGCTGGGTGAGGAGCACGTCGACCCACCCGGTGGTCGCATAGGGGCTGAGGGAGTAGGTGACCCCGAGCCCCGAGGCGACGAAGCCGGTGCCCAGCCCGGCCAGTGCGCCGACGTCGGTGAGGCCGCGCCACCAGATGCCCAGCACGAGCAGGGGACAGAACGTCGAGGCGGCGACCGCGAAGGCCAGCCCGACCGCCTTGGCGATGCCCAGGTCGGGGGCGGCGACGGCGGCCGCGCAGGGGGTCACCACGGCGATCACGGCCGACGCCCGGAAGGCCCCGACACCGGTGAAGCGCGACCCGCGGAACACGTCCTGGGTGAGCACCCCGGCGACGGCGACCGACAGCCCCGACGACGTCGAGAGGAACGCCGCGAAGGCACCGGCGGTGACCAGCGCCGAGAGGAGCTCGCCACCCGTGCCCGGCACCATCAGCTTGGGCAGGTCCAGCACGATCACGTCGGCGTTGGCCTCGGCGCCGTACACCCGGCCGAGTGCGGCGTAGACCGGCGGCAGCAGGTAGAACGCGCTGAGCAGGGCCAGCACCACGACGGTCGTCCGACGAGCCGCCCGGCCGTCGGGGTTCGTGTAGAACCGGACCACGACGTGGGGCAGCCCCATGGTGCCCAGGAACGTGGCGATGATCAGCGACCAGGTCAGGTAGAGCCCCTGGGTGCCGCCCTCGCCCAACGGGAGTGACCAGTGATCGCCCGCGGTGGCGTTCGGGCCGGGGCGACCGTCGTCGAGCCAGACCCCGACCAGGACGATCGCGGGGACCAGGAGGGCGGTCAGCTTGAGCCAGTACTGGAAGGCCTGCACGAACGTGATGCTGCGCATGCCACCGGACAGCACGTTGACCAGCACCACGGTGGCCACGACGAGCGCGCCGAGCCACGAGGGTGCGCCGGTGGCCGACTCCAGGGTGATGCCGGCGCCCTGGAACTGCGGCACGAGATAGAGCCAGCCGATCGCGACGACCATCAGCGTGCACGTGGTGCGCACTCGCGACGACGCCAGCCTGGCCTCGGCGAAGTCGGGCAGGGTGTAGGCCCCGGAGCGGCGCAACGGTGCGGCCACCAGCACGAGCAGCACCAGGTAGCCGGCGGTGAAGCCGACCGGGTACCAGAGCATGTCGGCGCCGAAGACCAGCACCAGCCCGGCCACGCCGAGGAAGGACGCGGCGGAGAGGTACTCGCCGCCGATGGCCGAGGCGTTCAGGGCGGGCCGGACGGTGCGCGAGGCGACGAAGAAGTCGCTGGTGGTGCGCGAGAACCGCAGCCCCCACGTGCCGATGGCCAGCGTGGCGACCGCCACCAGGGCAACCGCGACGACGCTGGGGACCGAGGTGATCATGGCCGCACCCTCATGACTCGACGATCTGCACCAGCTCGGCGAAGTCACGCTCGTGCTGCTCGGCGCGACGCACGTAGGACCAGCCCAGCAGGATCAGCAGCGGATAGATGAGGACGCCGAGCACGACGAGTGCCAGGGGAGCGCCGAGCACGCGCACGTCGGAGAGCGACGGCACCAGGTGGAAGGCCAGGGGCAACCCGACCGCGATCACGACCAGCGGCGCCAGGGTGAGCACCGCCAGACGCAGCTGGGCACGCAGCAGCGACTCCATCAGCACCGTGCCGAGCAGGGTCTGGTCGTCGATCTCGTGGGCCCGGGTACGCCGGCTCGTCGTACGCCGTGGTGGCCCGGTGACGCGGACCCGCTCGGGAGGGTTGGTGCTCACGGACGCCCCCGGTTGAGCAGCTCGCGCAGGGCCGGGGTGTGCCGGCGACTGACCACGAGGTCGGTGCCGTCGCCGACCCGCACCGTGCACCGGCCGCTGTCCATCCGCACCTCGTTGATGTGGGCCAGCGCCACCAGCAACGAGCGGTGGATCCGCACGAACCCGGCGGTGCCCCACTGCTCCTCGAGCTGCGTCAACGGCGTGCGCAGCAGGTAGGAGTCGTGCGCCGTGTGCAGTCGGGCGTAGTCGCCCTGGGCCTCGACATGGGTGATGTCGCTGCGGTCGATGAAGCGGGTGACGCCGCCCCGCTCGACCGGGATCTGCTCGTCCCCGCTCGTGGCAGGTGACGCGGCGCCTTCGACCACGCGGCGTACGGCCTCGGCGAGACGCTCCTCGCGCACCGGTTTGAGCACGTAGTCGAGGGCGCGCAGCTCGAACGCGTCGACGGCGTGCTGCTCGTGGGCGGTGACGAACACGATCGGTGGCGGGTTGCGGAACCGGCTGAGCACCTGCGCCAGCTCGACGCCGGTCAGCCCCGGCATCTGAATGTCGAGGAAGATCACGTCGATCTCGGTGTCCTGGAGGATGCGCAGCCCCTCGGTGGCGGCGTCGACGGCACGCACCGAGGCCACGTCGGGGTGTCGCTCGAGCAGGTAGGTGAGCTCGTCGAGGGCCGGTCGCTCGTCGTCGATGACGAGCACGCGCAAGGCGGTCATGGGTGCACTCCGGGGGCGAACTTGGGAACGCGGACGATCACGCGGGTGCCTGCGCCGGGGGCGGTCTCGACGATCAGGCCGTAGTCGTTGCCGAACGTGTCGCGCAGGCGTACGTCGACGTTGCCCAGGCCGACCGAGTCGAGCTCGGCGTCGCCGGCCAGCGCTCGTCGTACCCGCTCGGGATCCTCACCGGCGCCGTTGTCCTCGACCTCGATCACGCAGTCGGAGTCGGCGTCGCGTGCGGTGATGCTGATGTGGCCGTCGCCCTTCTCGGCGAGCCCGTGCCGTACGGCGTTCTCGACGAGGGGCTGGATGCACAGGAAGGGTACGGCGACCGGCAGCACCTCGGGTGCGATCCGCAGTGTGACCCCGAGGCGGTCGCCGAACCGGGCCTGCTCGAGCAGCAGGTAGCGCTCGACGGAGCGCAGCTCCTCGGCGAGGGTCGTGAACTCGCCATGCCGCCGGAACGAGTAGCGGGTGAAGTCGGCGAACTCCAGCAACAGCTCGCGGGCACGGTCGGGATCGGTGCGCACGAACGACGCGATGGCGCCCAGCGAGTTGTAGATGAAGTGCGGGCTGATCTGCGCGCGGAGGGCCCGGACCTCGGCCTCCATCAACCGGTTGCGGGAGGCGTGCAGCTCGGCCAGGTCGAGCTGACCCGAGACCCAGGTGGCGACCTCGTCAGCGGCGCGGACCAGGCCGGCGGTGGCGTTGTCGGTGAACACCTGCAGCGTGCCGACGATGAGGTCGTCGACGACCAGCGGTGAGACGACCGCGAACCGGATCGGACAGGTGGGCACCAGGCAGGCCACCCCGCGTTGGGCGACGTGGGTGCGGCCCTCGTCGACAGCCGTCGCGGCCAGCTCGGGGCAGAGCTTGCCGTGGTGCTCACCGCTGCCGTCCCAGGCCAACAGGCCGGCGGTGTCGGTGATCGCCAGCGCCGGGGCCCCCAGCAGTGTGCGCAGGTGCTTGATGCTGCGCTCGGCGCTGGCGCTGGTCAGGCCCTCACGCAAGGCCGGCGACGCGAGGGAGGCGGTGTGCAGGGTGCGGAAGGTCGCCCGGTCGGCCTCTGTGCCGAGGTGGGTACGCCGCCAGCCGAACGCCATGACCACACCCTAGGGGTCCCGGGCTCGGTGGTCCCGGGCTCGTCGCGTCGGGTCGCACTGCGTCGCGTTGCTCAGCGTCGGGTGCGCTGGGTGCGCTGGGTCGGCGTCGCGGTCAGCGGAAGTCGATCAGGAGCAGGTCGGAGTCGGAGCCGTCCTGCGGGCTGGAGGGCGGAGGACCCTCCGCGGAACCGGGCACGGCGTCGCTGGTCGCCTCGTTGGCGTCGTCGCTCCCGTCAGCCGCGCCGTCGACGGGCTGCTGCTCGTCGAACCCGCGCGGAGGCGCCCAGGCGTTCTCGACCACGGTGGCCTTGAAGCACCGGCTCAACCAGGGCATCTGCATGCCGTCGGCGCCCCGCCCGTAGTCGTCGTACAGCCTGAGTGCGGCCGTCGTACGCCGCTCGGCCTCGGTGTCACCGCGGCCGGAGAGCTCGGCGCGGACCATCGCCTCGAGAGAGACGTTGTTCACGACCTGCCAGTAGCGGAAGGTGGCGTCGCTGACGAATCCGAAGAGCGTGGAGTTGACCAGGCCGGCGGCGGGTTCTTCCCCCGCGGACACGTTGCCGAGGACCTCGTCGAGCTTGCGGGCCCACGGGATGCGGCGGTCGCGTTCGTTGCAGACCAGGGCGAGCTGACCGCCGGCACGCAGCAGCCGGGCGAGCGACTCGAGATCCTCGGGCAGCCCGTGCGTGCTGATCACGACGTCGATGCTGCGGTCCGGGAACGGCAGCTTGGCCGTGGCTCCCGAGACGTCCGTGACGTCGTGCCCGGCGTCGGCGATCGCGTCCGCCACGTCGGGGTCGCCCAGCACCACGACGGTGCGCGGGGAGGAGCCCAGCAACCACTGCACGGCCTCGGCCGGGAAGGCAGGTCGGTCCTGGGGTGCGCGCTGGTGGTCCATTGAGTCGAGGCTACCCGCTGATCCCCGCGAAGCCGGGACCACGAGGTGCCTCTACCCTTGCGCGTCATGAGCAGTGTCACGAACGGCGACCCGCTGGCCTCCCTCACCGCACTCGAGGGTGTGCCGTCGGCGTTCGCCGGCACCCGCGACGGGGTCGACGCGATGCTGCGCGACCGAGGACTGCGCAAGACCGCGCCGCAGCTGACCACCGAGTCGCTGCTGCGTGGTGCCTGCGCCAGCGGGGTCCTGGAGGGATCGACATCGACTCCCGAGGTGATCCGGGCCGGTGACGGGGACGAGACCGCGCAGGCCGCGGTCCGGGTCTCGACCGAGTTGCTCTCCCTGGTTCCGACGCTGAAGACCGCGCCCCTGCAGGCCTTCGCCCGCCTGCACGCCCTGGCCGGCAAGGGCGTCGTGCCCGACGAGGTGCTGGGGCGACCCAGGGCCGCGGACGCGGCGGAGCGACTCCGGGTGCTCGGCCAGAGACTGTTGGCACCCACGACCGCACCGGCGATGCTGGTCGCGGCCGTCGTCCATGCGGAACTGGCCACGGCAGCACCGTTCGCCTCGCACAACGGCATCGTGGCCCGGGCCGCCGAACGCCTGGTCCTGGTCGCCCGTGGGGTCGACGAGAAGTCCCTGCTGGTGCCGGAGGCCGGCCACCTGGCCCTGCGCGCGGAGTACGAGTCGAACCTGCGCGCCTACGCCAACGCCAGCGGAACGAACGGCGTACACGCCTGGTTGCTCTACGCGGCCGAGGCCTACGCCGCGGCCGCCGAGGCCAGCCCGGTGCGCGACTGACCCAGCCACCCGAACGGTCGGGCGCGAACCACCCGGGAGAAGAGTCCGGACATGCGAGCGGCACCCGACTCGCGTGGATTCGGGTGCCGCCGCTGACACGCGAAACCCGGGTAACAAGCGTGCACTATCTAACTACTGCCCTCGGGGTCAGACCCGATCTTGGCAAGCGCCCTGAAGAAGGGTAGATCGCCGCGTGGGTACCTGGCTCACGTGCAAATTCTGGAGTTGTTGGTTCATGTGTACGCCGGTTCGCGGGGCACTTCAAGCCTTGACTTACGGGCTCAATGATGTGTTGTCCGGATTCCGTTCGGCAACGCGTCACAGCGAGCGCTTGCGCAGGTTGACCGCGATCGCCCCACCGGCGACGACCAGTCCTCCCACCGCCAGGGCGGCCAATGTGGGCTTGGCCGGCGGCAGTTTCATCCGGCGTCCCAGCGTGACGGGCTTGGTGAAGACCAGCACCGGCCACTCGTTGGCCACGGCGGCCTTGCGGAGATCCTTGTCGGGGTTGACCGCGTGGGGGTGCCCGACCGCCTCGAGCATCGGCAGGTCCGTGACGGAGTCGCTGTAGGCATAGCAGTTCGCCAGCACGTAGCCCTCGGTCTCGGCGAGCTCCCGGATCGCGGTGGCCTTGGTCTCGGAGTAGGCGTAGTAGTCGATCTCGCCGGTGTACCTGCCGTCGACGATCTCCATGCGCGTCGCGATCACCCGGTCGGCGCCGAGCATCTCACCGATCGGCCCCACCACCTCGGAGCCGGAGGTCGACACGATGATGACGTCGCGCCCGGCCAGGTGGTGCTCCTCGATCAGGCTGACGGCCTCGTCGTAGACCAGCGGGTCGACCACGTTGTGCAGGGTCTCGGCGACGATCTCCTGCACGGTGGCGACGTTCCACCCCGCACACAGTTGCGACATGAACTGCCGCATCTTCTCCATCTGGTCGTGGTCGGCTCCGCCGACGAGATAGACGAACTGGGCATACGCGCTGCGCAGCACGCCGCGCCGCGAGATCAGCCCGCCGGCCTGGAAGGGCTTGCTGAACGCGAGAGTGCTCGACTTGGCGATGATCGTCTTGTCGAGATCGAAGAAGGCCGCTTCACGGCGACCGCCCCAGCGGTAGGGGCGGACGGAGGCGTGGTGAGCCGGTGCAGGCATGGCGCCATCCTAGGCGTGCGTCCGCGGCCCGGCACGGAACCGGGACCCGACGTCCTGATGAGGCTCAGCCGTTTTCCGTGCACATGCCGCCCCGCGACCCGGTTATCCACAGTTGCCGCACGACGAGGGGTCGGTCGCGTGGAGCGCGGGAACGCTGGGGCCATGACGAATCCCCTCATTCTCACGCGTGACCAGACCCTGCACGACGAGCTCCAGCGTCTGGCCGCCGCGGCTGGAGTGGCTCCCGAGGCCACCACCGATCCGGCCGTGGCCCTGCGTGCCTGGTCCACTGCGTCCGTCGTGCTCGTCGGCGCCGACGTCGCCGACGAGCTCGCCGCGCTCCAGCCGGCACGGCGAGTCGGCGTCCACCTCGTGACTTGGGGACGGCTCCCCGACGAGGCGTTCCGCACCGCGGTGGCGCTCGGCACCGAAGGGGTCGTGGAGCTCCCGCGGTGCGACTCCTGGGTGTTGGAGGTGCTCGCCGACTCCTCCGAGCGGTTCGACGTCGACGGCGTGACGATCGGCGTCGCCGGCGGCTCGGGCGGCGCCGGAGCGACGACGTTCGCCTGCGCCCTGGCGCTGACCGCGGCGCGCGAGGGCCCGGTCTGCCTGATCGACACGGATCCACTCGGTCCGGGAGCCGATCAGGTGCTCGGCATGGAGCGCATCGACGGCATCCGGTGGGACGCACTGCAGCAGACCTCGGGTCGGCTCGGCGCCCGGGCGCTGCGCGACGCACTGCCCCACAAGGGAGAGCTGGGTGTGCTCACCTTCGGTGGCGGTGGGCCCTCCGGCGTGGAGACCCTGCAACCGTTCGCCGCGCGTGCCGCCGTCGCCGCCGCGACCAAGGGCCACCGGCTGGTCGTGCTCGACCTGCCCCGCACGGGCGGCGACCTGACCGAGGAGCTGATGGCGCGTTGCCAGGCGCTGGTCGTCCTGACCCGCGCCACGCTGCCCGGCCTCGCCTCTGCGGCTCACTTCGTCGACGTGGCAGCTCGTTCTGGTCCCCTCTCGCTCGTCGTACGCGGCTCGGGGGTCGACGCCGCCGAGGCCCAGCGCATCGTCGGGGCCCCGGTCCTCACCTCGATGCCCGACCAACGCGGGCTCGACGAGGCGATCGACCTCGGTCAGGGGCCGGTGAAGTCACGACGCGGCGTGCTGGCCCGCGCTGCCCGCGACGTGTTGCGGGTCCTGGCGCCCGAGGCCGCGGCCCGGCCGGCGGCGTGACGCGTGTGGTGCCCACGGAACTGCTCGAAGAGGTCCGGGACAAGCTGGCCCGGGACGGGCACCTGCTCACGCCGCAACGAGTGGCGGAGGCGCTCCGAGCGGCCGGGCGGCCGGTGGGCGACGCCACGGTCCTGGCCGTCCACGAAGCGTTGCTGGCCGACGTCACCGGCGCGGGTCCTCTCGATCCACTCCTGCGACAGGAAGGGGTGACCGACGTCCTGGTCAACGGTGCCGACTCGGTCTGGTTCGACCGGGGGCACGGCCTCGAACGGGCCGAGGTCACCTTCCCCGACGAGGACGCCGTACGCCGCCTCGCGCAGCGTCTCGCCTCGTCCGGCGGGCGCCGCCTCGACGATGCCTCGCCCCATGTCGACGTCCGGCTCCGCGACGGCACCCGGTGCCATGCTGTGCTGGCCCCCGTGGCCAGGCCGGGCACGGTGATCTCCTTGCGGGTCCCCCGGCCGACGGGCTGGTCGCTGACCGAGCTTGCCGAGCGCGGGTCCCTGGCTGCCGAGGCGCTCGCTCTCACGCGACGCGTGCTCAACGCTCGACTCTCGTTCCTGGTCTCGGGCGGCACCGGCTCAGGAAAGACCACCCTCCTGGCTGCGATGCTGGGCGAGGTCGACCCCGACCAGCGGCTCGTCCTGGTCGAGGACTCCAGCGAGCTGCGCCCCACCCACCCACACGTCGTCGGGCTGGAGGCGCGGGTGGCCAACGTGGAAGGCGTCGGGGAGATCCCGATGCGCACGCTGGTCCGCCAGGCGCTGCGCATGCGGCCCGACCGGGTCGTGGTGGGTGAGGTGCGCGGCATCGAGGTCGTCGACCTGCTGGCCGCCCTCAACACGGGGCACGAGGGGGGCTGCGGCACGCTCCACGCCAACTCCGCCGCCGACGTACCGGCCCGCATCGAGGCGCTGGCGCTCCCGGCGGGCATGGGTCGCGACGCCGTGCACAGCCAGCTCGCCTCGGCGATCGACGTCTTCCTCCACCTGGGCCGCGACCGCGGTGGGCGCCGACGGCTGGCCGAGCTGGCGGTCCCGGTGCGCGGACGTGACGGTTTCGTCGAGGCGGTGACCGCCGTGTCCTTCGGCGCCGACGGCACCGTGCGCGAAGGTCCGGGCATCGGCCGGCTTGCCGATCGGCTGTCGGGTTGATGAGCGCGTTGTTCGCAGCCGGGCTGGCCGGGGTCGCGGTCTGCCTGCTCCGACCCCTTCCGCGTCGTGCCAGGCCGCCCTCCGTGCTGTGGGCGGTCTGCGGTGTCGTGGCTCCGGGGGCCTACGCAGCACTCGGCGGCCTGTCCTGGCGGGTTGCCGCGCCGGCCGCGATCCTTGGTGCAGCAGTGTTCGGCCTGCTCCTGTTGCGCACCCGACGGCGGCGTTCCGTGGCAGCGGCTGCGACGGGTGCCCGCATCCAAGAGGTCTGCGAGCTGGTCGGTGGAGAGCTCGCCGCGGGCCTGCCCGCCGACCGCTGCCTCGACGAGGCCGCGCACGTCTGGCCTCCGTTCGCGGCCGTGGTGTCGGCGCACGCGCTGGGTGGCTCGGTTCCCGACGCGCTGCGTGAGCTGTCCGGGCGCCCCGGAGCCGGTGACCTGCGTCTGGTGGCGTCGGCCTGGCAGGTGGCGGTCCGATCCGGCAGTGGGCCTGCCGTGGCACTGGCTGAGGTGGCCGAGACGGTCCGCGAGCGTGAGGCCACACGCAGACTCGTGCGCACGGAGCTGGCGTCGGCCCGCTCGACCGCGAGACTGATGGCCGGCCTTCCCGTGCTCACCCTGGTGATGGGCTCAGGGGCCGGGGGCGACCCGGTTCGGTTCCTGCTCAGCACCCCGTTGGGCCTGGCGTGCCTGGCGGCCGGTGTGTTGCTGACGGTGGCCGGACTCTGCTGGATCGAGGCCATCGCGGCAGGGGTGGAGGCCTCGGCGTGACCCGGGCCGTCCTTCCCGCACTGCTCGCCGCCGCCGCGGTGCTCCTCTGCTTCCGGGCCCGGCCTTCGCCCCGGCTCGTCGGGGGTGGGGCGCCACCGTTGCTGCCGGTGGCGGAGATCTCGTTCCCGGCCCGTCACCGGCTCGTGGTCAGTGTGTGCGCTGCGCTCGGAGGGGTGACGCTGGTGCCCCTGCCGCTGGGCGGTGTGGTCGCCGTCGTGGCATTCGTCGCGGTCTGGGTGACCATCGCCCGGGCAGCTCCGGCCTCGGAGCTGCGGAAGCGGCAGGCGGCCGCTCGCGACCTTCCCCAGGTCGTGCAGCTGCTCGGCCTCGTGCTTGCCGCAGGTGGGTCCCTTCCCGAGGCGCTCCACCAGGTTGCCGCAGCCCTGCCCGGCCCCGGCACCGAACCGTTGCGACGTGCCGACGCCCGGCTCGGGTTCGGGATGGCACCGGTCGACGTGTGGCGGGAGCTGTCGAACTCGCCCGCCTATGAACGCGTGGGCAGGGCTCTGCTCCGTGCCGAGACGTCGGGCGTTCCGATCGCGGACGTCGTACGCCGTCTCGGCCTGGACCTGGCGCGTGAGGAGCGGGCCCGGGTCGAGGACCGGGCCCGCACAGTCGGAGTGCGCGCCGCGGTGCCGTTGGGACTCCTCCTGCTGCCGGCGTTCCTGGTGGTCGGCATCGTGCCGGTCATCGCCTCGGCGCTGAGCTCGCTGTCGTGGTGAAGCGGGCCGCCTTTCGTGCACAGGACCACGCGCGTCGGGTTTCTCCACAGAGCGGTCGCGGTCGCCGACGGCGAGGTCCGGAATCGCGGAGGGTGGAGACACCGGTCACGACCGTGGCCGGACCGGAGGAGGTATTCATGGCAAGGACAGGCGTCAAGCGGCATACCGACGAGCGAGGCATCACCACCGCGGAATATGCGGTCGGCACCGCCGCAGGTGCCGGGCTGGCCGGCGTGCTCTACCAGCTGGTCACCGGGGGCTTCGGAGACCAGATGCTGCGTCAGATGTTCAACCACGTGCTCGGAATGCTCGGCATCGGATGAACCGCAGTGAGCGGGGGGCGGTCACCGCGGAGACGGCGCTCGCCCTCCCGCTCCTGGTGGCGGTGACCCTGGCCATGGTGTGGATGCTGACCTTCGGGGTCGCGCAGATGAAGGCGACCGACGCCGCGCGTGAGGCGGCCCGAGCGCTGGCGCGTGGAGAGAGCCGAGCCGACGCCGTCGCCCTGGCACAGCGGGTGGCCCCCGGTGCCGAGGTCTCGGTCTCACAGCTGGGCGACATGGTCGTCGTTGTCGTCACCGGATCGGTGCCCTCACCCGGCGGACTGCTCGACGCGGTGTCCGGCAGCACGCACGGCGAGGCGACGGCCCTGCGCGAGGAGGTGAACGATGTCCGGTGACGGGTGCCGTTGCGAGAGCGACGCCGAGCCCTCTGGGGCCCGCGGGTGGGCGGACGCCGGAAGCGCATCCCTGGTGGTGGTCTCGATGATCGGCGTCCTGGTGCTGCTCGGTCTCGGTGCCGCATTCATGACCGCGACCGCGGCGGCCCACCGGCGCGCACAGGCCGGTGCCGACCTTGCCGCACTGGCCGGTGCCACCGCCGGCCAGCAGGGTTCGGACCCTTGCGTCGCAGCGGTCGAGGTGGCCGCAGCCAACCATGCCGAGCTCACCTCCTGCCTCCCGGCAGGCGATGACGTCGTGGTCGCGGTCCGCGTGGAGGGCCCGGAGTTCCTGGGTCACACCTTCGAGGTCATCGGCCGGGCGCGGGCCGGACCCTCGCCGTGAGGCTGCGCGCCGCCGCGGCATCGGCCACACGCACCGCGGTCTGGTCGCGGTGGGGTGAAGAGTGGACCTAGCACCCCTGATCGCGGCGGCATGCGGGCCTAGCGTTCCAACCATGACCTCCACGATCGAGATGGCCGAGACCGACACCTCGCGGACCCCGCGACCGACGTGGTTGCATCGCATCGGGCTGGACACGGCCTACAACCTCACGGCGCTGTTCTTCGCGATCCCCGCTTTTGTCGTGGTCGTCACGGGAATGGCGCTCGGCCTGTCACTGCTGGTGCTGCTGTTCGGCATTCCGGTGCTCGCCGCGACGGCGTACGCGGCCCGCGGGTTCGCACACGTCGAGCGCAGCAGGATCCGCGCGCTGGTCCCGGGGAACGGTTCCGGAGCCGACGCTCGTACGCCGCCCTATCTCGGCCAGGACCCGCAGGCGAGCTGGCTGGCCAGGGCCGCGACGCCGTTGCGTGACCCGCAGTCGTGGTTCGACCTGGGCTGGACGCTGCTCTCCTTCGTCTCCAGCATCGCCGTCTTCGTGGTGACCGTGACCTGGTGGGCGCTGGTTCTGGGCGGCCTGTCCTATTGGTACTGGGAGCAGTTCATCCCCTTCGACGACGACAGCGAGCTGCTCGTCGAGGTGCTGCGGCTCGGGGAGGGTCGTGGTGCGGAGAGCCTGCTGATGCTGGGGGTCGGTGTCTTGGCCCTGCTGACCGTGCCCCTGGTGGTGCGGGTCTGCGCGCTGGCCCAGTCCGGGCTGGGGCGCCTGCTGCTGAGCAGCCGGGCCTCCTGACCGGAACCCCCACCGGCTCGGGGCCAGCCGACGGACGAGTCACCTCTCGCCGGGGTAGACCACGCCGATCTGTCGTCGCAGCTCGTCCATCTGACCGATCACGTCGAGGGTGAACGCGTGCGGCACCAGGGGACTCTCGGTCAGGCCCGCGTCGATGCAGCGCATCACCTCGGCGGCCTCATTGCCGTAGCCCTGGCCCATCACCGGCTCCGGCGCCACGATCGCCTCGGGCCTTCCGTCATGGGGTCGCCAGGTCGCGCCGGGCGGGTGGTGGAAGTCGGCCGCCACCTCGACCAGCCCGGTCGTGGTCGCGATCGTGGCGGCCCGCGAGGGTCGAGACGTCATCGAGGCCGACAGTGCCGAGGTGCCACCGCCGATGTGGCGTGCGGCGATCGCGACGTCCAGGTCGACTCCGGCCGGCGACAGGTCCGCAACCGCGGTGAGCAGCTCGGCCCTGCCGAGGACCAGCTGGGCGAAGGTCAGCGGATAGACGCCCATGTCCAGAAGGGCGCCACCACCCAGCGCTGGGTCGAGCATCCGGTCGGTCGGCGGTCGGTCGACCACCCAGCCGAGGTCGGCGTGCACCTGCCGCGGGACCCCGAAGTCGCCGGCGACGATGCGCCGGCTGAGTTCCCGCACGAGCGGGTGGCACAGCGTCCACATCGCCTCCATCAGGAACCGGCCGTGCTCAACGGACAGCCGCACCATCTCCCGGGCCTCGGCCAGGTTGAGGGTCAATGGCTTCTCGCAGAGCACGTGCTTGCCGGCCTCGAACGCCAACCTGGCGTGGTCGAGGTGCAGCGCGTGGGGGCTCGCGACGTACACCACGTCCACGGAGGGGTCCTCGACCAGCGCCTCGTAGGAACCGTGGGCCGTGCACTCGCCGGCCCCGAACTCGTCGGCGAACACCAGCGCCCTCTCCGCATGACGTGACCCGACCGCGGCCAACCGTGCCCCGGGGACCTCCCGCAGGTCGCGGGCGAAACTGTGCGCGATCTTTCCGGTCGCGAGGATCCCCCAGCCGGTCATCAGGAGGTTTCGTGGTCGCCGGATCGCTCCTGCTCGTCCTTCTGCCGGCGTTCCTCCAGTCGTTGTTCCTTGCGGGCGCGCAGGCTCCGCTTCGTGCCCGAGGTCATCAGCTTGGCGCCCATGCCGATGAACACCACGCAGAGTGCCCCCACCACGAACAACGTCACCGGGGGCACGTCGGCGCCGAAGTATTCGACTCCGGTGCCGTCGAGCAGAAAGATCGCACCAAGGATCGCCACGGCGGAGATCAGGATCAGGACGAATCCGAGAATCACCATGCGTGCACGCTACTCCGAGAAGTGCGGTGCAATCGTCAGGTCAACAGCAGGTCGAGCAACCGGACCGCCTCGTGCTTGTCGAGCGGGTGGTTCTGGTTGCCGCACTTGGGCGACTGCACGCACGACGGGCAGCCCTCACTGCACGCGCAGCTGGCGATCGCCTCCCGGGTGGCGCCAAGCCAGTCACGGGCCACCGCGAAGCCGCGCTCGGCGAAGCCCGCTCCACCGGGGTGGCCGTCGTAGACGAAGACCGTGAGTTGGCCGGTGTCGGGATGCCGTGCGGTCGAGACGCCACCGATGTCCCAGCGGTCGCAGGTCGCGAAGAGTGGCAGCAGCCCGATCGAGGCATGCTCGGCCGCGTGGGCCGCTCCGGGCAGGTCGGCCTCGGCCAGACCCGCCTCCTCGAGCACGGCTGTCGGCACCGTCCACCAGACGGCGGCAGTTCGCAGGGTCCGCTCGGGCAGGTCGAGCGGCTCCTCGGCCATCACCTCACCGCTCGGGTTGCGGCGCTTGAGGAACGAGACGACCTGGTGCGAGACGTCGACCTCGCCGAACGACATGCGGTTGCGCCCCCAGGCTTCGTGGCGCAGCTCCTGCACGATGCGGATGTCGGTGATCTCGCGGGCCGAGGTGGAGTACGGCGGCTCGGCCGGCTCGATCATCGCGACGTTCTGGTCCAGGTCCAGGGACGTGACCAGCCAGGTCTCACCCAGGTGCACGTAGACCGCGCCTTCGTGGGCGGTGCCGTGCGCGGAGCCGGCGTCCACGGTGCCGATCACCCGACCGGTGCCGGCCTCGATCAGCTGCACGGGGGAGCCGCCGGCCGACCGGATGTCGGCCAGGTCGCTGGCCCGGCGCCGATCGGTCCAGAACCAGAGCCTGCCGCGACGACGCAGCAGGCCGGCCTCGGTGAGCGCGTCGACCGCCTCGCGTGCGGAGTCCCCGAAGAGGCCCAGCTCGTCGGGGGACAGCGGCGACTCCTCGGCCGCGGCCAGCAGGTGTGGCCCCAGGACATGGTGGTTGGAGGGGTCGAAGACGCACGCCTCCACGGGTCGGCCCAGCAGAGCGTCGGGGTGGGTGACGAGGTAGGTGTCGAGGGGATCGTCGCGGGCGACGAGGATCCCGAGTGCGTCCTGGCCGTCGCGTCCCGCACGCCCGACCTGCTGCCACAGGGCGGCCCGCGTGCCGGGGAAGCCGGCCAGCAGCACCGCGTCGAGGCCGCTCACGTCGATGCCGAGCTCGAGGGCGTTGGTGGCTGCCAGCCCGACCAGCTCACCGGAGCGCAGCCGCTGCTCCAGGGCTCGTCGTTCCTCGGGGAGGTAGCCGCCGCGGTAGGGCGCGACCCGGCCGGCAAGCTCCGGGGCGACCTCGCTGAGAAGTTCGGCCGCGGTGGCGGCGACCGACTCGACCCCGCGACGGGACCGGACGAAGGCGAGGGTGCGCACTCCCTCGACGACGAGGTCGGTGAGCAGATCGGCGACCTCGGAGGATGCTGCCCGGCGTACGGGGGCTCCGTTCTCGCCGAGGTGGGAGATGAACGGTGGCTCCCACAGGGCGAGGGCGACCTGGCCGCGAGGTGAGGTGTCGTCGGTGACCGCGACCATGCCGTGGCCGGTCAGGCGCTGCCCCAGCTCGGCCGGGGAGGCCACCGTCGCGGAGGCGAGCACGAAGGTGGGAGAGGCGCCGTAGAGCGCGCAGACCCGCCGCAGACGGCGAAGCACGTGGGAGACGTGGGCACCGAAGACCCCGCGGTAGTGGTGGCACTCGTCGATCACCACGTAGCGCAGTGATCGCCAGAACCGGGCCCAGCGGGCGTGGCCCGGCAACATCGAGTGGTGGAGCATGTCGGGGTTGGTGAGCAGGTACTCGCCGTGGTCGCGGGCCCAGTCGCGTTGTTCGCGGGAGCTGTCGCCGTCGTGGGTGGCGACCCGCACGTCGAGCCCGAGTGTCTGCAGGGACGCCAGCTGGTCCTGGGCCAGCGCCTTGGTCGGGGCGACGTACAAGGCGGTCGCTCCGCGTTCGCCGCGAGCGCCGCGTTGCTCCAGGCACGCGGTCAGGGCCGGGGCCTGGTAGACGAGTGACTTGCCGGAGGCGGTGCCGGTGGCCACGACCACGTGGCGCCCGGCGTGTGCGGCCTCGGCCCCCTCGACCTGGTGGCGCCAGGGGTGGACGACGCCGCGCGCTGTGAAGGCCTCGCGCACCGGGCCCGCGACCCAGTCGGGCCAGTCGGCGTACGTCGGTGTCCGGGGCGGCAGCATTTCGACGTGACGCAGTCGATCGGCGCGTGCTGGGGTGGTCAGGGCGTCGATGAGACTCCGCACCGCGGGGCGGGAGGATGCTGGAGTCACAGGCACGAGACCAGTGTCGCAACCCGCGCCGACATCCCCGATTCGTGCCACCGGAATGCGCGAGCAGGGAGTGCATGGTTTGATATGGCGAGAAGTGTCGGGGCAACTGGGGGCTCTGACGCGCAATGGCCACCCGGCCGTCGGAGGAGAGACGTGGACCTGACGCTCGTGACACGCGAGGTGGATGGCGCGACCATCGTCGCGGTCGAAGGCGAGATCGACGTCTATACCGCTCCCAAGTTGCGCGACAAGATCACGGAGCTCGTGGGCGAGGGCACCTACCACCTGATCATCGACATGGAAGGCGTGGAGTTCCTCGACTCCACCGGCCTCGGCGTCCTGGTGGGCGGCCTGAAGAAGGTGCGCGCCCACGACGGCTCGCTCCAGCTGGTCTGCAACCAGGACCGCCTCCTGAAGATCTTCCGCATCACCGGGCTGGCCAAGGTGTTCGCCATTCACGCCTCCGCGGAAGCGGCCACCTCCGCCTGATCCTCCGCCCGTCGAACGTGGCGCGTCCCGCGCCTCATCCGGGCACCCGGGCGCCAGGTCAGTTTCACAGGCGCGCCTGTGAAACTGACCGATTGGCACGAAACTTCGCGTCGATCGGGCAGAAACACAGGCGAGCCTGTGAAACTGCCCGGGCCAAATCGCGGGCTGGCGCGATCAATGTGGCGTGGGTCACAACTACTACCGCTGCGGCATGGCTAGACTCCGGCGGGATCGTGTAACGCGCGTCACACTCAAAGGAGAGCCATGCCCGGGATCTACCCCGCTGCTGTGGATGTCTCCGGAGGCAACCTCGTCCTGGTGATCGTGGTCGGAGTCATTGCGCTTGTCGCACTGGGCCTGGCCGCGATGTTCCGGGCCGAGGTGTTGGCCGCCGGTGAAGGCACCGACAACATGAAGCGGATCGCACAGGCCGTCCAGGAGGGCGCGAACGCGTACCTCACCCGCCAGTTCCGCACCCTCGGCATCTTCGCCGCGGTTGCGTTCTTCCTGCTCCTCGCCCTTCCCGCCGACGACACGGCCGTACGCATAGGCCGCTCGATCTTCTTCCTGGTCGGGGCCGGATTCTCCGCAACGGTGGGCTATCTGGGCATGTCGCTGGCGGTGAAGGCCAACCTGCGCGTCGCGGCCGCCGCCGAGTCGGAAGGTCGCGATCCCGCCATGACCATCGGGTTCCGCACCGGAGCCACGGTTGGCATGCTCACCGTCGGGCTCGGCCTCCTGGGTGCCAGCATCGTGGTGCTGATCTACAAGGACGAGGCCCCGCACGTGCTCGAGGGCTTCGGCTTCGGCGCCGCCCTCCTGGCCATGTTCATGCGAGTCGGAGGCGGCATCTTCACCAAGGCCGCCGACGTCGGCGCCGACCTGGTCGGCAAGGTGGAGAACAACATCCCCGAGGACGACCCGCGCAACGCCGCGACCATCGCCGACAACGTGGGCGACAACGTGGGCGACTGCGCCGGCATGGCTGCCGACCTCTTCGAGTCGTACGCCGTCACGCTGGTCGCCGCCCTGATCCTCGGCGGCGCCGCGTTCGGGGACAAGGGCCTGGTCTTCCCGCTGCTCGTGCCGGCGATCGGAGCGCTGACCGCGGTTGCCGGCATCTACCTGTGCAAGCCCAAGCCCGGCGAGAACGGGCTCAAGACGATCAACCGTGCGTTCTACATCTCCGCGGCGATCGCGGCGGTCGGGTGCACGATCTTGTCGTTCGTCTATCTGCCGACGAACTTCGGTGACCTCGACCTCGGCGGCAACGGCGAGGTGGCGCCTCTCGACGCGCTCGCCGGCGCAACCGAGATCCCCGACGGCAACCCGGCCCTGATCGCGGCCGCGGCCGTGTTGATCGGCATCGTGCTCGCCGCCGTGATCCTCGCGCTGACCGGCTACTTCACCGGCACCGAGTTCCGCCCGGTCAAGGACGTCGGCAAGACGTCGCTGACCGGTGCCGCCACCGTCATCCTCTCCGGCCTGTCGGTCGGTTTCGAGTCGGCGGTCTACACGACGCTGGTGATCGGGGCCGCGGTCTTCGGGGCGTTCCTGCTGGGCTCCGGATCCTTGACCATTGCGCTGTTCGCGGTGGCCCTGGCCGGTTGCGGGCTGCTCACCACGGTCGGCGTCATCGTCGCCATGGACACCTTCGGGCCGGTCTCCGACAACGCCCAGGGCATCGCCGAGATGTCGGGCGACGTCAGCGAGGAGGGGGCGCAGATCCTCACCGAGCTCGACGCGGTCGGCAACACGACCAAGGCGATCACGAAGGGCATTGCCATCGCGACCGCCGTACTCGCGGCCAGCGCGCTGTTCGGCTCCTACATCGGGTCGGCCATCGATGCGGTCAAGGACGCCAAGCTCGACGACGAGGAGGCGGCGGACCTGTTCACGTCGTTCTTCGTCTTCAGCCCTGACGTGCTGGTCGGTCTGCTGATCGGTGTCGCGGTGGTGTTCCTCTTCTCCGGCCTGGCGATCAACGCCGTCGGCCGCGCCGCGGGCGCGGTGGTCTACGAGGTACGCCGCCAGTTCCGGGAGATCCCCGGGATCATGGAGGGCACCGGACGACCCGAGTACGGCAAGGTCGTCGACATCGTCACCAAGGACTCGCTGCGTGAGCTCGCCACGCCGGGCATCCTGGCCATCCTCGCCCCGATCGCGGTCGGGTTCGGCCTCGGTGTGGGTCCCTTGGCCGGCTTCCTGGCCGGGGCGATCGGCTCGGGCACGCTGATGGCGGTCTTCCTGGCCAACGCCGGCGGCGCTTGGGACAACGCCAAGAAACTGGTCGAGGACGGCAACCACGGCGGCAAGGGGTCGGCCGCCCACGAGGCGACGATCATCGGTGACACGGTGGGCGACCCGTTCAAGGACACCGCCGGACCGGCGATCAACCCGCTGATCAAGGTGATGAACCTGGTCTCGCTGCTGATCGTGGGTGCGGTGATCAGCCTGACCATGGGAGAGGACGCCAACCGACCGCTCTCGCTGCTGATCGCCGGTGTCGCCACCGCGATCATCGTGGTCGCGGTCTACATCTCCAAGCGCCGTCCGATCGCGATCGGCGACGACGAGCCGGTCGCGGAGGTCTCGAACAACGCCTGACCGAGTCCTCGACTCGGCAGGTCACCACACGACCCGTCGTCAGTTCGTCCGAACTGGCGACGGGTCGTTCCGAATTCACGACGGGTCGGCGTCTTCACGGCAGCCGGCGGGGCGGCGGTTAGGCTCGCGGGGTGCCCTCCTCGACCAGCTCGCCCCTGAACGGCTCGTCCACCACCGGCCCCTCCGGGAACAGCCCGGCCGCCGATCTCCCCGACCGGCTGCGGGCCGCGCTCAGCGACGCGGACTACACCTACGACGGCGTCGCCGAGCTGCTGGGTACGACGGCCCACACCGCCCTGTCACGCAACGAGACGGTCCCGGGCCTCCAGCGGACCAGGGGAGGCACGCCCCTCGAGACGCTCACCCGGCTCTTCCTGCTCCAGACGCCGGTCTCCGTGGCCGATGCGGAGAAGGCCCTGCCCGACCTGGTCGACCGGATGGCCGCGGAGGGGATCCTGGAGCGCAGCGTCGGCGAGGTGGCGGCCCGGCTCGACGTGCGCCCCTATGCCGACGAGGAGCGCGACCTCTGGGTGGTCAGCGACCTCACTCCCGGCCTCGACGGCACCCCGAACAAGGTCGGCCCCGATCACGTGCTCGGCATCAGCTCGGCCTCCACATCCCTTGCCCAGTTGACGATTCGTGGACCCGTCGACACGGCTCTCGACCTCGGCACCGGGTGCGGCGTACAAGCCCTGCACCTGGCCGCTCACGCCCGGTCCGTGGTCGCCACCGACGTCAACCAGCGCGCGTTGTGGATGACGCGCCTCAATGCGCAGCTCAACGGGGTCTCGGCCGGCTCGACCGCCGGAGGCACGATCGACGTGCGCGAGGGGTCGTTCTTCGAGCCGGTGCGCGGTGAGCGATTCGACCTGATCGCCACCAACCCGCCGTTCGTGATCTCCCCGGCGACCGGAGAGCGGCTGGTCTACCGCGACTCGGGGCTGCCCGGGGACCGGGTCGTGGAGAACATCGTCCGGGCCGCGCCCGGGCACCTGACCGACGGCGGCTGGTGCCAGATCCTGGCCAACTGGGTGATCGCCGAGGACCGCGGGTGGGACGAGCGCCTCGCCGAGTGGGTGACCGACTGCGACGCCTGGGTGGTGCAGCGCGAGGTCGTCGACCCCGCCACGTACGTCGAGCTGTGGCTCAAGGACGCCGGCCTGCAGGGCTCACCCGACTACGTACGCCGCTACGACACCTGGCTGGCGTGGTTCGCCGAGCAGGGGATCGAGGCGGTCGGCTTCGGTTGGATCAATCTGCGGCGCACCGAGCGTGAGCCGACCGTGCGCATGGAGGAGTGGCCCTACGACGTGGAGCAGCCGATCGCACCCACCATTCATGACTGGGGCGTGGCGATCGACGGGCTGCACGCACTCGACGACGCCGCGCTCCTCGGCGCCCGCCCGGTCGCTCGCAACGACGTTCAGCAGGAGACCCTCGGCGCACCCGGCGCGGAGGACCCGCACACCGTCGTGCTGCGCCAGCGGCGAGGCCTCCGCCGGGCGCGGCAGGCCGACACCCTGGTGGCTGCGCTGGTCGGTGCCTGTGACGGTGAGCTCACCATCGGCCAGATCCTGGACGCCCTGGCCGAGTTGCTCGGGGTCGACACCGACGAGGCTCGCTCCACCCATCTGCCGACCGTGCGTGAGCTGGTCGAAGAGGGGTTCCTGGTCGCGGGCTGACCCACGGACGGGGGCTGTGCCGCGTCGGCTGCGCGTCGGCCGGGGTGGAGATTGGGGTGGAAGTTGGGCCACCGCAGCCGCACATGTGACTACTCTGTGGGCGTGTCCCAGCCTGCTTGGTATCCAGACCCGTCCGGCCAGCCCGGTTCGTTCCGCTACTGGAACGGCCAGTCGTGGAGCGCGGAGACGACGACGAACCCGTACGACGCACCGCCGGCCGGGGCCGGACCGTCGGGTCCGCCGCAGCCGAGCCAGCAACAGCCGGCTCAGCAGCCGAGCCAGGAGTGGCCCCAGCAGGGGAATCAGCAGGGGAATCAGCAGCAGAGCCAGCACTGGCCTGCGCAGACCGGCGGACAGTGGTCGCCGATGCCTGCGCAGGGCGGCCCCTCGGGAGGGTCCGGCAAGCGTGGTCTGTGGATCGTGCTGATCGGTCTGCTGCTGGTCGTGCTCATCGTCGGCGGCATCATCGCGGCGCTGACCCTGGGCGGCGACGACGACAAGGACGACAAGAAGAGCGACGACTCCTCGCAGTCCAGCGACCCCAGCGACGACCCGACCACCGAGCCGACCGATCCCGAGAGCGATGATCCGGAGACCGACCAGCCCACGGACCCGGAGACGTCGGCGGCTCCTGCCCTGGAGAGCTGCGCGGTCGCTCGGCCTGCGGCGGCGAGCGCCTCGGAGCCGGGCCGAGTGGCCAGTGGTGGGATCTCGTTCCCGCTCACCCGGGGTTACAGCGACGGCGCGGAGGCCGACCGGAACGAGGACGCCTTCGACTTCCTCACCGCGCCGAACGGTCAGATGAAGGTCATCGAGCGGACGAAGACCTCGGGGTGGATCTCGATGGTCGTGGTCGGCAGCGTCAAGCGGTCCGACGGCTACACCGACGTACAGCAGGCGGCCACGAGCATCGCCGGATGCACGGCGAGGTCCGCGCGCATCTACCGCAACGTCACCGACATCCGATCGGGCACGTCCGAGGCGCTCGACGTCGGCGGCCACGACGCCTGGCGGGTCGACTCCGAGGTCGAGATCAACGAACCCGGGCTCAAGTCCACGGGCGACTCGATGGTCGTCGTGGCCGTCGAGACCGGCGACCCGGAGACCTTCGCGATCTTCGTCGGCGTGGTTCCGCTGGGCAACGATGCGCTGCTGAGCCAGCTCAACGAGACAGTCGCGGGGATCACCGTCGACTGAGCCGTGAGAGCGAGGAACGAGCGGGTCGCGGTGAAGCGGCAGATCGGCCCGTCGACTGAGCCGTGAGAGCGAGGAACGAGCGGGTCGCGGTGAACCGGCAGATCGGCCCGTCGACTGAGCGTCAACTGACCACCGGAGCGCAGTCTGGTCAGGACCGATTGCGGCACGCGCTACCGTAAGCGGCCGGGAGCACCTGTCGATTCACGTCAGAGCCCGCAGTAACAACAGGAGACAACGAGTTCCGTGGCACACAAGTTGGTGATCGTCGAGTCCCCCGCCAAGGCCCGCACCATTGCGGGCTACCTCGGCGCGGGATACGTCGTCGAGTCGTCGATCGGCCACATCCGTGACCTTCCGAACAACGCGGCCGACACTCCCGCGAAGATCAAGGACAAGCCGTGGGGGCGGTTGGCGGTCGACGTCGAGAACGGCTTCACGCCCTATTACGTCGTCCCGCGCGACAAGAAGAGCCACATCACCAAGCTCAAGGGCCTCCTCAAGGACGCCGACGAACTCTTCCTCGCCACCGATGAGGACCGCGAGGGGGAGGCCATCGCGTGGCACCTTCTCGACGAGCTGAAGCCGAAGAACATCCCGGTCAAGCGGATGGTCTTCCACGAGATCACCAAGGCCGCGATCCTGGCCGCCGTCGAGAACCCGCGCGAGATCGCGATGGACCTCGTCGAGGCCCAGGAGACCCGCCGCATCCTCGACCGCCTCTACGGCTACGAGGTCTCGCCGGTCCTGTGGCGCAAGGTCATGAGCGGTCTCTCCGCCGGCAGGGTGCAGTCGGTGGCCACCCGCCTGGTGGTCGACCGTGAGAAGGATCGGATGGCCTTCCGCTCCGCGTCCTACTGGGACATCGACGGCTCCTTCGATGCCGGCGCCGGCCTCGACCCCCGCATCTTCCCGGGCAAGCTGCACTCCGTCGACGGGTCGCGGGTCGCTCGCGGCTCCGACTTCGGCGACGACGGCCAGCTCAAGGCGTCGAGTGCCAGCAAGTCCGTCGTCCACCTCGACCGTGCCCGCGCCGAGGCCCTCGTCTCGGCCCTGCAGGACACGACGTACGACGTCCGCTCGGTCGAGTCCAAGCCCTACAAGCGCTCGCCGTACGCCCCGTTCCGCACGACCACGCTCCAGCAGGAGGCCAGCCGCAAGCTCGGCATGAGCGCCTCCGGCACCATGTCGGTGGCGCAGCGCCTCTACGAGAACGGCTTCATCACCTACATGCGTACCGACTCCACGACGCTGTCGGGGTCGGCGATCGGTGCCGCCCGTGAGCAGGTGCGCGAGCTCTACGGAGCGGAGTACCTCCCCGACAAGCCGCGGGTCTACGCCTCGAAGGTCAAGAACGCCCAGGAGGCGCACGAGGCGATCCGTCCCGCCGGCGAACACTTCCGTACGCCGGCCCAGACCGGCCTGACCGGTGAGCAGTTCCGGCTCTACGAGCTGATCTGGATGCGCACCGTCGCCTCGCAGATGAAGGACGCCGTCGGCAACTCGGTCTCGATCCGCTACGGCGGTGCCGCCACGACCGGTGAGGACGTCGTGTTCTCCTCGAGCGGCCGGGTGATCACCTTCCACGGCTTCCTCAAGGCCTACGTCGAGGGCACGGACGACAAGGCCGCCGCACGCGACGACCAGGAGACCCGCCTGCCGCTGCTCGAGGAGGGGAACCGGGTCACCTCGGCCTCCCTGCAGGCCCAGGGCCACGACACGAAGCCGCCGTCACGGTTCACCGAGGCCACGCTGATCAAGGAGCTCGAGGAGCGCGAGATCGGCCGCCCCTCGACGTACGCGTCGATCATCGGCACCATCCTGAACCGTGGCTACGTCTACAAGAAGGGCACCGCGCTGGTGCCGGCCTGGCTGGCGTTCTCAGTGGTGCGACTGCTGACCGACCACTTCACCCGGCTGATCTCCTACGAGTTCACCGCCGGCATGGAGGACATCCTCGACGACATCGCCGGTGGCCGCCGCGATCGCAACACCGAGCTCGCGGAGTTCTACTACGGCTCCGACAAGGTCGCCGGCCTGCACCCGCTGGTCAATGGCCTCGGTGACATCGACGCGAAGGAGCTGGCGACCTTCCCGGTCGGCGGACCCGACAGTGGCATTGCGCTGCGCGTCGGCCGCTACGGCCCCTACCTCGAGGGCCCCGGCGACGACGGGGCCCCGGCAGGCAAGCGGGCCAACGTGCCCGACGACCTGCCGCCCGACGAGCTGACCATGGAGAAGGCCAAGGAGCTGCTGGCCAACCCCGCGGGCGAGGAGATCCAGCTCGGCGAGCACCCCGAGACCGGGTTGACCGTGGTCGCCAAGAACGGCCGCTACGGTCCCTTCGTCACCGAGCTGCTGCCCGAGGACGCCCCCAAGAAGGCCAAGCCGCGCACCGGCTCGCTGTTCAAGTCGATGTCCCTCGACACGATCACGCTCGACGACGCGGTCAAGCTGTTGTCGCTGCCGCGGGTGGTCGGCGAGGACGCCGAGGGTGTCGAGATCACCGCGCAGAACGGTCGCTACGGGCCCTACCTGAAGAAGGGCACCGACTCCCGGACGATCTCCTCCGAGGAGCAGCTGCTCACGATCACGCTCGACGAGGCCCTGGCGATCTACGCCCAGCCCAAGCAGCGGGGTCGTGGTGCGGCCACGCCACCGCTCAAGGAGCTGGGTCCCGACCCGGTCTCGGGTCAGCCGGTGGTGGTGAAGTCCGGTCGCTTCGGTGACTACGTGACCGACGGCGAATACAACGCCACGCTCCGCAAGGACGACACCGTCGAGGCGATCACCATCGAGCGCGCGGCCGAGCTGCTGGCCGAGCGTCGCGAGAAGGGTCCGGCGAAGAAGGCGGCCAAGAAGGGCGCGAAGAAGGTCCCGGCGAAGAAGACCGCCAAGAGTGCCACCAAGAAGGCTGCGGCCAAGAAGACGACGAAGAAGACCGCGGCGAAGAAGACGGCCAAGAAGGCGTGAGGTCGGTCGTGGGTGGCACCTCATAAGGTGTACGACGTGACGTCACCCGGCCGCTACTCCGACCACGGTGTCTTCGTCTGCTTCGAGGGCGGCGAGGGCGCCGGCAAGTCGACCCAGTCGCGCGCCCTGCGCACGTGGTTGGAGGCCGAGGGCTTCGCGGTGCTGCTCACCTTCGAACCCGGCGACACCGAGGTGGGCCGCAAGATCCGCCAGATCGTGCTCGATCCGGCGACCGGCGAGCTCTCCCACCGCACCGAGGCCCTGCTCTACGCAGCCGACAAGGCCGAGCACATCGACACCGTGGTGGCGCCGGCGCTGGCTCGGGGCGAGGTGGTGATCACCGATCGCTACGTCGACTCCGCGTTGGCCTACCAGGGCGCCGGTCGTGACCTCCTCGTCGACGAGGTCGAGCAGGTCAACCGGTGGGCCACCCACGACCTGCGTCCGCATCTCACCGTCGTGCTCGACCTCGAGCCCCAGGCCGGACTGGGCCGCTTCGCCGGGCGCGACCGCATCGAGGGAGAGTCTGCCGAGTTCCACCTGCGGGTCCGTGAGGCGTTCCTGCGCATGGCGGCGGCCAGCCCCGAGCACTACCTCGTCCTCGACGCGCGACTGCCGGTCGACGACATCAGCAAGGCCGTGCGCGAGCGCGTGCAGCCGATGCTGCGCCAGGCGGCGAGGTCATGACCACCGCACAGCAGCAGGCCTCGGTCTGGGACACCCTGGTCGGCCAGCGGCCGGTGATCGCGGCCTTGCGGGCCGCCGCCGACGGGCACGGCATGAGCCAGGCCTTCCTGTTCACCGGCCCGCCGGGATCCGGTCGCTCCAACGCCGCGGTCGCGTTCGCCGCGGCGCTGCAGTGCGAGAGCGATGCCGGCCCGGGGTGCGGGGTCTGCCACTCCTGCCGCACCGTGTTGGCCGGCTCCCATGCCGATGTCTCGGTGATCCGCACCGAGAAGCTCTCCATCGGGGTCGACGAGGTGCGTGACCTGGTCCGCCGCTCGGCGTTGGCCCCAGTCGGCCGGCGGTGGCAGATCCTGATCGTCGAGGACGCCGACCGGCTCACCGAGCAGGCCTGCAACGCGCTCCTCAAGGCGATCGAGGAGCCGACCGACCGCACCGTCTGGATGCTCTGCACCCCCACCGTCGACGACGTCCTGCCCACGATCCGTTCACGCTGCCGGCTGGTCACCCTGGCCACCCCGTCGACTGCCGACGTCGCCGCGTTCCTGGTCCGCACGCTCGACGTGGGTGAGGGCCTGGCTGCGTACGCCGCCCGCGCCAGTCAGGGTCACATCGGCCGGGCCCGTGCCCTGGCCCGCGACGAGGCCACCCGCAACCGCCGCAAGGAGGTCGTCGACATGCCCTTGCGGTTGACCTCCCTGGGCAACGCGATGGCGTCGGCCACCAACCTCCATGACGTCGCCAAGGCCGAAGCCGAGGCGATCACCGCCGAGCTCGACGTGCGTGAGAAGGCCGACCTCGACTCGTCGTACGGTGTGGTCGAGCGGGGGCGCCGCCCGCGGGAGTACTCCCCGGCGCTGAGCGCCCTCGAGAAGGGCCAGAAGACCCGGGCAAAGCGGCGCGTCCTCGACGTGATCGACCGCGGCCTGATGGACCTCGTCTCGGTCTACCGCGACGCGATCGTGCTGGGCACCGGGGCCGGCACCGAGCTGGTCAACGAGGAGCTGCGACGAGACCTCGACCGGCTGGTGCGCGCGACCACCCCGGAGCAGAACCTCCAGCGCATCACCGCCGTGTTCACCGCCCGCGAGCAGATGCTCGAGTTCAACGTCCCGCCCGCGCTGGCGCTGGAGTCGATGATGGTCGCCCTGCGTCTTCCCGAGGGCACCCGTCCGTGATCGAGGAGAGGCCAGAGTGAAACGAATCGTCGCGATCATCTGCCTGGGGGTGTTGATGCTCTTCGTCATCGGCACCACCGTGTGGAACCTCGCCATGGACAACGACGACGACGCCGCGCAGGGCTCGATGGGGCATCCGGCCGATCCCTCCGCTCCCGGCGACGGCGCCGGTGACCCGGGCGGCGACCAGTCCGCACCCGACGCGGCGCTGCAGTCGTTCTACGACCAGCGGGTCGACTGGTCCGACTGCGGCAACCGCAAGTGCGCGACGATCGACGTCCCGCTGGACTACGCGGACCCCACCGGGTCCACGATCAGCCTCAACCTCCTCATGCGTCCGGCCGACGACCAGGACGCCCGCCTCGGCTACCTGGTGGTGAACCCCGGCGGCCCCGGCGCCCCGGGCACCTCCTACGCCGACCAGGCCGAGTACGCCCTCGGTGAGCCGGTGCGCGCGAAGTTCGACGTGGTCGGCTTCGACCCGCGCGGGACCGGCAAGAGCTCGCCGGTCGACTGCCTCTCCGATGCCGAGCTGGACGCCTACATCGCCGGTGACCCGACGCCCGACGACCCCGCCGAGGTCACGGCGATGCGCCGGCGCAACGTCGAGATGGGTGCCGGGTGCCAGCGACTCAGCGGAGACGTCGCCGCCCACGTCTCGACCGTCGAGGCCGCCCGCGACATGGACGTGCTCCGGGCCGCCCTCGACGAGGACAAGCTGACCTACTTCGGGGCGTCCTACGGCACCAAGCTCGGTGCGACGTACGCCGACCTGTTTCCCGACCGCTCCGGGCGGCTGGTGCTCGACGGCGCGGTCGACGTGTCGCTGACCTCCGAGCAGCTCAGTCTCGGCCAGGCCGAGGGCTTCCAGCGGGCGATCACGGCGTACGTCGATGCCTGCGTGGAGGGCGGCTCCTGCTTCCTGGGCCGTTCCCGGGCGGCCGCGCTGAAGACGATCAAGCAGTTCCTGGCGAAGGTCGACGCCAAGCCGCTGACGGTGGGTGACCGCTCGCTCGAGGTCGGCAACGCGTTCTACGGCATCGTCACGCCGCTCTACAACGACGAGTACTGGCCGATTCTCGACGGTGCTCTCGAGAAGGCGTTGAAGGGAGACGGCTCCGGGTTGCTCCAGCTCTCCGACGCCTACTCCTCGCGCGACGCGACCGGCGGCTACTCCGACAACAGCTCCGAGGCGTTCTGGGCGATCAGCTGTCGCGACGACCCGTGGTCGATGCCGACCTCCAAGATCCCGGCCACGTTCGCCCAGTTCCGCAAGGCGTCGCCGACCTTCGGAGACGTCTTCGCGTGGGGCCTCAACAGCTGCGTCGGCTACCAGGGGCCCAAGCCCGAGAAACGTCCCCCGCTGACCGCGAAGGGTGCCGACCCGTTGCTGGTCGTCGGCACCACCCGCGACCCGGCCACGCCCTACGAGTGGGCGCAGTCCCTGGCCAAACAGCTCGACCCGGCGATCCTGGTCAGCCGCAACGGTGACGGCCACACCGGCTACAACATGGGCAACGACTGCGTCGACGACACGATCGAGTCCTACCTGATCGACGGAGAGGTCCCCAGCGCCGACGTGACCTGCCGGTAGTCAGCTCGCCCCTGTCGGCCCCGCTGGGGCCGTGAGTGCACGTCTTGTGTCGACATCGAGCCAAGAAGTGACACGGATCGTGCACTCACCGCGCGCTCGGGTCGAATGGAGTCAGATCGGTTCGGCGATCGCCTGGATGCGGGCGGTGGCCAGCTCGATCATCAGCCGGGCCGCGGGTGACAGGGTGGCGCCGGCCCGGTGCACGATCGCGATCGTGTCGACCTGCTTGGGACGCAGCGAGACGAAGCCCGCGTTCGGTGCCAGCCGGGGGAGCAGTGAGTCCGCGACGCCGCGGGGGACGACCGAGTCGGCCAACCCCATGCCGACCAGCTCGACGGCGGTCTCGGCGTCCTCGACCTCGATGCGGGTCTGCGGGTTGAGCCCGGTCTCGTGCAGCATCTGGCGCAGCACGATGCGGGTGGAGTCCTCGGCGCGCCAGGTTGTCTCGGGCATGACGAGTGAGGCCTTGGCGAGCCGCTGGGCAGTGACCGGGCTGCGCAGGCGCTCCTTGTCGGCGCTGATGTAGACCAGCTCGTCGTGGGCCACGGGGGTCACGGCCATCCCCTCGCTGCTCACCTGCGGGACGGCGATCATGGCGGCCTCGATGCGCCCGCGACGAAGGTCGTCGTGCACGTCGGAGGAGTTCTGCCCGACCAGCTCGACGCGCACTCCGGGGTGACGGTGCAGCACGTCGGCGATCAGGGACGCGCCGGCGTACAACCGCGCGGTGCCAAACATGCCGAACCGGATCGTGCCGGTCTCGAGGGCGCTGACCGCCTGCACCGCACGGCGCGCCTCCTCGGCCGACTCGATGGTGCGCTCCGCGTGGGGCCGCAGGGTCTCGGCGGCCGCGGTGGGCGCCACCCCACGGCCGGGGCAGGCGAAGAGCTCGACGCCCAGCGTGCGCTCGAGCGACCGGATCTGCTCGGAGACCGACGGCTGCGCGTAGCCGAGGTGCTCGGCCGCGGCGGTCAGGGAGCCGAGCTCGTAGACGGTGAGGAAACAGCGGAGCTGATGCAGCGAAAGCATAGGGACTCCCTTGGGGTTCTACAGGAAAGCGAGGCTACCCCTATCGCTACACGTCGCCGATCATGGTGGTCAAGGAATCAACCAGACCTGGGGAGGCCACCATGTTCGCCAATCACTGCACCGCCTGCGACCAGACGATGCTGATCTTTCCGAGCCAGGTGACCGGCATGGCCCGTATCGAGGGCGTGACCGCGATGACCTACACGTGCTGGTGCGGCTCCGAGCAGCTCTGGCACGACGGCCTCACGGCCGGCGCGACCGAGCCGGCAACCGCTGCCACGGTCGCCTGATCCGGCACCGACCGCACCTCGACGACCGGTGCCGGGGCCGGTCGTCGATCTGATTTCGACCGGCGCGCCTGTCCTGCGTATACTTCCCCGGGTTGTCCGGGATCCGTCCCGGACAACGCGCCGCCTTAGCTCAGTCGGTAGAGCGAATCACTCGTAATGATTAGGTCGTCAGTTCGATTCTGACAGGCGGCTCCACGACGAACCGCCCCTCACCTGCACCAGCGCAGGAGAGGGGCGGTTCGCACTCGGGCCACTCCGTCGTCGCGAGTCAGGTCGGTCTCAGTCGTCGAAGCCCCGCGCGGCGAGCGCGTCGCCGAGCTCGTCGGCCCGCCGCAGGGCGCCGACGATGAGGGGTACGGCGAACGCCCGCGCGCTGACGTTGTGCCCACGGGCCAGTTGGGCCTCGCGGACCTGGCCGGCCAGTTCCACCATGAGCGGCACGCCGCGGATCGCCAGGTTGAGCATCAGCCCGACGCGTTCGGGGTTGATGCCCAGGACTCGGAGGGGCTCGCAGACCCTCACCACGACGTCGACCAGGTCGGTGGTCCGGGTGGTCAGGGTGACCAGGTTGGCCAGCAGCACCAGCGCCACGATCACGCCGACGATCACCATCGCCTTCTCCCAGCCGACGACCACGACCTGGAAGACGGTGAGGGGCACGATCACCCACAACAGCGGCCGGAAGGACGTCCAGATGACGCGCGGGGAGACACGGGCCACCGCGTAGCCGAGGAGAACCACGGCGACGGCGATGCCGGTCTGGGTCGGTGTACGGACGAACAGGGAGCCGGCACCGGCCACCACCAGCGCCGCGAGCTTCGCCCCCGCGGGCAGGCGGTGCAGCACCGACCTGCCGGGGAGGTAGAGCCCGATGGGGCCGGTCACGCCATCAGCTCCCGGTAGTGCTTGATCGCTGCAGCTGGTGGTCCGTCGTGGACCAGCCGGGTCTCGTCGAACACGAGCACCCGGTCGAAGCCGACGAGCAGGTCGAGGTCGTGGGTGACCAGCACGACCTGCTGGGGGAGGCCGACGACCACGTCGGCGACGCGGCGGGTGTTGCGCAGGTCGAGCAGGGTGGTCGGTTCGTCCATCACGAGCAGGTCGGGCTCGGTGACCAGGATGGAGCTGAGGGCGAGCAGCTGCTTCTGACCCCCCGAGAGCAGGTGGGCGGGGTGGTCCGCGTGTCCGTCCAGCCCGCGTGCCCTCAGCGTGGCATCGACCCGGGCGGCGACCTCCGCCTTGGACAGGCCGCGACGCCGCAGCCCGAAGGCGACGTCCTCGGCGACCGTGGGCATCACGATCTGGGAGTCGGGGTCGGTGAAGCAGAAGCCGACCCGTTTGCGGATCTCGCGGCCCTGGCGGGCCGTGTCGAGCCCGTCGACACTCACCGTCCCCTCGGAGGGCACGACGAGTCCGTTGAGCATGCGCGCGAAGGTGGACTTGCCGGAGCCGTTGGCGCCGATCACACCGACGCGGTGCTCGCTCAGGCGTACGTCGAGATCGCGCACCACCGGTTGTGCACGGCCGGCGTACGTGTGGGAGACCCCGGAGATCTCGATCAGCACGACTCCACCACCATCGCCACGCCCATGCCTCCGCCGGCGGCGATCGCGGCCACCCCGTAGCGACCCCGACCGTGGGTGACCAGCTGGGAGAACAGGCGCACGACGAGCACCGCGCCCGAGGCGCCCCAAGGGTGCCCGAGGGCCAGCGCGCCACCCTCGGTGCAGACCCGGTCCGGGTCGAGCTCCAGTTCGTCGCAGCAGGCCAGCACCTGCCCCGCGAAGGCCTCGTTGAACTCGACCGCGTCCATCTGGTCCAGGGTCAGGCCGGCGCTCTCGAGAGCGAGGCGGACGGCGGGCACCAGACCACGACCCGGGCGCGACGGCGCGACCCCGGCCGTTGCGGTGCCGAGGATGCGCAGCCCGGGCAGGCCCAGGCGTTCCCTCGTCTCCGGGCTGACCACGGCCACCGCCGCGGCGCCGTCGCTGATGCCGCACGAGTTGCCGGCGGTGACGGTGCCACCGGCCCGGAACGCGGCGGGCAGCCGGGC
>NZ_BCRJ01000086.1 GCF_001552535.1 Nocardioides jensenii JCM 1364 = NBRC 14755 | reverse complement strand
CCTCGATTGCGGACATGGCCAGCTCGTGCGAGCGAGCGGCGTAGGCGTCCTGGCGCTCCCGGGAGATCCCGGACTCGTCGGCGAACAGGTCGTTGGCCAGCCCCATGTCCACGTCGTCGGCGCCCGGGGCGAAAGGTGCGCGGTCGTAGCGCACCGGTTCACCGCCGGGGGCCGGAGGCCAGAACCGCCACGGCGCAGTGCTCGGCGACTCGACGCCACCGGCAAGCACCACCCGGGCGCCACCACGCACCGACTGGGCGGCCAGGTCGATCGCGGCGAGCCCGCTGGCGCACTGACGGTCGACGGTCAGGCCCGGCACCCGCTCGGGCAGCCCCGCGGCGAGCGCGCTCAGCCGGGCGAGGTTGCCGCCCGGTCCCATGCAGTTGCCGAGGACCACGTCATCGACGTCACCGGCACCGTCGCCGAGCCGGGTGATCAACTCGGACAGGACCGGTGCCGCGAGCCGGTCGGCGCTCAGCGCAGACAGCGCATGGCCGGCACTGCCGATCGGGGTCCGAACGGCGGCGACGATGACGGGCCCGGACGAGTCTCTGGTGGTCATCCGCGGTCACCGCTCCCCATGACCGCGGCCGCGGCGGCAGCCACCGCCACCCGGTCGACCTTGCCGGCGTGGGTCAGCGGCAGCGCTTCGAGGTGGATCCACCGTCGTGGTCGTTGGGCGACGTCGAGGAGCCGACGCGAGGCCTCCTGCAGGTGGGGTACGTCGTCGCGCCGGGTCACCACCGCTGCCACCACCTGGCCGAGATCGGGGTGAGGGAGACCGATGACCACGACGTCGCCGGTCGACTCGGCCCGCAGCACCGGTTCGATGTCGGCCACGAGCACGGTCGCTCCGGAGGTGGTGATGCCGCCCTCGCGGCCGCGCACGTTCACGCGTCCGTCGACGGTGTCGCCCCGGTCGCCGACGCTGACCCACCCCTCGGCATCGCGGCGGAGCTGCTGGTCGGGTTCGGCATAGCCCTGGCACACGTAGGGCGAGCGGACCCACAGCTCACCGTCGCGGGTGACCACCTCCACACCGGGGAAGGGACGGAGACGGTCGGCCTGCTCGCCCCAGGCCACGAAGGAGAGCTCCGCGGCGCCGTAGTAGTGGCTGACCCTGATGCCGGCCGCGGTCGCGTCGTCGTACGTCGCCGACTCGAGCCGGTCGCCCGCGGTCACGACTTGGACGCCGGCCAGTGCGGACGGCCGGTCGGTCATCACCCGCCGCAGGGTGGCCGGTGTGAGGTGCGCGTGCGAAGCCTCGACCGGGTCGTCCACGCGCCGGGCACCCACCCAGTCGGCATGCGTGGCGGCGAAGAGGTTCATCGTCGCGGTCGCAGGGCCCGGGACCCAGACCCGGCTCGACGCGGTGATGCCGAGCAGCTCCGAGACGTGGTCGAAGGAGTCCACCCAGGAGTCGGTCGTCCGGACCACGGTGCGCGGGCGGGCCGACGTACCCGAAGTGGGCAGCGCCAGGAGCTGGTGCCGGCGGTGGGCGTCAGCGAAGGCGCGGACAGGGTCCGGGCAGCCGAGAACCTGGAGGGCCTCAGGCGTGGGCATCGTGACGCTCGCTGCGGCGCCGCCGCTCGGGAAGCAGGCCGGGGTAGGCGGCATGCACGCCGCGGGCGACCAGGGCGCAGATGACGGCCTTGATGGCGTCGCCGGGGACGAAGACGAGAGCGGCCGTGGTGGCGGCGTCGAGACTGAGGTCGGCGCGCAGCATCATGCCGACGACGCCGAGCACGTTCATGATCACCACGCCGCCGACCACGTTGGCCACGATGCCCCAGGACAGGCGGTACGGCGCACCGACTGCGTAGGTGAGCGCCCCGATGACGAAGGCACAGATCGGGAACCCGATCAGGTAGCCGATGGAGGGCCCGGCGAAGACGCCGAGGCCACCACGCCCACCGGCCAGCAGCGGCAGGCCGATCGCGACCAGGACCAGGAAGACGACCAGGGCCAGACCGCCGCGGCGAGGCCCGAGGATGGCACCGGCCAGCATCACCCCGAGTGACTGTGCCGTGATCGGCACCGCCCCGCCGAACGCGGTGACGGCTGGGATCAGGCCGAGCGCGCCGACGATGCCCGCGAAGATGGCGACCATGGCGAGGTCGCGACTGGAGCTGGCGGTTTGACGGGACATGGGATCTGCCTGCCTTGCATGGTGGGGAGAGGACGCGCGTGAGACGGGTGCCATTCTGCCTTGAGCCGACGTGGTCGGCTGATCCGTCTCGACACGGCCGACGGCTCGCTGCCGGCGAGGTGTGCCGCGCAGCCCCCGTATGCTCGCGGAACACGAGAGAAGGAGCGTTCGTGGGCCTCGACATCGACGGCGACCTCTTCGACATCGCCACCTCCCTGGCCGGGCTGCTCGGTGCGCCGGTCACGATCGAGGACCGCGACACCATCGTGATCGCCTACTCCGGCGGGAACCAGGACGTCGACGAGGCCCGCATCGGCACGATCCTGGGCCGGCAGGTGCCGGTGCACTATCGCGACGCGATCGCGGGGACGGGCGTCTTCGAGAAGCTGCGTCGCTCCGACGACGTGATCACGGTCGACCTGCCAGCCGAGCACATGGTGGCGCGCGCGGTGGTCGCCGTGCGGGACGAGGGGCAGCTGATCGGTTCGATCTGGGCCGCCATCCCCGGTGGGCCGACCCCGAGCCAGGCCGAGACCCTGCGTGCGGCAGCGCCGCGGGTGGCCAGGAGGCTGCGCGAGGAGAGCGACCTGGCCGACCGTGGACGTCGGGCGCGCACCGACCTGGTTGCGGCCCTGTTGGCCGGCGGCGACGCGGCCGACGAGATCGCCGCCGACCGCACCATGACCGGGGAGTGGGTCGCGGTGTCGATCCGTGGCGGGGATCCCGATGCGATTCGGCGCGCCGTGGGGCCACTGGCCCTGCACCTGTCCGCGATCGCTCCGTCGGCCCTGTGTGCGGCGTACGACCGTGGCATCGTCGGCGTGCTGCCGGCCGACTCCGCCGTGCGGATCCTCGACGACTTCCTGCGCCGGTTCGGGGCTCGCGACCTGCTGGTCGTCGGCATCGGCACACCGGCCGAGGCGGGCGACCTGGCCGAGTCGCGTGCGGTGGCCGACCAGGTCGCCGACGCCCTCGTCCGCCGCGGCCGCACGGGCGTGGTCGCCACCCTCGACGACGTGTTCGCCGACGTGCTGGTCGATCGACTCGACGGGTTCCTCCACCGACACCGAGCCTCGAGTCCGCTGACCCGGCTACGCGAGCACGACCGGAACCACGAGAGTGGGCTGGTCGACGCCGTCCGGGCGTTTCTCGAGGCAGGCGAGGTGAGTGCGGCTGCTGAGGCACTCACCGTGCACCCCAACACGATCCGCAACCGACTCCGTCGGGCGCGTGAGTCGTGCCGGGTCGACGTCGGTGATCCGGCCACCCGGCTGGCCCTGATGATCGACCTGAGGTCGGCTCGCTGAGTCGGGACGGTGGTCTCGAGACGGTTGCAGAGCCACCCCCTCGACCAGCACCGGGGCGCCTTGGCCGATCGCACAAGGGTGTCCGAGGAAGACTGTCGCTTCGGGCAGCCACTCCGTGCGTCCACCTGACCAGACTGGGGGCATGGCACCTCACCCTCAGCACGTGGTCGTCGTCGGCGCCGGCATGGTCGGGCTCTCCACCGCCTGGTTCCTCCAGGAGCACGGCGTCAAGGTCACCGTCGTCGACCGCGACGACGTCGCCGCGGGTTCCTCGTGGGGCAACGCCGGGTGGCTCGCGCCGGCCCTGACCCTGCCGCTCCCGGAGCCGGCCATCCTCAAGACCGGCATCCTCGCCACGCTCAAGCCGGACTCCCCGGTCTACGTGCCCTTTCGCGCCGACCCCCGCCTCGTGCAGTTCCTCCTCGGCTTCGCGCGTCACTGCACCGAGGGCCACTGGAACAAGGCGATCGAGGTCTTCAACCGGGCCAACGCCGGCGCCCTGGCGGCGTACGACGATCTCACCGAGCACGCCGGCGACGGACGCGTCGAGGAGCCGACCCTGGACGCCGAGCCGTTCCTGGCCGCCTTCGTCTCCGAGACCGACCGCGAGGTGCTGGTCGAGGAGTTCCGTCACGTCGCCAGGACCGGTGCTCTCACCGACTTCGAGCTGCTCGACGCCGAGCAGCTGCACTCCCTCGAGCCCTCGCTGGGCGCGAGCGTGACGTACGGCGCCCGACTCCACGGTCAGCGCTACCTCAACCCCGGTCGCTTCGTGCACGCGTTGGCCGAGGCCGTGCGCGCACGCGGCGGAGAGGTCCTGGCGGGGCACCAGGTCGAGCACGTGAGTCAGCGCGGCCAGCGGGTCCTGGTGGCCGGCACGAACGGCGACTCGGTGATCGCCGACGCGGTCGTGCTGGCCAACGGCAGCTGGATCGGCCGGCTCGCCCGACCCCACGGCGTGCGCAAGGTGGTGCAGGCCGGCCGTGGCTACAGCTTCACCGTGCACCCCGAGCACGTGCCGACCGGACCGGTCTACTTCCCCGCCCAGCGCGTGGCGTGCACCCCGCTCGGCAAGCCGGAGGAGGGGCTCCGGGTGGCCGGGATGATGGAGTTCCGCAGCCCCGACGACCCGCTGGACCAGCGCCGGATCACGGCGATCGTCGACGCCGCGACCCCGATGTTCCGCGGGGTCGATTGGTCGCAGCGGCACGACGAGTGGGTCGGTTCCCGGCCGTGCACCACCGACGGCCTGCCCCTGGTCGGCGCCACCCGCTCCGACCGGGTCTTCGTCGCCGGCGGGCACGGCATGTGGGGCATCGCCCTCGGCCCGCTGACCGGCAAGCTCCTGGCCGGCCGGATCGCCGGGGCCGGCGCCCCCGGAGACACCGACCTGCTCGCTGCCTTCGACCCCCTGCGGTCGTAACATCACGGGAGTGACCCTCCCCGAACCCCAGGCTGATCGTCTCGGTGTCGCCCAGCTCAGCGCGGCCGGTGTCGAGCGCGCGGTCGACGTGCTGAGGCCGGTCGTCCGGCGTACGCCGCTGGAGCAGAGCGTGCGACTCAGCGAGCCGGCCGGCGTGACCGTGCTGCTCAAGCGTGAGGACCAGCAGCTCGCGCGTTCCTACAAGATCCGAGGCGCCCACCACCTGATCGCCGGTCTCACCGCCGCGGAACGGGAACGCGGCGTGGTCTGCGCCAGCGCCGGCAACCATGGTCAGGGGCTCGCGTTGAGCTGCGCCACGTTGGGCATTCGCGGACGGGTCGTCGTACCCCAGAACACACCGCGGCAGAAGCGCCAGCGCATCCTCGCCCTGGGCGAGGGGTTGGTCGATCTCGTGACCGTCGGCAACTCCTACGACGAGGCCAGTGCCGCCGCGCACGCAGACTCCGAGTCGTCCGGTGCCGTCTATGTGCATCCGTTCGACGACCCACGCACCATCGTCGGGCAGGGCACGATCGGCCCCGAGCTGGTCGAGCAGGCGCATGCTGCCGGTCACGAGCTCGGCACCGTGGTGGTTCCGATCGGCGGTGGTGGCCTCATCTCGGGGATCGCGCTGTGGCTGCGGGAGCGACACCCGGGCATCCGCATCATCGGCGTGGAACCGGCCGGAGCGGCCAGCATGACCGCCGCCCTCGGCCACGGTGGCCCGATCGGCCTGACCGACCTCGACACGTTCATCGACGGCGCCGCGGTGGGCCGCGTCGGTGAGCTGACCTATCCGATCGTGCGTGACCTGGTCGACGAGGTGGTCACCGTTGCCGAGGGTGCGGTGTGCACCGAGATGCTCGCGCTCTACCAGACCGAAGGCGTCATCGCCGAGCCCGCCGGAGCCCTGGCCAGCGCCGCCGTCGGGCGGATCGACCCGGGAGGCAAGGCGGTCGCGGCGATCGTCTCCGGTGGCAACAACGACGTCAGCCGGTACGCCGAGATCGTCGAGCGCTCGCTGCTCCACGAGGGGCTGCGCCACTACTTCCTGGTCACCTTCCCCCAGGAGCCGGGCGCGCTGCGGCACTTCCTCGAGGACGTGCTGATCGAGGGCGCCGACATCGTGGTCTTCGAGTACGTGAAGAAGAACAACCGCGAGACCGGCCCCGCCCTGGTCGGCATCGAGCTCGAGCGGGCCACGGACCTGGCCGAGCTGATGAGCAGGATGAACGCCAGCCCGCTCACGATCGAGCTCGTGCCACCGGGTTCGCCGGTGTTCAGTTTCCTGCTCTGAGCCCTTGGCCTGCCGCCGGGAAGGGAGAAGACTGGCGACTGAGGCCGCGGACGCGCGGGCAGTCGAGGCAGGAAGGAGTGAACCGTGATGACAGGGATGCAGGCGGGTGCGGGTGACCGGCTCGTCGTTCACAGCGGGCACGTCGGAGAAGCGGAGCGTGAGGCGGAGATCCTCGAGGCACGCGGCCAGGACGGAACCCCGCCCTTCCTGGTGCGGTGGACCGACGGCCACGAGTCGCTGGTCTATCCGGGCCCCGACGCGCAGGTGCACCCCGCCGGGTAGGCCCCGGGCGGGCGCCCCGGGCCACGGGTGCGGCGGGTCAGGCGTCGTCGCCGGGCAGGTGCGGATCGGCGAGGAGGTACTGCGTGAGTCTGCCGTCGTGCTCCCGGTCGTGCGGCTTGACCGGTTCGGGGATCATCCGGCCCTCGGTGGTGTCCCAGAAGTGGTCGACTCCCAGACAGATGCGCCGGGCCACCTTGCCGGGCAGGCCGAGGTGCGGCACGTAGGGGTGCGGCCGGGTGGGAGCGCGCAGCTCCGCGCCGTAGACCCGGTCGGCCAACTCGGAGCGCGCCTCCTTCGTGGTGTGCTCGACCAGGGCCGCGACCAGCTCCTCCTCGAGCGCCATGAAGGCGTCGAAGCGATGGTGCAGGTCGGTCCAGATCTCGTGCCACGGGCGATAGATGGCGTGCGCCTCGCCGTACAGCTTGGCCTTGGTCTGGGCCATGGCGTACTCGAGGTCGCGGCTGGTGCGCGAGAACCGGTGGGCGAGCTCACTGCCGTCGGGGAGCTGCCGGCGAGCGGCCGGCACCAGCACGGCGTTGGCCGCGGCCAGATGCCGACTCGCGCTGGCCAGGAACGTGTCCGTGGCCGGGAAACGGTCGCGTGGCTTGTCCGCAGTGGGCCGATGCCACTCGGCCGTGGACAGTCGCTCGTCGAGGACGTCGTGCGTGGCCCGGATGCTGTGCTGAAGCTTGTCGTGCATGGCCGTCATCTCCAGTGCTGGCTCTCCCCTCCAGTGTGCGTCGCCGTACGCCGGAAGGGAAGAGCCAGGATGAGGATCAGCCCTCTTCGAACTCGGCCTGCTCCAGGAACTCCGTGGCCACCTTGAGCAGCTGGATCGCGACCTCGGGGTCGAGTCCGGCCATGGTGATCTTCAGGCCCAGGTCCGAGCTCGGGTCGAGGTTCCAGTCCTCCTCGTCCTCGACCGCCTGGGGCTGGCTGAAGTCGACCAGCTCGAGGAAGACCCCGGGCTTCTCGCCGCCGAGCGCCACGACGTGCAGCGCATCAGGGTCACCGATGAACCGCGCTCCGACGCTCAGGCTTGCTTCGACTTCTTCTTCGTCGCTCATGTGGGTCCGCCTCCCGGACTCGTGGATGTGTGCTCAGGACACTAGGCGATGTCGCGAAACCGACCTTCGGGACGTCGGCCGTCGCGCTCGGCGTCGTCGGTCGTCGAGCTCGGGATCGTCGGTTGTCGCGCTTGGAGTCGTCGGTTGTCGAGCTCGGGGTCGTCGGTTGTCACGCTTGGAGTCGTCGGTTGTCGAGCTTGTCGAGACATAGAACGTGTTCTAGGTTGGCAGCCATGAGCAACGAACCACTGCGTGTCGTCGGATGGTCCACCGGCACCGTCGGCCGTCATGTCGTCGCCGGCATCGAACGGCACCCCGATCTCGAACTGATCGGAGTCTGGGTCTCGAGTCCGGACAAGGACGGGCAGGACGTCGGACGACTGGCCGGGCTCGACCGTGACCTCGGCATCACCGCGACCACCGACCGCGACGCACTGATCGCGCTGAGGCCGGACGCGATCGTGCACACCGCGATGACCGACGACCGCATCTTCGAGGCGATCGAGGACCTCCAGGCGTTCGTCGCCGCCGGCATCAACGTGATCTCCAGCGGGCCGGTGCTGCTGCAGTACCCGTACGGCGTGCTGTGGGACGAGGCGCTCTCCTCGCTCGAGAAGGCCTGTGTGGACGGGGGTGCCAGCCTGCACGTCAACGGCATCGACCCGGGCTTCGCCAACGACGTGCTGCCGTTGGTGATGACGTCGCTCTCGCAGCGCATCGACCAGGTCAGGGTCAGCGAGATCGCCGACTACTCGACCTACTACCAGCCCGTCGTCATGCGCGACATCTTCGGCTTCGGCAAGCCGGTCGACGCCGACGACGTGATGCTCTGGCAGCCCGGAATCCTCAGCATGGGTTGGGGATCCGTGGTCCGCCAGATCGCGGCGGGCCTCGGGGTCACCCTCGACGAGCCGCTCACCGAAGTCGTCGACCGTCGTCCTGCGCCGGTGGACACCACGACGGTCTCGGTCGACATCGCGGCCGGCACGATGGGGGCGGTGAGGTTCCAGGTGATCGGCCGTGTCGACGGCGAGGACAAGATCGTCCTGGAGCACATCACCCGCACGGCGGAGGACCAGGTGCCCGAGTGGCCGACGCCCCCCGAGGGCGGTGGCTGCTACCGCGTCGAGATCATCGGTCAGCCGATGATGAAGGTCGACTTCACCCACCGGGGCGAGGACGGCGACCACAACGTCTCGGGCATGGTCACCACCGCCCAGCGCCTGGTGAACTCGGTGTCCTCCGTGGTCGCGGCGGAGCCCGGCATCGTCACCGCCCTGGACCTGTTCCACGTGACGGGCAGGGGACTCGTCTCGTGAGCATCCTCGACCGGTTCACCGTCACCGACCACGTCGCGGTCGTCACCGGCGCCGGACGCGGGATCGGTGCGGCCACCGCCGTCGCGCTGGCCCAGGCCGGCGCCGACGTGCTGATCTCGGCCCGACACGCAGACCAGCTCGAGGCAGTCGCCGATCTGGTGCGTGCGGCAGGTCGCCGTGCGGTCGTCGTACCGGCGGACCTGTCGGACACCGACGCCGCTGCCGGCCTGGCCCGGGCGGCGTACGACGAGCTCGGCCGACTCGACATCGTGGTCAACAACGTCGGCGGCACCATCCCGAACGCATTCCTCGACACCGACGTGGCCTATCTCGAGGAGTCGTTCCACTTCAACGTCAGCACGGCACACGCGCTGAGCCGGGCCGCCGTGCCCCTGATGTTGAAGGGCCCGCCGGACGCGCAGCGGTCGATCACCTCGATCAGCTCGATGATGGGACGCGCGTCGGGTCGCGGCTACCTCGCCTACGGCACCGCGAAGGCGGCGCTGGCGCACTGGACCAGGCTGGCTGCCGCAGACCTGGCGCCCAGGGTGCGGGTCAACGGCATCTTCGTCGGCTCCGTGATGACCAGTGCGCTGGAGTTCGTCGCCGGCATCCCCGAGATGATGGAGCAGCTCGAGACCAAGACCCCGCTGGGGCGCGTGGGGGAGCCCGAGGACATCGCCGCCGGCGTGCTCTACCTCGCCTCGAAGGCCGGCCAGTACGTCACCGGCAAGCTGCTCGAGATCGACGGCGGCATCCAGCAGCCGAACCTCGAGCTCGGTGTGCCGGACGTCACCTGATGTGACTCGGCGGTACATGACATGGTGGCCCGATGACTGACTGGACGGAGCCGGGCGCCTTCGAGGTCGCCCCCGGCGTGCACCGCATCCCGCTGCCCCTCCCGATGGACGGACTGCGCGCGGTCAACGTCTACGCGATCGACACCGGTGACGGGCTCACGCTGATCGACGGCGGCTGGGCGATCGAGGAGTCCCGCACGTTGCTGGAGAGCTCGCTGGCCTCGATCGACCGCAAGGTCTCCGACATCACGCGGTTCCTGGTCACCCATGTGCACCGCGACCACTACACGCAGGCCGTGACCGTACGCCGCGAGTTCGGCTCGCACGTCTCGCTCGGCATCGGCGACAAGGCCACCCTGGACCTGATCCATGCCACGGACGTGGACGAGGACCCACACGTCGAGATGCTCCGGCTGGCGGGGGCGTCCGACATCGCCGAGGAGTGGGGCCGCTTCACCGCCGACTCGACACCGGACCTCTCCGTGTGGGGCTACCCCGACACCTGGCTCGAGGGCGACCACGAGCTCGCCGTGGGCGCGCGCACCCTCGACGCGGTGTCCACACCGGGTCACACGCAGGGTCACTTCGTGTTCGCGGACCGGGCCCAGGGCCTGCTCTTCGCCGGTGACCACGTGCTGCCGACGATCACGCCGTCGATCGGGTTCGAGCCGGTGCTGGCCGACCAGCCGCTCGGCGACTTCCTGGCCTCTCTGGCCAAGGTGCGGGCCCTTCCCGACCTGGCGCTGCTCCCGGCGCACGGCGCGGTCACCGCCTCGAGCCATGCCCGGGTCGACGAGCTGGTGGCCTTTCACGACGTGCGACTCGACCTGTGCCGCGAGGTCATCTCGGCGAACCCCGGGACGTCGTACGACGTCGCCGCCCAGGTGCCGTGGACCCGCCACGAGCGCAAGCTGGCCGACCTCGATGTCTTCAACGCTGCCCTGGCAACTCTCGAGACCCGCGCCCATCTCGAGCTGCTGGTGGCCCGTGGCGAGATGACCCGCACCCTCGTCGACGGCCTGCACGTCTACGCCCTGGCCTGACCCGACCTGCCTGCTGCCGCCCTGAGCAACGCGGGGACACGGTCGCTCCACACGCGTTGTGTGACGCGGGCAGCCGTCGGCAGCACCGCACAAGTCCGGGTCTGTCACGGACCGCGTGTCACAGATCCGGGACGACCGGTGTCTCCATGGGTGAACGGGCTCCAGCAGGTGGGGCCCCGGTCTCCCCAGGAGGAGCCATGCCCGGCAAGACGACCAGCAACTTCCGCATCCCCAAGGCCGAGCTCACCGGCGTCTATGGCCGCGTCATGACGGCGTTCTCGAAGCGGACGTACGGCGAGGTGCCCGACTTCGCCTACGTGATGTTCCACAACAGGCCGGTGACCAAGGCGATCGTCTCGTTCGAGAGCAAGGTCGCGAAGTTCACGGCTCTCGACCCCAACCTGAAGTCGTATGCCGAGATGGTGACCGCCGCGACGATCGGGTGCAGCTGGTGCATGGACTTCGGCTACTTCATGGCTCACAACAAGGGGCTCGACGAGGCGAAGGTCCGCCAGGTGCCTGTGTGGCGCGAGAGTGACGTCTTCACCCCGCTCGAGCGCGACGTGCTGGAGTACGCCGAGGCGATGACCGCCACCCCGCCCGAGGTCGACGACGAGATGGTCGCGAACCTGGCCCGCCAGCTCGGCAACGAGGCGATCGTCGAGCTGACCGCGATGATCTCGCTGGAGAACATGCGTTCGCGCACGAACTCCGCGATGGGCCTCGCCTCGCAGGGTTACTCCGACGCCTGCGAACTGGCACCCTTGGCCCGGTGAGACCACCCGTGAGCGATCCCTTCGTCGAGCACCGCAACCTGCTCTTCACGGTTGCCTACGAGATGCTCTCCTCCGCCGCCGACGCGGAGGACGTCGTCCAGGAGACGTGGCTGCGGTGGGCCGAGGTCGACCAGGCCGAGGTTCGCGACCCGCGGGCCTACCTGGTGCGAATCGCCACCAGGCAGGCGCTCAACCGGATGCGCACGCTCGAACGCCGCCGGGAGTCGTACGTCGGCCCGTGGCTGCCCGAGCCGTTGCTGACCACGCCCGACGTCGCCGACGACGTCGAGCTGGCCGACTCGGTCTCGACAGCGATGCTGATGGTGCTCGAGACGCTCAACCCGACCGAGCGTGCGGTGTTCGTGCTGCGCGAGGTCTTCGGCTTCGACTACGCCGAGATCGCCGCGGCGGTCGACAAGTCGGAGCCGGCGGTGCGCCAGATCGCCAGCCGGGCGGGCAAGCACGTGCAGGCCCGGCGTCCCCGGGCCACCCCGCCGGAGGACACCGACGACGTGCTCACCAGGTTCCTGGCCGCGGCTGCGGGAGGCGACCTCCAGGGGCTGATGGACGTGATGGCACCCGACGTCGTGCTGTTCAGTGACGGCGGCGGCCTGAAACGTGCCGCGCTGCGCCCGATCGTCGGCCGCGACAAGGTGCTGCGCTGGCTCAACGGGGTGATGGGCCGCGACGGCGAGATGACCGTCGACGTCGCGCAGGTCAACGGCCAGCCGGCGATCCGGTTCTTCCTCGACGGGGTGCTCGACGTGGTCGCCACCGCGCGCTTCGAGGGCGGCGTGGCCACCGAGCTCTACCTGGTGCGCAACCCGCACAAGCTGACTCGGGCCGACAAGGACGTGGTGCACCTGAGCCGCTGACGTCGTACGACTGCGCGGGGCGTCGGGCTGGCGGGTCGGGCGGGGACGCCGTACGTCGGCGCTTGTGCGGTGCTGTGGACGGTTCGCCCGTGGCACCCGCCGCGTGTGGATCGACCGTGACCCCGCGCCACTTCGGGGGGAGGCGTGGCGTGGGGTAGATTCGGAGGTTCAAGAGACAGGGGAGCACTCCGGCCAGCGGGCCGGGGAGCTGAGAGTGCGAGCCGAGCAGACCACGCCGGCCGCAGACCCTCAGGACCTGATCCGGTTAGCACCGGCGAAGGGAGTCGGAGATGAACCGCGCACTGCGCACCGCACTGGCCACGATCACGGCGCTGGCCCTGACCGGGGCTGCGTCCTGCACGCTGCTGGCCGAGGACGGCGACGACAACGAGGACACCAGGGTCGAGGCCACGGACGGCGTCGACCCCGCCGACGCGATCGCGGGAACCACGGTCACGTTGGTCACCCACGACTCGTTCAACCTGCCCAAGAAGCTGGTCCGCCAGTTCCAGCAGGACACCGGCGCGACGCTCAAGATCCGGCCCTCCGGTGACGCCGGCAAGTTGACCAATGCCTTGGCGTTGAGCCAGTCGAACCCGATCGGCGACGTGGCCTTCGGGGTCGACAACACCTTCGCCTCGCGCGCGGTGGACGAGGACGTGTTCGCGACGTACGCCGTCGAGCTGCCGGGCAGCGCGGAGAAGCTGCGCCTCGACGGCGACGCCGGCGAGAAGCTCGCGCCGATCGACCAGGCCTCGGTGTGCGTCAACGTCGACACCGCCTGGTTCGAGAAGAACGACCAGGAGCCGCCGGCCACGCTCGACGACCTCACCGATCCGGCGTACCAGGACCTCATGGTGGTCCCGGGCGCCGCGACCAGCTCGCCCGGCCTGGCCTTCCTGCTCGCCACGATCGCGGAGTACGGCGACGGCTGGCCCGACTACTGGAAGGACCTCGTCGACAACGGTGCCGAGCTGACCGAGGGCTGGACCGACGCCTACTACGGGGGCTTCACGGGTGGCGGTGACGGCGACCGCCCGATCGTGGTCTCCTACGACACCTCGCCCGCGTTCACCGTGGACAAGAAGACCGGCGAGACCACGACGGCAGCCCTGCTCGACACCTGCTTCCGCCAGGTGGAGTACGCCGGCGTCCTGGAGAACGCGAAGAACCCGGTCGGCGGCCAGGCCGTGGTGGACTGGCTGCTCAGCCCGCAGGTGCAGGCCGCCCTGCCCGACAACATGTACGTCTTCCCGGTCGACGACTCCGTCGAGCTGCCGAAGGACTGGGCGAAGTTCGCGCAACAGCCGACCGAGCCCTACGCGGTCTCCGCCGACGACATCTCCGAGCACCGCGCCGAGTGGCTGACCGAGTGGCAGGACGTCGTCTCTAGGTGAGACGCCTGCTGACGCTCGCCGGACTGGCCGCGCTGCCGGTCCTGGTGCTCGGCGTCTTCTTCGTGCTGCCGGTCACCGGCATGCTCGGGCAGGGGCTCTGGCCGGACGGCAGGTTCGCTCCCGGCGAGGTGGCCGAGGTGCTGGCCCGGCCGCGCGTCCACCGGGTGCTGTGGTTCACCGTCTGGGTCGCCGCCGCGGCGACGGTGGTGACGCTGCTCCTCGGCGTCCCCACCGCCTATGCGCTGCACCGTGTGCGGGTGCCCGGCCGGAGCGTGATCCGGGCGGCCTTCCTGGTGCCGTTCGTGCTGCCGACCGTGGTGGTCGGCATCGCCTTCGACCGGCTGGTCAGCACGGGTCCGCTCGAGGGCCTCGGCCTCGACGGGTCGCCGGTCACGATCATCGCGGCGATGGTGTTCTTCAACCTCGCGGTCGTCGTACGCACGGTCGGGGCGGCATGGGAGGGCCTGGACCCACGACCCGGTGAGGCGGCCGCAGCCTTGGGCGCCTCACCGTGGCAGGTGTTCCGGACGGCCACCTTCCCGGCACTGCGCGGCTCGGTGGTCTCGGCGGCCAGCGTCGTCTTTCTGTTCTGCTCGACCGCATTCGGCATCGTGCTGGTGCTCGGCGGCCTGCGCTACTCGACCGTCGAGACCGAGATCTACCTGCTGACCACCAGCCTCTTCGACCTGCCCGCGGCGGCCGCCCTGTGCCTGTTGCAGCTGCTCGTGGTCACCGTGCTGCTCCTGCTCGCCGCCCGCGCCCGTTCGGCAACCGGCCAGGCCACCCGCAGGAGTGTCACCCCGTCCAGGATCAGGCCGTACGACGCCCCTGCGCTGCTCGCCACCGCCCTGGGGCTGGTGCTCGTCGCGGTGCCGATCGCCATGCTGGTCGTCGGGTCGTTGCGGGTCGACGGCGCGTGGAGCCTGGCCAACTACCGGGCCCTGGACACGACCGGGGGCGACGGTCTGGTCGACGTCACGGTCTTCGAGGCGCTGCTCAACTCGCTGCGCACCGCCGTCGACGCGACCTGGATCGCACTGCTGGTCGGGGGACTGGTCGCGGTGATCGTGACCCGCCGCTCACACGGCCCGGCCGAGCGCCGGATCCGTGGACTGCTCGACGGCTTCTTCATGCTGCCGTTGGGGGTCTCGGCGGTGACCCTCGGCTTCGGCTTCCTGATCACCCTCGACGAGCCGCCGGTCAACTTCCGCGAGTCACCGCTGCTGGTGCCGATCGCGCAGGCGTTGGTCGCGATGCCGCTCGTGGTGCGCACGCTGGTCCCGGTGCTGGCCGGCATCGACGACCGACAACGCCAGGCCGCGCACTCGCTGGGTGCCTCGCCACTGCGGGCCCTGGTCACCATCGACCTGGCCGTGGTCTGGAAGCCGCTGCTGGCCGCTGCCGGGTTCGCCTTCGCGATCTCCCTGGGGGAGTTCGGCGCGACCTCCTTCCTCTCCCGGGTCGACCACCCGACCCTGCCGGTGCTGATCTACCGGCTCCTCGGCCAGCCCGGCCCGCACAACTACGGCATGGCGCTGGCGGCCGCCGTCGTGCTCGCCCTGGCCACGGCGTCGGTGATGTTCGTCGTCGAGCGGCTCCGGGTGCCGGGCGTGGGAGGGTTCTGAGGTGCTCGCCATCGACCAGGTCACCGTGAACTACGGTGCCACCGCAGCCGTCCGTGACGTCTCGCTCGACGTACGGGCCGGTGAGGTGCTGGCCGTGCTCGGTCCGTCCGGCTGCGGCAAGTCGACCCTGTTGCGCGCGGTCGCCGGGCTGGAGCCGATCTCCGCTGGGCGCATCGCCTTCGACGGTGCCGACCTCGCGGGAGTGCCGACGCACAAGCGTGGCTTCGCGCTGATGTTCCAGGACGGCCAGCTCTTCAACCATCAGAGTGTCGGCGCCAACGTCGGCTACGCACTGCGCATCCGGCACCGCCCTCGTCGCGAGGTCGCCACCCGGGTCGAGGAGCTGCTCGAGCTGGTCGGCCTGGCCGGGTACGCCGGCCGCGACCCCGCGACGCTCTCGGGAGGTGAGCGGCAACGCGCTGCACTGGCCCGCGCCCTCGCCGTCGAGCCGCGTCTGCTGCTCCTCGACGAGCCCCTGAGTGCCCTGGACAAGTCGCTGCGCGAGCGGCTGGCCCTCGACCTGCGCGAGATCCTCACCCGAGCCGGCACGACGGCCCTGTTCGTCACGCACGACCACGAGGAGGCGTTCGCCGTCGCCGACCGGATGGCGTTGATGCGTGGTGGTCACCTCGTTCAGGACGGCACGCTGGCCGAGGTCTGGGAGCACCCGGCGGATGCGGAGGCCGCGTCGTTCCTGGGCTATCCCACCGTGCTCGACGGTTCGGCCGCGGACGTCGTACTCAGCGCGGCGGGGGTGGCCACCGGTGACGGAGTGGCCCTGCGTCGGTCGGCGTTGCAGGTGTCCGCGGAGGGCCCTCTGGGTGGCGTCGTGCTGTCGTCGCGGGTGACCCCGGACGTCGTGCGAGTCGAGGTCGACGTGCCCGGGGTCGGCGTCGTGGCCTCCGTCACGTCGGACGGCACGGCCCCGCCACGTCCCGGGCAGGACGTCCGCCTGAGCGTGGTCCGGGACCGGCTCGCGGTGATCCCGCAACGTGGATCATCGGGCCCGTTCCCCTAGACTGCCCGCGTGTATCGCCGTGCCTACGTCCTCCTCGTCGGTATCGCCACGTTGATGGGTGCTCTCGCCGTCATCACGGCGATCAGCCTCGGCGAGAAGGTGGTCGACCCCGAGGGCTTCCTGGGCCCGTCGTGGTTGCGGCTGCCGCTCCTGGTCTTCGGGGCGCTCCTGCTCGACATGCTGCCGCGCACGTTGTGGCTCTCGAAGATGAAGCCCAAGGTGATGTGGCCGATCGTCACCGAGCGTTGGCACTCCCACTGGAACCGTGAGCGTCTGACCCTCGTGGTGCTGGGGCTCGTGTGCTTCTACATCACCTACGTCAGCTACCGGAACCTGAAGTCGTTCCTGCCGCAGGTGCTCGGCGTGGATCACAAGTTCGACCGCCCGCTGCACCTGCTCGACCAGGCGATCTTCTTCGGCCACGAGCCGGCCACCGTGCTGCACACCGTGCTCGGCACCAACTACTCCGCGCACGTCCTCTCCACGATCTACCTGTGGTTCCTGCCGATGGTTCCGCTGGTGCTGACGGCCTGGCTGATCTGGTCGAAGAACCTGAGCTACGGCTACTGGTTCGCGACCTCCCAGTGCCTGGCGTGGAGCCTCGGCACCGCGTCCTACTACATGCTGCCCACGCTCGGCCCGGGCTTCGAGTACTCCTTCCTCTACACCGACCTGACGCCCACGGGGGCGTCCTCCCTGATGGAGGCGTTGTCCTACGGACGGGTCGGCGTCTATTGGGGTGGTCGGGTCGATGCCGTCCAATCGGTGGCCGGGTTCGCCAGCCTGCACTGCGCGATCACCTTGCTGGTGGCGCTGATGGCGCAGTACACGATCAAGGTGCGCTGGCTGCACTGGATGCTGTGGATCAACTTCGCCATCACGGTCGTGGCCACCCTCTACTTCGGCTGGCACTACATCGCCGACGACGTCGCCGGTGTGGCCATCGCGGTGATCTCCTTCTACGTGGGAGGGCTGGCCTCCGGGCAGAAGTTCGACAGACACGGGCTGGCCAGTCACCCGACCACGACCACGTCGCAGATTCCCGTCGACAGGGACTGACCCGCACACCCCAGACCCAGGCTCGTACGACGCCCCGCGTCCCGGCTGCTCAGCAGCTCGAGGACGCGGGGCGTTCGGCATTCCTTCTGCGGGTGGTTTGTCCGAATGACATGGCTGTAGTTCGAAAATTACCACGATGTAGTTTGTCAAGGCGACACGCCGGTACTTTTGAGAAAATTGGAAAGAACTGTTTCTTTTGTGACTCGTGAGCACTAGCGTGCTCAAAGTGCCTCGGGCGATGGGGAAGTCGCCCGAGGTCTCCAGACACACAAAGGGGCTGAATATCGTGCGACGGACCACCTCGGGCCGCCCGCTGCTCGCCGGCGCTGCCGGCGTACTCGCACTGGTGCTGTGCGTGCCGACGGCCGTGGCCGACCCGGACCCCGGCGCCGGTGACCGCACCCCGACCCAGGCCGAGGTCGACGCGGCCAAGGACGCGGCCACGAACATGAAGCGCACCGTGGCCAGCGTGCAGACCGACCTGGTGCTGGCCAACCAGCGTCTCCAGAACGCCAGCATCGCGGCCGGCCAGGCCGCCGAGGCCTACAACGCCGCCCGCTGGAAGCTGCGCGAGGCGCGCCAGGCGG
>NZ_BCRJ01000085.1 GCF_001552535.1 Nocardioides jensenii JCM 1364 = NBRC 14755 | reverse complement strand
GGGGTGACCTCCCCTGCCGCCTGCTGCTCGTAGGCGTTGACCAAGGTGGCGTAGCCGGGACTGCGCTCGAGAAGCTCCGCATGGGTCCCGCGGTCGGCGATGCGACCGTCGGCCAGGTGGAGCACCTCGTCGGCCAGCCCGATCGTGGCCTTGCGGTAGGCGACCACGACCAGGGTGGTGCCGGAGCCGTTCTCGCGCAGGCCGGCCAGGATCCGGGCCTCCACCTCGGGGTCGACCGCGGAGGTGGCGTCGTCGAGTATCAGCATGCGGGGGCGGCGGACCAGGGCTCGGGCCAGGGAGATGCGCTGCCGCTGGCCCCCGGACAGTGAGGTGCCGCGTTCACCCAACTGGGTGTCGAGGCCGTGGGGCAGCCCGGCGACGAAACCGTCGCCCTGCGCGGTGCGCAGGGCGGCCCACACCTCGTCGTCGCTGAAATCGGCGCCCAGCGTGATGTTGCCGCGCACGGTGTCGTCGAACATGAAGGCGGTCTGCTGCACCACGGCGAGCACCTGCGCCAGCGCCCCGCGGTCGAGGTCACGCAGGTCCGTGCCGTCGACGCGGACCACTCCGGCGTCGGGGTCGACCAGCCGGGTGAGCAGGTTGGTGAGGGTGCTCTTTCCGGAGGCGGTCGCTCCGACCAGGGCCGTCGTACGACCCGGGGCGACGGTGAACGAGAGGTCACGCAGCAGCGGCGGCCCGTCGTCGTAGGCATAGGCCAACGAGTCGACGGACAGGTCGGCCCCGGGGCCGGTCGACTCGAGGGCAACGTCGCCGTAGGTCATCTCGCCGCGGGCGTCGAGGACCGACTGCACCCGCTGGAACCCGACCACGCTGCGTGGGAACTCGCCCAGCAGCCAGCCGATCGAACGGATCGGGAACGAGACGATGGTCAGCAGGTAGGCGACGGTGACGACCGCCCCGGCGTCGGTGGTGCCGTTGAGGACCCGGGCGACGCCGGTCGCGAGCACCACCAGCACCCCGATGTTGGGCAGCGCGGAGATGGTGGGGTCGAACATCGCGCGGATGCGGCCGGCCTTGATCAGCACGTCGCGCAGGTCGTGGACCCGCTCGGCGAAGCGTTGGGTCTCTTCACCCTCGCGGCCCAGGGTCTTGACCACCATGGCCCCGTCGAAGGACTCGTGGGCGATCTCGCTGACCTCGGCGCGCAGTTGCTGGGCGCGAGTCATCAACGGGGACGACGCGCGCTGGAACGCCACGTTGGCCACGATGACGACCGGGAAGACCAGCAGGCCGACCGCCGCGAGAACCACGTCGGCCAGCAGCATCTGCACGATCGCGATCACCATCATCGCCACGGTGCCCACCGCCAGCGGCAGGGGTGCGATCGGGAACCAGGCCGCCTCCACGTCGGAGTTGGCGTTGGAGAGCAGTTGCCCGGTGGGGTGCTTCTGGTGCCACTCCATGGGCAGCTCGAGATATTGGCGCGTCACCTCGCGCCGGGAATACGCCTGCATGCGGTACTGCATGATGCCGGCGCCCAGACGACGCGCGACGATGCCGACCGCGCGGAGGATCGCCACGCCGACGAACAGTCCGAAGACCGCCCACAGGATGGAGGCGTCGATGTGACCGGTCTCGAACGCGGGGATCACCGCGTGCTCCGTCGACCAGCCCAGCACCCACGCATCAGCGACGGTCAGCGCACCGAAGAGCACGCTGCCCAGCGTGGAGACCGTGAAGATCCACGGCTCCTTCCGGATCGCGACTCCGAGGACAGCGAACCCCTCGCGCATCGTCCCGCGCGGTGCACCCACCTGGCTCACGTCTCCTCGCATCTTCCTCACCCGACAGCGAGGCCAACACTAGGACCCGGCTCCGACATTCCCGGCATGGACAACTCGTGCGGCCGGTTCCCGATCCCGGCGTACGTCGTACGCTCGCGACATGAGCACCACCTCGCTGGCCCACGCCGAACGCAACCGCCTCTGCGACCTCGCGCTCGACGTCGGCGCGGGTGCACCGACGCTCTCGGGTGAGTGGACCGTCAAGGATCTCGTGGTCCACATGCTCGTGCGTGAGCGGACCCTGGCCTCCCCCGGCATCCTCGTGCCGGCGTTGGGCGGTCTGGTCGACAGGGCCACCCAGAGGCTCGGACGCCGGGAGTTCACCGATCTCGTCGAGGATCTGCGCCGGCCGCGGCTGACCTGGGCCGCGCTGCCCGTCGTCGACCGACTGCTCAACACCGCGGAGTACTTCGTGCACCACGAGGACATCCGCCGCGCGCAGCCGAGCTGGACCGCGCGCGACCTGACCCGTGCCGAGCAGGCCAGCCTGTGGCGCGTCGTGAGCACCACGGGTCGTGGCCTGGTGCGGCCGGCCGGCGTTCCGGTGCTGGTGCGCGATGCCGCCACCGGCCGCGAGGTGACCCTGCGTCGTGGCAGCGACCCGGTGCTGGTCGTGGGCCCGACCTCCGAACTGCTGCTGATGCTGTTCGGCCGCGCCCGGGTCACCGGCCTGGAGTACGGCGGACCGGAGGAACGGGTACGCCGCTTCCGCGCGGCCTCGCTCGGGATCTGAGCGCCGGGAGCCTCGGCTCAGGGCGCGAACAGCGTCCCGAGGTCGGTCTCGACGGTGCCGCGACGCCCGATCTGGACACTGCCCATCGGCTGGGATGCGGTAGCGCGTCGGCGACGTCTTTCAGCCGATCTCCTGCACCACGAGCAGCAGGATCGGATCGACACATCCAGGGTCCACACCATGGTGCCACGGGCCCCGGACCCGGGGCGTGACCTCCGGGGTGGAGACCTGCGCCGACAGCCGAGCGGGCTTGTCCACAGGTGGCTGGGGGTCAGCGCACCGGGTGACCCGTCTCCGCGAGCGCGTCCTTCACGTCGGAGATGCGCAGGGTGCCGAAGTGGAAGACCGTCGCCGCCAGGACGGCGTCCGCACCGGCGTCGACCGCGGGCGCGAAGTGGTCGACGGATCCGGCACCGCCCGAGGCGATCACCGGAATGCTGACCTCGCGGCGTACGGCGCGGATCAGCTCGAGGTCGAAGCCGTCCTGGGTGCCGTCGGCGTCCATCGCGTTGAGCAGGATCTCACCGGCACCGAGCTCGGCCGCCCGGGCCGCCCACTCGATCGCGTCGAGCCCGGCCGACGTGCGGCCCCCGTGCGTGGTGACCTCGAAGCCGGAGTCCGTTCCGGTGGCGCGCCGGGCGTCGACCGAGAGCACCAGCACCTGGTTGCCGAACCGGTCGGCCACCTCGGCGATCAGCTCGGGCCGCTTGATCGCGGCGGTGTTCATCGCCACCTTGTCGGCGCCGGCACGCAGCAGCCGGTCGACGTCCTCGACGCTGGAGACTCCCCCGCCCACGGTCAGCGGGATGAAGACCTCCTCGGCGGTGCGCGAGACGATCTCCATCGTGGTCGCACGCCCCTCGAAGGAGGCGGAGATGTCGAGGAAGGTCAGCTCGTCAGCGCCCTCGGCGTCATAGGTACGGGCCAGCTCGACCGGGTCACCGGCGTCGCGCAGCTCCTTGAAGTTGATGCCCTTGACCACGCGCCCGGCGTCGACGTCCAGGCACGGGATGACACGGACGGCCAGTGTCACCGGGGGTCACGTCCGTTGCGGGTGAGGGCGAGGGCTTCCTCGATCGTGAAGCGGCCCTCGTACAGCGCGGTCCCGGCGATGGCGCCCTCGACACCGAGATGCACGAGCTCCATCAGGGCTCGGATGTCGTCGAGGGTGGTCACGCCGCCGGAGGCGACCACGGGCCTGTCGGTGCGCGCGCAGACGTCACGGAGCAGGTCGAGGTTGGGCCCCTGGAGCATGCCGTCCTTGTTGACGTCGGTGACGACGTAGCGAGCACAGCCCTCGGCGTCGAGGCGGGCCAGGGTCTCGTAGAGGTCACCGCCCTCACGGGTCCACCCCCGCGCCGCGAGCGTGGTGCCGCGTACGTCGAGCCCGATGGCCACGCGGTCGCCGTACTCGCCGATGGCGCGGGCACACCACTCCGGGCTCTCGAGCGCGGCGGTGCCGATGTTGACCCGGCGGCAACCCGCGTCCATGGCCGCCTTGAGCGACTCGTCGTCGCGCATCCCACCGCTCATCTCCACGTCGATGTCGAGCGTGCCGACGATCGTGGCGAGCAGGTCGCGGTTGTGTCCGTGACCGAACGCGGCGTCGAGGTCGACCAGGTGGATCCACTCGGCGCCCGCACTCTGCCAGCGAAGAGCGGCCTCGACCGGGTCACCGAAGCGCTTCTCCGACCCGTCGACACCCTGCACCAGCTGGACGGCCTGGCCGCCCTTGACGTCCACGGCGGGCAGGAGTTCGAGGTAGTCGCTCATGGCAAGGATCCTAGTGAGCCGGCACGTCCACGCTGCACCCAGTACTCCATGGCGAGACCACGCCGGCCAGCACCGCACCCCGGTCACCCACCGGATCAGTCACCGCCAGACCGGGGCGACCTCGCGCGCGTAGCGGCGGCCGAACACCCTGGACAGCACGAAGACGACCGGCGCGGGAATGTTGGCGCGCAGCCCGGCCAGGATCTCGGGCGTGGCACCGTCCTGGAGCCACGCGAAGAACTCGCCGTTGTGGGAGGGCGAGCCCTTGCGCAGCTGCTTCTCGGTCGCCTTCCATTCGGGGGTGTCCCAACGTTCCTCGATGAACGGGATCACCGCGGTCTCTTCGTGCACGAGGTGTTGCTCGGTGATCTCGTGGGCCCGAGCCACCAGGTCAGCGGCCTGCACTGCGTTCGACGTCGTCGGGGCGTCGGCGAAGGCAGCCATCCCCGCTGTGGCAGCGGTCATCGCCGCGGCCATCGCCTCGTGCTCGTGCTCCATCTCCTCGAGCATGCGCTCGTCGAGGACTCCGAGGCTCCGCAGGTAGGGCCAGACATGGCTGTCCTCACCGACATGGTGGTGGTGGAGTTGACGCCACAGCGTCTCCCAGGCCCGTTGGAGCGCACCTGCCCGGGCCCGGTCACCCTCGGAGAAGGTCCGCAAGGCGCCTTCGATGCGGCCCAGATCTCGACGTACGGCGGCATGGATGATGTCGTTCATGTTCAGCTCGGGCATGCCGAACACGCTAGGAGCCCACCTGGTCCAAGCAGAAGCGATTTATCACAATTGCCCTGTATGGGGGACGCCGTGCCTCCTGCCCGGCAGCTCGGGATCTCTCACGCCAGAACGGGGGCGCGCAGCAGCCGAGAGATCGGTGGACCCGGGCTCAGAGTGACTGCACCCAGTTGCGCAGCAGCTGCGCGCCGGCGTCGCCGGACTTCTCCGGATGGAACTGGGTGGCGCTCAACGGGCCGTTCTCGACGGCGGCGACGAACCGGTCGCCGCTCCCAGAGATCGAACCAGTCTCCGCCCAGGTCACCCTGGGCGCCCGCGTGCGGTTGTTCGTGACCAGCGTCCAGTCGCGGACGCCGTACGAATGCACGAAGTAGAAGCGCTCGTCCTCGACCCCGGCGAACAGCTCCGACTCCTCGGGGACGTCGACGGTGTTCCACCCCATGTGCGGTACGACGGGAGCGTGCAGCCGTTCGACGACGCCGGGCCACTCGTCGCAGCCCTCGGTCTCGACACCGTGCTCGACGCCGCGGGAGAACAGGATCTGCATGCCCACGCAGATGCCGAGCACGGGGCGGCCACCGGCAAGCCGTCGGCCGATCACCTCGTGCCCCTTGACCGCCCGCAGGCCGGCCATGCAGGCGGCGTACGCACCGACGCCGGGCACCAGCAGCCCGTCGGCGTCCTGGGCAGCCGTGCGATCGGCGGTCAGCGTGACGGAGGCACCGGCGCGCTCGAGTGCGCGCACCGCCGACCGGAGGTTCCCCGACCCGTAGTCAAGGACGACGACATTCTTCATGGATCAGAGGGCGCCCTTGGTGGAGGGGACGCCGGTCTCGCGCGGATCGAGCGCGATCGCGTCGCGGAAGGCCCGGGCGAACGCCTTGAACTGGGTCTCGACGATGTGGTGCGGCTCGCGGCCGGCCAGCACCCGCACGTGCAGGGCGATGTGGGCGTGGAACGAGATCGACTCGAAGACGTGGCGGGTCAGCGAGCCGAGGAAGAAGTTGCCGGCCGGGTTGCCGATCAGCACGTGCTCCTGGCCCTCGGGCTCACCGGTGTGCACACAGTAGGGGCGCCCGGACACGTCGACGACGGCCTGCACCAGCGCCTCGTCGAGCGGCACGGTGGCGTCGCCGAAACGACGGATGCCGACCTTGTCACCGAGGGCCTCACGGATCGCCTGGCCGAGAACGATCGCGGTGTCCTCGACCGTGTGGTGGGAGTCGATGTGGGTGTCACCGGTGGCGTGCACCACGAGGTCGACCAGCGCGTGCCGCGCGAACGCGGTGAGCATGTGGTCGTAGAACCCCACACCGGTGGAGATCTGGGTCGTGCCACTGCCGTCGAGGTCGATCTCGACGTGGATCTTGGACTCCTTGGTCTCGCGATCGATCCGCGCGGTCCTGCTCATCCCTGGATCTCCTTCATGACCTCGGTCAGTGCGTTCTTGAAAGCCGTCATCTCGTCCGGGGTGCCGATCGAGACCCGGAGCCAACCCTCGGGGCCGGTCTCACGGATCAGCACCCCCCGGTCCAGCAACTGCTGCCAGACCGCGTGCCGGTCCGCGAAACGGCCGAACAACGCGAAGTTCGCGTCGCTCTCGGCCACCTCGAAGCCCTGCTCGCGCAGCCAGCCTACGGTCTCATCGCGTCCGCGACGCAGATCGTCGACCCGGCCGAGCAGCTCCGGCGCATGCCGCAACGCGGCCAGGGCGGTGGCCTGGGTGACCGCGGAGAGGTGGTAGGGCAGCCGCACCACCCGGACCGCGTCGCAGATCTCCTTCGCCGCGGCGAAGTAGCCCAGCCGTGCCCCCGCCAACGCGAAGGCCTTGCTCATGGTGCGCGACACGACCAGGTTGCGGTGGTGGGGAAGGACTTCCAGCGCGCTCGGCGTCCCTTCGCGCCGGAACTCGCCGTACGCCTCGTCGACCACCACGATGCCGTCGCCGGCGGCCTCGCAGAGCATCGACACCGCGTCCGGCGGCAGCGCGGTTCCGGTCGGGTTGTTCGGCGACGGCAGAAGGACGACGTGGGGCCGGTGCTGAAGGATCAGCTCACGAGCCGCGTCGAGGTCGAGGGAGAAGTCGGTCTCGCGGCGACCCACCACCCAGCCGGTCATCGCGTCACGGGCGTACTCGGGGTACATCGAGTACGTCGGGGCGAAGCTGAGCGCCGTGCGGCCCGGGCCACCGAAGGCCTGGAGCAGCTGGAGCATCACCTCGTTCGATCCGTTGGCCGCCCACACCTGGTCGGGTGTGACGCCCTGCCCACCGTCGCGGTTCAGGTACGCCGCGAGCGCCGTACGCAGCTCGGTGAACTCCCGGTCGGGATAGCGGTTCAACGTCGACGTGGCCGCGGCCACGGAGGCAGCGACGTCGGCGACAACCGCGTCCGAGGGCCCGTAGGGGTTCTCGTTGACGTTCAGCTGCACCGGCACGTCGAGCTGGGGTGCGCCGTAGGGGGCGATCCCGCGCAGCTCCTCGCGCAAGGGGGGCCAGGTCGATGGCGCGCTCGTGGGCCCGCTCGCTGACATGCGCGTCACCCCTGGATTCGAGAGGGTCGCTGCGCGACCTCCTCGGCCGACTGGTCGGGCTGGGTCGCGAAGCGGGTCGTCACACCTGCGCCGTGACCGGGCAGGTCCTCGGCCTCGGCAAGGGCGACGACGTGGTCGGCGACCTCCGCAAGTGCCTCACGGGTGTAGTCGACGACGTGCACCTGCTTGAGGAACGAGCCGACCCCCAGCCCGGAGGAGTGGCAGGCACACCCGGCGGTCGGCAGCACGTGGTTGCTGCCCGCGCAGTAGTCACCGACGGCGACCGGCGACCACGGTCCGACGAAGACCGCGCCCGCATTGCGCACCCGGCCAGCGATCACGGAAGCGTCGCGCGTGTGGATCTCGAGGTGCTCGGAGGCGTAGGCGTTCACCACGGCCAGACCCTGCTCGACGTCGTCGACGAGCACGATGGCCGACTGCTCACCCGAGAGCGCCTCGGCCACGCGCTCGGAGTGCCGGGTCGCCGCGACCTGCCTGTCGAGCTCGGCCGTGACCTGGTCGGCGAGCACCTCGGAGTCGGTGACCAGCAGGGATGCGGAGGTTCCGCCGTGCTCGGCCTCGGTCAACAGGTCGGCCGCGACGTAGGCCGGGTCGGCGCTGTCGTCGGCCAGGATCGCGATCTCGCTGGGACCTGCCTCGGAGTCGATGCCCACCACGCCGCGCAGCAACCGCTTGGCTGCGGTGACGTAGAGATTGCCCGGCCCGACCACCATGTCGACCGGGCGACACGACCCGGCACCGTGGGCGAGCATGGCGACGGCCTGGGCGCCGCCGACGGCGTACACCTCGTCGACGCCGAGCAGCGCACAGGCGGCCAGCACGGATCGGTCCGGCAGCCCCGACTCCCGTGTGGGCGGGGTGGCCAGGGCGATCGACCCGACCCCGGCAACTTGGGCGGGCACCACGTTCATGACCACCGTCGAGACCAACGGGGCGAGTCCGCCCGGCACGTAGAGCCCGACTCGGTCCACGGGCACGGACCGGTGGGTGACCACGGCCCCGGGGGCCACCTCGATGACCTTGTCGTCGGTGAGATCGGCCTCACACGTGGTGCGCAAGCGACGGATCGACTCCTCCAGGCCGGAGCGCACGGCCGGGTCGAGCCCCTCGAGCGCCGCGGCCGTGGCCGCGGCGGGGACCCGGATGTCGTCCAACCGGACGCCGTCGAACCGTTCGGTGAGCTCGAGGACGGCCTCCAGCCCGCGCGTGCGGACGGCGTCCAGGATCGGGCGCACCTGATGGGTCGCGGCCTCCACGTCGAAGCCCGCCCGCGGAACCGCGGATCGGTAGTCGACGGCCTCGCCGGCGCCCCTCAGGTCGATGCGTCTGATCATGGGCGCGAGTCTAGTTGGCTGCGTCCCGGGCCCTCAGCCGGTTTCGGTGGGCGACATGGGCCGGCGTCGATCACCCACGGTTCTGCACGGTCACGACCACCGGCAGGTGGTCGGACAGCTCGGAGGGCACCGAGTGCGGCGTGGTGGCAACCAGTCTCGCGTCCAGACCTCTGCCGAGGAAGACGTGGTCGATCTGCTCCTCCGGATCGTCGGCGGGCGAGGTCGGCAGCGGCCGGGCCGCGGACAGCGCGTCGGAGAGACCGCTCCGGATCAGTGCCTTCCAGGAATCGTCGCCAGGCTGCAGGTTGAAGTCGCCGCCCATGACCACCGGGTGGCCCGAGGCGCCGCGCTCCGCGGTGAATCGGGCCAGGTCCCGGGCCTGCTCCAACGACCCGTCACCACTCCCACCGTGAGGCTGCACGTGCGTGGAGACCACGTCGTACGCCGTCCCGTCGAGCTCGACCGTGAGCGCCAACGCCTGCGCACCGGTCACCGCGTCGTAGGAGTTCAGCGGGTGCGCATCGATGTCGCTGACCGGAAGATCGGTGAGGATCGCATCGCCCCACACCGGGTCCGCTGCCGGGCCGAAGTGCGCCTCCATGCCGAGCAACCTGGCCAGGATCGCCAGCTGGTCCTGCCCTCCGTTGAGCAACCAGGCCCGGTCGATCTCGCTGAGCAGCACGACGTCTGGCTGTTGGCCGGCGATCAGCTCCGCCACCGCTTGAGGCTCGAACGTGCCGTCCATGCCGTAGCCCATCCGCAGGTTCCACGCCATCACCCGCAGTCCGTCGTGGCCATCGGACGGACCGTCGGGCCGAGGGGCGACCTCGGGAGTGGTGAGCGGTGGCCCCAGCCCCGCCAGCAGGAGCGCGAGCATCCCGACCGCCACGATAGGTCCGTCTCCCGCGCGTCGGTCCCTGGTCCTCGGGAGCTGACTCGCTGCTCGGGGCTGCCGGTCCTCACGAAGCCGGTCCCCGTCCACGGCTGCCGTCGGCGCTCTGCGCGCGGCAACGAGCGTCATCGCGGCGGGCAGGGCGACGAAAACCAGATCGGCGCGGTAGCCCAGGTCGTAGCCGGCGTAGTAGGCGAAGAGCAGCAGCACCCAGAGCACGGCCCCCACGGCGGCGGAAGGGACGGGACCGAACCGAGGAGCCCCGCTGGGCCGTGCCCCGGCCAGCCCTTCCAGCACGACCACCAGCGCCGGCACACCGACCACGAAGGCGAGCAGCTGCCATCGCGATGACGAGTCCGGCAGCATCACGGCCGCGGTGGCCGCGGTCAGGACCAGCCCGGCGAGCACCGTGGCTCCTCGCCGCCCAACGCGGCGGCCGGCGAACCCGACGGCGGCCACGCACCCGAGCACCACCACGAGCAGACCCCAGGTGTCGGCGAGTGACGAGGCGCGCGCGGGGTTGGCCGCCCAGGTGCCGGCCAGCAGGTACGACGGCAGGAGCCAGAAGGCCAGCGCGGACGAGGTCGGTGCCGGCCCGCGGGCGACCCGCCACCCCAACGCCGCAACGACGAGACCGCTCTGGACGAGCAGGACCAGCCACGCCCAGACGTCATCGCGCCACACGGCTCCCCACGTGCCCAGGGCAGCATGGGTGGTGGCCGCCAGGGCCAGTCCGACGGCGTAGCCCCGGACGAGGTCGGGGCCGGACCTGCTGGCGGCCAGGCAGCACCACGCGACGGCGCAGGCCACGCCTGCCGACGACCACCACAGTTGGGGGTCACCACCGCCGACGAGCTGGAGGGCGACGCGGCAGAGCAAGGCCCCGGCCAGGGTCAACCGCAGCATGCGGGCCTCACCCACCCGGGAGAACCTGACCACCAGCAGCGGTAGGAACCCGGCCACCACCACGGCCAGGGCGAACGCTCCCATCAGCTCGGCCGGCGTGGCGGCGGCCTGCCCGAAGATCGTGATCAGCGACGGCGCCCAGACCCGCAACACGTCGACCAGCAGCCAGAAGCCGGCCGCCACCGCAAGGACACGCTTCATCGGATCCCCCTTCGTCGGTCACATCCTGCCCGCATCCACCCGCAGCCGATAGTGTGGAGAGATGACCGAGACGATGCCGTTGTTCCCTCTGAACACGGTGCTGTTTCCCGGTCTGTCCGTGCCGTTGCGGGTCTTCGAGGAGCGCTACCGGGCTCTGGTCCACGAACTGTTGCGCATCGACGACCCGGCGGAGCGACTGTTCGGCTCGGTGGCCATCCGCGAGGGCTACGAAGTGGGCGAGCGCGGCGGCCAGTCCCTGCACCGCATCGGCTGTGTGCTGCAGCTGACCGAGGTGCAGTCTCACGACGACGGCACCTTCGACATCGTCGCGGTCGGCCGCGGAAGGCTGCGGTTGGAGGCGCTGCAGACCACCGGGGAGTTCCTGGCCGGTGAGGTGGCCCTGCTCGACGACCCCGACGATGCGCCCGATCCGGCCAACGAGACGATCAGCGAGCTGGCTCGCACCACGTTCGACAACTACCGCGACGTGCTCTCCAGCATCCGGGGCGAGCAGGTGCTGACCGGGGATCTCCCGCACGATCCGGCGTACCTGTCGTGGAGCCTGGCCGGCACCTGCCTGCTCACCCTCCGCGACCGTCAGCTCCTGCTCGAGGCGGAGCCGACCACCCTCCGGCTGGCCATGCTGATCGACCTGATGCGTGAGGAGATCGCGGCCATGACCGTCCTGCCCTCACTGCCCGCCACCGAGGTGGCGCGCACCGGGTGGTCCCCCAACTGATGGCCAAGAAGGCCGCCGGTGGTACGCCGGCCACGGTCGCGCTCGACCGGGCCGGCATCGACTTCACCGCCCACCCCTACGTCCACGACCCCCGCGCCGCGAGCTACGGGCTGGAGGCGGCCGAGGCGCTGGCCGTCGAGCCCGGCCGTGTGTTCAAGACCCTCCTAGCCTCCGCCGACGGGGCCCTGGTCGTCGGCATCGTCCCGGTGACCCACCAGCTGAACCTGAAGGCGCTGGCCAAGACCGTCGGAGCCGGCAAGGCGACCATGGCCGACCAGGCCGCCGCCGAACGGGCAACCGGCTACGTGGTCGGGGGCATCTCACCGATCGGGCAGAAGCGGGCGCACCCCACGGTGATCGACGAGTCCGCGCTGGGCCACGAGACCATCTTCGTCTCCGGGGGCAGGCGCGGCCTCGACCTCGAGGTGGCGCCGGTCGACCTGGTGGCCCTGATCGGTGCCCGGGTCGCGATCATCGCCCGTTGACCGCGAGCCGGTAGTCGTCTCGTCCTGCGACGACTGCCGGCTCGCGGACGGAGGTCACTGCGTGGTCACCGTCAGCAGGGTGTGCACCTCGTCGCCCTCGGTCCAGGAGCTCATGCCCAGGGCCTCGAGCGGTTCGACGTTGTCGACCACCTCGCCCGGGGCGCCGAGATCCTTGACCAGGTCGACCAGCCAGTTGTCGGCATCGAAGTTGGCGTAGATGATCGCCGAGGCGTCCGAGGCCTCGGGCACGACCGAGGTGAAGGTCTTGTCGTCACCCAGGTTGCCGCCCTCGGCCAGGTCATCGAGGTAGCCCTGGCTCGGGCTCACCACGACGTAGCCGTCCTTGCTGGTGGAGGTGATCGCGTCGGCGTCGGTGCCCATCTGCGCACGAATCTTGTCGAGGACCGCCTCGATCTCGTCGGCGTCACCCTTGATCTTCACCCCGACCGGGAAGTCCGCCGGGCCCATCGACTCGATCTGTGAGGCGTCGAAGTTGCTGTCCAGCGCGATCACGAACGACTCGCCCAGGAGAGCCTCGACGTCGTCGGGGATCGACAGTCCGGTCTCGGACTCGACCTCGGCGATCGCCTCGTCGTAGGACATCCCCGACTCTTCTTCGATGACCGGCTTCAACTGGTCGAGGAGGACCTGTGCCCAGCCTTCCTCGAAGCCGGCGCCGATGGCGACCGCGGTGCTGTCGGGCAGTGTGGAGAGAGTGTCGTCGCCACGGTCACCACTGATCACCTTGCTGGTCGAGGTGTTCAGCTGGCCGGTCGCGAACTCGACCTCAAGGTTGCCGTCGTCGAAACGCACCGTGCCGGCGCCGCCCTCGAAGTCCTTCAGGGCATCGGTGAGCTCGGCCGGGATCTCGGGCTCGGACGAGGAGTAGTCAGTGCCGTCGTCAGAGGAGGCCATGGCCTCGCCGGCGCCGAAGAGCTCGTCGGCGTGCTCGGCCAGTGCGTCGCCGCCCTCCGGGGAGGCGTAGAAGTTCAGCACACCAGGATCGCCGGCGGCCTTGGTCCACTTCTTGTAGTCACCGTCGTCCTCCAGGCTGGCGTCCTTGGCGTCGGAGACCACTTGTTCGGCGATCTTCTCGGTCTCGGCCAGGATCACCCAGTCACCGTTGAAGGCGTAGCCCCCGATGTCCTCGCTCTCACCGGTGGCCTCGTTGCCGCAGTTGACCAGCTTGTTGAGGCCGTCCTTGGCCTCGTCCTGGTCCTTGACCTGGACGACGAACACCGGGTCGGGGTACTCGTGGCCCTGATCGACGACCGCCATGGCGGCACGGTCGCCGAGCCAAGGCTCGATGTCGTCCTTGTACTTCAGCTCCTCGCAGGCGCCGGAGTTCTGGATCTCGTCGAAGATCTTCTTGCGGACGTCGTCGTCGGTGTCGAGGCCGACGTTCTCCTTGAAGGCCGGGAACTTGCGCAGCGTCTTGAGGGCCTCGATCTTCTGCTCACCCGAGGGGTCGAGGTCGACCGAGACGTAGGCGAGGGTGTTGTCGGGCAACGCCTCGGCGGGCTGCGGACCTTGGGCGAAGAACGCCTGCCACGCCCACACCCCGCCGCCGGCGAGCACCGCCGCACCGGCAACGAGACCGATGACCAGGCCCCTGCGCCCGCGCTTGCCCCCCGAGGAGCCCGGTGGGACCGGGGCACCTGAGCCCGTGCTCATCTGCTCGTAAACCGGACCCGAGCCTTGCTGCGGGCCCGGACCGTAGTTCGGCTGCCCTGAGGTCGGCGGGTACGACGGCTGACCGTACTGCGGTTGGCCGTACGGCGGCTGGCCGGGATCGGGTTGGCCCGCACCGGACTGACCGGGGGCCGGTTGGCCCGGGGCTCCGAAGCCCGGCTGACCGTAGGGCCCCTGGTTCGGGTCCGGCGCACCGCCCGGTGGAAATTCAGAAGTCACGGGTCTCCCCCATCTGTGTCGCTGACATCACGTCGAGTCAGACGGTGACCCTACCCCGATCGGTTCCCTGTCATGCCTGCTTGTGAAACATGAGAGAACGATGACCGAACCGAGCAGGGCGCCGCCGGGACACGAGAGCAGGACCGGCAGCCATGCGGCATGCAGGTCGCCGGTGACCGTCTCCCAGTCCTTGGCACCTTCCGCGAACTCGGAGGCCGACTCGGGACCGAGGGTGTGGCCCACCCAGAGCATGACCAACCCACCCAGCAGGGACCCCACAGCCACAGCCAGCAGGGTGACCACCTCGTCGCGCTCGAAGACCCAGGTGATCACCAGCCCGAGGAGCAGACCGATGCCGGCCGCGATCGGCAGATAGAGACCGGTGCCTCGGAAGTCCGCGTCGTCATCGAAGTGGGCGACGTGCTCGACCACCACACCCTCGGGTGCCGGGGCCCACAGGTGGTGCCACAACCAGCCGCCGAGGGCACCCGCGATGACGAAGGCGACCACCACGACCAGGACGTCCCTGATCAGGGTCTTGTGTTCACTGCGCAAGGCAACCCGGCCCGAGGAGCTGCTTGAGGTCGGCGAAGAGCGCCGAGTTCGGCGTCACGCGCAGTCGGTCGTCGAGCCGCATCACGGTCGTGGAGGCACGGGCCAGCAGCTTGAGCTGCACCTCGGACATGCCGGGGTGGGTGGCCAGCACCTCCTTGAGCTGTTCGACCACGGGCGCGGTACAGCGGGTGGCCGGCAGGCTGATCACGACCGGACCACTGGGTCCGTCGCTGAGGTCGGGAAGCGAGACCTCCTGGCCGTGGATCTCGGGCTGGTCCTTCTGCCGGGAGAGCCGGCCCTTGACCGTGAGGATCGCGTCTTCGGTGAGGTAGGTCGCGGCCAGCTGGTAGGAGCTGGGGAAGAGCAGGACGTCGATCGCGCCGTCGAGGTCCTCGAGGGTGACCATCGCCCAGGTGTCACCGCGCTTGGTGATCTTGCGCTGCACCGAGGTCACCAGACCGGAGACGGTGATGGTGGAGCCGTCCGGGCGGTCCTCGTCGAGCATCAACTGGCCGATGCTGCAGTCGGTGCCCTGGGAGAGCACGTGCTCCAGACCGAGGAGCGGGTGGTCGGAGACGTAGAGCCCCAGCATGTCCCGTTCGTGCCCGAGGAGGGTCATCTTGTCCCAGTCCTCGATGTCGGGGATGGCCACCGAGATGCCGAATCCACCGCCGGCGTCGTCGTCCAGGCCGCCGAAGAGTGAGTCCTGGCCGATCGCCTCGTTGCGCTTGATGTCGACGTACTGGTCGACCGCGGTCTCGTGGATGGCGACCAGGGCGCGTCGCTTGTGCTTCATCTCGTCGAAGGCACCGGCCTTGACCAGGGACTCGATCACGCGCTTGTTGCAGACCAGCGCCGGAACCTTCTCCATGAAGTCGTTGAAGTCGGTGTAGCGGCCCTTCTCCTCGCGCGCGCCGACGATGCCCTCGACCACGTTGTGGCCGACGTTGCGGACGGCGGTGAGCCCGAAACGGATGTCGTTCCCGACCGGGGTGAAGTTGGAGGCGGACTCGTTGACGTCGGGCGGCAGCACCTGGATCTTCATGCGCCGGCACTCGTTGAGATAGATCGCCATCTTGTCCTTGTCGTCCTTGACGGACGTCAGGAGCCCGGCCATGTACTCGGCCGGGTAGTTGGCCTTGAGGAAGGCGGTGTAGTAGGACACGACGCCGTACGCCGCGGAGTGCGCCTTGTTGAACGCGTAGTCGGAGAACGGCAGCAGGATCTTCCAGAGCGTGTCGATCGCATCGTCGGAGTAGCCACGCTCCTTCATGCCCCCGGAGAACCCGATGAACTGCTTGTCGAGCTCTTCCTTCTTCTTCTTGCCCATCGCCCGGCGCAGGATGTCGGCCTGTCCGAGCGAGTATCCGGCGAGCTTCTGGGCAATCGCCATCACCTGCTCCTGATAGACGATCAGGCCGTAGGTCTCACCCAGGACGTCCTCGAGCGCCTCCGCGAGCTCGGGGTGGATCGGCTCCACCGGCTCACGGCCGGTCTTGCGGCGGGCGTACTTGTTGTGCGAGTCGGCGCCCATCGGGCCCGGACGATAGAGGGCGCCGACGGCCGAGATGTCCTCGAAGGTGTCGGGCCGCATGGACCGCAGGAGGGCGCGCATCGGCCCGCCGTCGAGCTGGAAGACCCCGAGGGTCTCCCCCCGCTGCAGGAGCCCGTAGGTGGCCGGATCAGTGAGCTCCAGCTCCTCGAGGACGAGGTCCTCGCCACGGTTGGCCTTGATGTTCTTGACCGCGTCGTCGAGGACCGTGAGGTTGCGCAACCCCAGGAAGTCCATCTTGATCAGGCCCAGCGCCTCGCAGGTCGGGTAGTCGAACTGGGTGATCATGGCGCCGTCGGCGGGGCGCTTGAGCATCGGGATGATGTCGATCAGCGGCTCGCTCGACATGATCACACCGGCCGCGTGCACGCCCCACTGACGCTTGAGGCCCTCGATGCCGATGGCGGTGTCGACGACGGTCTTGACGTCGTTGTCGCCGTCGTAGAGGGCACGGAACTCGCCACCCTCGCCGTAGCGCTTGTGGTCGGGCTTGAAGATGTCCTGGAGGGGGACGTCCTTGCCCATCACTGCCGCCGGCATCGCCTTGGTGATCCGGTCACCCATGGCGAACGGATAGCCCAGGATGCGCGAGGAGTCCTTGACGGCCTGCTTCGCCTTGATGGTGCCGTAGGTGATGATGTAGGAGACCCGGTCGTCGCCGTACTTCTCGGTGACGTACTTGATCACCTCGCCGCGACGACGTTCGTCGAAGTCGATGTCGAAGTCGGGCATCGAGACGCGGTCGGGGTTGAGGAAGCGCTCGAAGATCAGCCCGTGCTTGAGCGGGTCGAGATCGGTGATGCGCATCGCGTAGGCGACCATCGACCCGGCCCCCGAGCCACGACCCGGGCCGACCCGGATGCCGTTGTCCTTGGCCCAGTTGATGAAGTCGGCGACGACCAGGAAGTAGCCGGGGAACCCCATCTGGGTGATCACGCCGAGCTCGAACTCGGCTTGCTTGCGGACGTCGTCGGGGATGCCGTTCGGGTAGCGGAACTGCAGGCCCGTCTCGACCTCCTTGATCAGCCAGGAGTCCTCGTTCTCGCCGGGCGGGCAGGGGAAACGTGGCATGAAGGTGCCGTTGCCCTCGGTGAACTCGACATTGCACCGCTCGGCGATCAGCAAGGTGTTGTCGCAGGCCTCCCGGAGTTGGTACTTGCCCTCCCAGAGCTCACGCATCTCGGCCGGGGACTTGATGTAGTAGCCGTCACCGCTGAACGCGAAGCGCTGTCCGGGGCCGTCGCCGGCCGGGATCGTCATCGTGGAGCCGGAGTTGATGCAGAGCAGGTGCTCCTGGCTCTTCGCATCTTCCTTGCGGACGTAGTGGGAGTCGTTGGTGGCGATCGGCGGGATGCCGAGGTCCTTGCTGAGCTTGAGCAGACCGTCACGGACGCGGTTCTCGATGGAGAGTCCGTGGTCCATCAGCTCGAGGAAGTAGTTCTCCTTGCCGAGGATGTCCTGGAACTCCCCCGCGACCTTGCGGGCCTCGTCGTACTTGCCGTAGCGCAGGTGGACCTGGATCTCGCCCGAGGGACAGCCGGTGGTGCCGATGATGCCCTTGCCGTGCTTGGCGAGGAGTTCACGGTCCATGCGCGGCTGCTTGAAGAAGCCGTCTCGCCACGCCCCCGTGTTGAGCCGGAACAGGTTGTGCATGCCCTCGGTGGTCTCGGAGAGCAGCGTCATGTGGGTGTAGGCACCGCGTGCGGAGACGTCGTCGGAGCCGCCGTCGTAGAAGTTGACGCCCTTGCGCTCGAAACGGGAGATGTTGGGCGTGAAGTAGGCCTCGGTGCCGATGATCGGCTTGACCCCGGCAGCCTTGGCCTTGCGGTAGAAGTCGTAGGCGCCGTAGACGTTGCCGTGGTCGGTCATCGCGATGGCCGGCATGCCCAACTCGGCCGTGCGCTCCGCCATGTCACCGAGTCGCGCGGCTCCGTCAAGCATGGAGTACTCGGTGTGCACGTGCAGGTGCACGAAGGAGTCGGACGTCATCGGTGGAGCGTCTCCCAACAGTGAGCAACGGGCAGGGTCAAACGGGCCGAGGCGGCAGCCCGGCGCCGAACACAGCGCCTCTTCACAGTGCCTGTTCGCAGTGCTTGTTCACAGGCGAGGGGAAGAACGCCAGACTACGTGACCGGTCGGAGCCATCCTGACAGGACGCACGGACAGCCGACCGACGCACCGCCTCACTCCGGCGGATGCTCGTAGGCGTCGAGTGACTCGGTGATGATCGCGTCGACGATCCGGGCCACCCGGTCGACGCCCAGGGCCGGCGCCAGCGCCGCGATGCGGAGCGCGATCCCGTGCTCCCGGGCGGGGTCCCGGCCGGCTGGTCCACCGGTGGGCTTGCGCTCCTGCACCGCCGCGGTGAGTGCCGTACGTCGAGCCAGCAGGTGCCCCAGAGCCTGGTCGACCAGATCGATCTGGCCACGCAGGTAGTCCAGTGGCCGCTTCCCCGGCCAGGCCATCCGCAGGTCGGGCGAGCGTTCCTCGTTCTCCGAGCCGTCGGTGTGCTCGAGCTCGACGAAGCCGTGCCGGCGGTAGAACGACCGGGCCGGCTCGTTGCTCTCGAAGACCCACAACGCGATGCCGTCGGGGCGCATGCCGAGCACCAGCTCGAGCAGCGCCGATCCGACACCGGCCCCCTGCGCGGCCGGCTCGACGTACAACGAGTCGAGCCAGGTCTGCGTGAACGTCGCGAACCCGACCAGTCGATCGGTCTCGGCCACCCAGACCTGGCGCCCACCGAGATCGAACCCGGCGCCGAGATCCCACCCGGTGACGTGGTCGTGGATCTCCTGCGAGCTGTGCACCACCGGAGGCATGACGGGTACGGCGGCGGCTCGGACTCGCTCGTAGAGGGCGGCGATGCCCGGGAGATCGTCGGTCGCGGCCGGTCTCAGGGTGAGCTCGGAAGACATGCCCGCATTCTCTCAGTCACCGCCCCGGTGGCCGGTCACCCGTCGATGGGCGAAACGCTCAGTGGGATTCGCGGATGATCTCGAGCGCGGCGGCGAGGTCTGCTGGGTACTCCGACTCGAAGGTGACGTGGTCGCCGGACTCGGGATGCTCGAAGCCGAGCTTCACGGCATGGAGCCACTGGCGCTCCAAACCGACTCTCTTGGCCAGCACCGGGTCGGCACCGTAGGTGAGGTCGCCGACGCACGGGTGCTTGAGCGCCGACATGTGCACCCGGATCTGGTGGGTGCGGCCGGTCTCGAGGTGCACCTCCATCAGGCTGGCGAAACGATGCGCCTCGAGAAGCTCGTAGTGGGTGATGCTGTGCTTGCCGTCGGCCATCACCGCGAACTTCCAGTCCGACTTCGGATGGCGGCCGATGGGCGCGTCGATCGTGCCGGTCAAGGGATCGGGATGACCCTGCACGAGTGCGTGGTAGGTCTTGTCGACGGTGCGCTGACGGAATGCGTTCTTCAGGACCGAGTACGCATGCTCGGACTTGCAGATCACCATCACCCCCGATGTACCGACGTCGAGACGCTGCACGATTCCCTGTCGCTCGGACGCGCCGCTGGTGGCGATGCGGTAGCCGGCACCCGCCAGGTGGCCGACGACGGTGGGGCCGGACCAGCCCGGGCTGGGGTGTACGGCGACGCCGACGGGCTTGTCGACCACGACGATCGCGTCGTCGTCGTGGATGATCTTGATGCCCTCGACGATCTCGGCCTTGATCGCCAGCGGGTCGTTGCGCAGCGGGAACGTGACGTCGAGCATCGCGCCGGGGTGCACCCGGTCGGACTTGCCGACCTCGCCGCCGTCGACCTGCACGTTGCCCTCGACGATCAGCTCGGCGGCACGCGTGCGCGAGACGCCGAACATCCGGGCAATGGCGGTGTCCACGCGTTCACCGGCCAGGCCCTCGGGCACCAGCACGGTGCGGTGCTCAGTCATGCAGCGTTCCGTCGAGGCGGCGGCCACGGATCGCCATCACGATGATCGTGACCGCGGCGAGGTTGATCAGGATGTCGGCCACGTTGAAGATCGGCCAGTTCGGCAGCTCGAGGAAGTCGATGACATGGCCGCGCATGACGCCGGGATCACGGGTCAAGCGGTCGGCCAGATTGCCACTGACACCTGCCAGCAGGAACCCGAAGCCGATGGCCCAGCCGGTGTTGCGCACCCGGAACGAGAGGAACACCACCACGCACACGGCCACCATCGCGAAGACGGTCAGTGCCTCGGTGAACGCCGTACCGGTGCTGAAAGCGGCGCCCGGGTTGCGGGTCAGCCGGAAGCCGAAGAGGTCCCCCAGTACGTCGACGCGCCCACGGCCCTCGAGTGAACCGAGGGCCCAGTTCTTGGAGAGGAGGTCCACCAAGAAGCCGGTGATGCCCACCCCCCAGAAGATCTGAAGGCTACGGATGCGACTGGACGAGCCGTCCGGGTCGGATTCTGGTGTATCGCTGGCGTTCAGCGACGTTCCTCGCGCTGCTTGCATGACATGCACAGTGTCGCACGGGGGAAGGCCATGAGCCGCATCTTGCCGATGGGGTTCCCGCAGGACTCGCAGATGCCGTAGGTGCCGTCGTCGATGCGCACCAGTGCGCGTTCGATCTGGGCCAGCATCTCGCGCGCGTTGTTGACCACGGTGAGCTCGTGGTCACGCTCGAAGCTGGTCGCACCCATGTCGGCCTGGTCGTGACCGGCACCGTCACCGGCGTCCCGCATCAGCCCGGCGAGCTCTTCCTCCTGCTCCTCGAGCTCGACCCGCAACCGGTCGGCGTGCTCGTTGAGCTCGGCGAGCACCTCGTCGAGCTCGCCCTTGGTCCAGGCGGTCTCGTCGTCGCGCACCGCGAGATTGGCCCGCCCCTTCTTCGCAGCCCCCCTCTTGGCAGTGGTCTTCTTCGCCGGAACCGCCTTCGCGGTGGTGGTCTTGCCGTTCGTCTTCGTGGCGGGCGAGGCCGTCGAGGTGGCGGCAACCTTCGTCGTGGGAGTCTTCTTCACCGGAGCCTTCTTTGCTGGGGCCTTCTTCGGGGGTGCTGCCTTGGTCGCGGCGGCCTTCTTGGCCGCCGCCGTCTTCGGGGGTGCTGCCTTGGTTGCCGACGCCTTCGTGGCCGGCGCCTTCTTCGCGGCAGCCGTCGTGGTCGCGGCGGTCTTCTTTGCTGAGGTCTTCTTCGGAGGTGCTGCCTTGGTTGCCGACGCCTTCGTGGCCGGCGCCTTCGTGGCCGGCGCCTTGGTCGCGGCAGCCTTCTTGGCCGCGGCCTTCTTGGCGGGAGCCGCCTTCTTGGCCGCCGCCTTCTTGGCCGCCGCCTTCTTGGCGGGAGCCGCCTTCTTCGCAGCCGGCTCGGCCTTGACTGCCCCCGATTTCGGCTTGCGCGAGATCACCTTCTTCGCGGCAGCCGCAGCGGATCCGGCCAACGATCTTCTCGTCCTGCGTGCCATGGGAAACGGGCCTCCTAGGGCCTAGCCGATGTGGCGGGAACCACAGTCAAGTGGTGGGAGGTTAGTCCACTCGACGAGCACTACTCAAACTTGCCACGCACAGGAGACACCAACGGCCGGATCCCGAAGGATCCGGCCGTTGGAGAATTCGTGCTCTGCGGGTCTCAGCCCTCGTCCTCGCCGAGGATCGAGCGGAGCCGCTTCGGAGCCTGCGCGGGGGTCTCGCCGGCAGGCTGTCCACCCTCCGGAGCCGCGTCGAGCGACTCCAGCTGCTGGGTGAAGTAGCTCTTGAGACGGGAGCGGTACTCGCGCTCGAACGAACGCAGGTTCTCCACCTCGGAGTTGAGCTTGTCGCGCTCCTTCTCCAGGTCGCCGAACATCTGCTGGCGACGCTCAGCGGTCTCGGAGTCGAGCATCTGAGAACGGCTGCGAGCATCGGACTCGAGACGGTCGGACTTGACCTTCGACTCCGACTCAAGGCGCTCGGCCTTGGTGCGGGCCTCACCCACGATCTTGTCGGCCTCGTTCTTGGCGTCCTCGACGAGCTCGTCCGCGTTGCGCGTGGCGATCTCGAGCAGACGGGCCGCGGCGTTGGAGGCCTGCGCCACCGTCTCGACCCGGATCGTCTCCGGGGCCGCGGTCGCGGCGGGAGCCACCGGAGCAGCAGCGGCGACCGGCGCGGGAGTCGGCTCGGGCTTGGGCTCCGGCTTCTTCTCCTCGACCGGAGCCGGGGCCGCAGGAGCGGCTGCGACGGGGGCACCGGACTGCGCCGCGGAGAGCTTCGACCGGAGGTCGTCGTTCTCCTTGGTGAGGCGAGCGAGCTCGGCCTCCACCTCGTCGAGGAACTGGTCGACTTCACCCATGTCGTAGCCCTCGCGGAGCCGGACAGGAGTAAAGCGCTTGTTGCTCACGTCCTCAGGCGTCAGCGGCATGCTCTCACCCATTCGTTCTAGTCAACGGAAAGTCTGTCTTGCGAACAATAGCGCCTGGGGCGCAAGTTCAGTTAGGTGACCAATCTGCACCGGCTACCCGACGGCAACAATTCAACGGCCCTCAACTCGAGAGGAAGACCACCTGGTTGAGCCGTAGAAGAAGGTACGTGCCGACCAGCACGATCAGGAAACTGAGGTCCAGCGCGACGCTGCCCAGTCGAAGCGGTGGGATCCACCTGCGCAGCATCTTGATCGGGGGGTCGGTGATGCTGTAGACGAGCTCGAGGAAGACCAGCAGGGGCCCGCGCGGCGACCACGAACGGGCAAAGACCTGCACCCAGTCGAAGACGAAGCGGATCCAGAGTAGGGCGAGGAAGAACCAGAGGATTCCCTCGAAGATGTAACCGATGGTGCGCACGTGTTCAGATCAGTTCCCGGGTCGGTTCAGCTCTGGTTGAAGAAGCCGCCTTCAGCAATGCGCTCCTTGTCCTCTGCCGCCACGGTGACGTTGGGCGGTGAGAGAAGGAACACCTTGCTGGTCACCCGTTCGATGGTGCCTCGGGTGGCGAAGACCAGTCCGGCGGCGAAGTCGACCAGACGCTTGGCGTCGTTGTCGTCCATCTCGGAGAGGTTCATGATCACGGGCACGCCGTCGCGGAAGTTCTCGCCGATCGTGCGCGCCTCGTTGTAGGTGCGCGGGTGAAGCGTGGTGATCCGGGACAACTCTGCGACAACTCCTGCTGTGGGAACCGCCTGTGGGCGACGGCGCTCGGAAATGCTGGCCACCGTGGCCTGGCGTGGTTCCTCCCGCGCGGGGCGGGTGGGTTCGTCGGCGTACTCTTCGTAGGCCTCGTCGTCGGGGTACCGGCCGGTGTCCTCGAGCAGGCCGAGGTACTCACCGATCTTGCGCATCGCGCCGCTCATGAGTCATTCCTCCGGAACTCCTGCACTCCTGTAGGAGCGCTGTTGTGGTTGGGACACTACTTGATCTTCGGGCGCTCACCGAGCACCGCACGGCCAATCCGCACGTGTGTCGCGCCGTGGGCGATGGCTGCTTCCAGGTCACCGCTCATGCCCGCCGAGACGACCTGGGCCCGAGGGTGCTCACCACGGAACCGCTCGACGATGAGGGCCAGTCTTGCGAAGGCCGCGCCGGGATCGGAACCGAGTGGCGCCACGGCCATCAGGCCACGCAGCTCCAGCTCGCCGGTGCCGGTCACCTTCTGCGCCAACGCGGCCAGGTCGTCGGGGTGCACACCCGCCCTGCCCTCGGACTGCTCCGGTGGATCGAGACTCACCTGGAGCAGGACGTCGAGCGGTCGGTCTCGCTGCGCTGCGCCCTTGACCAGCGGGCTGACGAGCTTGGCCCGGTCGACGGACTCGACCACGTCGGCGTACCCGGCCACCGCGGCCGCCTTGTTGGACTGCAGGCCACCGATGTAGTGCCAGCGGACGTCGAGATCGCCGCACTCGGCGGCCTTCTGCTCGGCCTCCTGGTGACGGTTCTCCCCCACGTCGGTGACTCCGAGGGCCGCCAGCAGGCGTACGTCGGACGCAGGGAAGAACTTGGTGACCACGGTCAGCGTGACCTCCTCGCGCGCCCGGCCGGCCGCGTGACACGCCGCGGCGATGCGAGCCTCCACCGTCGCGAGGTTCGCGGCCAGCTCGTCCTCGCGCCCCACCGCGGGCCCACTCATGGCCGGATCCTGATCAGGCCGCCGAGCCGGCCGGCCCCGGCGCCCTCGCGTCGGAAGGACCAGAGCTCGTCGTCCTCGCGGGTGCAGCGAGCGACGTCCTCGCACGAGACTCCGTGCGCGCGCAGCTGGGCACGCACGCCGGCACCGATGTCGAGCGCCGGCGTGCCCCACGAGGTCTCCGCATGCGACTCGGGCACCAGCGCGGCCACCTCGGCGCGCATCTGATCGGGCACCTCGTAGCACCGGCCGCACACGTGGGGTCCGATCCAGGCCGAGATGTCGGTCGCGCCGAGGTCTCGCATCACCTGCACGGCCGCCGGCACGACGCCCGCGACCAGTCCGGACCGCCCCGAGTGCACCGCCGCGATCACCCGGTTGTCGGTGTCGGCGAGCAACACCGGAACGCAGTCCGCGGCACGCACCAGAAGCACTGGCCCGGCCACCGTGGTGACCAACGCGTCGGCCACCAGCTCGCGGCCGTCGTACGACTCGTCCACGACCGCGACCTCGGCTCCGTGCACCTGGTGCAGGCCGACCACGGCCGGCTGCTCGGCGTCGGGGACGAAGGCCTGCGTGACCAGCCGCAGGTTCTCGGGGTCAGCAGCCACCGCCAGGTCGTGGCGACGATCGGTGAAGGCGAGGTCGACGGCAGAACCGTCGACCCCGCCCTCACGCGTGGCCTGGAACGAGAACACGTGGTGCGGCGCTCACTTCAGGAAGTCGGGGATGTCCAGGTCGTCGTCATCGTCGAACTGCACCTGACGCGGCGCCTGCTGGGCGGGACGCTGCGGAGCCGACTGCTGCGCAGGCTGACCCGACGCCGGCTGACCCGACTGGGGCGAGCGCTGGCCAGGCTGACCTGCTGGCTGGGCGGCCGGGCGACGCTGCGGAGCACCGGACTGCTGCCCACCCTGCTGCTGCGGGGCCGACTGCTGCACGGGCTGCTGGGCCGGCTGCTGCGCCGGCTGCTGGGCCGCGCGCTGGTTGGCCAGGGCCTGCGCCGCGTTGCGGGTCTCCTGCTGGGTCTGCTGCGGCGGCTCCTGGCGACGCAGCACGGTGCCCTCGTCACGTCGCTTCGGCATGCCGCCGTCGAACCCGGCAGCGATCACCGTCACGCGCACCTCGTCGCCGAGCGCGTCGTCGATGGTGGCACCGAAGATGATGTTGGCCTCGGGGTGGACCGACTCCGCGACCAGCGCGGCCGCCTCGTTGATCTCGAAGAGGCCGAGGTCGGAGCCACCGGCGATGGAGAGCAGCACCCCGTGGGCGCCGTCGATGCTGGCCTCGAGCAGGGGGCTCGAGACAGCCATCTCGGCGGCAGCCACCGAGCGGTCCTCGCCGCGCGCCGAGCCGATGCCCATCAGGGCCGAGCCGGCGTTGGCCATCACGGACTTCACGTCCGCGAAGTCGAGGTTGATCAGGCCGGGCGTCGTGATCAGGTCGGTGATGCCCGAGACACCCTGCAGCAGCACCTGGTCGGCCTGCTTGAACGCGTCGAGCATCGACACGTTGCGGTCGCTGATCGAGAGCAGGCGGTCGTTGGGGATCACGATGAGGGTGTCGACCTCTTCGCGCAGCTGGGCGATGCCCTCTTCGGCCGAGTTCGCACGACGGCGGCCCTCGAAGGAGAACGGGCGGGTGACCACACCGATGGTCAGGGCGCCGAGCGAGCGCGCGATGCGCGCCACGACCGGAGCACCACCGGTGCCGGTGCCACCGCCTTCGCCGGCGGTCACGAAGACCATGTCGGCGCCCTTGATGACCTCTTCGATCTCGTCGGCGTGGTCCTCGGCGGCCTTGCCGCCGACCTCTGGGTTGGCTCCGGCACCGAGACCGCGAGTGAGCTCGCGGCCGATGTCGAGCTTGACGTCTGCGTCGCTCATCAGGAGCGCTTGGGCATCGGTGTTGATCGCGATGAACTCGACGCCCTTGAGCCCGACCTCGATCATCCGGTTGACGGCGTTGACGCCACCCCCACCGATACCTACGACCTTGATGATGGCCAGGTAGTTCTGTGCTGCTGCCACGGCGGCTGTGCCTCTCCTGATCGGTGTCGCCCGTCATCCTCGTGAGATGTCGGGCCTGCCTGTGCGTTGTCTGTGTGCTGCCAGCCGGGTTCGACTGGCGGATCCTGCTGGCGGGGAAGTTGCGATCAGCTGACCGAAAACCTTAACCCTGAAGTGGAGGGTTATAGTTATGTCAACCTCTCGTTGTCGAAGACAGTAGACAGACCGGACCCGAGATTCACGGCGGACACGCCACGGTCACCACAAAATCGAGATAGTTCGCGACGAAGCTGTCGTGCGACCCGGCGTACGACGACGACCATCTCGTCACGAACCACGCGCATGGGGTGAGGAGAGGTCAGCGGGTGGTGGGCTGCCCGGGCACGGTGACGTCGTACACGTCGGCCTTCTGGCGCAGGAGGAGCGCGATCACCTTCGACTTGTCCTCGGAGCGCTCCGCGCTCCCCCACTCGATGGTGCGCCCGTCGCGCAACTTCAGGGAGATCTGGTCGACCGTGTGCAGCTCGACGTACTCCACTTTGCCGGCGATGGTGGCGGGCAGGCTGGCCAGCACCTTGGCACCCTCGGCGACCGCCTCGGTCCCGGTGTCGTCGTCGACCTTCAGGCGGGGCAGACGTGGGGGCGCCACCTTGTAGTCACGGAACCCGAAACCGGTCGCGTCGATGCCTCGCAGCGCGCCACCGCGCTCCACGACGGCGACTGCCACGCGCTCGGTGACGCGCACCAGGATGCGGTCGGGCCACTCCCGTGACACGTCGGCCGAGGCCACTTCGGGCAGGGCCTCGATCCGGTCGCGGATCTCTCCCATGTCGGCGCGGGCCAACGGCTCCCCGGTGGGTACGTCGGCCGCGACCAGCACCTGCTGCTCGGTGAGCAGCTTGGTGCCTTCGACGTCGACACCCTTGACCGCGAGAACGGAGGAGAAGAACACCAGCCAGCAGCCGACGACCAGGGCCACGAACAGGGCGGCGCCGATGAGGACGACACGCAGGTGCAGCCAGCGGCGGGCCCACTGGCGGCGAGCGAAGCGCCGCCGGCTCAGCTCCTCCTCGTCGGGCCGTTCTCGGTGGAAGCGCTCAAGCACCTGCGGACTCCTCCCGAGCCGCGAGCAGGGCCAGCACGTGGGGGCCGACCTCGGTCACGTCACCGGCGCCCAGCGTGAGCACCAGGTCACCGGGTCGCGCGATGTCGACGAGCACGCCGGCCGCGTCGCCACGGTCCGGGACGAACCGCACCTGCGCGCGCGGCAACGGGACCGCATCGGCGATCAGTCGACCGGTGACCTCGGGGTCGGGGTCTTCGCGGGCGACGTAGACGTCGAGCACGACGACTTCGTCCGCCGCGCCGAGCGCCTCCCCCATCGCCGTGCCGAAGATGCGGGTGCGCGAGACCAGGTGCGGCTGGTAGCAGACGACCAGGCGTCCGTCGCCGGCCACGGCTCGCGCGGCCTGGAGGTCACCGGCGATCTCGACCGGGTGGTGGGCATAGCTGTCGTAGACACGAACGCCGGCGACCTCACCCTTGTGCTCCATGCGCCGGCGGGAGCCGGTGAATCCGGCCAGACCCCGGGCCAGGGCGTCGAACGGGAAGCCGAGTCGCAGGCCGAGCGCGAGTGCGGCCAGGGCATCGAGGACGTAGTGACGACCGGGGATCTGGAGCTCGACGGTGCCGAGCACCGCGTCACCGCGCACGACGGTGAAGCGCGAGTTGCTCCCCTCGAAGGCGAGGTCGACCGCTCGCAGGTCGGCGGTGGCGGACTCTCCCACCCCGATCACCTCGCGGCCCCGGTCACGAGCCACGTCGGCCAGCGCAGCGGCGCCGGCATCGTCGAGGCAACACACCAGCACGCCGTCGTCGTCGAGGGTGTCGACGAACTCGACGAAGGCAGCACGGTAGGCCGCTTCGGTGCCCCACACGTCGAGGTGGTCGGCCTCGACGTTGGTGACGATTCCGGCATGCGGCCGGTAGACCAGGAACGCGCCGTCACTCTCGTCGGCCTCGGCGACGAACAGGTCCCCGGCTCCGTCGTGGGCATTGCTGCCGGTCTGCACGAGCACGGCACCGATGGCGTACGTCGGGTCGGCGCCGGCCTCGAGCAGGGCCATTGTCAGCAGCGAGGTGGTGGTGGTCTTGCCGTGGGTGCCGGCCACGGCGAGCACGCTCTTGCTGGCCATCACCGAGGCCAGGCCGGCCGAGCGCGGCAGCATCCGCAGGCCACGTCGCTGTGCCTCGAGCACCTCGGGGTTGTCCTCGCGAGCGGCCGTCGTGACGACCACGGTGTCGGCACCGCCCACGTGCTCGGCGGCATAGCCCAGGTGACAGGTCACGCCGAGCTCACGCAACGCCGGCAGGAACGGCGTGTCGTTGTCGTCGCTGCCGGTGACCTGCAGCCCGCGCTGGGCCATGATCTTGGCGATGCCCGAGAGGGCGGCGCCACCGATGCCGATGAAGTGCACCCGGCCGAGCTCGTCGGCCGGCGACAGCTCGTCGGGAACGGGGATCTTCATCGTGCCGCCTCCAGGATCATCCGAGCCAGCTTCTCGTCGGCGTCCAGGGGGATCACGTGCGCAGCCGCGGCACCCATCTGCGCCAGTCGCGGGGCATCGGTGAGCAGGTCGGGGACGGTGGCGGCGATCCATTCCGGGGTCAGCGCCTGGTCGCTGACCAGGAGGCCTCCCCCGGCGTCCACCACCGGGCGGGCGTTGAGTGCCTGCTCGCCGTTGCCGATCGGCAACGGCACGTAGATCGCCGGCAGGCCGACGCCGGAGACCTCGGTGACCGTGTTGCTGCCCGAGCGGCACAGCACCGCGTCTGCTGCCGCGTAGGCGAGGTCCATGCGGTCGACATAGTTGAGGACGACGTACGGCGTACCGGTGACCGGGGCCTCGAGGGCGTGCTTGGGCCCGACCACGTGGAGCACCTGAATCCCCGCCTCCGCGAACGCGGGCGCGGCGGCAGCCACCGACTCGTTGAGACTGGTCGCGCCCTGGGAGCCGCCGGTGACCAGCAGCGTGGGACGGTCGGCGTCGAGGCCGAAGGCGCTGCGCCCCTCGGCTCGGAGGGCGGCGCGGTCGAGCGTGGCGATCATCCTCCGGATCGGCAGGCCGGTGCAGGTCGCATTCCGCAGCTCGGTGTCGGGGAACGACGTGGCCACGTGGGTGGTCAGCCGCGCACCGAGCCGATTCGCGATGCCGGGCAGCGCGTTGCCCTCGTGCACCACGATCGGCACGTGCCGCTTGCGGGCGGCGAGATAGGCGGGAACCGACACGTAGCCGCCGAAGCCGACCACGACGTCGGGGCGGAACCGGTCGATCACGTCGAGGGCCGCCGCGCGGGCGGCACGCAGCCGTCCTGGAGTGCGCAGCAGCGCCTTGCCGGGCCGGCGCGGGAGCGGCACCCGGGGCACGAACTCCAGCGGCAGCCCGGCCTCCGGCAGCAGGCGGGCTTCGAGACCCTCGCGCGTGCCCAGGCAGGTGATCTCGGTGGCCGGGTCGAGTCGCACCAGCGCATCGGCGGTCGCGAGCAGGGGTGAGGTGTGGCCGGCAGATCCACCGCCGGCAAGAAGGACGCGCATCAATTTCCTCGACGAGTTGAACCGGCCGACAACCCGGCCGCACGGTTTCGCTTGCGCGTCGCCAACGCACGGGCGGCCTCGGGCTCCGAGCGGGCGAACCCGATCAGCAGCCCCAGGGCGACCAGGGAGGGCAGCAGCGCGGAACCACCATAGGAGACCAGGGGAAGCGGGATGCCGACGACCGGCAGCAGCGCCAGCACCATGCCGACGTTGATGATCATCTGGCCGAGCAGCCACACGGTGATGCCGAACGTCGTGAAGCGCACGAACGGGTCACGGGTGTGGGTGGCCACGCGGATCGCCGCGTAGGCGATGGTCAGGAACAGCGCCAGCACCAGCAGGGTGCCGACCAGCCCGAGCTCTTCGCCGAGCACGGCGAAGATGAAGTCGGTGTGGGCCTCGGGCAGGTCGCCCCATTTCTGCTGGCTGGCCCCGATGCCCTGCCCGAACCACCCGCCGGTGGCCAGGGCGTAGAGACCGTGGGCCGGCTGCCAGCCCGCGTCGTGGTACTCCTTGAACGGATCGACGAAGCTCAACAGCCGCCCGCGACGCTCCTCGTTGGTGGTGGCCAGGTAGAACGCGCCCACTCCCAGCACCGAGATCGCGAGTGCGAAGAGCCGGGCCGGCGCACCGACCACCCACAGCATGGCCAGCATGATCGCCATCAGCACCAACGCGGTGCCGAGGTCGCGCTGCAGCAGCACGAGCGCGACGACCAGTCCCATGCCCGGCACGACGGGCATCAGCACGTGGTGCAGCTCGCCCAGGCGGCGGTGCTTGTTCGCGTAGACGTGGGCGGCCCACAGGATCACCGCGAGCTTGGCGATCTCGGAGGGCTGGATCGCGATCGGACCGACCGCCAGCCAGTTGGTCTGGCCGTTGCGGGTCAACCCCAGTGGGGTGCGGGTCAGGGCGAGCAGGAGCATCGACATGCCCAGTGCCGGCCAGACCAGCTTCCTGATCACGCGCTGGGGCATCCGAGACGCCGTCCAGGCGACCGGCAGCCCGATCACCACCCACATCAGCTGGCGCTTGACCACGGCGTAGGAGTCGCCGTTCTCACGGTAGGAGTAGACGCTCGAGGCCGACATCACCATGATCAGGCCGATGGTCAGCAGCAGCGCGGACGCCCCGAGCAGCAGGTAGTACGACGTCAGCGGGCGGTCGAGAGCCCTGCGAATGACGGAGACGCGCTCTGCCAAGGAGTGCAGCAGCCTGGCCGGGCCAGAAGGGACTCGGGAGCGCGAAGAGACGCGGGGGCGGCTCGGCGAGTCGACACCCGATTCACGCTCGGTCGTCGTACTGGCCACCTGGTGCCCCTCCGGTCATTCCTGTCGTTCGATGTGGCGGCGGACCGCTTCGGCAAACCTGTCTCCACGCTCGCCGTAGTTGGCGAACATGTCCATGGAGGCGCAACCCGGAGCCAGCAGCACCGTGTCGCCCGCCCGGGCCAGGCCACCAGCAGCCGCCACCACCTCGTCCATGGGTGATTCCTGGGCCCCAGTCTCCCCGGCACCGATCTCGATGACCGGCACATCCGGGGCGTGTCGCGAAAGGGCGTCGGCGATCACATGCCGGTCGGCACCGAGGAGTACGACGGCCCGGAGCCTCTCGCGCATCGCTTCGACGAGCTGGTCGAAGCGCGCACCCTTGGCCAGCCCGCCGGCCACCCAGACGACCTTCTCGTAGCCACCCAGGGAGGAGGCGGCTGCATGCGGGTTGGTGGCCTTGGAGTCGTCGACCCAGGTGATGCCCGCGTGCTCGGCGACCAGGGCGATGCGGTGTCCGTCGGGACGGAACGCGCGCAGCCCGTCACGCACGGCGGTCTGCGAGACCCCGTGGGCCCGAGCCAGCGCCGCGGCGGCGAGGGCGTCGGCCACGAAGTGCGGGGCTGGGGAGGCGAGGTCCGCGATCGTGCAGAGCTCGGCCGCGCTGCTCTCGCGCTGCTCGATGAACGCCCGGTCGACCAGCATGTCCTCGACGATGCCGAGCATGCCCACGGCCGGCATGCCCAGGGTGAACCCGATCGCCCGGGCGCCCTCCTGCACGTCGGCCTCGCGGACCAGCTCCTCGGTGATCGGCTCGGCGACGTTGTAGATGCAGGCGCGTTGCGCGTGCTCGAAGATGCGGCCCTTGTCGGCCGCGTAGTCGGCCATCGCGGACTCGCCCTGGTACCAGTCGAGGTGGTCCTCGGCGACGTTGAGCACTACGGCCGACTCGGCGGCCATCGAGGAGGTGTAGTGCAGCTGGAAGCTGGAGAGCTCGACGGCGAGGACGTCGTACGGCTCGGGGTCCATGACGGCCTCGACGATCGGCAGCCCGACGTTTCCGACCGCGACACTGCGCAGGCCGGCGGCTCGGAGGATGGAGTCGAGCATCTGGACGGTGGTGGTCTTGCCGTTGGTGCCGGTGACCGCGAGCCACGGGGCGGCGTTCTCGGGATCGCGCAACCGCCAGGCCAGCTCGACCTCGCCCCAGATCGGGACGTCACGTTCGCGAGCCTGGGCCAGCAGTGGAGCGTCGGGACGCCAGCCTGGTGACGTGACGAGCACGTCGACGTCGTCGGGGAGTGTGCCCGTGGCTCCCGGTCCGAGGCGGATGTCGGCACCCAGGCTGCGCAGCAGCTCGGCCTGTTCCTCCTTGCCGTCGACCCTCTCGTCCATCGCGACCACGGTCGCACCCAGGAAGAGCAGGTTGTCGGCCGCGGCGAACCCCGAGACGCCGAAGCCGGCGACCGCGGCCCGCACGCCCTTCCAGGAGTCGTGCCTGCCCAGGGAATCGACGCTCACGTGCCCGCCACCCACTCGGCGTAGAAGACCCCGAGGCCGGTGGCCACGCACAGTCCGGTGATGATCCAGAAGCGGATGACCACGGTCACCTGCTCCCAGCCGAGCATCTCGAAGTGGTGGTGGATCGGCGCGATGCGGAAGACCCGGTGCCCGGCCTTGACCCGGAACACCGACCGGAACAGTCCGCTGGCCCGGCTGGCCTTGAAGACGCCGACCTGGATGATCACCGACAGCGTGACCACGACGAACAGCCCGCCGAGGATGAGCAGCAGCAGCTCGGTGCGGGTCAGGATGGCCAGGCCGGCCAGGGCACCACCCAGCGCCAGCGAGCCCGTGTCGCCCATGAAGATCTGGGCCGGGGAGGCGTTCCACCACAGGAACCCGAAGCAGGCGCCGGTGATCGCCGCCGCGATGATGGCCAGGTCGAGCGGGTCACGCACCTCGTAGCAGCGGCCGTAGGTGATGTCGTTCTGGCCGCACCACTGGTTGTTCTGCCAGATGTTGACCAGGGTGTAGGCACCGAAGACCATCACCGAGGCGCCCGCGGCCAGCCCGTCGAGACCGTCGGTGAGGTTGACCGCGTTGCTGGTGCCGGTCACGATCACCCAGATCAGTGCGACCACCAGCACCGAGGGCAGCACGAACCCGCTGTCGCGGATGAAGGAGAGATGGGTCGACGCCGGGGTGCGTCCACGCTCGTCCTCGAGCCACGGCGACAGCGCCAGCGCACCGAAGACCACCGCGATCAGGGTCTGCCCGACCATCTTGGCCTTGCTGCGCAGGCCGAGGTTGCGCTGCTTGTAGATCTTGATGAAGTCGTCGAGGAAGCCGACCAGTCCGAGTCCGACGAAGAGGAACAGCAGCAGGAGCGCCGACGCCGACGGGAGGTCCTGGGTGATCAGCTTGGCGAACGCGTAGCCGATCACGCTGGCGAAGATGATGACGGTGCCGCCCATGGTGGGGGTGCCCCGCTTGACGTGGTGACTGGTCGGCCCGTCCTCGCGGATCTCCTGGCCGTACCCCTTGGCCGAGAGCACCTTGATCGCATAGCGGGTGCCGATCAACGACAACAGCAGCGAGAGCCCACCACTGAGCAGGATCGCTCTCATCCCTGCGTCTCCTCCATCTGGTCGGGCCGGGGCCCATCGTCCTGTGCTGATGCGTGATCACCCTCGGTCAGTCCGTGGGCGACCCATTCGAGCCCGGCGGCCCGGGAGGCCTTCACGAGCACGACGTCGTTCGCGTCGGTGTTCTCGCGCAACCATGCCAGAGCCGCGGCCCGATCCGCGACGAACATCGCCGTGCCGCGTGCGGGTGTGACGTTCGCCGCTCCCTGGAGCATCGGTCTGGCTGCCTCACCCACCACGAGCAGTACGTCGACGCCGGCGTCGACGGCGTGGGCACCGAGGGCCCGGTGGTCGTCGTCGGCGTCCGAGCCGAGCTCCAACATCTCGCCCAACAGCGCGATGCTGCGCGCACCGCGGCGTCCGGCGATGGCACGCAGTGTCGAGATCGCGGCCCGCATCGAGGCCGGGTTGGCGTTGTAGGCGTCGTTGATCACCACGGGCCCGTCCGGCACCTCGTGCAGCTCCATCCGCCACGCCGAGAGACCGGTCGCGTCGGACAACCGGGCAGCGATGTCGTCGGTGCCGACCCCGGCAGCGTGCGCCAGGGCGGCCGCGGCGCCGGCGTTGAGGAGCTGGTGCTCCCCCGACTGTCGCAGGGTGACCGGCCGCTGCTCGCCGAACACGTGGAGCACGCCGGACGGTCGGTCGAGGTCGTCGTACGACACCCCTGTCCAGGTGACGTCGGGGCGGTCGGTGAGGCCGAACCGCACGACGCGAGCGTTGGTGCGTGCGTCCATCACCGTGGTCAGCGCGTCGTCGTCGTTGATCACGGCCACCCCGTCGGCGGGCAGCGCCTCCAGGATCTCGCCCTTGGCGACCGCGATCGCCTGGCGCGATCCGAACTCCCCCACGTGCGCGGTGCCGACATTGAGCACGGCCGCGACGGAGGGCGGCGCGATGCCGCACAGATAGGTGATGTGCCCGATGCCCCGAGCGCCCATCTCGACGACCAGGAAGCGGGTCTCCTCGGTGACCCGCAGCACGGTCAACGGCACGCCCAGCTCGTTGTTCAGGTTGCCCAGCGTCGCGACCGTGGGTCCGGCCGCGGCGAGCACCTGGGCGAGGTAGTCCTTGGTCCCGGTCTTGCCCTGGCTGCCGGTCATCGCCACCACGACGAGGCCGGGCAGCGCGTCGAGCACGTGCCGGGCCAGCAGCCCCAGGGCCGCCACCGGGTCGGGTACGACGACCGTCGCCACCTCGGTGGCGCGGGAGCCGAGCACGGCGGACGCGCCGGCGGCCACCGCACCGGCCGCGTAGTCGTGGCCGTCGACCCGCTCGCCGACGACGGCCACGAAGAGCCCGCCCGCCTGCACCTGCCGACTGTCGACGAAGGCCGGGCCGGTCACGACGAAGGCGGGATCGCCGACAACGTCACCACCGACCACCTCAGCGATCTCGGCCAGCGTCATCGGGATCATCGCGAAGCCTCCTCACGGACCACCTCGCGGTCGTCGAAGGGGTGCACGACCCCGGCGACTTCCTGTCCGGTCTCGTGTCCCTTGCCGGCGACCAGCACGATGTCGCCGAACTCCGCGCGCTGCAGGGCGGTGCGGATCGCCTCGCGGCGGTTGCCGATCTCGAGCACCTCGGCGGCGCCGCCGACCGTGCCGGCCAGCACCTCGGCGCGGATCGCGGCCGGCTCCTCGGAGCGCGGGTTGTCGTTGGTGACGATGACCAGGTCGGCCAGCCGGGCCGAGATCTCACCCATCACGGGACGCTTGCCGGTGTCGCGGTCGCCTCCGGCGCCGATCACGATGATCAGCCTGCCGGCGGTGAGGGGGCGCAGCGTACGCAGGGCGGCCTCGACGGCGTCGGGCTTGTGGGCGTAGTCGACCACGACGCTGTAGCCCTGCGGGACCGGGACCCGCTCCAGGCGTCCGGGCACGCCGTTGCCGAGTGCCAGGGCGCGGGCAACCGTCTCGACGTCGTAGCCGGCCTCGGCCGCCGCGGCGATCGCGGCCAGCGCGTTGGCGACGTTGAAGTCGCCGGGGATCGGCACCGAGGTGCGCACGCGCACCCCATCGGGTCCGGCCACGGTGAAGGCGGAGCCGTCGGGGGCCAGGTCGAGGTCGATGGCCCGCCAGTCGGCGGTCGGGTCCTCGATCGCGAAGCTGCGCATCTCGATCTCGGTCTCCGCGAGCAGTCGGCGGCCGTGCTCGTCATCGAGGTTGACCAGGCCGAGCCGGGCCCGTTCGGGGGTGAAGAGGGAGGCCTTGGCCGCGTAGTAGCTCTCGACGTCATGGTGGAAGTCGAGGTGGTCACGACCGAGGTTGGTGAAGACCGCGACGTCGAAGACCACCCCGTCGACGCGTCCCATCACCAACGCGTGGCTGGAGACCTCCATGGCGCACGCCTCGACCCCGCGCTCGCGCATCATCGCGAACAGGCCGTGCAGGTCGGGTGCCTCGGGGGTGGTCAGCGAGGTCTCGATGTCCTGGCCGTCCACGCGCGTGCCGACCGTGCCGATCACCGCAGCGTGGATGCCCGCGCCCTGGAGCGCGGCCTCCGCGAGTCGGGTGGTCGTGGTCTTGCCCTGGGTGCCGGTCACCGCGATCATCCGCATGCTCCCGGCAGGGTTGCCGTGCAGGCGAGCGGCCAGGCGCCCGAGACGGGCCCGAGGCTCGTCGACCACGAGCACCGGCACGTCGAGGTCTCGCAGCAGCTCGGCGCCGGCCGCGTCGGTCAGCACCGCCACGGCTCCGGCGCTGACGGCACTGGCGGCGTACGACGCCCCGTGGGCACGCGCCCCGGGCAGGGCGGCGTACAGGTCACCGGGCAGCACCCGGTGCGAGCTGAGCGACACACCGGTGACCGAGACCTCGGCCTCGACGTCGAGCCCGAGCCAGCCGGCGACCTCCGACAGCGGGGTCGGTCGGGGCTCGGCGGGCCTGGCCGCCGTCGGTTCCTTGTCGCTCACCACGGCGCGAGGCTATCGCGCACGAGTCCCGGGGCCGCGACGTCGCCGTCGCGGGTCACCACTCGACCGGCAGCGTGGTGGGGCGGGCGCCGGTGGGCGGGACGCCGTACTTGCGGAGCAGGTAGGTCATCACCTTCTGGAAGACCGGGCCGGCCGCTGCGCCACCACCCATCCCGTTGCGGGGGTTCTGGATCACGACGTAGACGGTGAACTTGGGGTCGTCGGCCGGAGCGAACCCGGCGAAGGACACCGTGAACGTGCCGTCGTAGCAGCCGCACTCCTTGCCGACCCGCTGGGCGGTTCCGGTCTTGCCGGCCACTCGGTAGCCGGGGATCGCGCTCGTCGGGGCGATGCCGTCGACCGGGTCGGTGACCAGCTCCATCATCTCGGAGGTCTGACGCGCCGCCTCCTCGCTGATCACGCGGCGGGTCTGGGTGGTCGACGTGCCGACCTTCACTCCGTTGTCGGCGACCGCCTCACCCTTGACCAGGCTGGGGTCGATGTAGACGCCGTCGTTGGCGATGGTGTTGATCGCAGCAGCCATCTGGACCGCGTTGACGCTCAGGCCCTGGCCGAAGGCGATGTTGTCCTGGCCCAGCTGACCCCAGGTGGAGGGGTCGGGGATCCGGCCGGCGCTCTCGCCACGGACCCCGATGTCGGTGCGCTGCCCGAGGCCGAAGCCGCGGAGGTAGCCGTTCAACTCGTCGGGCGTGAACTCGCGCGCGGAGAGCGCGGTGCCGATGTTGGAGGACTTCGCGAGTGCGCCCGCGGCGGTCAGGTGGATCGTCTCGTGGTCCCAGTGGTCGTGGATCACGGCGTTCTGGCTCTCCAGCACCGAGGGCACGGTGATCTGGGTCCGCGGAGTGATCTTGCCCGCGTCGATCAGGGCCGAGAAGGTCAGCGCCTTCTCCACCGAGCCGGGCTCATAGGGGTCACTGGTCGCCCGTGAGCCGAGGTTGCGCTCGGGCGACTTCAACGGCTCGTTGGCGTTGAACGTCGGGTAGTCGGCGTCGGCGAGGATCTCGCCCGACTCGGTGTTGACCACCACTGCGGTGCCGGAGTCGGCCTTCGCCCCGCGCACCGCCTCCCGCAGGACCCGCTGGGTGAACCACTGGACGTCGCGCTCGATGGTGAGCTGGAGGTCCTTGCCGTTGACCGGCTTGACGGTGTTGTTGGTGCCGAGCGGGATGCGGTTGCCGCCACCGACCTCATAGGTCGTCTTGCCGTCGACGCCGGAGAGCTGCTTGTCGAAGGTGCGCTCGAACCCGGCGAGGGGGCCGAAGTCCTCGTCATCGCCGATGAAGCCGATCAGGTTGGCGGCCACGTCGTCGGCCGGATAGTCGCGCATCGGGTCACGCCGCGTGGTCAGGCCCTTGTAGCCCTTCTCCTCGAGTGCGTCGATCACTCGACGGGCCACCGTGGAGGGCACCCGACGGGCGACGTACTGGAAGCGGGTGTCGTCCTTGCGCAGCTTGGCGAGGGTGGCGAAGTAGTCGATCTCGAGCTCTTGGGAGAGGTAGGACGCGATCGGTCCGGCGTCGTCCTCGGTCATCTGCGGGTCGGCGACGATCATCAGCCCGTCGACCGAGGTGGCCAGCTCGACCCCGTTGCGGTCGGTGATGGCGCCCCGCTCGGCCGGCAGCACGACGTTCTGCACGCCCTCACGGGCGGCCATCGCGGCGTAGGCGTGCGGGTCGAGGCCCTGGAGCTGGAGCAGCCGGGCGCCGAAGACGGAGAGCACCATCGCGATCACGACGAAGCCGAAGCGCAGCCGGAAGAGCCCCGCGCTGCGAGACGGCGCCGACCCGCGGACGGTTGCCCGCGTGGTCTGGTGTCGAAGGCTCAACGCTCGCTCCGGTCTCCCTGGTTGGTGCTGGTCGAGCCATTAGAACCCGATCGCGTGCGCTGGCGAGCCTCGGCACGCCGCTGCGCCTTCGTCTTCGCCGGAACCTTGATCTCGATGGGCGGTGGGTCCAGAGCCTTGGGCTTGCGAGCCTCCGGCGGGCGGGCGTCGAAGCCGTTCTCGGCGGTCGACACGGTCGGCTCGCCGAGCACCTTGCCGTCGGAGAGTCGCACGAACGCCGGGTAGACCGCCGGCACCATGCCCATGCTCTGGGCCTTCTCGGCCAGGCGCTGCGGGTCGCGCAGCTTCTCGAGCTCCATCTGCAGAGTCTGCTCGCGAGAGGTCAGCTCATTGGCCTGTTGCTCGAGCTCGGTGGCGGCGAACGAGTTCTGCTGCATGTTGGTGTTGAACATGAGGAGCCCCACCACACCGGCGACCAGCAGGAGGCTGACCAAGGTCACGAACGGCACCCGGGGCGCGCGGCTGCTCAGCCGCGGCACGACGCGCAGGCGGGCCCGCTCGACGGCGGCCTCGGCGATGCGCTGCACACGAACCCGGCTCTGGGGAAGAGGGCTGCTCATGAGGAGGCTCCTGTGTCTCGAAGGCGTTCTACTGCGCGAAGGCGGACCGATGCGGCCCGCGGGTTGTCGGTGAGCTCCGGCTCGCGGGCCTTCTCGGCCCCGCGGGTGACGGCGCGGAAGGTCGGCTCGTGGCCGGCGGGGACGAACGGCATGTCGGGGGGCACGTCGGTGCTGGTGGCCGCGGTGAACGCGTGCTTGACAAGTCGGTCCTCCAGCGAGTGGTAGGACTCCACGACCACGCGGCCGCCGACCCCCACCGCGTCGATCGCCGCCGGGATCGCCCGCCGCAACACGTTGAGCTCGTCGTTGACCTCGATGCGAAGGCCCTGGAAAGTGCGCTTGGCCGGGTGTCCCCCGGTGCGCCGGGCGGGCGCGGGGATGGCGTCGTACAAGAGCTCGACCAGGCGACCCGACGAGGTGAACGGCTCTGTCTCCCGGGCCCTGACCACGTGCTGGGCGATGCGGCGGGCGAACTTCTCCTCGCCGTAGTCGCGCAGGATGCGGGTCAGCTCCTCCACCGGGTAGGTGTTGAGCACGTCCGCCGCGGTGAGGCCAACGGTGTCGTCCATCCGCATGTCGAGTGGCGCGTCCTGGGCGTAGGCGAAGCCCCGCTCACGGACGTCGAGCTGCATCGAGGAGACGCCGAGGTCGAAGAGCACCACGTCGACGCGGGCCAGACCCAGGTCATCGAGCACGCGGGGAATCTCGTCGTACACCGCGTGGACCAGGGTGACCCGGTCGCCGAAGGGCGCCAGCCGCTCCCCCGCCATCGCGAGGGCGTTGGGGTCGCGGTCGACACCGATCAGACGGGCCTGGGGACAGGCCGCGAGAACGGCCTCACTGTGACCACCGAGGCCGAGCGTGGCGTCGATGTACGTCGACCCGGGGTGGTCCAGGGAAGGTGCCATGAGAGCGACGACCCGGTCCAGCAGGACCGGGACGTGGCGGGGGTTGCTCATCGGATCCGCGCCTACCGACCCAAGGTCATCAGCAGCAGGAGGACGACCGTCAGTGCGACGGAGACCGTGGCCGAGAAGGCCATCACGGCGACCACGTCGCGAGCCTGGTCGCGCACGCGCTGTGTCGTGTGCGGCGTGCCGCTGACACTCAGACTCATGGTTTCGACCCCTGGCTGACGTGGATTTGGTGGGTGGATCGGTGGTGCTGCCGGATCGCAGAGCCAGGTCCCTGCCCGCTCCCCTCGAAGGGGGAAGTTGCCGTCTGGAATCGGGGAAGTGACCCCAGATGACAGTCAGGGAGCGGGCTCGAGACCTCGTCCTGCGATCCAGCTGTTGAGTTGTGCCGGTGCGATCCGGTGCGGCCCTGCTCAGATGCCGGGGAAGACCTCGTCGCTGAGCTCGGAGAACTTCTGCTCCTGCTCCTCGGAGTACTCCTGCCACGAGGCGGGGTCCCAGATCTCGATCCGGTTCATCGCCCCGATCACCATCACGTCCTTGCGGAGGGAGGCGTACTCCCTCAGCACCGACGGAATGCCGATCCGGCCCTGCTTGTCAGGAACCTCCTGCGACGCCGCCGCGAACAGCATGCGGACGTAGTCACGGGTGTTCTTGTTGGTGACCGGCGCCTCGCGGAGTCGATCGGTGAGCCGACCGAAGTCCTCCATGGACCAGACCGTCAGGCAGCGCTCCTGCCCTCGGGTGACCACGAGTCCCTCGGCCAATTCCTCTCTGAACTTCGCCGGGAGGAACAGACGGCCCTTGTCGTCGAGCTTGGGCGTGTAGGTGCCGAAAAACATCCGGCACCTCCCCTGTCAGGTCCTACTGTCCTCCACTTCGCCCCACATTACTCCACTTCCACCCACCGTCAACCATTCCATGCGTGTTTCGGCGCCCGATTCCGGTTTTGCTGCGCGCCGCTTCCGGTCGGTGCGGCGTACGACGAACGCCTGGCCGAGCGCCTGTTCGTGCAGGTCAGACCCGGTTTCACGCGACTTCGGGGGTCGAGGTGGTGCCCCGGTGGAGGAGAGCAGCGAGCCGGAGGTGGAGCGAAGTGGAGGAAAAAGTGGAGGGTCCGAGCAGGAAACCCCCGGAGGTCACGAACCGATCCCGATCCGGGGGCGTCCCATGGGTGGACGACCAGACGTACGGTTGACTGGTCGGAGGAACGAGGGCGCCGCTGCGGGGAGCGCCCACGACAAGGGACGTGGAGGCACGCCGGTGGCGGTGGAGACGGGTGACGTGGAGAGCGTCGCGAGAGTGGCAGCGAAGGTCCGCGACAACATCGACTCGGTGATCGAGGGCAAGACCGAGGTGGTGACCACGGCCGTGACCGTGCTCCTCGCCGAGGGTCACCTGCTCATCGAGGACATCCCCGGGGTCGGCAAGACCATGCTCAGCAAGGCACTGGCCAGGTCGATCGACTCGACCGTGCGCCGCATCCAGTTCACTCCTGACCTGCTGCCCTCCGACGTGACCGGGGTCAGCATCTTCAACCAGGAGACCCGGCAGTTCGAGTTCCGTCCCGGCGGCATCTTCGCCAACATCGTGGTCGGCGACGAGATCAACCGCGCCTCCCCCAAGACCCAGTCCGCGCTGCTGGAGTGCATGGAGGAGCACCAGGTCACCGTCGACGGCAACACCTGGCAGCTCGAGTCGCCGTTCATGGTGATCGCCACCCAGAACCCGATCGAGATGGAGGGCACCTACGCCCTCCCCGAGGCCCAGCGCGACCGCTTCATGGCCCGCATCTCCATGGGCTACCCGGTGCATGCCGCCGAGATCGCGATGCTCGCCTCCCACTCCAGCCACAACCCGCTCGACGACCTCGAGCCGGTCACCGACGCCGGCGAGATCCGCAAGCTGATCGGCATCGTCAACGGCATCCACACCGCAGACGCGGTCCTGCGCTACGCGGTCTCGCTGACCACCGCGACCCGCAACACCCCCGATCTCAACCTCGGCGCCTCGCCGCGCGCCTCGCTCCACCTGATCCGCGCCGCCAAGGCCTACGCAGCGGTGCACGGCCGCAACTACGTGCTGCCCGACGACGTCCACGCAATGGCTCGACCGGTGCTCGCGCACCGTCTGCTGCCGAGCGTGGAGGCCGCGATGAGCAGTCGGAGCACCGGTGCCATCCTCGAGTCCATCGTTGCCGCCGTCCCCGTGCCGACGACGGCCTGAGCGGAGCGGGACGAGGGGGACGCGATGCGCACGGGACTGGCCGGACTCACCAGCCGCGGCAGGGCCTTCCTCGCCGCGGGCACGACTGCCGTGGTCTGCGCCATGCTGCTCGACCAGGGATCGCTGACCCGGATCGGCGTCCTGCTCGTGGCGCTGCCGCTGCTGGCCGCGTTCCTCATCGGCCGCAGCCGCTACCAGCTCTCCCTGGTCCGCACCGTCGGCCCCCAACTGGTCTCGGCCGGCCAACCCGCGCAGGTCTCCCTCGAGCTGACCAACCAGGGGCGTACGCCGACCGGCCTTCTGCTCCTGGAGGACCAGGTGCCGTTCGTGCTCGGCACCCGGCCGCGCTTCGTCGTCGACGGCATCCGGCACGAGGTGCACCGCACGGTCACCTACCAGGTGCGCTCCGACGTGCGGGGCAGGTTCGAGATCGGGCCGATGACGGTGCGCGTCTCCGACCCGTTCGGCCTGGTCGAGCTCGGTCGTGCCTTCCAGACCACCGTGCCGGTCACGGTGACCCCACGCACCGTGCGACTCCCCGCCGTTCCACTCGCCGGGGCGTGGACCGGATCGGGTGACAACCGACCGCGTGCCTTCGCCACCGGCAGCGCCGAGGACGTGACCGTGCGTGAATACCGTCGCGGCGACGACCTGCGCCGGGTGCACTGGCGCAGCAGCGCCCGCGTCGGCGAGCTGATGGTGCGCCGCGAGGAGCAGCCGTGGCAGTCGCGCGCGACGATCTTCATCGACAACCGGGCGACCGCCCATCGAGGTCAGGGGGTGGCCTCCTCGCTTGAGGCGGCGGTCTCCACGGCCGCGTCCATCGCGGTTCACCTGACCCAGCGCGGGTTCACGGTCCGTCTCGTCACGGCCGAGGGTGAGGACCCCAACACCGCGTGGCACGACCGCAGCTCCGCGCAGAACACCGGCCCGCTGCTGGAGGCGCTGGCGGTGATCGCGCCGACCCGGCGTACGCATCTGGCCACGGACTGGCTCGGCGACTCGACCCATTCGAGCCTGCTGGTCGGCGTGCTGGGTGCACTCGACAACCACGACCAGACGGTTCTGCGCCGGATGCGCCTGCACGGCACCTCGCCCATGGCCATCGCACTCGACGTCGACGCGTGGTCGCGGGGGTCGCAGGCGGGCGAGCCGACCGGTACGACCTCCACGGCCGCCTGGTTGAGCGCCCTCGGCTGGCGGGCGGTCTCCTGCGGACCTTCGTCCAACCTCCCCTCGCTGTGGCAGGAGCTGGGGCGTCGATCGGCCACCGGCGTCGACGTGCGGCTCGAGACCCACCCGTCGGCCGGAGCCCCGGTCGACGCGACCGGGGCTGGCGCGACATGACCGGGCGCGCGCACGGTGGGGTCTCGCTGCCACTGGTGATGGCCACGGCCGCCACCTCGTGGTTGGCGCTGTTGGCCTGGAGTGGCTTCGTCCAGACCGCCGGCGTCTACCTGCTGCCGCTCATGCTGGGCATCCCGTTGGTCAGTGCGGTCGGGGTGCTCACTCGCTGGGCCCGCTTCCCGATCCTGATCGTGGTGGCCAGCCAGCTCCTCATGCTGCTGTTGTTCGCGAACGCGGCCTACGGCACCTCGCTGTTCCCCACCGGCGGCTCGATCACGGCGGCCGCCCAGGAGTTCGCCAACGGCATGGAGGCGCTGCGCACGTACGCCGCCCCGATCCCCCGCGGTGTCAAAGAGGTCGCACCGGTGCTGGTGCTCGGCGGCATGTTGTGCCACATCCTGGTCGACCTCTGTGCGGTCACCCTGGGTCGGGTCCCGGTCGCGGGGCTGCCTCTCCTGGTCATCTACACCCTCCCGGTCAGCATCCTCGACCGGTCGGTCAGCTGGCTGATCTTCGTGTGCACGGTGACCGGCTTCCTGATCATGCTCGCCGTCCAGGAGGGTGGACGGATCGCCCGTTGGGGGCGCCAGTTCGGTGCCCCCGGCGATGCGGACAGGCTGGTCTCCTGGGGTGGCCGCGACGCGCGACGCCATCCGGTCGCACTCGGGGCCACGGCCACCGCCCTGGCCCTGTTCGTCCCGCTGCTGATCCCGACGTTCAACCTGAACCTGATCGGCGGAAAGGGCCCGGGTGGGTCCGGCGACCGTGAGGTGCGCATCACCAACCCGATGACCGACCTGCGCCGCGACCTCGTGCAAGGAGACGACGTCCCGCTGGTGCTCGTCGACTCCCGCGGTTCGACCCCGCGCTACCTGCGTCTCTCGGTGCTGACCACGTTCACCGGCGAGGCCTGGACTCCCGGCAACCGCGACCTGCGCGGTGACCAGACGACCGAGGGCAAGGTGCCCCGGCCGATCGGGCTCACCGACGAGTACGAGACCGAGACCCGCGACTGGCAGGTCACGATCACCGACAACCTGAAGTCCTGGTGGCTGCCCGCGCCGATGTACGTCTCCGACATCGAAGCCGGGCCGAACTGGGGCTACGACGCCGACATCCTCGACTTCTACACCAATGACAAGCAGAAGGACACTGCCGGCATCAACTACTCGCTGACGGAGCTGATCCCCGACTTCTCCGGTCGGCAACTCGCCGCGGCCGGCACTCCCCCGGGCGACATCGAGACGCGCTACGCCGCGCTCCCCGACGTCCCACGAGAGGTCACGGACCTGGCCAAGGAGATCACCGAGGGCTACCCGACCGAGTTCGAGAAGGTGCAGGCGCTCCAGCAGTACTTCCGCGGGGGCCAGTTCGAGTACAACACCGACCGGGTCGAGGCCGGCAACGGCAACAGCGCACTGCTGCAGTTCCTCGAGGACAAGGAGGGCTACTGCGAGCAGTTCGCCTCGGCGATGGCCGTGATGGCGCGCTCGATCGGCATCCCGGCTCGAGTGGCGGTCGGCTTCTTCGAGGCCACCCGCCTCGAGTCCGGCGTCTTCGAGTTCAGCTCGAAGGACCTGCACGCGTGGCCGGAGATCTACTTCAAGGGCGCCGGCTGGGTGAAGTTCGAACCGACCCCGTCGACGCACATCGACCTGGTCCCGACCTACTCCGACGACCTCATCGATGACGCCAACGACCCCTCGAACTCCGCCGACCCGAGCAGCTCCGCGGCGCCCACCACCAAGCCGACCACGGCCGAGCCCACCACGACGCCCCAGCAGGACGAGGACGGGCAGAAGGACCAGGACGACGGCTTCTCGGTGGTCCCCTTCCTCTGGGGTGGTGGAGCACTGGTGCTGCTGGCGGGGCTGGCCCTCACGCCACGCGCGGTGCGCCGGGCACGCAGCTCGCGGCGCTGGCACGCCGGCGGCGACCCCGCCGAGATCGCCTGGGCCGAGCTGCGTGACGTGACCGTCGACGTCGGTCGGGCCTGGCCGGAGGGCCGATCACCACGAGCCACGGGTGCCCAGATCGCGACCTTCTTCGGGCCCGCCGTCGGAGCCGACCACGCGGTCGTCCCGCGCACCGGCGCCGAGGTGAACCCCGAGGCCGTGGTCTCTCTGGATGCTCTCGTCGCGGCGCTTGAGCAGTCACGGTATGCGGCCACGCCCGTGGGCGCCGGTGCGGACGTCGTACGAGCCCACCTGGACCGCTGCATCGCCGCACTCCGGGGCGGCGTCGGCCAGCGTGCGCGGTGGCGTGCCGAGTGGCTGCCACCCTCCCTGGTCTCCGGGACGACCCGCCCGGGGCGTCGAGCGATGCCGTCATCGATCGGCGGACGCCGGCACCGGACCGGCCCGGTGGACCAGATCTCCTGACCACGGGCCGGCAGTCACCGGCAGGCGATGCGCCCGATCTCGGCCAACCCGCGCAGGTCGCCCGGGCCGAACTCGGTGACGCCGACGCTCTCTGCGTACATCAGCTCGCGGGGATCGTCGACGTGGTCGAGGCCGACGAGGTGCCCGAACTCGTGGTCGACGATCGCCTGCAGCTGGTCGCGGGGCACATCGTCGTCGGAGAAGACCTCGGTGTCGAGCGTGACCGCCCCACTGACGAAGAACATCGGGCCGTTGCCGATGCCCATCGCCCGACTGCCGGCGACGCCGGCCACGTCTCCCTCCAGCTCGGACACCTCGCCCTCGTCGGCCCAGGCCACCAGGGCCGGCCCCTTCGCATCGTCCGGTCGCCCCGAGGGCCGCGTGTCGGTGGTGCCGACGACCTTGAAGGCCAGACCGGTGGCCTCGCTGATGTGGCGGGTCGCGGTGTCGACCAGGTCGCGGTAGTCGTCGGGGGCGTCGTCGGGGTTGATCTCGAGCTCGATGACCCGGCACGGGTCGTAGCCCACGGGCGTACGACCGTCACGCTGCGTGGCCACGAACGCGTAGTCGCCCGGCCCATCAGGCACCTCGGGTGCCGCCATGATCCGGCCCTCGCCGAAGCCCAGCAGCCGGCGAACTGCGGTGGCCTGCGGCCCCGGGTGGAGCGCGATGATGATCCCGAGCAGCAGGACCGTGATGGTGCCGGAGAGCAACCAGGTCGTGGTGCGGGTGTTCGTGCGGGTCTTGGTCCCCGCGTTCGTGCGGGTTCGTCGGCTCCGGTCGGCCGGGGGCCAGGCACCCAGCCCCTGTCGGGCGTCGGCGTCGTCGAGCTGCTTCATCAGGCGCTCGAGCTCCCGGGCGCGGGCCCGGCGCTCACGCTCGTTGCGTCGCTCGTTCACGGAGTCATTCTGGTGCACGCCACCTGACGGGGCAGGCGAACCGTGCTCTTCGCCACCGATCTCTCACGCGCCCCGTCATCGCCCGTGCGGGCCTGGGGGCCGTTCACCTGACGACGGGCGTGCTCAGAAACCGCCGTTGTCGTCGCGGCGGCGACGCCACCGCTCTTCCATGCGCTCCATGAACGGGGCCGAGGAACGCTCGCGGCGGGCCTTCGGGCGATGCGTGCGCCCACCGTCGACGACGCCGAACCCGTGGTGGCGGGTCTCCTTGACCTCGCCCTCCTTGGCCGGAGTGGCCCTCCCGCGCAGGGCCGTGAGGCCGTAGGTCGCCGAGATCAGCATGACCACGAAGCCGATCACGCCGACCGGGATGAGCCGGAAGATCGCGCCGGACATGAGCACGGCGATGCCGAGCACGAAGACGACGCCGGCGAGGATCGCGCGACGGCGGGCCGCTCGCTTGAACGAGGTGCCCCGCAACGTCGACGCGAACTTGGGGTCCTCCTCGACGAGGGCGCGCTCCATCTGCTCGAGCAGTCGGAGTTCCTCTTCCGAGAGCGGCACGTTTCCTCCTTGTTCGCAACGCTGGACCTGTGGCCTCTAGGACAAGTCTAGGCAGCGTCTCGCAAAGGTGGTACCCGGTAGCCGAAATTGTTGATAGTTGTTCGATCACCCGATCAGGCTGGCCGGTCGCACCGCGGCGGAACCGAAGCGCCTGGCGGCCCGGTCAACCGCCTGATCGGCCTCGGCCCAGCCGTGTTCGCGCTCCCCGAGCACCAACTGCCGGTGGACGCTGTGCCGCGGCACCAGCCCTTCGACGCGTACGCCGACCAGCCGCACGCGGGCCCGTTGCAGACCGAGGGCGTCGTACAACCGGGTGGCGGTGCGGTGGATCTCCTGGGTCACGTCGGTGGCCTCGGGCAGGGTCCGGGACCGGGTGATCGTGGTGAAGTCGGCGAAGCGGACCCGCAGGGTGATGGTGCGACCGGCCACCCCGGCGGTGCGCATGCGCCCGGCCACCTTCGCCGAGAGCCGCAACACCTCCCGCAGGATCAGCTCACGGTCATCGGTGTCGCGACCGAAGGTCTCGTCGGCGCCCATGCTCTTGTCGGGGTCCTCGGTGTGTCGGCGCGGCGTGATCGTGCGCCGGTCGCTGCCCCAGGCCAGGTCGTGCAGCTGGCTGCCCAGGGCCACCCCCACGGCGCGTTGCAGGGTGCGCAACGGAGTGTGCGCCACGTCGCCGACACTGTTCAGCCCGAGCCGGTGGAGCATCTCGGAGGTCTTCTCCCCCACGCCCCACAGCTCGCCGACGTCGAGCGGATGCAGGAACGAGGTCACCTGCCCGGAGGGCACGACCAGGACACCGTCGGGCTTGGCACGGCGACTGGCCAGCTTGGCGACGGAGACCGAGCTCGCGATGCCCACCGAACAGGTGACGCGTTGTTCGTCGTACACCCGGGCGCGGAGCATCTCCGCGATCTGCAGCGGCGAGCCCAGTCGCCGGGTGGCGCCGCTGACGTCGAGGAACGCCTCGTCGAGCGACATCGCCTCGACCAGCGGGGTGACCCGGCGGAAGGTCTCCATCACCGAGGACGAAACCGTGCTGAACGCATCGTGGTCGGGGCTGATCACCACTGCCTGCGGGCAGGCACGCCGAGCCCGGGTCATCGGCATCGCCGAGCGAACCCCGTGCACCCGGGCCGGGTAGTTGGCCGAGAGCACCACGCCGCGGTGCCCACCACCGACGATCACGGGGACGTCGGCCAGGTCGGGCCGGTCGCGAATCATCACCGACGCGTAGAACGCGTCCATGTCGACGTGGAGCAGGTGGCAGCCTGCGGAGAGGTCGCTCATCGCGACCGCCCTCCCCAGGTCGAGTGCTCAGGTGGTCGCTCTGGCAACCACCTGAGCACTCGACCCGGGTCAGTGCGTGGCGAGCACGTGCACCTGGGTGGCCAGCGGGAGGTACTCGGGGCGGGACGCGACCTCCTGTTCCAGGTCGAGCAGCGCCTGGGTGGCACCGGGCTCGAGGTCGAGCAGCGAACCCGGGACCAGGTCGGCGAAGACCCGGATCCCGTGGATGGAGCGGGTGCTGAAGCCGGCGGTGTCGAGCAGCGTGGTGAGCTCATCGCTGGTGAACCGGTGACCGGCCTTGCCGGTGGAGTCGCCGGCCAGCACGGCACGTGCCTGGGCGAAGTGGCCGGCCATCGCCCGGGCCACGACGGCCGCGTGGCGCTGGGCGACGAGGAGGCTGAGGGTGCCGCCGGGCCGGAGCACCGTGGCCAGGGTGGCGAGTGCGGCGGCCGGGTCGTCGACGATCTCGAGGACGCCGTGGCACAGCACCACATCGGCACTGGCCTCGCCGACCACGTCGAGGAGTCCGGAGAGCTCACCCTGCTGGCCGGTGACCCGGTCGGCGACGCCGAACTCCTGGGCACGCCTGCCGAGCGCGGCGAGGGCGTCGGGGCTGGGGTCGACCACGGAGACCCGGTGACCGAGCTCGGCGACGCGCACCGCGAACCCGCCCGTGCCGCCTCCGATGTCGAGCACGTCGCCGGGAGTGGCGAGCACGTCGCGCAGGGAGTCCCAGACGACAGCGGTGCGGGTGGCGCCTCGGCGTTCACTGGCAGACATGGCTCCCAGACTAGTGGTCGGGGCCGGGGGCGCTGCACTGGTTGGCGTGTCGTGGCGGCGGAGGTCATCATCCGGCGCTCCCGGGGCTGCGGTGCCACAGCTTGCGGGCCACCTCGCGGGTCTGCTCGCCGGCGGGCTTGATGTCGGAGTAGGGCGACATCCGGAACCCGCTGGTGTGCACCAGCACTCGCTTGGGGCCGGAGCTCTCGAATCCGCCGGGCACCCGGGCCATCTCCTCGCGCACCGCCTCGACTCCCCCGGCCCGCCACACGGCGTGCAGCTCGGGCAGCGCCCAGCAGCCGGTGGCCCGCACCGAGACCCCTCGCCGGCCGGTACGGCGCAGCTCGCCCCGCACCACCAGCAGCCAGGAGTGGAACACCGTGGCGGCGTAGGGGCCCTGCGCATCTTCGAAGAAGGTGGCGTCGACCGGGCCGGTGGAGTCATCGAGGGTCAGGAAGATGACCCGGCGACCGGAACGGATCGGCGGGGTCTGGGTGGCCACCTTGACCCCGGCCACCAGCAAGTCGGACCTGCTGCGCTGTGAGAGGAGGGCCTTGCTGCGCACCACGCCGAGCTCGTCGAGGAAGGCGGCGTAGTCGTCGACGACATGGGCACTGACGTCGAGGCCGAGGATCTCGAGCTCGGCCTTCATGCGCTCCTCGACGTTCATCTCGGGCAGACCGCTGCCCTCCTCGCCCGGCTCGTCGCCCAGCTCGAGGGTGAGCTGGACGCTGGTGACCGAGCGTGGGGCCCGGGTCGCCTGCGACTGGGCGGCCGCCTTGGCCCACACTCCCGCCGAGGCCAGCGGATGCCGTTCGGCGACCGGGGCCTCCTCCCTGGTCAGTGGGTCACTGCTGCTGCGTTCGGCGGCCTGGTCGGCCCGCTCCTGCGCGGGTGTGCGCGCCGCGGGGCTCAGCCCCTTCGAGGACAGGCCCCGCCCGCGGGTCGAGGACCGGGCCACCGACCGGGCGATCCGGTCGAGCTCGGCGACCTGGAGCAACAGGTCACGACGGGTCACCGTGCCGCGACGGCGTACGTCGTGGGGCGACCCGATGCCGTAGAGGTCGTCGAAGCCACCGGCCAGCACCAACCGTTCGACCACCGGTCGGGACACGTGGGCACGGTGCCAGAAGTCGGTCAACGACTGGTAGGCCACCGACGACTCGCCTCCCTGGCCGCCACGGGCGGTGATGATGCGCTCGACCTCGCTCTCGCTGATCCCCTTCACCTCCGCGAGCGCGAGCCGGATGCCGTAGCCGTCGTCGACCTTCTCCACGACGTACGCCTTCGCACTGCGGTTGACGTCGAGGCCGAGCACGGTGATGCCGAACTGGCGGGCGTCGTCGAGGATCAGCCGCTTGGGATACATGCCGGGGTCGTGGGTGAGCACGCCGGAGAGGAAGTGCGCCGGCCAGTGCGCCTTGAGCCAGGCCGACTGGTAGGTCGGCAACGCGAACGCGGCCGCGTGGGCCTTGCAGAAGCCGAAGGACGCGAAGGCCTCGAGGATCTTCCAGATCTGCTCGGCGACCCGGGTGGTGTAGCCCAGGGCCAGGCACCGCGGGAAGAACCAGAGTCTGGTGTCGGCCATGCCCTCGGTGTCGCCCAGCGCTCGGCGCTTCTCGTCGGCCTCGGCCCGGGTCACCCCGGCGAACTGGGCGATGATCTCGATGACCTGCTCGTGGAAGACCACCACGCCGTGGGTCTGGGACAGGATCGGCTTGAGGTCGTCGTGGAGGTACGACGGCATCTTCCAGCCCTGCTTGGCGTTGAGGTAGGGCGTGATCATGTCGCTCTTGACCGGCCCGGGCCGGAACAGGGAGATGTCGGTGATGATGTCGGAGAAGCTCTCGATGCCGGACTTGCCGACCAGCTCGCGTTGGCCGGGCGACTCGATCTGGAAGACTCCCAGCGTCTTGGACTCGCTGATCATCTCGAAGGTCTGGTCGTCGTCGAAGGGCACCTCCGCCTCGCTGTCGAGGTCGATCTCGACGTCGTCGACCCGCTTGATCTCGGTGAGCGCGTGCGCCATCGCGGACTGCATGCGGATGCCGAGCACGTCGAGCTTGAGCAGGCCGAGCTCCTCGACGTCGTCCTTGTCGAACTGGCTCATCGGGTAGCCGGCGTAGCTGGCCTCCACCGGGGTGCGGTCGAGCAGGGTCGCGTCGGAGAGCAGCACACCGCACGGGTGCATCGCGATGTGGCGGGGCAGGCCGTCGAGGCGTTCGACCAGACGAAACATCAGGTCGAGGCGTTCTTCGCCCAACCCACTGGCCCGCAGCTCGGGCAGGTCCTTCAACGCCATCCGGGCATCCCTGGCCCGGATGTGCGGGAAGGCCTTGGCGATCGCGTCGGTCTCGCCGGGCGGCATGCCGAGTGCCGCCCCGACATCGCGCACCGCATGACGCACCCGGTAGGTGTCCATCATCGAGACCGCCACGCACCGCTCGCCGCCGTAGGTGTCGAGGATCGCGTCGTAGACCTCGAGCCGGCGTGCGGACTCCACGTCGACGTCGATGTCGGGCAGGTCCTCGCGCAGTGGTGAGAGGAACCGCTCCATCAGCAGGCCGTGCCGGATCGGGTCGACCCCCGAGACACCGAGCAGGTAGTTGACCAGGCTGCCGGCGCCCGAGCCCCGCGCCGCCACCCGCACCTCCATCTCGCGGATCAGGTCGACCACGTCGCCGACGGTGAGGAAGTAGGAGGCATAGCCGAGCCCGCGGATCACCTCGAGCTCGTCGTCGAGCCGCTTCCAGATGCGCTGCCGTGGCGCGTTCCCGTAACGGCGCCCGATCGCCGCCTCGCACCGCGCCCGCAGCATCCCGTCGGCGTCCGGGTCTCGACACGCGTCATCCGTCCCGAGCAGGCTCGTGCCTCGCGCGAGCTCGAACTCCGGGAAGTGCACCTCGCCCAACCCGAGGTCCCGCCTCGGATCGAGTGCGCACCGGTCGGCAACCTGGCGGGTGCGGGCCAGCAGGTCGCGCGCTTCACGATCACCCAGCCCGGCGTACCGGCAGATCTCCTCGGCCACGTCGTGCATCTGCTTGCCGGACTTGAGGAAGCCCTCGGCGTTGCCACGGAACCCATCCGGCCCGATGCGGGCGAGCCCGGCCGAGCCGAGGGGCACCAGGGTGCGGGCGGCATCGAGGACGTCGACGGTGGGAGCGTCGAGCCGGTCGGCGTAGCGAACCGCGTTGGTGAGCACCACCGGCAGCCCGGCCTGTCCGGCCACCCCGGCCATGCGGGCGGCATGGGCCGAGGTGCCCGGGCCCCAACCGTTGGCGGAGCCGGGAAGCCGGTGGGAGGTGACCTCGACGAGGAGGTTGCCGGCCGGGACGATCTCGCGCCAGCGGGCGAGAACGTCGTGGGCGTGGTCGTCACGGCGCGCGGTGGCCGCATCACCCAGCGTCGAGGACGGGCCGAGCAGCACGAGCACGTCGTCGCCGAGGTGCTCGGCGATCAGCTCGGGCGTGGTCACCGGTCGGCCCCGAACGCCTGCCAGGTGAGTGGCCGAGACGAGCCGGCAGATCGCCGCCCACCCCGCCTTCCCGGAGGCCAGGAACACCGCCCGGCGCTGCCCCTGCTCGCGGAACGCCCCGCCCCGCACCGGATTGCGCCGTGCCCCCGCACGGACGTCATACGTGCCGGCCGCTCGGGCAACCCCACCGGATGACGTTGTCGGGTTCGTGACCGCATACGCCAGGTCCACTCCCAACACCGGCCGGACACCCGCACTCTGGCAGGCCCTGACGAACCGGACCGCACCGTAGGTGCCGTCACGATCGGTCAACGCGAGCGTGTCCATCTCCTGTTCGACGGCGCGCTCGACCAGCACGTGGGGATGGCTTGCGCCGTACTGGAGCGAGTAGCCGGAGGCCACGTGAAGATGGACAAAGGGGTCAGGCACTTCTCCCAGCTCGCTCGTTCAGGACGCCCCTGCCCTCGCCCCAGTGCGCGCCTCCGGCGCGTAGGGGCAGCTGACGCTCGTAGGACACGTGGGGCGAGAGGCCCAACGACTGCTCGATCACGGCCAGGAACCGGTCGGACTCACGGACCAGGTCGTCGGCCTCGCGTTCGGTGACCGCCCGGGTCGACCCGGCCTCGGCCGCGGCCCGCTTGGACGCACCGGCGGCGAAGAACGCCGCCCACTCACCGAGCTCGGGAGCCACCTCGGTGAGCAGCACCCAGGCGTTCTTCTGGGCCCGGCGGCGTGCGGTCACGGGAGTCGGCACGGCCTTGGCCGCGATCAGCGCGGCGGCCGCCCGCAACGCCGCGACGTGCGCGCAGGCGTAGCGGGTGGGCACCTCGGTCGCGGTGATCGCCTCGCGCAGGGACTCGGCCGCCCGCTCGAGGTAGGAGTGGGTGGTGGCGGGAAGGCAGTAGGGGTTCATCGTCGTCGCTCCGTTCAGTCCGCGCAGCCGAGAAGCTGCCAGTTGCCGTCGGTCCAGGAGAAGGAGAGGTCGAAGACCCCTGTGCTGGTCATGCCGTTGCCGGCCTCGACCCGCCACATCTCGCGTTCCGAGAGCAGTCCAGCACTGGCCACCGACAGTCCCCTGCCACCGAGCCTTCCGGACCTGCCGGGCGTCTCCTCCCCGTCGGTTCCGACCAGGGCCCGGGCATCGGCCGACTGCCACCAGGGCCCGGTCTCCACCCAGTGCGCGACGACGTCACGCACCTTCCACAACGTGCCTCGCCAGAGGAACTGCTCGGGGGCCTCGACCTGACGGCCGGGCTCACCCACCATTCCCCTACGGACTTCCACGGGATCGTCGTACCGACGCATGTCCTGCTCCTTCCCCAGAGCTTCGTGACGGTTCGACCCCTGCTGATGTGTTGTTCTCGACCCCTGCTCCTCGACCCCTTCGGCCCCTGGTGCTGCGGTGCTCACGTCCGTCGTGTGCGAAGGCGTGATCCCGGTGGAGGCGGGGGTCGAGGTCGCCTCCACCGGGAGGTGATCGAACATTTGTTCGAACGAGTCAAAGGTACACCGCCGCAAGGACAGGACTCAACCCCTGTCCGGAGAAAGCCGGACGGACTTCGAAACGGGCGAGAGCGCTCCCTCTCAGTCGGCAGGTTCCGCCGTCTCGACGGAGGATCCGATGAATTCGTCACCGCAGGTCTCGGTGCCCACGGTGCGAAGCACGTGCCGTTCGGGCCGGTCAGGATCGACGCACGCACTCACGTGCTCACCCGGCATCCAGCCAGCATTCGAGATCCAGGTCACTCTGGTCATCGGTCTCGGACACGACGAACCAGAGCAGACCGAACAGGAGAGCGAACAACACAGCCACCACCCCGAGGCACCCCAACGCACCCTTCACGACGCCCCCTTCCTGACCGATCACCGCTGAGAACATTCCCACGCTCGGGGGCCGCACACCTCGAGCCAACTCGTCCCACGGGTGTCGACGACCATGGCTAGAGTCTGCGCCATGGCAGAACACCCCTCGATCGAGAAGTTCCGTGCGGTCCTGACCGAGCAGGGCGGCACCGGCGAGATCGTCGTGCTCCCCGACTCGGTGCACACCGCAGCACTGGCCGCCGAGGCGCTCGGCTGCGAGGTCGGCGCGATCGCGAACAGCCTGCTCTTCGACTCCGCGGGCAGCCCGGTGCTGATCCTGACCAGCGGTGCCCACCGGGTCGACACAGTCAAGGTCGAGGCGACGACCGGTCCGCTCAAGCGCGCCGAGCCCGACTTCGTCAGACACCACACCGGGCAGGTGATCGGCGGGGTCTCCCCCATCGCCCACCCGGCACCGGTGCCGACGTACATCGACCCGTGGCTGCGCAAGCACGACGTCGTGTGGGCCGCGGCGGGTCACCCGGCGGCGGTGTTCAGCACGACCTACGACGAGTTGGTCACGATGACCGGCGCGACCGAGCTCGAGGTGGAGTGAGACCGTGTCCCACATGGAGATCTGGATCAACCCGGCCTGCTCGAAGTGTCGTACGGCGGTGGGCGCGCTCGACGAGGCCGGCGGCGACTACACCCAGCGTCGCTACCTCGACGACCCGCCGACCGTCGACGAGATCGAGGACGTGCTGGCCAGGCTGGGCCTCGAGCCGTGGCACATCGCCCGCATGAACGAGCCGATCGCCAAGGAGCTCGAACTCAAGGACGTGCCGAAGGACGATGCCCACCGCGGCGACTGGGTGGCCGCACTGGCCGCGCACCCCAAGCTGATCCAGCGTCCGATCATCACCCTCGACGACGGCACCGCCGTGGTCGCCCGCGACGACGAGACGCTGTCCAGGGTCCTCGGGTCCTGAGGCTTGCCACGGCGTCGTGCGAACCGAACCGGCTCCGCATGACGCAGTGACTGCACGAGCGGACGACGAGGTGCCGTCGTCCTGGCGCCGTGGGCACTAGAGTCCACTCCGTGGAATCACTCGCGCTGGTGTTCTCGAACGGCTGGGCCAGTGGCATCAACAGCTATCTGGTGGTGCTCGTGCTGGGCCTCGGTGAGCGCCTGGGCGCCGACGGCATCCCGCACGTGCTGGGTCGCTGGGAAGTCCTCGGCATCGCCGGGTTCATGTATGCGATGGAGTTCGTGGCCGACAAGATCCCGCTGATCGACTCGACCTGGGACGCGATCTCCACCGCGATCCGGCCGACGGTCGGGGCAGTGCTCGGCGTCCTCGTCGCCGGCGAGGCCGACTCGCTCAACGGCGCCCTGGCCGGCGTCGTCGGCGGCGGCAGCGCCTTGGCCTCACACGCGGTGAAGATGGGGGGACGGATGGCGATCAACTCCTCACCCGAGCCGGTCACCAACATCACCGCCAGCGTGGCCGAGGACTTCGCCGTGCTCGGCGTGGTGTGGTTCGCGATCGAGCATCCGGTCGCGGCCGCCTCCATTGCCGCGGTGTTCCTCGTGCTCGGCCTCGTGGTGCTCTACTTCGCGGCCCGGCTGATCCGGAAGTTCTGGCGGCGTTGGAAGGGTCGAGAACCCCGACCTCCGGCGTACGCCTGACTTCTTGGGGGCGGCTGTAATCTTGATTACATGATTACAGACGAGAGCAGGGAGCGAGTCCGCGGCTGGTTCGCCGGGCGTCTCCCCGAGGAGTGGCAGGCCGAGCCCGCCAGCACCACGATCGACCGCGAGGAGATCACGGTCGTTCTCACGATCCCCGACATCGAGACCGCCTTCGGCGACGGCGCACCGTCGGAGGCCGAGACCGCCGAGGCGCGCGCCGGCCGGGCCGCAGCTTTCCGCGAGGAGACCCGCGAACAACGGATGAAGATCGCCCGCGAGGCCGAGCACCGCTTCGAACGCAAGGTCGCGTGGGGCGTCCGGATCGGCGAGCACGACGAGCTGTGGACCCACATCGCGGTCCCGGTGATGACGCGACTGAGGCAGCCACAGCGGCTGGTCCTCGACACCCTCGTCGACTCCGGCGTGGCCCGCTCCCGTGCCGATGCGTTGGCCTGGTGCGTGCGCCTGGTCGGACAGCACGAGCAGGACTGGCTCGACGAGCTTCGCGGCGCGATGGCCAAGGTCGCCGACGTGCGCACCCAGGGGCCGACTGCCTGAGTCGGCCTGCAGGGCACACCACTAGGGTTCAGCGCATGGGGCGCGTCGTGGTGATCGGTGGAGGCTTCGCAGGCATGGCCTCGGCCGCTCGGTTGGCCAAGTTGGGACACGAGGTCACCCTGGTCGAGCAGATGCCCCAGCTCGGTGGCGCGATGGGCACCGTCGAGCAGGACGGGTTCACCTGGGACGCCGGCCCGTCGACGACTCTGCTCCCCGCCGTCGTGCGCGACCTGTTCCGCAAGACCGGTCGCCCGCTCGAACGCGAGATCGACCTGGTGCAACAGCCGATCATGCGCACCCACCACTTCCAGGACGACACCTCCGTCGCCCTGCCCGGCGGCTCGCGGGCAGCGCAGATCGATGCCCTCGACGGCCTCGGTGCCGGCCTCGGTGACCAGTGGGCGGCGTACGTCGAGGGGTTCGCCGACGACTGGGAGGCGATCCGACGCGACTATCTCGAGCGGCCGTGGGTCCCGGAGATCGCGAGCAAGGAGACCTCGGCACGCATCTTCACCCGCGAGATGATGGCCAAGCGGGTGAAGAAGTCGTTCAAGGACGACCGACTGCGCCTGCTCGCCGCCCACCCCTTCGTCTTCGAGGGTCACGACACCCGCGACGTCCCGGCCTGGATGGGCATGGCCTCCTACGTCGAGCAGCGGTTCGGCGCCTGGACGATCGAGGGTGGGTTCGGGCGGTTGTCCGGCGTACTCGCGCAGCGACTCGCCACCCGCAAGGTGAACGTGCTCACCGACACGACGGTCTCCGACATCGTGGTGCGCTCGGGGCGGGCCGCGGCCGTCGCGACGAGTGCGGGCGAGCTCGACGCCGACGTGGTCGTGTGTGCCGGCGACCCGCGTCGCATCCCGACGCTGGCGCCGTTCGTACGCCGCACCATGCCGGCCATTCCACCCGTGGTGTGCCACCTCGGGCTGACCGGTGACGTCCCCGACCTGCCCGCGGAGTCGGTCTTCCACGGCGATCCGCTGATCGTCGTACGCACCGGGGGCACGGCTCCCGACGGCGGCAAGGCGGTGACCATCTTCGGCCGCGGCCTGCTGGCCGAGGACATCGTGCTCGGGCTCGTCCGCAAGGGCATCAACCTGCGCCCCTTCGTGGAGGTCCGGGTCGACAGGTCACCGCGCACCCAGGTCGAGCAGTGGGGTGGCTCACCGATGGGCGTGCTGTGGCAGGGCCGGAGCACCCTCAAGGAGCGACTCTCCTCCACCACCCCCGTACCGGGGGTCTACTCCGCGGGCGCGCACACCAATCCCGGTGCGGGCATCCCGTACGTCGGACTGTCGGCCGCACTGGTCGCCCAGGAGATCGGCCCGGCCTGACCGGTTCGCAGGGCGTTGCGCCCGAATCAGGGCGCAAGCAGCCAGGTGACCTGCAGCGCCACGTGCGTGGTGGACTCCCCCGGCGCGAACGACATGTCGGCCTTGGCCGCTCGAAGCGCCGTCGGACGGGCACCACCGGCACCGCCCTCGGTCACCGACACCACCGGGCCGAGGTGGGCACCGGCCAGCCCGGCGAGGTGGGTGGCCCGCGCCACCGCGTCGTCGTAGGCCGCCGCGCGGGCAGCCACCACCGCCTCCGTCTGGTCGGAGACCTCCAAGGAGACGCTCTCGACCTGGAGCCGATCGCCGACGGCCTCCACGAGGGCCTCGAGCAGGGCGCTGGCCGCGTCCGGGTCGGCGCAGCCGATCTCCAGGGCGTGCCGCGCCTCGAACCCGGACCGCTCACCCTGGTTGTCGTGAGCCGGCCAGACGTTCAGGTCGCGGGAGGCGATCCGGCGCTCGTGGGTGAACTCGACGGCACTGCCGAACAGGTCATCGACGCCCGACGCGACGCCGGCAAAGGCCTCGGACACCGTGTCGGCACGCTGCACGACGGCAACGCGTACGACGGCACTGTCCGGCACCGCCGCTGCCGTGCCCTGTCCGGTGACGCTGACTGTGCGATCCATGGGGATGAGGTTAGTGGTCTCGACAGCCTCGGCCTCCCAGGGACCCGGAGCCGTGAGTGCCTCAGACCGTGATCCGCAGGCCTTCGAAGATCTCGCGGGTCGCCTTCGAACGGTTGAGCGTGTAGAAGTGCAGCCCCGGCGCGCCGCCGTCCAGCATCGCGTCGCACAGCTCCGTGGCGATGCGAATGCCCTCGGCGCGCAGGCCGGCCTTGTCGTCCTCGAGGGGACGCAGCCGATCGACGACCTCGGTGGGCAGCTCACGGCGGGAGAGCTCGACCATGCGGCGCATCGAGTTGATGTTCAGGATCGGCATGATGCCCGGGATGATCGGGATGTCGACGCCGTTGGCCCGGGCGCGTTCGACCAGACCGAAGTAGTCCGAGGCACGAAGCACCATCTCGGTCACCGCGAACTCGGCGCCCGCGTCCTGCTTGGCACGCAGCACCGCGACGTCGTCGTCGAGACTGGCCGCGTCGACGTGGCCCTCCGGGAAGGCCGCGACGCCGACGCTGACATCGGCGTTCTGCTTGATCACGGTGATCAGCTCGGAGGCGTAGTTGACCCCGCCCTCGGTCGGCTCCCACGGTGTGCCGGGCCCACCCGGCGGGTCACCGCGCAGCGCGAGGACGTTGCGTACGCCGGACTCGGTCAACGACGTGAGCACGCTGCGGAGGTCGTCGACGGTGTGGCCGACGCAGGTGAGGTGGGCCATCGGCACCATCGTGGTCTCGCGCGCAATGCGGGCAGTGATCGCCACGGTGGTGTCGCGGGTCGTCCCACCGGCGCCGTAGGTCACGGACACGAACGTCGGCCGATAGGGCTCGAGCTCGCGGATCGCCTGCCACAGCTGCGCCTCGCCCGCCTCGTCCTTGGGCGGGAAGAACTCGAATGAGAACGAGCGCTCACCCTCACGGATGATCTGCCCAATGCCGCGCGGGGTCTCCTGTTCCATACCGGGAGTCTAGTGATGCCCGTCGGCCCGACGGGTGATGTCCACCCTGCAGAACCGGGTGACTAGGCTCGACGTCGTGACCGACCAAGCGGCCTTCCGGGCCAGCCTCCAGTCCGTGATCGACGACTTCCTCGACGAGCAGGCGATTCGGCTGGCACCCCTGGGAGACGACGCAGCCCGGTTGATCGCCGAGGCCCGCCTCGCGGTCGCCGGCGGCAAGCGCTTCCGCGCCGCGTTCTGCTACTGGGGATTCCACGCGGTCAGCAGCCCCGATCCGGCCGAGGAACAGGCCCTCTTGCGTGCCTGCGCCAGCCTCGAGCTGCTCCACGCAAGCGCGTTGGTGCATGACGACTTCATGGATGCCTCGGACACCCGTCGCGGACGGCCCGCCACGCACCGCGCCTTCGAGGCCGAGCACCGCAAGGCCGCGTGGGCCGGTGACCCCGTGCAGTACGGCGCGGCGGCGGCGATCCTGCTCGGCGACCTGCTGCTGACCTGGTCCGACGAGCTGCTGCGCCGGTGCGGACTCCCCCTCGAGCGGGTCTCCCCGGCGATGGACGTCTTCGACATCTGCCGTTCCGAGGTCGTGGCCGGCCAGTTCCTCGACGTGTCCGTGCAGGCCCGGGGCCGGGCCGACGTCGACACCGCGATGACCGTTCTGCGCTACAAGTCGGCCAAGTACTCCATCGAGCGCCCGCTCCATGTCGGTGCCGCCCTGGCCGGTGGCGATGCCGCGACGCTCTCCGCACTCACCGGCTTCGGACTGCCGCTGGGCGAGGCCTTCCAGCTGCGCGACGACCAGCTCGGTGTCTTCGGCGATCCCGCGGTCACCGGCAAGCCCGCGGGCGACGATCTGGTCGAGGGCAAACGCACCGTGCTCGTGGCCCTCGCCCTCGACGGCTCACCTTCGCAGCGGGCCGACGTACTCGACCGCGCCCTGGGCACGGCCCTCTCACCGGGGCAGGTCCAGGACCTGCGTGCGCTGATCGTCGACTCCGGTGCCGACCGTCAGGTCGAGGCGATGATCGACGAGCTCTCCCGGCTGTCTCTGGACGCCCTCGACGCCGCTCCCCTGCGCGACGAGGCGAAGACCGCCCTGCGCGATCTGTCGGCCGCGGTCACCCAGCGCGTGCACTGAACGTCTTCTGGGAGCGGTCAGTTTCGCAGGCGAGCCTGGGC
>NZ_BCRJ01000084.1 GCF_001552535.1 Nocardioides jensenii JCM 1364 = NBRC 14755 | reverse complement strand
CCTGAGGCTGGAACTTCTCCACCGTCGACCGCGGGCGGCTCTGCGCCACGCGTCAGCGCATGAGGGTGGCGGCACCGGCGCAGGCGATCGCCCACAGCACGCTGGTGAAGGTGCCGATGATGAAGCGCTCGGCGGCCCCGGGCGTCTCGGTGCGCAGCTCGGGGTAGCGGCCCAGGCCCTTGAGGGCGAGGGTGATCGCGATGCCCTCCGGCCAGCCCGCGATCAGCGTGAGGAAGACGGCGGCTCGTTCGAGGCCACCGATCCAGGCTCCTCCGCGCAGCACCTCGCCGGCGCGGCGCATGGAGCCGGCCGATGCCGCCCCGGAACCGTCGATCAGGGCGAAGACGCTGGAGGTGACGACGCCGCCCCCCGCCACGGCCAGCAGGCCGGCCAGGGTGATGCCGGTGACCAGGGGCGCATCGGGTTCGAGGGGGCGCCCGTCGCGGGTGGCCAGCACGATCGCGGTGAACGCGAGCCCGATCAGCAGCCCGAGGCTGACCGCGTGGACACCGTTGGCGCGCAGGCGCCAGCCCGAGACTGCCAGGATGACGCTCGCGCCGAGCACCACCAGGACGAGTGTGCCCATCAGGCCTCCTTCACCATCGCGTCCAACATCTGCTCGACCAGGTCACGGGCGCGCCGTCCCTCGACCAGGCCGGCGGCCTGGGCCCGCTGGCTCACCGCCGACTGACTGATGCCCAGGCGCTTGCCCACGGCCTCGTGGTTGAGCCCCTCGGCGACCAGGTCGGCGACCTCCCACCCGCGTGAGGTGCGCCGGCCCAGCAGTGCCGCCCAGAGCCAGAGCACGGTCTCCAGCTGGTCGGCACGGTAGTCGTCGCCACCGACAGCGCAGATTCGTCCGGGCGCGTTCTTGGCCCGGGTGACCGCGCTGCGCGCGTGGAGGTACGCCGGTCCGCGGCCGGCGCGGGCGCTGTCGGGGAGGGGCAGCTCGACCTCGCCGATGCCCACGCCGATGTTCCACGCCTGGGTGCGCAGGAGGCCCTCGATGAGATCGGCGGTGGCCTTCGGGTCGTCGTACACGGCCTGGATCTCGTCGCCCGCGGTCCGTTCGAAGGGGAGTCGCGCGCCGGCCGACCAGGTCTCGACGGCGGTGGGGACGAGGTCGTCGGTGGTGCGGCTGGAGCGTTGGTCCACGGTGAGCACGAACATGATGCTGGCCTCCTCAGGCTGACGCCTTCTGAAACCATACTTCAGGAAATATCCTTATGCAATGAAAGATAAGGGAAGAGCCTGAATCAACGCCGGCCGAGCAGGCCCACCGCGGCCGGGTTCTTGCTCTCCACGACGCCGACCCGGAAGCCGGCCTGCACCAGGGCCGCCGACGCCTTCTCCAGCTGGGTCGGCAGCTGTTCGGGCCGGGAGGCGTCATAGAACAGGGCGATCGTTCCACCGGGGGAGAGGCGCTCGTGGAGCAGGGCCAGCTCGTCCTGGCAGTCCCGCACCCAGAACAGGTTCACGTTGAAGGCGAAGACCTTGTCCAGGCGCTTGACCGGGACCCGCAGGGTGGCCAGGTCGATGTGGCGCACTGCCAGCCGGCCGGCGGTGATGTAGCTGCCACAACGGCGCTTGGTGCGGTCGACGCCCGACTCGGAGCGGTCGATCGCGAGAAGCTTGCCGGTCTCCAGTCGGCTGCAGATGAGCTCGGCCGCGTGCCCCTGTCCGCACCCGATTTCAAGGATCTGGTCGGCCGGTTGTACGTCGAGCACATCCACCGCCCAACGGATGCGCGCCGGGATCGTCTGCAATGCCATGGCCCCAAGCCTGCCACTACCGTGCCCATTCGTCAGTCACCCTCCCCTTGGTGTCCGTCACGTCGCGTAGGTTTGCCCCGTGACTGGAGCGAAAATGAAGGTGGGCGTGCTCGGCGCGCGGGGCAAGGTCGGCGCTGAGATCTGCACGGCGGTCGAGGCCGCCGAGGGCGTGGAGCTGGTGGCCGCGATCGATGCGGGTGACGACATCGCCGGCCTGGTCGCGGCCGGCGCGCAGGCTGTCGTCGACTTCACCCACCCCGATGTGGTCATGGACAACCTCGAGTTCTGCATCGACCACGGCATCCATGCCGTGGTCGGCACCACCGGCTTCGACGACCAGCGCCTGGCCCAGCTTCAGACCTGGCTGGCCGCGTCGCCCGGGACCGGCGTGCTGATCGCCCCCAACTTCTCCATCGGCGCCATCTTGATGATGCGCTTCGCCGCGGTCGCCGCGCCCTTCTACGAATCGGTCGAGGTGGTTGAGCTGCATCACCCGACCAAGGCCGACGCGCCCTCCGGCACGGCCCGGCGTACGGCGGAGCTGATCGCCGCGGCCCGTCGTGACGCCGGCTGTGCCCCGATGCCCGACGCGACCTCGACCTCCCTCGAGGGGGCCCGCGGTGCCGACGTCGACGGGGTGAGGGTCCACGGCCTGCGCATTCGCGGCATGGTGGCGCACCAGGAGGTCATCCTCGGCGGCCCGGGGGAGACCCTGACCATCCGCCACGACTCGATGGACCGCGCCTCGTTCGCGCCCGGTGTGCTCGCCGGCCTGCGAGCGATCGACACCCACCCGGGTCTGACCGTGGGGCTCGAGCACTTCCTCGACCTCGACTGACGGCCCTCCGATGAGCCCGGCGTCCACACCGGACACCGGGCGGTGCCGGAACTGCACGGTTCTGACGTTGCAAGAATTTGCAGTGGTCCAGACCTTTCGGGTTACCCCTCGGTAATGAAAGGGTTGCGGGCGGGGAGGGAGACCCCGATGCACGAAAGGCTCAACCACATGCGAATCACCCCAGCATGGGCAGCGCTCGGCCTGGCCACCCTCGCCACCAGTGTTGCTTTCAGCGCTCCTGCCGGCGCCGAGGCGCCTCAGGTGAACAAGAAGGACGACGCCGTCGCCGCTCTCGGTGCGCACCCCGGCGCCGCGCGCGCGAGCGACGGCCAGGCCTTCCGGACCGGCTCGACGATCGTCGACGCCGACGGCACCACCCACGTCCGCATGCAGCGGACCTATCACGGTCTTCCCGTGGTCGGTGGTGACCTCGTCGTGCACCAGGCGCCCAGCGGGGCGCTCAGGGGTGTCAGCCAGACTCTGGCCAAGCCGCTCGGGCTCGATGTCGCCCCCGTGGTCGCGGCCGCCCGGGCGGAGACGGTGTCGCTGGCCTCGAAGGTCGCCGGTTCGATCAACGGGACCAAGCCAGTCGGCGACCCGACGCTGCTCGTCGACGCCACCGGGGTCACTCCTCGCCTGGCCTGGCGCGTGATGACCTCCGGCGTTCAGTCCGACGGCACGCCCAGTCGCCTCGCGACGTACGTCGACGCGAAGACCGGCAGGGTGATCCGCGCGGAGCAGCAGATCATCAACGTCGACGGTCAGGGCCAGACGCTCTACAGCGGCAACGTGACCATCCCGGTCACGCAGTCCGGCTCGACGTTCACCCTGACCGACCCGGTGCACGGCAATGCCGCGACCACCGACATGGGCAACAAGGAGGACTCCTTCCTCTGCACCCTGCTCGGCATCGGCTGCACCAACGGCACCACGATCACCAGCCCCGACAACGTCTTCGGCAACGGCAGCAACAGCGACCGCCAGTCGGCCGCCGCCGACGCGGTCTACGGTGCGGCCACGACCTGGGACTACTTCAAGAACGTCCACGGCCGCAACGGCATCTTCGGTGACGGCACGGGGGCGCCGAGCCGGGTCCACTACGGCAACAAGTACGTCAACGCCTTCTGGGACGGCGAGAAGATGACGTACGGCGACGGTGACGGCGTCGAGTTCGGTCCACTGGTGGCGCTCGACGTGGCCGGCCACGAGATGTCGCACGGCGTCACCGAGCACACCGCCGGCCTGACCTACTCCGGCGAGTCCGGCGGTCTCAACGAGGCCACGTCCGACATCTTCGGCACGATGGTCGAGTTCTATGCGAACAACTCCGCCGACCCGGGCGACTACTTCATCGGTGAGCAGTTCGACCTGAAGAACCACGCGGGCTTCCGTCGGATGGACAAGCCCAGCAGCGACGGTGCCTCGCAGGACTGCTGGACCACCGGCACGAAGAATCTCGACGTGCACTACTCCTCCGGCGTGGGCAACCACTTCTTCTACCTGCTCGCCGAGGGCTCGGGAGCCAAGACGATCGGCGGCAAGGCGCACAACTCGCCGACCTGCAACGGGTCCACCGTCAGCGGCATCGGGCGCGACGCGGCTGCCAAGATCTGGTTCCGTGCGCTGGACGTCTACATGACCTCGGGGACGACGTACGCCCAGGCCAGGACCGCGACGCTGAACGCGGCCAAGGACCTCTACGGTCAGGGCAGCACGCAGTACACCGCCGTGGCCGCCGCCTGGAGTGCCGTCTCGGTCGGCTGACCACGAGTCGTTGATTCCTGCCCGCCGAGTTGTTGATTCTTGCGGCGGGCAGGAAGGGCGTCACAGGGCGGTGTGCAGACGCACCTGCTTGACGGTGACACTGCCGTCGCCGCGCAGGTCGAGCTCGCGGTGGGCCGTGTCCGGCGCCCAGCCGGCGCTCTCGAAGAACGCCCGGTGGGCATCGTCGGAAGCGTTGACCCAGCTGACCGCCCGGGAGAAGCGGTCGGCGCGCAACGTGTCGGCGCAGGCCTGGATCAGCCGTGAGCCGTGCCCCTTGCCGAGCTCGTCCGGGTCGACCGCGAACTCCGCGACCTCGCCGTCGGCGATCGGGTCGCAGTCGGGGTCGGCGGCCGGGGAGGTGACCGCGAAGCCGGTGATGCGGTTGCGCTCGAGGGCCACCAGCACCCGGTTGCGGGCGTCCTTGGGCTTGGCCAACGACTCGGCCCAGGCGGTGGTGACCGCCTCGGGCGTGAAGGCCTCGAGCACGTCGGTGGGCAGCAGATCGGCGTACGCCGAACGCCAGGCGCGCACCTGCACCCCGGCGATGCCCGCGGCGTCATCGCCCCAGGCGACCCGGACGGACACGTCGGCTGTGGGAGAGCTCATGCGGTCATCGTGTCACCCGACCCGCTCTGTTACATCAATGCGTCGATGATGCTCACTTTTGTAACATCCGCTGTTACCGTGGTCGACGTGTACGGCAATGACTTCACCGCGCCCGGCGACGAACCCACCGCGCCGTCGGCCTCGCCGGCGGGTGCCCGGCCCGAGGAGCCCGCATCCTTCGTCGCCCTGCTCGAGAGTGAGGGGCGGGTGGAACCGCGCGACGAGATGCCCGAGGGCTACCGCAAGACGCTGGTGCGCCAGATCGCGCAGCACGCGCACTCCGAGATCATCGGCATGCAGCCCGAGGGGAACTGGATCAGCCGGGCCCCCAGCCTGCGCCGCAAGGCGATCCTGATGGCCAAGGTGCAGGACGAGGCCGGCCATGGGCTCTACCTCTACGCGGCCGCCGAGACCCTGGGCGTGGACCGCGCCGACCTGCTCGACCAGCTCCACTCCGGCCGGCAGAAGTACTCCAGCATCTTCAACTACCCGACCCTGACCTGGGCCGACGTCGGCGCCATCGGCTGGCTGGTCGACGGCGCCGCCATCGTCAACCAGGTGCCGCTGTGCCGCTGCTCCTACGGGCCCTACGCCCGCGCCATGGTGCGGGTCTGCAAGGAGGAGTCCTTCCACCAGCGGCAGGGCTTCGAGATCCTGCACACGCTCTCCCACGGCAGCGACGCCCAGAAGGCGATGGCCCAGGACGCGGTCGACCGCTACTGGTGGCCGAGCCTGATGATGTTCGGCCCACCCGACGACGATTCGCCCAACTCGGCGCAGTCGATGGCGTGGGGCATCAAGCGCTTCTCCAACGACGACCTGCGCCAGCGCTTCATCGACATGACCGTGCCGCAGGCCGAGGCGCTCGGGCTCACCCTGCCCGATACCGCCATCGCCTGGAACGAGGAGCGCGGGCACTACGACCACACGCCGGTCGACTTCACCGAGCTCTTCGAGGTGATCCGCGGAAACGGACCCTGCAACGAGCAGCGCCTCTCCCACCGGGTGAAGGCGCACGAGGACGGTGCCTGGGTGCGCGAAGCGGCCGCGGCGTACGCCGACAAGCAGGCCGCCCGCCAGTCGCATGAGGGGGCAGCATGAGTCGCGAACCCCTCTGGGAGGTCTTCATCCGATCGCGCCGCGGGCTCTCCCACGTGCACGCCGGCTCCCTCCACGCGGCCGACGCCGAGATGGCGTTGCGCAACGCGCGTGACGTCTACACCCGCCGCCAGGAGGGTGTCTCGATCTGGGTGGTGCCCGCCTCGGCGATCTTGGCCAGCAGCCCCGAGGAGAAGGACGCCTTCTTCGACCCGGCAGCCGACAAGGTCTACCGCCACCCCACGTTCTACGAGATCCCCGAGGGGGTCGAGCACCTATGAGCACCCCAACAAGTTCTTCGACTCCTCCGCTGCGCTCCTCCGCCGAACAACTCGCCGGGGACCCCGCATGAACACCCCACGGACGACGTACTTCCTGGCGCTGGCCGACGACGCGCTGATCTCCTCGCAGCGCCTGGGCTGGTGGATCAGCCGGGCGCCCCAGATCGAGGAGGACGTGGCGATGGCCAACATCGGCCTCGACCAGCTGGGGCAGGCACGTGCCCTGCTGTCGCTGGCCGGTGCCGCCGACGGCCGCTCCGAGGACGACCTGGCGTTCCTGCGCGACGAGCGCGACTTCCGCAACGTGTGCCTCGTCGAGCGCGAGCAGACCGACTTCGGCGTGGCGATGGCCCGACTGCTGGTGTTCAGCACCTGGCAGCACGAGCTGTACGCCGCCCTGGCCCACAGCTCGGACGCCATGCTGGCCGCGATCTCGGCCAAGGCGGTCAAGGAGACCGCCTACCACGTCGATCACGCGGCCCACTGGGTGCGCCGGCTCGGCGACGGCACCGACGAGTCGCACACCCGCGTGCAGGCCGCAGTCGAGGCCGAGTGGCCCTGGCGCGACGAGCTCTTCGACACCGACTTCCTGGACCCCGACCTGGTCGCCGACGGCACCGCCGTCGACCCGGCCACGCTGCGGGATCCTGTTGAGCAGCGTCTCGGGACGGTGCTCCACGAAGCCACGCTGACCGTGCCCCAGGCGCGGCCGGCGTACAGCAAGGGCCGGCTCGGGCGGCACACCGAGGCCATGGGATTCCTCCTGGCCGAGATGCAACACCTCCACCGCTCGCACCCGGGAGTCACCTGGTGAACACCTCACCCACACAGCACACCACCCACGGAAATCTTCTCGACCGCCCGCACGGCCGTGCCTGGCAGGTCGTCGCCGGCGTGCCTGATCCCGAGCTCCCGGTCGTCACGATCGCCGACCTCGGCATCCTCCGCGACGTCACCGAGCACGACCAGGGCTCCGTGCACGTGCGGATCACCCCGACCTACTCCGGCTGCCCGGCCATGGAGACGATCCGTGACGACATCGTCGAGGCCCTCACCGGAGCCGGGTTCCTCCATGTCGACGTCGAGTTCGTCCTGGCCCCGGCTTGGACCACCGACTGGATGACCGACGCCGGACGCCGCAAGCTCAGCGACTACGGCATCGCCCCGCCGGGCCCGCGCCGGCCGGTCGGTCTGACCCTGAGCGTGCGTTGTCCGCAGTGCGGCAGCCCCCGCACCCGTGAGTTGAGCCGTTTCGGATCGACCTCGTGCAAGGCACTGTGGGTCTGCGTCGACTGCCGGGAGCCGTTCGACCACTTCAAGCCCCTCTGATGGCCCACCATGCGGCCTTCCATCCCCTGCGGGTGGGTGCCCTCGAGCCGTTGACCGACGACTCCGTCGCGCTCACCTTCGAGGTGCCCGACGAGCTGCGCGCCGACTACGCCTGGCTGCCTGGCCAGCACGTCACCATCAACTGCGAGGACGGCGTACGCCGCAGCTTCTCCATCGCCACGTCGCCGGCGAGCGGCACGCTGAAGGTCGGCATCAAGCGACTCCCCGGTGGAGCCTTCTCCGGCGCCGTCCTGGAGCGGCTGCGTGTCGGCGACAGCCTCGAGGTGATGACTCCGGCCGGACGGTTCACCCCGTCCCCGAGCAGCGCGTCACGCACCTACGCGCTGATCGCGGCTGGGTCGGGCATCACGCCGGTGCTCTCGATCGCGACGGCGCTCCTGGAGTCGGAGCCGGACTCCGAGGTCACCCTGGTCTACGCGAACCGCACCCACGGCTCGGTGATGTTCCTCGACGACATCCACGACCTCAAGGACAGGTTCCTGACCCGGTTCCGCGTGCTGCACGTGCTCTCCCGCGAGGAGCAGGAGGTCGAGCTGCTCTCCGGACGCCTCGACGGGGAGCGGCTGCGCCGGCTGCTCGACGCGCTGTTGCCGGTCAAGGAGGTCGACGAGTGGTTCCTGTGTGGCCCTCACGGCATGGTCGTCGAGCTGCGCGACGAGCTGGCCGGGGCCGGTGCCGAGAGTGTGCACACCGAGCTGTTCCACGCCGACTCCGCGCCCCGGGTCCGCGCCGAGGACCAGGCCACGCGGTCGGGGGAGGAGTCGCGGGTGACCGTGCGCCTCGACGGTCGCAGCTCGACCTTCGACCTGGCCGGCACCGGCGTCCCCGTGCTCGAGGCGGCCCTGACGGTGCGGCCGGACGCGCCGTTCGCGTGCCGCGGAGGGGTGTGCGGCACCTGCCGGGCCAAACTGGTCTCCGGCAGCGTCACGATGGACACCAACTGGGCTCTCGAGGCCGACGAGGTCGACCGCGGCTATGTGCTGACCTGCCAGTCGCACCCGACCTCGGACGAGGTCGTGCTCGACTACGACGCGTGACCGGTCGCCGTTGCGTCCGGTCGACCCGGATGAGGGATCAGGCCTCCGCGGCGGGACGGTTCGCGGCGAACCGGGTGTCACCCGTGAGCAGCACGGCGCCGAAGACTGAGAGCAGCATGCCGCACAGCACCGCCGGCCACCATCCCTCGCGGACGCCGTCGTGCAGCAGGCCGACCCCCACGGCCGCGGGCAGGAACGTCTCGGCGATGATCAGCGCCGCCGTCGAGGTCGTGACCTCGACCCGCTCGAGGGAGACCGAGTAGAGCCAGAACGCGACCACGCCCAGGGCGGGAACCGACAGGCCCACGGCCACGACCTCGGGGGACCAGGACGCGGAGACCCCGCGGACCGCGAGCGCGGAGCCGGCGTAGCCGCACCCGGCCACCAGGCCGAGCGTGACAGGGCGATTGTGATCGACCAGGGCGAAGCCCCCGACCAGGCACGCCACGAGGAGACCCCACGCGAGAGCCGGGAGCAACCAGCCCGTCGGGGTGTCACCGGGTGCCCCGGCCCCGGCCGCGACCAGGCCGATGCCCACGGTGACCGCCGCGACCGACGTCCATCCGCGGCGTCCGAGCGGCTCGTGCAGATGGCTGGCCGACCACAGGGCGGTGACCGGCATGGAGAGCGAGATGGTGGCCTGGGCCAGGTAGAGGGGGAGCATCCAGATCGCGACGGCGTGCAGCACGAAGCCGGCGAGGTACGCCGCGACCACGGCGAGCAGGAGCGGGGTGGTCAGCGCCATCCGGGTGAAGGCCAGCGGTGAGCCGGAGTCGTCCTCGTGACCGCGTACGGCGATCGCCTGCCACACCGCCGCGATCCCGAACAGGACCGCGGAGACCAGTGCCGAGATGAGGCCGATCAGCATCGGACGCGCCTCACCCTGCGCCCAGGCTCACCGCGCCTCACCGGAGGACGGTTCGGCGGGCGGTCATCAGCGGTAGTGCTCGGGGAGTGCCTGCCCGATCTTGACCTGGGGTTTGGGCAACCGCAGGAAGCGCATGTTGACCGCACGCATCACGGCGTACCAGGTGACCCCCTTGAGGGACTCCTCGGGGAAGCGCTCGCGCACCTGGCGACGCACCCGGAAGCGCAGCCACACGATGTCGAGGATCACCAGCACCAGAGTGGTCATCCACAGAGCGTTGGCCAGCTGGGTGCCCCCGGAGCCGAAGAGTCCGTAGCCCATGATCATGATCAGGATCAGCATCGGCGCGAGCAGCTCGGCAAACCCGAGGCGGGCGTCGACGAAGTCGCGGATGAACCGGCGGACCGGGCCACGGTCACGCGCGGGCAGGTTCTTCTCGTCGCCGGTCTTCAGCGCCTCGCGGACCTTGCGGCTGGAGTCGACGCGCAGCTCACGCTGCTTGCGGGCCAGGGCCTTGCGGTCCTTGGGCTGTTTGGCGCGGGCTCGGGCCGCGGCCTCCGCCTCCTTGCGGGTGGGGGTCGGACGGCCCTTGGAGCCGGGACGGGCCTCGGGCGACTCGTGGGAGTCGGGCGAGTCGGGGGTGCTGCGACGGAACAACGGGGGCTGCCTTCGGCGAGTAAGTTTGGTGGTGACCTGTCCAGACTACCGGCACCCGTCTCTCGCCCGTCCTTGTGTTTGGGCCTAGGGTTGAGCGGAAAGCACAAGTTCGACCACCGTCCTGTCGCCGAGGCGACCCAGCAGACCCGAGGGGGCCGCACCCGATGAGCCTTTGGAAGCGCTTCACACTGATCTTCCGATCCAAGGCCAACAGCGCACTCGATCGCGCCGAAGACCCGCGCGAGACGCTGGACTACAGCTACCAGCGCCAGCTCGAGCTGCTCTCGAAAGTGCGTCGTGGGGTCGCCGACGTGGCCACCAGCCGCAAGCGCGTCGAGCTGCAGGTCAACCAGCTGGAGCAGCAGCAGGCCAAGCTGCAGACGCAGGCCCAGAAGGCACTCGACATGGGCCGCGAAGACCTTGCGCGTGAGGCGCTGACCCGCAAGTCCGCGCTGACCGGCCAGATCACCGACCTCAAGACGCAGCACGCCAACCTCCAGGGCGAGGAGGAGAAGCTCACGCTTGCCCAGCAGCGACTGCAGGCCAAGATCGAGTCCTTCCGCACCCGCAAGGAGACGATCAAGGCCAACTACACCGCGGCCGAGGCGCAGACCAAGATCAACGAGGCGCTCTCCGGCATCGGTGAGGAGATGGGCGACGTCGGCATGGCGATCCAGCGCGCCGAGGACAAGACGGCCAACATGCAGGCCCGCGCAGGAGCGATCGACGAGCTGATCGCCAGCGGTGCCCTCGACGACGTCTCCAACCCCGGCGGCCAGGACGACATCGCCCGCGAGCTCGAGTCGATGAGCTCGCAGTCCGACGTCGAGGCCGAGCTGGCCGCGCTCAAGGGCGGCAGCGCGCCGCAGGCGATCGACGCCGCCGACGAGGGAGCGATCCTCGAGCCCGAGGCGCAGAAGGTCGAAGGCCAGAACGGTGGCCAGTCATGATCGTCCGCATCCTCGGTGAGGGCCAGTACGACGTCGCCGACGGTGCCGTCGACCGGCTGAACACCCTCGACGCGCAGGTCGAGTCGGCCGTCGAGGCCGACGACACCGACGCGTTCACCGCGGCACTGGGTGAGCTGCTGGACGTCGTACGCTCGGTCGGCGTGCCGCACGACGCGGAGGCGATCGACGTCTCCGACGTGGTGCTTCCCCCCTCGGACGCCACGCTGGACGAGGTGCGTGAGCTGCTCTCCGACGACGGTCTGATCCCAGGCTGATCGAGCAACCGTGGCACACTCCCGTTTCATCAAGGACCGTGGTCTGACCGCGCGGATGACGCTGACCATGTTCCTGCTCGGGGCACTGTTCGTGGCGCTGATCGTCACGCTGATGTTCGTCTTCAAGGGCATTGCCGTGATCATCGGGGTGATCGGCATCGGCATCGCGTTCTTCCAGTGGTGGAGCTCCGACAAGGTCGCCATGCGGGCGATGCGTGCCCGCGAGGTCACGCCCGAGGAGGCCCCCGAGCTGCACGGCATGATCGACCGCCTCTGCGCGATGGCAGACATGCCCAAGCCGCGCGTCGGGGTGGCCGACATGGACCTCCCCAACGCGTTCGCGACTGGTCGCTCGCCCAACCGATCGGTGGTCTGCGTGACCACCGGCATCCTGAACCGGCTCACTGCCGAAGAGCTCGAGGGCGTGCTCGCCCACGAGCTCTCCCACGTCGCGCACCGCGACGTCCTGGTGATGACGGTGGCCTCGTCGGCGGGCATCGTGGCCGGCATGTTGACCCAGTCGATGAGGTTCGGAGGCCTGTCGCTGCTCGGCGGTGGCCGAGGACGCAACAACAACAGCGCGCTGCCCGCCTATCTCATCGCGATCGTGGTCAGCCTGGTCGTCTACGCGATCAGTTTCATCCTGACCCGCATGCTCTCGCGCTACCGCGAGCTGTGTGCCGACCGGGCCGGCGCCTACCTGACCATGAAGCCGGGCGCGCTGGCCTCGGCCCTGCAGAAGATCACCGGCGAGATGGCAGCCATCCCGCAGAAGGACCTGCGAGCCTCCAGCGCCATGAACGCGTTCTTCATCGCGCCGGCGATCAGCGGTGCCTCCCTCAAGACGCTGACCTCGACCCACCCGTCCCTCGAGCAGCGACTGCAGCAGCTCGCCAAGATCCAGGCCGAGCTCGGCCGCCCGATGGGCTGACATGGGGCTCTGGGACACCATCCTCGGTCGCACCAAGGAGACCAAGGCCAAGCTCGACGCGCTCTTCATGGTGCCGTCCGCGGCGATCACCCTGCAGACGGCGGCCGGGCTCACCCCGACCGGCAGCGGCTCGGTCTGCTTCCGCGGTGCCACCGGGCCCGCGTTCGCACAGACGCAGGGCGACATCGTGACCCTGCTCAACGACAATCCCGATGCTCCCGACGTCGAGGTCACCCAGGACTCCTTCGGTTTCACCTGGCTCGTCGTGCAACGCGACCCGCAGGACACCGCGGGCCTGTGCACCGACCTGCACGCGGTCAACACCATCCTCGAGGAGCAGGGGTTCGGCAGCGGGCTGCTGTGCTCCCTGGTCGCCTTCGCCGACACGACCGGGCGCCGGGCCGGGTTGGTCTACCTCTACAAGCAGGGAACCTTCTACCCCTTCGCCCCTGCTGCCGGCGCCGGCAACGGGGCCGCCGGAGCGTTCGGTGGGGGAGGTGCCGGCCAGCAGCGCGACAACCTTCTCGAGATCCAGATCCGCGACCAGCTCGCGGCCGAGCTGCCGATGGAGAAGGAGCTCTCCCGCTGGCTGGCCGTCTGGGGCGCCCCCGGCCTCTGATCGACAAAGTCGGCGCGCAACTCGTCTTCACCACTAGGGTTACCCGAACATTCCCCGGGGAAGGGTGACCGCGTGATCGCGTTCCTACTCGTCGGTGCCGTCGGCATCGCGCTTCTGCTCGTCTCGCTCATTGTCGGCGACCTGCTCGACGGGCTCCTCGACTTCGGGGGTGACCTGTTCTCCGGCGCTGCCCTGGCCGGTTTCCTCGGCGCCTTCGGCTTCGCGGGTGCGTTGGCCTTCGACCAGAGCGACAACATGGGTCTGGCGATCGGCGTCGGGGTCGTCGCCGGCGTCATCGTCGGAGCCGGCGCGGGCTGGGCGTCGTACCAGCTCAAGCAGGGTGGCGACGAGTCCAACGTGCGCACCGGTGAACTCACCGGCAGCACCGGCACCGTCATCAGCGCCATTCCCGACGAGGGGTACGGCGAGGTGAGCATCGTGGCCGCAGGGCACATCACCAAGCTCAACGCCCGGGCCTCGGAAGCACTCTCGGCGGGTACGCCGATCACGATCACCGCTGTGCTGTCCGCCACCTCGGTGCTCGTCGAGCGCCGGGTCTGATTCCACCTCTTCACTGAAGCCAGGAGCTCCAGCCATGTCCCCGACCCTGATTGCCGTTGTCGGCATCATCGTCCTCGTCGTCCTCTTGGGCGCGTTGATCACCACCCGCTACAAGGTGGCCGGTCCCAACGAGGCGTTCATCGTCACCGGCCGCAAGGGCAAGGCGGTGAAGAACCCCGAGACCGGTCAGATCTCCACCGACCTGTCGGGCCAGAAGGTCGTGATGGGTGGCGGTGTCTTCGTGATCCCGTTCGTGCAGAAGGCGCACACCCTCGACCTGTCCTCGCGTCGACTCTTCGTCCAGATCAAGGGCGCCATCTCCGGCCAGGGCGTCAAGCTCAACCTCGAGGGCGTCGCGATCGTCAAGGTCGGTGGCAACGAGGACTCGATCCGTGCCGCTGCCCAGCGCTTCCTGACCCAGCAACAGGAGATCGAGACCTTCACCCAGGAGACCCTCGCCGGCTCCCTGCGCTCGATCGTCGGCTCCTTGTCGGTGGAGCAGATCATCCGTGACCGTGCCGCGTTCGCGCAGCGCGTCGCCGACGAGTCCGAGACCTCCCTGACCGGCCAGGGCCTCGTGCTCGACACGTTCCAGATCCAGGACATCACCGACGACGGCTCCTACCTGGCCGACCTCGGCCGCCCCGAGGCCGCCAAGCTCAACCAGATCGCCTCCATCGCCGAGGCCGAGGCCCGCCAGGCTGCCGAGCAGGCCCGACTGGCGGCCGAGCAGGAGATCGCGATCGCCCAGCGCCAGCTGGCCCTGCAGACCGCCGAGATCAAGGCTGAGACCGACGCCGCGTCGGCCCAGGCCGCCGCCTCGGGCCCGTTGGCCCAGGCCGACCGCGACCAGGCGATCCTGGCCGAGCAGGAGAAGGTCGCCGTCCGTCAGGCCGCCCTCAAGGAACGCCAGCTCGACACCGAGGTCCGCAAGCCTGCCGACGCCGAGCGCTACCGCGTGGAGACCGAGGCCGAGGGTCGTCGCAACTCCCAGGTGTTCGACGCCGATGCCGCCAAGGTCGCGGCGATCGCCAAGGCGGAGGCCGAGGCTGAGCGCGACCGACTGACCGGTGTCGGTGAGAAGTCACGCCGTCAGGCGCTGGCCGAGGCCGAGGCGATCGAGGGTGCCAAGCGTGGTGAGGCCGAGAAGGCCCGCCGTATCGCGGAGGCCGACGCCGTCCGTGCTGAGGGTGAGGCACAGGCCGCCTCGACGCTTGCCGTCGGTGAGGCCGAGGCCGAGGCGATGAACAAGAAGGCGGAGGCGTTCGCCCAGTACAACGACGCCGCCGTCCTGCAGATGCTGATGGAGATCCTGCCCAAGGTGGCGGCCGAGGTGGCCCGCCCGATGTCGGCGATCGACCACTTGACCGTGATCTCCACCGACGGCGCCGGCGAGCTGCCCAAGCAGGTCTCGAGCAACATCTTCCAGACCATGCAGCTGCTCAAGGACACCACCGGTGTCGATCTGCAGAACCTGCTCGACGGGGTCTCCAAGCGCGGCGAGGGTGCGCACGCGGACTCGAGTCAGGCCGCGGCCGTCGTACCCGCCGACGAAGCCTGAACCCCGCACAGACACTGACGTCCTGCGTCCCGGCCACTCGAGCGGCCGGGACGCAGGACGTTGTGCGTGAGGTCGCGCGCGGTCTTCGGGGCAGCCGACCTGCGGGTGGCCCAGACACAGGGTGGCCCAGACACAGGGTGGCCGAGACACAGGGTGGCGTACGTCGGACGCGGGCCTCAGGCCTTGCGCACGACGCTCGACTTGAGCTGCATCGGGCCGAATCCGTCGACCTTGCAGTCGATGTCGTGATCTCCGACGCCCTGCACCAGGCGGATGTTCTTCACCTTGGTGCCAACCTTGATCGCGGTCGAGGAGCCCTTGACCTTGAGGTCCTTGATGATGGTGACGGTGTCGCCCTCGGCCAGGGGAGTGCCGTTGGCGTCCTTGATCACGGCGGCGTCTGCGGCCTCCGCGGCCTCCTCCGGTGACCACTCGTGGGCGCACTCGGGGCAGACCATCAGGCTGCCCATCTCATAGGTGTAGTCGGAGGCGCACGTCGGACAGGGCGGCAGGGTGCCGGTCATCGTGTGCCTCAGTCCTTGTGCGACTTGCCGGGGAGGTCGAGCATGCGCTGCAGCGCGATGTCGGCCAGGCGAGCGGTCTCGGCCTCGACGTCGATGACGTTCACCTCGTTGCCCTCGACCAAGGACTCCAACGCCCAGACCAGGTGCGGCAGGTCGATCCGGTTCATGGTGGAGCAGAAGCAGACGGTGCGATCCAGGAAGGCGATCTTCTTGTCGGGGTGGGCATCGGCCAGGCGCTTGACCAGGTTCAGCTCGGTGCCGATCGCCCAGCTGGAACCGGCGGGTGCGGCCTCGATGGTCTTGATGATGAACTCCGTGGAGCCGACCAGGTCAGCCTTGATGACCACCTCGTGCTTGCACTCGGGGTGCACCAGGATGTTGATGTCCGGGTCCTTGGCGCGCAGCTCGTCGACGACCTCGGGGCTGAACTTGCCGTGCACCGAGCAGTGACCCTTCCAGAGGATCATCTTCGCGTCGCGCAGCTGCTCGTCGGTCAGGCCGCCGTTGGGCTTGAACGGGTTCCACACGACGCAGTCGTCGAGGGAGAAGCCCAGCTTGAGCACGGCGGTGTTGCGGCCGAGGTGCTGGTCAGGGAAGAACAGCACCTTGGCGTCGGGCTTCTGCGCGAAGGCCCACTCGAGGGCGACGTCGGCGTTGCTCGACGTGCACACGGCCCCGCCGTTCTTGCCGCAGAACGCCTTGATGTCGGCGGTGGAGTTCATGTAGGTGATCGGCACGACCTGGTCCTGGACACCGGCATCGGCCAGCGCGTCCCAGGCGTCCTCGACCTGGCTCAACCGCGCCATGTCGGCCATCGAGCAGCCCGCTGCGAGGTCGGGGAGGATGACCTTCTGGTTCGGCGCGGTCAGGATGTCGGCGGACTCGGCCATGAAGTGGACACCGCAGAAGACGATGTATTCCGCCTCGGGGCGGGCCGCGGCGTCGCGGGCCAGCTTGAACGAGTCGCCGGTGACGTCGGCGAACTGGATGACCTCGTCGCGCTGGTAGTGGTGGCCCAGGACGAACACTGATCGGCCGAGGGCTTCCTTGGCCGCCTTCGCGCGGGCCACCAGGTCGGGGTCGGAGGCAGGCGGGAGGTCACCGGGGCACTCGACCCCTCGCTCGGAGGAGAGGTCCTTGCCCTTGCCGAGTGGGAGGAGGGGCAGTTCAACCGTGGTCATGGCCTCATCCTAGTCGTCGGCGGCCGGGACCCGGAGACGGCGTACGGCATCATGTGCGCATGCGTCACGGGGAATTCGTGGTCAACGGTGGGGTGCGGCCGGTCCGGGTCACGCCGGAGGGCCTGCACCTCGGCAAGCCACGCTCCGGGATCATCGACCGGGACGACCTGCTCAACGTCGCTCTCGTGGCCGGCGCGATCGTGTTCGCCGTCGGGGGACTGCTGCTGCTCGACACCCCGGCCCGGTGGCTCGGCTTCGGTCTGCTCGGCCTCGCTGCCGTGTGCCTGCTCGTCGTCGTCGGCATCTGGCTGGCCGGTGTCTTCGCAGTGGTCGCAGGTGCCGGGCAGCTGGTGTGGCGTCTCGTGACGCGCTCGGGGCGCAGCAGGCTGCGCGAGGGCCTCGGTCGGACCGCTTCCGAGGTGAAGGAGGTCTGGCGCGACGCCAGGGCGCGCACCCTCCCGGTGGCCGGTCTCGTCGTCGGCCCGGTCTCCGCTGACCGGCGACCGTCGTTCGTCGTCGAGACGGCCGAAGGGGAGCTGGTGGTGATGGCGGCGCGGCGACGACGCCGGGGGCTCAAGGACCTGCACCGAGACCTCACCCACGCGCTCGCGGCCCCGTTGCACTGATGCCGGGGACGCGCGTCCACGTCGGGGTCAGAGCAGCGATCCGTGGTGCAGGTAGGGCGTCGGCGGCTTCATGCCGCGCAGACACAGGTAGCCGCTCTGGTGCAGCGACAGCCTGGCCGCCATCCCGACGTCGACGGCCCACTCGTTGGCCGCGGTGACGTGGCTGACGCTGACCGTGCTGCCCGGTCGGGTCGAGGCGAGAGCCTCCCACACCAGGTCCGCCGCGGTACGACGGGTGCTCGCGGCCACCAGTGCGGGCGCACCGGTCTCGTCGACGTAGGCGTAGCCCTGCCCGCCGGGCTGGTCGATCACGATCAGCCGGAACTGCTCGAGCAGCACGTCGTGGTCGGAGAGGTGCGCAGCCCCGCGGGTGCGTCGGTCGAGCGAGTTCATCAGGTCGATGTCGCCGGCACTGCCCTCGCGGACCCGTTCGACGAGGGGAAGCGCGTCGCGGTTGACCACACCGGTGAGGAACATCTGCGGGTGCAGCGAGAAGCCGGCCAACCGGTAGCGACGTACGGCGCCTGGGTCCGCGGAGGCTGCCAGCATGCCGCGCAGGCAACCGCGGCCGTGGTGCAGCGCGGCCGCGAGGAGCTGCTCCCCGATGCCCTGTCCCTGGAGCCCGGGGGCCACGGCGAAGGAGGCCAGGATCCACATCAGCTCGCGCACGCGGGAGACGGCACAGCCCACGATCTCCCCTTCTGCCTCGGCGACCCAGCAGCCCTCGGGATCGGTGTGCAACGTGTGGTGGGTGCGGCGGATCCAGTGGTTGCTCCGACCGGGTGACCGCATCTCCGGGTCCGGCCAGTCGCGTTGACGGGTGCGGACGTCGAGCTCGTGGTAACTCCGGGCGGTGAGCCGACTCATTGCCTCCAGATCGGCCTCGCGCGCCGGTCGGACGATGACACCACCCGGGACCTCCTGCGCACTGGCTGCCATGGGCCCTACTGTGCAGGACGTCGTCCCCGATGTCCTGCGTCGGGTTCGCCGGGGCGCCCGGGGTGCAGGACGTCGTAGTGAGCAGGGCAGGGCAGGATGTGGCACATGCGCGTGCTCATCGCTCCGGACAAGTTCGCCGGCACCCTCACCGCGGTCGAGGCAGCCGAGGCGATTGCCGAGGGCTGGCGCCGGCACGCGCCCGGCGACGAGCTCGACCTGTGCCCGATGGCCGACGGAGGGCCCGGCTTCGTCGACGTCCTGCACGCGTCGCTCGGCGGTGAGCTGCTCGCCGTCACCGTGCGCGGGCCGTTCGGGGATCCGACGCCGGCCACGATCCTGCAGGTCGGCGACACGGTGTACGTCGAGAGTGCGCACGCGTGCGGGCGGCACCTGATCGGTGACGGGGACGCCGAGAGGGCCAGCACGTACGGCGTGGGCGAACTGTTGGTGCGTGCCGTCGACGCCGGAGCCACCACGGTGGTGATCGGACTCGGTGGCAGCGGCACCAACGACGGTGGTGCCGGGCTGCTCGCGGCCCTGGGTGCGGCGGCGGACGAGCCACTCGACCAAGGAGTGCAGGGGCTGATCGGCCTGACCCACATCGACCTGGCCGGTGCCCGTGATCGGGTGGCCGGGGTCGAGTTGGTGGCCGCCTCCGACGTCGACAGCCCGCTGACCGGTCTGTTCGGGGCGACCAAGATCTTCGGGCCCCAGAAGGGGATCGACGAGGCCCGGTTGCCGGTGGTCGACGGGATCCTGGAGGAGTTCGCCGCGGTCGCCGGCCGCCGATCGTCCCTCGAGAAGGGTGCCGGTGCTGCCGGGGGTCTGGGCTACGCCCTGTTCCTGGTGGGGGGAGCCCGCACGCCCGGGATCGCCCTCGTGGCCGACGCGGTGGGGCTCCGCACGCGTGCGGCGGCAGCGGACCTCGTCGTCACCGGCGAAGGCGCCTTCGACTTCTCCAGTCGCTCCGGCAAGGTCCCCTACGGTGTGGCCGAGGTGGCCGCCGACGCGCTCAGGCCCTGCATCGCCCTGGCCGGACAGGTGCTGATCGGCTCCCGCGAGATGCGGGCCCTGGGCGTCGAGTCGGCGTACGCGGTGGTCGATCTGGTGACCGAGGAGCAGTCGTACGCCGACCCGGCCGGCTCCCTGGCCGGGCTGGCCGAACGCACTGCCCGCACCTGGTCGCGCTGAGCCGACTCCACTCGGCGTCCGTGGACGTGGGCAATCTCGCATGGGGGGAATAACCGCGGGTGTGCGACCATTGCAGAAGTAACAACGCCACGCACTTTTTTGGGAGCTGAGATGACCGAGCAGGTCGAAACCGCCACCGAGCACCGCACCGACCAGATCAACCTGAGCCCGGTCGCCGCGTCCAAGATCGAGTCCCTCCTCGCCCAAGAGGGTCGCGACGACCTCGCGCTGCGCATCTCTGTGCAGCCCGGCGGTTGTTCCGGCCTGCGCTACCAGCTCTTCTTCGACGAGCGCACCCTCGACGGCGACGTCGTCACCGACTTCGACGGTGTCTCCGTGGTCGTCGACCGGATGAGCGTCCCCTACCTCAACGGTGCGGTGATCGACTTCGTCGACACCATCGAGAAGCAGGGCTTCACGATCGACAACCCCAACGCCACCGGCTCCTGCGCCTGCGGCGACTCGTTCCACTGATTCTGGCTCCGAGCTGAGCCGCGCTCGGTCTCCTCGTGAGACCGGACGCACCCTGAACAGACCACGAAGCCCCTGCCGGATCCGGCAGGGGCTTCGTTGTGCCCAAGGGGCTTGGTGAGCGCGCAAAGAGGGAGGGACGCGCTCACCTGTAACGGGCGCACAAGAAGGGAGGGGTGCGCCCGTTGGCTCGAGGTCAGTTGAGGTGCAGGTGCAGCGCCCCCGCCAGCTCGGCGGCCTTGTCGGAGACCTGCCACGTGGTCGAGGGGTGCACTGCCCGTGCCGGGGTCGGAACGAGGCTCCTGCGGGTCTGCGGGAGGTGCATCTCGCGGCCGACGACCTGGCAGTCGGCGTACATCTCGTGAGGGGTCGACAGGTCGGCGTACGGGAGTCGTGGGCTCTCGGACTGGCTCATGAAATCGACCGTAATCGTTACTCCGGGGTACTCCCACTCGTACCCACAGGTAGTGTTCGGCAGCATGTCGCTCCTCATCGCCGGGTCCATCGCCACTGACCACCTGATGTCCTTTCCGGGGAAGTTCTCCGACTCCCTGGTCGTGGACCAACTCGACAAGCTCAGCGTCTCCTTCCTGGTCGAAGACCTCGAGGTGCGCCGCGGGGGTTGTGCCGCGAACATCTGCTTCGGCCTGGGCAACCTCGGGCTCGGTCCCGTGCTGGTCGGGGCGGTCGGTGAGGACTTCGCCGACTACCGCGCCTGGCTCGAGCGGCACAACGTCGACTGTGACTCGGTGCATGTCTCCGAGACCCGCCACACCGCGAGGTTCGTGTGCACCAACGACTCGTCGATGGCGCAGATCGCCTCGTTCTACGCGGGTGCGATGAGTGAGTCCCGCGAGATCGAGCTCAAGCCGATCATCGACCGTGTGGGCGACCCCGACTACGTGCTGGTCGGCCCAGACGACCCCGAGGGCATGCTGCGCCACACCGAGGAGTGCCGTCGCCGCGGCTACCGTTTCGTCGCCGACCCGTCCCAGCAGCTGGCATTCGGTGAGGGCCCGCTGATCCGTCAGCTGATCGACGGCGCCCACATCCTGTTCTCCAACGAGTACGAAGCCACCCTGATCACCCAGAAGACCGGCTGGTCGCGTGAGGAGGTGCTCGACCGGGTCGGCACCTGGGTGGTCACCCTGGGCGCCGAGGGCGTGCGGATCGACCAGAAGGGCGCCGAGTCGATCGTGGTCGCCGCCGTACCCGAGATCGAGAAGGTCGAGCCGACCGGGGTCGGCGACGCTTTCCGGGCCGGCTTCCTGGCCGCGCTGACCTGGGGCCTGGGCACCGAGCGGGCCGCCCAGCTCGGCTGCCTGCTGGCGGTCTACGTCGTCGAGCAGGTCGGCACCCAGGAGTACACGCTCTCCCGCGCCGACTTCCTCAAGCGCCTCGAGGACACGTACGGCGCCGAGGCGGTCAAGGAGATCGACCCCCACCTCACCACCATCCGCCCCTGATCGAGGACGCGCCAGCGGACTCGATGACGGTGGTCGAGCGATCGGGGACGCGTCAGCGGACTCGATGATGGTGGTCGAGCGAGCGGCGTGAGTGAGGAACGAACTCACGACCCGCGTGTCGAGACCCGGCGACGTGTCCGGCGACGGTGACCGATCAACTCACCCGGCGTACGACGAACGCCGGTGTGCCGTCATCAGCAACCGACTCCCCGACGTACTCCTGCCCGCGCATCCGACACCACGCCGGCACGTCGACCCGCGCGGCGACATCGGTGGCCACGACGGCCACGAGCTGACCGACGGAGACCTCCGTGTGACGCTTGGCCAGCTCGATGATCGGCGCCGGGCAGCGCATGCCCCGACAGTCGATCTCGAGTGCCCAGGTCGTGGGCTCGGCGGAGTCGCTCACAGCCCGGCGTCCGCACGAATCGAGGCCACCACACCGGGCAGCACGTCGAGGAACGCGTCGACCTGCTCCTCGGTGGTGTCGCGAGTCAGCGAGACCCGCACGTTGCCGTGGGTGAGCACGCCCATCGCGGCGAGCACGTGGCTGGGCTGGAGGGTGGACGCGGTGCACGCCGACCCGGAGGCCACCCCGAAACCGCGTCGGTCGAGCTCGGTGACCAGGGCCTCTCCGTCGACGTAGAGGCACGAGAAGGTGACGAGGTGGGGGAGCCGGTGGTCGGCGGACCCGACGACCTCGACGTCCGGGACCTCCTCGGCCACGCGTCGCCGGATCCGGGCGACCGTCGCGTGCTGGCGAGCCGCCAGCTCTTCGCGCTCGGCTGTCATCGCCTGCAACGCGGCCGCCGCGGCCAGCGCGCCGGGCACGTTCTCGAAGCCGAGCGAACGCTCGTCGATGCGGTCGTCGCCCGGGAACGGGTGCCGCCACCGTGCGCCCTTGCGCACCAGCAGGGCGCCGACGCCGGCCGGGCCGCCCCACTTGTGTGCCGAGACGGCCGCGGCCGCCCATCCGGTGGGCAGCTCGACGCGGCCGGCGGCGGCGCAGGCGTCCATGAACACCGGCGCATCACTCGCCGAGGCGATCTCGGCGACCGGTTGGATCGTGCCGACCTCGTGGTTGGCGGCCTGCACGGCGATCACGCCGAGGGGTCCGTCCGGAAGCTCGGTGGTGCAGCGTCCCTCGAGATCGACCGGGAGCTCCACGACCGCGCCTCCGCGGGCGCCGTGCCAGTCACCGGCGTGCACGACGCTCGAGTGCTCCACGGCGCTGTGCGCGAGCACGGGGGAGACACGGGTGCGGCCGGCCAGCAGTCCCAGGACGCCGAGGTGGACGGCGTGGGTGCCGCTCGGGGTGAAGGTCACCTCGTCGGGTCGTACGCCGAGACAGGTGGCGACCACCTCCCGCGCGTTGTCCAGCATCAGGCGCGCGTTGCGGGCGGCGCCGTGCAGTCGTCGCGGGTCGGCGTACCCGTGCTCGAGCGCGGCCAGAAGGGTTTCTCGGGCGGCCGGGTGCAGGGGCTCCGACGATGCGGAGTCGAGGTAGCCGGGGGTGCTCATCGGCCCCGCGGGGTGGAGGCATATCTCACACAGCGAACCTACCTGCCGACCTGTCGCTTCAACGGGGGCAGGGTTCCGATAGTGTGCGAGGTAACCGTTACGACTTAGAGAGAGGCTCGTTCGTGGGTCTGCAACTCCCCAAGCGCGCCCGGCAGCTGGCGCTGGGCGCGATGCTGGGCATCAGCTTCCTCATGTTGGGTGCATGTTCGGCTGAGGACAAGGCACAGGCGTCCCGGTGGGCCATGCCGGCCGACTCCCCGATCACGGAGCAGGGGCAGTACATCGCCGACCTGTGGAAGTGGGCGTGGGTCGCGCTCCTGGTCACCGGTGGCATCGTCTGGGGCCTGATCTTCTACGTCTCGTGGCGCTACCGCCGCCGCAGCGAGGACGAGATCCCGGTCCAGACGCGCTACAACCTGCCGCTCGAGATCTTCTACACGATCGCGCCGATCATGATGGTCGTGGTCTTCTTCTTCCACACCGTCGAGGTGCAGAACAAGTTGCTCGACGAGGTCGACAATCCCGACCAGGTCATCCAGGTCGTGGGTCAGCAGTGGTCGTGGACCTTCAACCACACCGATGACCCGCAGGACGTCGACGGCTCGGTCCACTACGTGGTCGGCACCGCGCGTGACATCCCGACGCTGGTGCTGCCGGTCGACCAGACGATCGAGTTCAAGCTCTCGTCTCCCGACGTCATCCACGGCTTCTGGGTGCCGGCGTTCCTGATGAAGATGGACGTCTTCCCGGGCCAGAAGGGCGAGGAGCGCAACTCCTTCCAGGTGCACACCACCAAGGAAGGCACCTTCATGGGCAAGTGCACCGAGCTCTGCGGTGTCTCGCACTCGCGCATGCTCTTCAACCTCAAGGTCGTCAGCCAGGCGGAGTACGCCGACTACCTGACCACGATCCCGCAGGCCGAACACCCGCTTCTCGGCGGTTCGGATGCCGTCACCCAAGCCGGCCTCGCCGAGGCCGAAGAGCACGAGTCCAACGGAGGCGACGAGTGACCGCCACGGCAGCACATCCCACCACCACCGAGCTCGAAGGCGGCCGCAAGCCGCTGGGTCAGCTGGTCGTGCGGATGCTCACGACCACCGATCACAAGCTGATCGGCAAGATGTACCTCGTCACCTCGTTCGCATGGTTCATGATCGGCGGCCTGATGGCCATGCTGATCCGGTCCGAGCTGGCCTACCCGGGCAACCAGGTGGTCAGCGACGAGGTCTACAACCAGCTCTTCACCATGCACGGCACGATCATGCTGCTGCTCTTCGCGACGCCGCTGTTCTTCGGCTTCGCCAACGTGATCATGCCGCTGCAGATCGGCTCGCCCGACGTGGCGTTCCCGCGACTCAACATGTTCAGCTACTGGCTGTTCCTGTGGGGCGGGCTGATCGCAGCTGCCGGCTTCCTGACCCCCTCGGGTGCGGCCGACTTCGGCTGGTTCGCCTATGCGCCGCTCTCTGACTCGGTGCGTTCGCCCGGTGTCGGTGGCGACCTGTGGATCATGGGCCTGTGGATGGCCGGTATCGGCACCATCCTCGGTGCGGTCAACTTCATCACCACGATCATCTGCATGCGCGCGCCCGGCATGACCATGTTCCGCATGCCGATCTTCGTCTGGAACGTCCTGATCACCAGCCTGCTGGTGCTCCTGGCCTTCCCGATCCTCGGTGGTGCGCTGCTCTCGCTCGAGGCCGACCGCATCCTCGGCGCCCACGTGTTCGACGCCGAGCACGGCGGAGCCCTGCTCTGGCAACACCTGTTCTGGTTCTTCGGTCACCCCGAGGTCTACATCATCGCGCTGCCGTTCTTCGGCATCGTGACCGAGATCCTCCCGGTGTTCAGCCGCAAGCCGATCTTCGGGTACGTCGGCCTGGTCGGCGCCACGCTCGGCATCGCGATCCTCTCGGTCGCCGTGTGGGCCCACCACATGTTCGTCACCGGTGAGGTCAACCTGCCGTTCTTCTCGGGCATGACGTTCTTGATCGCGGTGCCCACCGGAGTGAAGTTCTTCAACTGGATAGGCACGATGTGGGGCGGGTCTCTGTCCTTCGACACGCCCATGTTGTGGACGATCGGCTTCCTGACCACCTTCCTCTTCGGTGGTCTGACCGGTGTCATCCTGGCCAGCCCGCCGCTCGACTTCCACGTCTCCGACTCCTACTTCGTGGTGGCGCACTTCCACTACGTGGTCTTCGGAACCGTGGTGTTCGCGATGTTCGCCGGGTTCTACTTCTGGTGGCCGAAGATGACCGGGCGCATGCTCAACGAGCGTCTCGGCAAGCTGCACTTCTGGCTGCTCTTCGTCGGCTTCCACACGACCTTCCTGGTGCAGCACTGGCTGGGTGTCGAGGGCATGCCGCGTCGCTACGCCGACTACCAGCCCGGTGACGGCTTCACCACGCTCAACCAGGTCTCCACGATCGGGGCCTTCCTGCTCGGTGCCTCGACGCTGCCGTTCCTCTACAACGTCTGGATCAGCCGCAAGTCGCCGCTGGTCGAGGTCGATGACCCGTGGGGCTGGGGGCGTTCGCTCGAGTGGGCCACCAGCTGCCCGCCGCCGCGCCACAACTTCGTCTCGATCCCGCGGATCCGCTCCGAGTCGCCGGCCTTCGACCTGCACCACCCGGAGATCGCGGCCCTCGAGCTCGAGGAGAACGACTACGACGGCATCTCCGACACGCCCGAGGTCTCGGGACGTGAGGAAATGCTCCATGACCGCACCGATGGAACCCCGGAGGACAACGCCTGATGAAGGCCGAAACCTGGATCTTCGTCATCACGACGATCTTCTTCGCTCTGGTCGCGCCGGCCTACTGGTTCATTGCCGGTGACTGGACCGGCACCACGGCGCTCGTCATGGCCGCACTGCTGGTCGCCATGGTCTCGCTCTACCTCGGCTTCCACGCCTCGCGCATGGAGCCGCGGCCCGAGGACCGCAAGGACGGCGAGATTGCCGACGGTGCGGGGGAGCTCGGCTTCTTCCCGCCCTACTCCTGGTGGCCGCTGTGGTGCAGCGTCACGATGGCGGTGTGCACCTTCGCGATCGCCCTCGCCGCCTGGTGGCTGGTGATCATCGGTGGTGTCTTCGGCACCCTGGCCCTGTGCGGCTGGATCTTCGAGTACTACCGCGGGGAACACGCTCACTGAGCCGACCGACCCGCACAGCGCAGCCCCGCCGTGGTGACCACGTTCACGTCACGGCGGGGCTTCGTGTTGCGCTGGGGGAGGTAGCCTGTTCTTGAACCGATCTGAGCTTTCCACGGGGGAGACCATCCATGCCTGCACTGCCCACGCGCCGCCGCGCCTCGCGCGCGGCCGCC
>NZ_BCRJ01000083.1 GCF_001552535.1 Nocardioides jensenii JCM 1364 = NBRC 14755 | reverse complement strand
GGGTCTCTCGGCCTGCAGCGCAGCGGGCGGCTCGTCCTCCGACGGCGGTGACGCCAATCGTGCCGACGGTGGGCCCGGTTCGTCGACCAGCGCCGAGAAGGTCGTGCTGACCAGCAACGTGGGCCCCAAGACGGCGGTCCCGGTCAACCACGTGGTCCGCGTCAAGGCCGAGCACGGCACGATCTCCAAGGTCGTGGTGCGGGCTGCTGACGGCGCCACCATCGCCGGCAAGCTCTCCGCGGACGGCAGTCACTGGCACGCCACGCAACTGCTCGAGCCCGGCACGGCGTACGTCGTACGCACCTCGACGGAGAACGCGGACGGCGAGACCGAGCGCTCGGTGCGCCGCTTCACCACCGTCGATCTCAGCCTCGATCAGCAGACCTATGCCGCGGTGGCTCCCCTCGAGGGCGAGACCGTCGGCGTCGGCATGCCGGTGATCGTGAACTTCGACATCCCGGTCACCGACAAGGCCACCTTCGAGAAGCACATGCACGTCACCTCCAGCCCCGCCCAGAAGGGCACCTGGCACTGGATCAGCGACAGCGTGGCCCACTATCGCCCGGCGAAGTACTGGCAGGCCGGCACCGACATCACCGTCGACGTCGACGTCAACGCGATCCCTGCCGGCAACGGCATCTACGGTCAGGACTCCCGCACCGTCAGCTTCCACGTCGGTGACGCGGTGATCAGCAAGGTCAACGCGGCGACCCACCAGATGCAGACGTTCATCAACGGCAAGCTCGCCAAGACCATGCCGATCACCACCGGCAAGGCCGGCTTCACCACCCGCAGCGGGGTGAAGGTGATCATGGAGAAGTACCGCACCAAGCGGATGAACTCCGAGACCGTCGGCATCCCTCAGGGCAGCTCCGAGGCCTACGACATCGACGACGTTGAGTACGCGATGCGGGTGACCTCCAGTGGCGAGTTCCTGCACGCCGCACCGTGGTCGGTGGGCTCCCAGGGCTATGCGAACGTCTCCCACGGCTGCACTGGCCTGTCCACGGCCAACGCCGCGTGGCTCTACAGCGTCTCCAAGCGGGGCGACGTGGTCGAATACACCGGCACCGACCGTCCGATGACGCTCACCAACGGGTACGGCGACTGGAACGAGTCGTTCGCGACCTACAAGCAGGGCTCCGCTCTCTGATCGACCCGTCGTGAGTTCGGGCCGACCCGTCGTGAGTTCGGGCCGACCC
>NZ_BCRJ01000082.1 GCF_001552535.1 Nocardioides jensenii JCM 1364 = NBRC 14755 | reverse complement strand
TTCGGATCGACCCGTCGTGAGTTCGGACCGTTTTCTGTACACACGTAATCGGAGGCCTTGCTTTTCCACAGGTCGAGCGTTGAGGCGGTGCCGATGTCCGCGACGGCGCCGATCTTGGTCAGATGGATCCCTTTGTCTCCAATGTCCCGCACGATCGACCGTTCACACGGCGCGAAGCTCGAGAACGCGGAGTCACCGACGATGAGCTGGCGGCCGGTGTGACTGCGGGGGTGCTGCACCACCCCCTTCGCGGCGTCTACTTCAGCGCTGTCCTCGACGAGGATCTTGCGCTCCGGGTTGCTTGCCTCAAGCTGGTCATCCCGCCCGATGCAGTTGTCACCGACAGGACCGCGGCCTGGCTGCACGGCGCTCCACGAGTCTTGGCGCCCGGTGATCACCTGACGGTTCCCAAGGCGTCGGTCTTTCGTCGGCCGGGCTATCGGCTCCGCAACGAGCTCACGTCCAGCGGTGAGCGAACCTTCCGTGAGGGAGACGTGACCACCATTGATGGGATCAAGGTGACAACGCCCTTGCGCACAGCACTTGACGTTGGGCGACTGCTTCATCGGGACCAGGCATTGGGTGTGATGGACGCTCTGCAGAAGAGTCACGGCGTCACCAACGATGAGCTCATCGTCGGCTGTCGGGACTTTGCCGGTGCCCGGGGAGTGGTGCAGCTCAGGGAGTTGGCTCCGCATGTCGACGGCCGCAGTGACTCACCGGCGGAGAGTGCCACACGTTCCAAGTGGTTGCAGATCCCCTCGGTGCCCCATCCCGATCTCCAGGTGGAAGTCGCTGCTCCCGCAGGTTCCTACTTCCTCGACCTCGGGATCCGATCGCTCCAGTACGGCGTCGACTACGACGGTGAGGAGTTCCACGGTGAAGCGGAGGAGGCCCATGACAGGGAGCGACGTGACTGGATCAGGAACCATGGCGGCTGGACAGTCGATGTCCTTCGCAAGGAGAACGTCTTCGGAGTTCGCGGAGACGTCGAGGCGATCATCATTGCAGGGGTGAACGACGCGCGCCGTCGACGGTGATCAGGTCGAACTCGCGAGGGCTCGATCCGAACTCACGACGGGTCGGCGAGCAGTTCGCGCACGCGCGGGATGACTTCGGTGCCGTAGAGCCGGATCGTCTCCATGAGCTGCTCGTGGGGCATGGTGCCGTTGCTGTACTTCAGGTCGAATCGACTCGCACCCAGCGTCTGCACGGTGGTCGCGATCCTGCGCGCCACGGTCTCGGGTGACCCGACGTACAGAGAGCCGCCATCGGCCTCGGCCTCGAACTGCTCACGCGTGGCCGGACCCCAGCCGCGCTCGGCTCCGATGCGGTCGCGGTTGGCCTTGAAGTGGGGGAACAACGACTCGCGAGCCTCGGCGTCGCTGGCTGCGATGAAGCCGGGGGAGTGCACGCCGACTGGCAGCTCCGGGGAGCCGAATTTCTGAAGAGCCTGGTGGTAGAGGTCAACGTACGGCGCGAACCTGGCGGGGTCACCGCCGATGATCGCGAGCATCATGGGGATTCGGTGCCGCGCGGCTCGTACGACGGACTCGGGTGAGCCGCCGACCCCGATCCACGTCGAGAGGGAGCCCTTCTCCGTCTTGGGATAGACGTGCGTGGGATCAAGCGGCGGGCGGACGGTTCCCTGCCAGGACACCGCATTCTCGGCTCGCAGGGCCGTGAAGAGGTCGAGCTTCTCCTCGAAGAGCACACCGTAGTCGGCAAGGTCGAGGCCGAACAGCGGGAACGACTCGGTGAAGGAACCACGGCCCAGGGTCACCTCGGCTCGGCCGTCGGAGAGGGCGTCCAGGGTGGCGAATCGTTCGTAGACCCGGATCGGGTCGTCGGAGGAGAGCACCGTGACCGCGGTGCCGAGGATGATCCGTTCCGTGCGTGAGGCAGCGGCCGCGAGAACGATGTCGGGAGCCGAGATCGCGAAGTCGTCACGGTGGTGCTCGCCGAGCCCGATCGCGTCGACGCCCACGTGGTCGGCCAGCTCGATCTGCGCCAGCACGTTGCGGAGGACGTGGGCGTGGGGGAGCGTGGCCCCGTCGGCGTCGATGGTCACGTCGCCGAAGGTGTCGAGGCCGAACTGCACGGTCTGGGTCACGGAGTACCTCTCTCAGAGTGATTGAAGTGTCAACCAGAACTGTGTGGCAGACATTCCCGGTCGAACTCACGACGGGTCGGCACGAACTCACGACGGGTCGAAATGACGGAAGGCCCGGAGTCTCCTCCGGGCCTTCCTCATGCTTCAGCTCGAGTCGGTGACCCAGGTCGAGCGGGTGACTCAGTGCTTGCCGCGCAGAGCTTCCTCGTCGACCGGGTGACGACCGTCGAACTGGTGGCCGTCGGCCGAGTGGTCGAGGCCGGCCTCGATCTCGTGAGCGTGCTCGTCGTCGGCGTGGTGGTGCGCCTCCTCGAGCTCCTCCGCGGTCGGCTTCTGGATGTTGTCGGCGAACAGGGTCGTCGACAGTTTGCCGCGGATGCCGTCGAGCTTGCCGTCCTTGGACGCCACACCGTTGGCGTCGACACCCGAACCGGGGACGAACACCTCGTCACGGTCACGCGCGGTGAGCGTGTAGGCGCTCTCCTCGCTGATCGGCAGGTGACGCTCGGTGTAGCCGCCCTCCGCGGACCGCATGATGATGCCGGTCTCGTAGCCGTGCAGCAACTTGTCGTTGTCGTGACGCTGGAGCGAGATGCACCAACGCTTGGTGAGGAAGAACACGAGAATCGGGATCACGAACACCGCACCACGCATGAAATAGGTGATGTGGTTGAGGTTCAGGTGGAACAGCACCGCGAGCACGTCGTTGCCGCCGGCGGCCCAGAGCAGGCCGTAGAGGGTGATCATCGCCGCCAGGAAGGCGGTGCGACCCGGTGCGTTGCGGGGACGCTGGAGCAGGTGGTGCTCCCGCTTGTCACCGGTGACCCACGCTTCGAGGAACGGCCACGACAGGACCATCAGGAGCAGCACGATCGGAATGACCTGACCGGGCAGGAAGATGTTCCACGAGAGGGTGTGACCGAACAGGTGGGTCTCCCAGCCGGGCATGATGCGCAGTGTGCCCTCGGCGATACCCATGTACCAGTCGGGCTGGGACCCTGCGGTCACCTTCGACGGGTCGTAGGGGCCGTACTTCCACACCGGGTTGATGGTCAGCAGACCACCCATGAGGGCGGACATGCCGAACACGATGAAGAAGAAGCCACCGGCCTTGGCCATGTAGACGGGGAGCATCGGGAACCCGACGACGTTCTCCTCGGTGCGTCCGGGGCCAGGCCACTGCGTGTGCTTGTGGTAGACGAGCAGCAGCATGTGCGCCGCGATCAGGGCCAGGATCAGGCCCGGGATCAGCAGGATGTGCGCCATGTAGAGGCGCGGGATGATGTCGTCGCCGGGGAACTCGCCGCCGAACATGAAGAACGACATGTAGGTGCCCACGACCGGAGTCGCCTTCACCAGACCGTCAGCGATGCGCATGCCGGTTCCGGAGAGCAGGTCGTCAGGGAGCGAGTAGCCCGCGAACCCTTCCACGATGCCCAGCAGGATCAGGATGCCACCGATGATCCAGTTCACCTCGCGCGGCTTGCGGAAAGCGCCGGTGAGGAAGACGCGCATCATGTGCACGAGCATGGCGGCGATGAACAGCATGGCCGCCCAGTGGTGCATCTGGCGCACCATCAGGCCACCGCGGACGTCGAAGGAGATGTCCAGGGTCGAGGCGAACGCCTCGGACATGTGCATGCCGTTGAGCTGGGAGTAGGAACCGAAGTACTGGACCTCGGCCATCGACGGCTTGAACCAGAAGGTCAGGAAGACGCCGGAGATGAGGAGTACGACGAAGCTCCACAGGGCGATCTCGCCCAGCATGAAGGACCAGTGGTCCGGGAAGACCTTGCGCAGGTTCTTCTTCGCAGCGGTGGCCAGGCCGAGCCGCTCATCGGCCCAACCGACGACCTTGGAGCCCCGACCGGGCTTCTTGGCCGAGGCCGCAGTCTTGCCGTTCGTGGAGGCCACGGAGCCGCCCACGTTCTCGGATGTGCTCATTTGGAGTCACGCTCCCAGTAGCTAGGTCCGACTGGTTCTCTGAAGTCGCTCTGTGCCACCAGGTAGCCGTCCTTGACCGTCAGCGGGAGCTGGGGGAGCGGGCGGGCAGCCGGGCCGAACACGACACGCCCGCCGTCGGCGAGGTCGAAGGTCGACTGGTGACACGGGCAGAGCAGGTGGTGGCTCTGCTGTTCGTTCAGGGAGATCGGGCAACCGACGTGTGTGCAGATCTTGGAGTAGGCGACGATGCCGTCGATCTGCCAGTTCTCCGGGCTGCGGTCGGAGAAGGTGAGGTCCTTGGGCTCCATGCGCAGCAGGATCACCGAAGCCTTCGACTTCTCGACCTGGAGGTCGACGCCCTCGAGGTACTCGACACCGCGCTCCTCGCCCTCGGCGATGAGCTCCTCCGAGTGGAGGGTGACCAGGCCCTCGGGCTGGGCGTTCATCAGATCGCCCACCTCGAGCTGGCTGGGCTTGACCGGGGTGCCGGTGACGTCGCGCACGATGCGCGTGCCCTCGGCCCACACGGTGCGCTCCAGCGTCTTGCCCGGCAGGGTGCCGAGGTCGCGCAGCCCGACGATCAGGGGCAGGCCGAGCATGCCCATCGCGCCGAGCATGGTGTTGCGGATCAGGGGGCGCCGGGCGATGCCCGACTCCTCGAGACCGGCCGACAGAGCGGCCAGCGTCGTGTCGCGATCCTCCTCGGAGGACGAGGCGGGGTGGCGCATCTCGAAGATCTCGACGTCACCCATGAGCTTGCGCGCCCAGTGGATGACTCCGATGCCGATGAACATCAGGGCCAGGCCCAGCGTCGCACCGAGGGCGACGTTGGAGGCGCCGAGCCCGATGAAGGTGTCGGTCTCGTCCTTGATGTCAAGGGTGAAGTAGGCAACGCAGAAGAGCACCGCGCAGATCATCGAGGCCACGAAGAACGCGGCGACCTGGCGCTCGGCGCGACGCTCCGCCTTCGGGTCGACGTCGGTCGGGCGCGGCAGGTGGGCCGGGAGACCCGGGTTGGCGATCGGCTCCTGGACGGAAGCCGGCAGATGGTTCGACGAAGTGTCGTTGTGGTCGGTCACGCCTGGTTCCCCTCAGTGTGCTCGCTCTTCTCGGAGCGCGTGGAGTGGGCAGCGATCCAGTAGGCGAAGCCCACCAGTCCGCCGATGCCGAGGAGCCACGCGAACATGCCCTCACTCACCGGGCCGAGTCCGCCGAGGCCGAAGCCGCCGTAGCCGGGGTTCTCCTCGATGGAGTTCAGGTAGGCGATGATCGCGGCCTTGTCCTCGGGCGCGATGTTGCCGTTGGAGAAGACGTCCATCTGCTGCGGGCCGGTCAGCATGGCCTCGTAGATGTGCTTGTCGCTGGTCTTGCGCAGGCTGGGCGCGTTCTTGCCCCACGGCATGGCGCCGCCCGAGCCCTCGAAGTTGTGGCAGGCCGAGCAGTTGGCAAGGAACAGCTGGCCGCCGCGCACGATGGCCGCGTTGCGGGCCTCGTCGTCGGTCATGCCGTTCTTGACGCCTTCGGCGATCTCCTTGTCGAGGGAGTACTCGTCCTTCGAGGGGATCGACGGGCCGGGGCCCAGCGAGGCGACGTACGCCGAGAGCGCCTCGACCTCGTCGTCGGTGTAGAGCTTGTCCTTGACCGCGGCCTGCTGGCCGGGCTGGGCCATCGGCATGCGGCCGGTGCCGACCTGGAAGTCGACGGCGGCGGCGCCGACACCCACGAGCGACGGGCCGAGCTGGCCGGTCTGGCTGGTCATGCCCTCGCCGTTGGCGCCGTGGCAGAAGGAGCAGCCCACGAGGAAGAGCTCACGGCCCTGCGCGATCTTGGCCTCGTCGGTGGTGCTCTCCTTCTCGGCGTTGGCCGGAGCGAAGGCGGCGTACAGGGCGCCGGTGAAGAACAGCCCGAGGAGCATCACCAGGAGCCCGGCGACGGGGCGCCGGCGGTGCCGTGAGAGCCGACCGGCCACACGGTTGAGGGGGCGATTGAGAAGACGCACGTTCAGTCCCTTGGTCCTAGATCGTTTCCGGGGCTACTTGATCAGATAGATGGTCGCGAACAGACCGATCCACACAACGTCGACGAAGTGCCAGTAGTAGGACACGACGATCGCGCTCACCGCCTGTTCGTGGGTGAACTTGCGCGCCAGATAGGTGCGTCCGAGCACGAACAGGAACGCGATGAGGCCGCCGGTCACGTGGATGCCGTGGAAGCCGGTCGTCAGGAAGAAGACCGTGCCGTAGGCGTTCGCCGGGATGGTGAGGCCCTCGTGGATGAGCTCGGCGTACTCGGTGGCCTGGCCGCCGATGAACACCGCGCCCATGATGAAGGTGAGGATGAACCACTCGCGCAGCCCCCAGCCCTTCACGTTGAACACGGAACCAGTCCGGCCCACCTGGCCGCGCTCGGCGGCGAAGACGCCGAGCTGGCAGGTCACCGAGGAGAGCACCAGGATCGTGGTGTTCGCCGAGGCAAACGGGATGTTGAGCAGCTCGGTCTCACTTGCCCACAGATCGGGGCTCTGGGCCCGGATCGTGAAATAGCAAGCAAACAGCGCGGCAAAGAACATCAGCTCGCTGGAGAGCCAGATGATCGTGCCTACGCTGACCATGCTGGGACGGTCATGATGCCCGTGCAGACGGGACGCCGGAATCGCAGTTGCAGTCGCCACGGGCCTCATTATGTCTGTAGTCGAACCAGAGGGCACCCCGACCCCCTGAACTTGGGCGTCATAAAGTTCACACTGTGGAGATTCTCGCTGCATTCACCCCTCTGGACACCGGTTCGGCCCTTCCCGAGTTCACCCTCGGCAAGGTCTTCACCGAGTGGTCGCTGGACCCGTTCCTCTTCGTCGCCGCCATCTGGGTGACGGGTCTGTACCTGATCGGGGTGGTCGTCCTGCATCGGCGAGGAGACCACTGGCCGATCGGTCGCACGCTGGCGTTCGTCGTGGCCGGCATGGGTGGGTTCCTCTTCGTCACCTCCTCGGGCGTGTCGACGTACGACACCACCCTGATCAGCGTGCACATGGTGCAGCACATGGTGCTCTCGATGTGGGTGCCGCTGTTCCTGGCGCTGGGTGCACCGGTGACGCTCGCCCTGCGCACCCTGCCCGGTACGTCGAGCAGGGGGCCGCGCCGCTGGCTGCTCGTCGCGCTGCACTCCCGGGTCGCGGCGGTGCTCTCGTTCGCCCCGCTCGCGTTCACGCTCTACGTGATCTCGCCGTGGGCGCTCTACTTCTCCAGCTGGTACGACGGGTCGCTGTCCTCGACGTTCGTGCACGAGATGATGCACATCCACCTGGTGACCGTCGGAGCGCTGTTCTTCTGGCCGCTGCTGGGCATCGATCCGGTGCCCGGCCGGGTGGGTTACCCGTTCCGGCTGATCCTGATCTTCCTCACGCTGCCGTTCCACGCGTTCCTCGGCATCACGATCATGGACCAGAAGACGGTGATCGGTGAGAGTCACTACCGGCAGCTGCGTGAGGGTCCGATGGGCGACTGGCTGCCTTCGATGGCCTCCGACCAGCACCTGGCCGGCGGCATCCTGTGGGCTTCCGGTGACCTGATCGGCCTGGTCTTCTTCGGGGTGCTGTTCACCCAGTGGGTGCGCTCCTCGATGGCCGAGGCCAAGCGGGAGGACCGCCGGCTCGACCGTGAGGAGGCGCGCGCGGCAGCCGGTTCGGTGTCTGAGGAGCGAGTCACGAGCGTCTCGAAACCACCTCGCGAGACCGCCGACCCCAACGCCGGATAGCATCGACACCGTGACCGACACCACTGCGCCCCCGCTCCAGATCCTGGTCTACAGCGACGACGTCAACACCCGGCAGCAGGTGATCCTCGCTCTCGGCCGTCGTCCGCACCCGGACCTGCCCGAGTTCCAGTACGTCGAGGTGGCCACCGAGCCGGTCGTGATCCAGCACATGGACGCCGGCGGCATCGCGTTGGCGATCCTCGACGGCGAGGCAGTCCCGGCCGGCGGCATGGGCATCGCCAAGCAGCTCAAGGACGAGATCTACCAGTGCCCTCCGGTGCTCGTGCTGACCGGTCGCCCACAGGACGCGTGGCTGGCCACCTGGTCGCGTGCCGAGGCGGCCGTGGCACACCCGATCGACCCGATCCAGCTGGCCGAGTCCGTCGTCAGCCTGCTGCGTTCCCGGGTCCCGGCGACGTGACCCCCCTGAACTGGGCCGACGTCCTCACCACGGTCGTCGGTGGCACTGACCTGTCCGCCGAGCAGACCCGGTGGGCGATGGGGGAGATCCTGTCGGGCTCGGCGACCCCGTCCCAGATCGCCGGCTTCGCGGTGGCGCTGCGCACCAAGGGCGAGACGGTCGACGAGGTCAATGGCCTGGTCGACGCGATGTTCGAGAAGGCCACGCCACTGTCCATCCCGGGGCGCAGCCTCGACATCGTCGGCACCGGTGGTGACCGCTCCTTCTCGGTGAACATCTCCTCGATGGCCGCGATCGTGTGCGCCGGGGCCGGTGCCCAGGTGGTCAAGCACGGCAACCGGTCCGCCTCGTCGAAGTCCGGCTCCGCCGACGTGCTCGAAGCGATGGGTGTCCGGCTCGACCTCGACCCGTCCGGCGTGGCCAAGGTGGCCGCGGAGGCCGGCATCACCTTCTGCTTCGCACCGATCTTTCACTCCGCCCTGCGCCACGCGGGCGTGCCGCGCAAGGAGTTGGGGATCGCGACGTTCTTCAACCTGCTCGGTCCGCTCTCGAACCCGGCCCAGCCGTCCGCGGCCGCGATCGGGTGCGCCTTCCCGGGCATGTCGGAGGTGATCGCGGGGGTCTTCGCCAAGCGCGGCGTCGACGCCCTGGTCTTCCGCGGTGACGACGGGCTCGACGAGTTGACCACCACGACGACGTCGTCGGTGTGGGCCGTGCGCGACGGGGCGACCGCCACCTCCACGCTCGACCCGCGAGACCTGGGTATCCCGTTGGCTCGTGCCGAGGACCTGCGCGGCGGGGACACCGCCCACAACGCGAACGTCATCCGACGGGTTCTCGACGGCGAGACCGGCCCGGTCCGCGACGCGGTCCTGCTGAACGCCGGTGCGGCCCTGGCCGTCTACGACAACGACACGTCCGACGTCGTCGCGGGTGTGGCGGCCGGCATCGAGAAGGCGCGCACCGCGATCGACTCCGGCGCGGCGAAGGCCGCGTTGGAACGCTGGGTCAGGGCCTGCGCCGACGCCTGAGGGTCACAGCTCCAGGGCGTACGACGCACCGTCGCGACGGAAGCCGAGCCGGTCGTAGTAGGGACCGATCATCGCCGGCGAGGTGATCACCCGGTCGATGCCGTGGTCGCGCAGCATGCCGCTGCTGCGCCACACGAAGCGGCCGGGGGAGAAGTCGCGGAACCGCGGGGTCACGTAGTCGAGCTTCACGTGCGCGGTGCCGCCGTGGACCGCGAGCACCACGATGCCGACGGTCTCCTGGCCCTTCTGGACGAGGAAGACGGTGTCGTCGTGAGCCGGCTCGGTGAAGTCGGGCTGGAACTTCACGATGTCGGCGTGGTTGCCGCGCAGCACGTGGGCTGTGTAGGCGTCGCCCGGGCGCACCTCGAGCACCTCGAAGACCGTCTCGTCGTCACGGGCGGAGACCAGTTTGGTGATGAACCAGAGGTTGATCGCGCAGAGCACCACGTTCATCGCGACCATCGGCCAGATCTCGAGAAGACCGTTGAAGAGAGTCAGTACGACGCACGCGACCAGGTTGAGCACCCGGAAGCGCAACACCCGGGCCTGCATGAGTGAGTAGACCAGCAGTGCGCTGCCGCCCCAGCCCAGGATGTCGAGCCAGTGGTCGGAGAGCCAATGCATTTGCGAAGACTACTTCCGGTCCGGGGCCTGAAGTAGCTCCAATTGAGAAGAAGACCTGGTGACCGTCCAGTCGAGAGTGTGCACGAGACCGTACGCGAGCCTCGAATCAGGATCGAGCAGTGCGACCCTGGCGCCTGTCGCTTCGACGTCATCCTCCCAACCCGGCCTCACCTCGTGCATTCGAACAGCTCGGTCCAGCTCCGAGGAGGTGAACGCATCGCCGTAGCCGTGGATGGTCAAAGCCAGATGGGGGTACTTCCACATAAGGAAGCCACCCCAGCCCGACTCGGAGATGATCTTCGTTCCGTCGGGAAGCATGTGAATCTCGGATGACAGCCAAGTGGGTCGGTCGGGTCCGACGGTGACGCTGTGATGTGCAGAGCCGGCAACAGCCACGAGACACACCATTGAGCCCACGAGGACGGCGGATTTCTCCCGGGAGTCCAGAGCGTGCGGCCAATTGATTGAACGACCGATCATTGAGGCGAGCAGCGGCGCGGTTATTGCCAGAGCCACAGGAATTGTTCGGGCGGAATACACCAACCAAACGGAAGAGAGCCCCAGGAGCAAGGTCTCCGACCAGGGTGTTGTCTGGCTACGCATGGCGATGAGGATCGCGATAGCGACAAGAACAGCAGCTGCGGCTGTGGTGGGCTCGGTGAACCGAGGGGCATCCCATTCCGTGAAGTAGTCACCTCGAGATGAGACGACGAATACTTCTGTGATCAATCGGGGACCCAAAGGGGTGACGGCAGGGAGGAGCGCCGAAAGTCCCGCAATCGAGGCGAACTGAGCGATGCGTTTGGAGTCGTGCTGGCGATCCAGCGCGATGCCGATGACCGCAACGACATTGACCACTACACCGACGATCCACATGCCGTGGAGTTGTGGCCAGACCCAGAAGAGCGGAATGAGCCACCAGCGTGCTCTGCCGTCGTCACGGGCCCGCAGCCACGCGCTCGTCGTGACCAAGATCAAGAGGTAGCTGATCACCTGCGGCCTCGCGGACAGCCAAGGAGCTGAGGCGACGAAGACCGCCGCCGAAATTGTTGCGCTGACCATCGGCGTCGCGAAGGCACGAACACACAGGTAGAGGCCCGCAACATACGACGTGAGAAGCAGGCCGAACAGCCACGAAACCCCCGCCATCCCAAACCAGCTCTCGAACTGCGCAAAGGCGACCTCGCTCAGCCACTGAGTCGGCACCCAGTCGCGCGTCGCGAACGGCGTTACGGAGCCAGGGTGGTGAAGTGACCAGTGACCTGAAAGAAATTCGTGCCCAAACCGCAGGTGAAAGAAGGTATCTGAGTTGGACACGGTGGTGGAAACCAGGACAACGACATAGAACAAGACCGCGAGAATCAGGACTGGTGACGCGGCTTTGACGAGCCTGAATGGACCTTGTTGCGACCCCTGATCGTCTGAGGCGTCAGTAGGACGGGTCATGGTCGAAGCCAACTCCGTAGCGCACGTGTGTCAGTCAAGACCGAGCGAGAACGCCGACTCGAGGTCGTGCTGGGAGTAGGCGCGGAAGGCGATGTGGGTCTCGGTCGCCTTCACACCGTCGACCTTGTTGAGCCGGTCGGCGACCACGTCGGCGATGTGATCGTGGTCCTTGACCCGGACCAGGGCGATCAGGTCGATCTGCCCGGTCACCGAGTAGACCTCGCTGACCCCTTCGAGGGCGGCGATCGACTCGGCGACCTCCGGGATGCGGTCGACGTCGGCCTTGATGAAAACGATGGCGGTGATCACGCGAGCAACGTTAGCGGGTGGACGGCGTCGCTGCGGCTCGCCCTGCGCGGCACGTCAGCGTGCGGGTTGGTGCATCGGCGCCAGATCGCGCCGATCGTCGAACGGGACCAGCGACACCCGTGACTGGTTGACCGCGTCGTGCAGCGCCAGGTGACGCCGGGCGCCGCCCAGCGGGCAGGTCCACTCACCGTCGACCTCGACCAGTCGGATGCCCTCGGACTCCAGCCAGGTCAACACCTTCTCCGACTCCTCGGCACTGGCCGCCGGCACCGGGCCCGGTGCGTCCGCGACGGCCTCCGCCGAGGCGCGCAGGTCGCCGACGAACTGATGCGCGTCCATGCCGCTGGGGATCACCCCGGCCGCCGCGAGGCGACCGTGGCGGACCACGTGCACCGACCAGCGGCCGGTGTCCTCACGACGGGCCGCCACGACCTCGCGGCACCGGGAGAGAGCCGACAGTCGCTGCGTGCGAGCCGCCGCACGCAGGAACGACGCGAGCCGGTCACGGTGGACGGTGGCTTCCTCGAAGCGTTCGTCGTCGGCGAGTTGGTTCATCCGCTGGTTGATGGTCTCGACGACCTCGTCGGGGTTGCGGACCAGCGTGGAGCGCAGCCGGTCGACGACGGCTGCGTATTCGGTCTCGTCGGTACTGCCGTCACACGGGGCCAGGCAGCGCCCCATCTCGGCGAGCACACAGGGGGACCGGGACGGGTTGACGCCGAACCGGTCGGTGCACTGCCGGATCGGGAAGGTCTCGTGGAGGGCGGCCAGGGAGCGTTCCGCGGTCTGGCGTGAGGAGAACGGGCCGAGGTAGTCGGCGTCGTCGTCGAGCACACGGCGCACCAGGGAGAGTCGCGGCCACGGCTCGCGGGTGAGCTTGACGAAGTGCATCTTCTCCGGGAACCGGGAACGACGGTTGTAGGGCGGCTTGTGCTCGGCGATCAGTCTCAGCTCGCGCACCTGCGCCTCGAGCACCGTGGCGCACTCGATGCCGGTGACCTTGGCGGCCAGCCGCACCATCTCGCCCATGCGTGAGCGGGTCTCGGAGGCGGTGAAGTAGGAACGCACCCGGGTTCTCAGATCGCGGGACGTGCCGACGTAGAGCACCTTGTCGCGCTCGTCGCGGAACAGGTAGACGCCGGGGGCGTGGGGGAGCGACTCGGCCAGGTAGCGCTTCTTGCGTTGGGTGGAGCTGACTCGGGCGGAGAAGGTCTGCAGCTCTTCCAGCGTGTAGACACCGAGGTTGCCGAGCCGCTCCATCAGACCGTGCAGCACGTCGACCGTCGCTCGGGCGTCGGAGAGCGCCCGGTGGTTCGGAGTGGTGGTCGCGTTGAACAGCACCGCGAGCGAGGAGAGCTTGCAGTTGGGTGCGTCGTCGCGGGTGATCACCCGGCGGGCCAGCTTGGCGGTGTCGAGCACCTCGAAGCGGGGCCATGGGCGCTGTTGCTGCTCGGCGAAGTGCTTGAGGAACCCGACGTCGAACGGCGCGTTGTGGGCGACCAGCACGCAGCCGGCGGCGAACTCGAGGAAAGCCGGCAGAGCCGAGTCGATCGACGGCGCATCGGCGACCATGGAGTTGGTGATGCCGGTCAGCACGGCGATGAAGGGCGGTATCTGGTCGTGGGGATTCACCAGGGTCTGGAACTCGGAGAGGATCTCGCCGCCGCGCACCTTGACCGCGCCGATCTCGGTGATCATCGAGCCGCCCGCCGCCGAGCCCCCCGTGGTCTCGAGGTCGACCACGCAGAAGGTGATGTCTCGCAGTGGTCGGCCCAGCTCGTCGAAACTGCGTTGCACCTCCCATCGCGAGGGCGGAGGCTGAACGGCATTGCTCATGTCACTGACGCTAGATGTGGGCACCGACAATCCCGGCTCGCCGCGCCCCCTAGGCTTGAGTAGTTCACCAAGCAACCACGAAGGAGCCCCCGTGACCGCACAGATTCCCGACACGACCAACCGTTGGCGGTGTGGTGGATGCGGCAACCTGACGCGCTTCGACGTGACCCGCACCCGCCGTACGGCCGAGTACTGGCACTTCGACCTCTCCGGTGAGCCGGTCGTGGAGAGCACCGAGGTCAAGGCCGAGACGGTCGAGTCGGTGGCGTGCCGGTGGTGTGGTCGTGATGACGCGATCGAGCTGATCGACCGCAACGACGCCGCAGTCGCCGAGGACCCGGCCAAGGACTGAGGTCATGGCGAGCGAAGCAGGGGAGCGCACCGGCGGGCAGATGCCCGAGCCGGTTCGCTCCCGTGTGCTCTCCCTCGCCGCCGACGCACTGCCGAAGGTCAGTGACCTGCCCGCCTCGCTGCGCAAGGTCGCCTCGTTCGCCCCGAATCGTCGGGCCCGTCTCGGTGGCACCCAGATCGCCGCCGCGCTCGAGACCGACGACGACTTCCGTGGTCACCTGGCCACCCAGGTCGCCGCGACCCAGCCCGACCTGGCCGAGGCGATCGGCGAGGGCGTCACGCCCGAGGCTGCCGACCCGGTCGAGGTCGCGGCGTTCCTGTGGCTGCTGCGCCCCGAGGGCTGGGAGACGACGTACGACGACGCGTGCGCCCGGGTCGGGGCGACCACGCCTGCGGTCGACACGGCGCACGTCGAGCGTCTGCAGAGCCGGCTCGACCAGGCCGAGGGCAGGGTCAAGGAGCTGAAGGCCGAGCACAAGGAGCAGGTGGCCGAGCTCAAGACCGAGAACGCGTCGCTGCGCCGCAAGCTGGGGGAGGCCCGTGCCAACGCCCGCTCGACCACCTCCGACGCGGAGAAGGCGATCGTGCTGGCCCAGGAGGTGCGCCTCAAGGCCGAGTCCGGGCTCGCCAACGCCGAGTCAGAGGCGCGTCGGCTGCGCGCCCAGGTCGAGGAGCTCCAGTCGGCGCTCTCCGCGGCCCGGCGCGACGTGCGCACCGACAAGGACGCCGCCACCATCCGGGCACGCATGCTGCTCGACACGCTGCTCGACGCCGGGCAGGGCCTGCGCCGCGAGCTCGCGCTGCCCACGGTCACCGGGGCGCCCGGTGACTCGGTCGAGGCCGAGATCGCGCTGGCCGGCACGCGTACGCCGACGAGCGCGGGCTCGCTCGGGCCCTCGAGCGCGGCCCTGCTGGAGCAGTATCTCGCGATGCCGCGGGCGCGGCTGATCATCGACGGCTACAACGTCAGCAAGACCGCGTGGCCCGACTCGACCCTCGAGGCGCAGCGGGTGCGGCTGCTCAACGGTCTCGCTCCGCTGATCGCGCGCACGGGCGTGGACACCACGGTCGTCTTCGACGCAGCCGCCCAGACCTCGCGCGGCCCGGCGAACGCGCCCCGTGGCGTGAAGGTGCTGTTCAGCCCCGAGGGCGTGATCGCCGACGACGTGATCCGTGACCTCGTCGCTGCCGAGCCCGAGGGCCGGGTCGTCGTGGTGGTCTCCTCGGACCAGGAGATCGCCAACGACGTACGCCGCGCCGGTGCCAAGCCGATGGCCTCAGTCGCGCTGGTGAGCCTGCTCGCCCGCTGAGGCAGCGGGTGCGGACCCTCCTGGGGAATCGGGAGCAACGCGGCTGATGATGGGCGCAGCAATCGCGTCGCCGTACATCCGTGCTAGCAGCCAGCCCAAGGCCATGGAGGCTGCAGCAAGGATCCAATAGCTGGGTGAGCTCCCGAGGGCAAGAGCGAACGCGTTGTGGGTCCAGACATCGTTCCCGTTGACGAAGATGCCGTTGGCGACGGCGCCAGTGGCGATGGCACCTGTCTGGAGCCCGATCATCGGCCCCACAGTTGCTCGCGCCCATGTCCCCATCCGATGAGCTGTGAAGGCGTAGGCGGGGGCGACGCTGACCAAGAACTCGAGGCTGAGCCGGTAGCCGTAGTAGGCATCTCCACCGAAGAAGCCACTGATCCAGGACTGGGCCAACGTGTAGGTGAGTCCGCCCCAAGCCAGCCACTGAGTCCAGTCCGGCAACTCCCTCCAACCACGAATGAGCGCTGGCAGGAGCAGGAGTGCCAGCGGTGTCCAGACGAAGAAGCCCCGATCAGGGGAGACCCACATGCCGGCGAAGTTGGCCAGCCGACTCGTCCACGTCGGCTCGAAACCGTCGAGGCGCTCCAGATATCCGGAGCCGTAGCCGCCCATCGGGCTCCAAGTTCCGTACATCCAACGGGTCCAGATCATGGCCAGTGCCATGAACAGACTGCTCGTGGCGGCAACCTTCATCGCGATGTCCGGCCTTCGTCTGGAAAGAGCGATCCCGACACCGAGGATGGCGGCCACCAGGCTCACGTGGAAGCGCCCGAACAGGGCCACGCCGCCAAAGGTGCCGACGAGCCACCATCGTTCCTTGGTGGCTGCCCAAGCCATTCCGCCGATTCCGAGTGTCGTCACGGTGTGGGTCCACATGCCGTCGGCTGCGGCTGACCACATTGGTGTGGCGAAGGCGAAGGCCCCGGATGCTACCGCGGCTTGTAGCCGGGTGAGTCGCGAGGAGAAAGTCAGGAAGATCAGCACCGCCGTGATGGCACTCAACAGTGCGGCTGTCCATCCGCCAGGTCCGATTCCGAAGTCGTCGGACTGGTCGAGCCAGTACGCAGGGACGGCAGCTGCCACCACGCCGGGGGAACGCGTGATGACCTGATGGCCGTTGTCTACCGTTCCGGCCCATTGATGTCCCGGCAAGGGGTTCTCGGCGTACTGGTCTGGGGCGAGTTCTTCAAACCAGGGGTTACCCGTAGTCGCGATCTGCCACGAGGCCAGATTGGCCCCGTAGACATCCGTCGAAGTGACATGCCGAGAGGCCGTGGGCAGGTAGATGCCGAGGCAGACGAAGAAGATCGCCAACGCGGGGACCAGCGGCCTGAGACGGGTGTGCACTCGGACATTCTCCGCAGCTCGCCAGCCTCTGTCCGGTGGATCGAAAAAGTCAGTGTCGGTGGTCCCTGCCAGGCTGCGTCGCAGCCGGGGACTTCCCCTCCCGGAACCGACTAGACGAGGACATCTCATGACCTTGCGGATCGACTGTGACAGCTGTGAAGTGCGCGGGCTCGCCTGCCATGACTGCGTGGTGACCGTGCTGCTCGGGCCGCCGCCCGAGCTCGCCTTCGACGACGACGAGCAGCGGGCACTCGACGTGCTCGCCGGATCCGGCCTGGTGCCGCCCCTGCGCATGGTGACCCCGGTGGCCGGTCCCACCGTGGAGTCCGCCTGAGCTCGGCATGAGTCTCGTGGGGCGGATGTGACGCATGACACGTGGTTCACCCCAGTCGTGGCCCGAAACACGCCGCAACATGCGCGCCAAGGGTTTGCCGAGGCGGGCGGTCACGTCTAATCTTGCTGATTCAGGTGCCCGTACCAGTTGGTCAACCAGGACCGGCTCGGGTGCCACGCCGAATCTGAAGCCGACGACGGGGAAGTCCGAGGCGGAGGAACCGGGGACCCACGTATCCCTGGGGTGAATCACACGCAAGGCGGAACCATCCGTGGAGCGTGTGTAGGGCTTCTTTGTGCCCGAACCCGTCAGCTCACCCGGTAGGCGCCGACAAAGAGGGAGTACGTCCGCTTGAAGCAGTACGGACGGAAGCGCATCCTGGCTGGCCTGACCAGCACGATCGCGATCATCGGAATCAGCACTCTTCCCGCAGCGCCGAGCAACGCAGAGCCGGACATCGACGACGTCAAGGCTCGCGTCGACACGCTCTACCACCAGGCCGAGCAGGCCTCGGAGCGCTACAACGACGCCAAGCTCAAGCTCGACGACCTCGAGGCCGACCTCTCTGCCCTCAAGGCGGACGAGAAGAAGCAGCAGGCCAAGGTCGACTCGATGACCAGTGCCGTCAGTGACGCCGTGGCCGCGCAGTACGAAGGCCAGGACATCTCGACGACCGGTCAGCTGGTCCTCTCCAACAGCCCCGACGAGTTCCTCGACGACCTGAACACGCTCTCGGCGTACAACGACGTCCAGGCCGACACCGTGGGTGACTACACCCGCGAGTCCGACGCCCTCGAGATCCGCCGCGAGGCGACCGAGGAGCGCGCCGACGAGCTGGCCGACACCAAGGCCGACCTCGAGTCCAACAAGGACGAGGCCGACGACAAGCTCGCCGAGGCCAAGAAGCTGCTCGACAAGCTCGAGGCCGAGGAGCGCGCCCGCTTCGAGGAAGAGGCCAGTCGCGGCTCCACGACCCGCCTGCCGTCGAACGTCCCCGTCTCGGGGCGTGCGGCCGCCGCGGTCAACTACGCCCTCGGCCAGGTCGGTGACGCCTACGTCTACGGCGCAGCCGGCCCGAGCGCGTTCGACTGCTCCGGTCTCACCATGATGGCCTGGGCCCAGGCCGGCGTCGGCCTGCCCCACTCGTCCAGCGCCCAGATGGGCTCCGGCACCAGTGTCTCCTCCAGTGACCTGAAGCCCGGCGACCTGGTCTTCTACTACAGCCCGGTCAGCCACGTCGGCATGTACATCGGCGGCGGCCAGATCGTGCACGCGGCCAACCCCGGTTCGGGTGTCACCATCGCCGGCGTCTTCTCGATGCCCTTCTCCGGCGCCGTGCGCCCGGGCTGATCGGCGCGATCCTGAACGACAGCTCTGCACGAAAGGCCGGTCGCCCACTCTGGTGGGCGGCCGGCCTTTCGCTTGTCCTCATCGCCTGCGCGGTGGTGGCCTGGCTGCGGCTCGACGGCGAGGACGTCACGCCGCGGAAGCTGGAGTCGCCGTCGGTGCGCGAGGACCTGGCCATGGCGGCACTGGCCGACCTGGAATCAGCGGTCTCGGCTCGTGACAGCAACGAGCTGGACACCGGGGCCGGTGACGTGGCCAAGGACGCCGTGGACAACGCGGAGGAGCTCCGTGTCGCCGACTTCAGCGTCCGCTACGTCGACGAGGACTCGGCGCTCACCTCGACGCTGCCCGAAGGGCAGTGGGCAGCGGCGGTCGACACCACGTGGAGCTTCGCGGGGTTCGATGCCCGGGAGGCCCGTGCCGAGGTCACCTTCGTCTTCGCCAAGGACGGCGACCGAGCCGAGCTGGTCTCGGTCGGAGGGGGGGACCGGCGTACGCCGCTGTGGCTCTCGACTCCGTTGGAGGTCAGCCGCACCCCCGACGCCCTGGTGATGGTCGCCGACGACCAGCCACTGGCGGCGTACGCGCGACGCGCGAAGGTGGCCGTGGCAGCGGTGCGCGACATGATCCCGCGCTGGAGGCAGAAGCTGGTCATGGAGGTCCCCGAGTCCGGGGACGCGCTCGACGAGCTGCTCGCCGCGAAGCCGGGGGAGTACGCCAACATCGCCGCGGTCACCACGACCGTGGACGGCACGCTGTCGACCGTGGCGCCGGTGCACGTCTTCGTGAACCCGGATGTCTTCTCCGGCCTCAAGCGCAACGGGGCGCAGGTGGTGACCACCCACGAGCTGGTGCACGTCGCGACTGGCGCGGCGACGGCGTCGGGAACTCCGTTGTGGTTGCTCGAGGGATTCGCCGACTACGTGGCGCTGCGCAAGGTCACGCTGCCGCTGTCGGTGACGGCCGGGCAGATTTTGGCGCAGGTGCGCCGCGACGGCGCGCCACGGTACCTGCCGGCCGGCAACGAGTTCGACACGCAGACGACCCACCTGGGCGCCTCCTACGAGGCCGCATGGCTGGCCTGTCGCCTGTTGGCGCAGACTGGGTCCGAGCAAGATCTGCTCCGGCTCTATCGCCAGGTCTCGGACGGTGACGAGTTGGGGACTGCCCTGCAACGTATCTACGGCTTCGGTGAGAAGGAACTGGTGGCACGGTGGCGGACGGAGCTGGAGCGGCTCGCACGGTGAGCCCGAAGTACGACCTCTCGGGCCGGGTGATCAGCCGGACGACCCGGCGCCAGCTGTGGACGCTGGTCGGAGGTGGCGCGGTGCTGTTCGTGCTGGTGGCCTGGCTGGTCGTGCCGTGGCAGCCGGTGCCGGGCGGGATGCCGGAGCCGGCGTCGGCCTCCGACGTCTTCACCCGTGCGCAGATCGAGCGGGGCGAGGACTACGCCCACTGGTCGCGGATCCTGAGCTGGATCTCGCTCGGCGTCTCACTGCTGGTCTCGTGCCTCCTCGGCTTCACCCGTCTCGGCACCCGACTGCTCGGACGCCGGACCTGGCCGTGGCCGGTCACCGTCGTGGGACTCACGGGCGCGGTGCTGCTGATCGGGGAGCTGGTCACCCTGCCGTTCAGCCTCGCGCTGCGGGCGCGGCGAGTCGACTACGGGCTGACCAACCAAGGGCTCGGCGCGTGGCTCGTGGACGAGGCCAAGGGTCTTGGTCTGGGCATCGTTTTCACCTCGATCGCACTGCTCATCCTCTTCGGATGTGTCCGCCGGTGGCGGACCTGGTGGCCGGTGATCGTCTCCGGAGTCTTCGTGGTGCTCGTGATGGTCGGCTCGTTCCTCTATCCGGTGGTGGTCGAGCCGGTGTTCAACGACTTCGAGTCGATGCCCGACAGTGCCCTGCGGCAACAGATCCTCACGCTCGCGGACGAGGAGGGTGTGGCCGTGGACGACGTGCTGGTCGCGGACGCGTCGCGGCGTACGACCACGCTGAACGCCTACGTCTCCGGCTTCGGTGGCACACGACGGGTGGTGGTCTACGACAACCTGGTCGAGGACCAGCCCGAGGCGCAGGTGCTCTCGGTCGTGGCGCACGAGCTGGCGCACGCCAAGCACGACGACGTGCTGACCGGCACCGGGCTCGGCGCCTTGGGGACGGTGCTCGGCATCGGTCTGCTCGGGCTGATCATGAGTCGGCCGGGAGTGCGTCGGCGAGCCGGCGTCGACGGCCTGGCGGACCCGCGGGCCGTGGCGGTGGTGCTGGCGCTGATGGCGCTGGCCACGGTGGCGACCAGCCCGGTGCAGAACACGATCAGCCGGAAGATCGAGATGCGGGCCGACGTGGATGCCCTGGCGGTGACGCCGGCGTCGGCGATGGTGGACCTGCAGAAGGAGCTGTGCCTGAAGTCGGTGTGTGACCCGACCGGGCCGGCGTGGTCACAGTTCTGGTTCGGGAGTCATCCGACGGTGTTGGAGCGAGTGGCGGTGGCGGAGCAGTCGGACCGGGACTAGAAGTCAGGAATGGATTCGAAGAGCCCCACGACGCCATCCCGGAAGATCAATAATGCCGCGAAGATGACTATCGCAATCAGGCTCACGAGTAGCGCGTATTCAAGCGAGCTTGCGCCGACGTCTTGTGGGGCGTCACGCTCGTGATTGGCCAATGCCCGTCCTCTCGTTGCAAATGCAGAAGGACGGCCGCAGTCGCCTGCGGCCGTCCTCGCGGATCTGATGACTCAGATCTTGCTTCCGATCTCGGTGAACGTGTCCTTCAAGTTCGTTCCGACTGTGGCGACGACGCCGATGATCACGGCGGCAATCAGCGCGACGAGCAGGCCGTACTCGACGGCGGTCGCGCCCTTCTCGTCGTCACGCTCGGCGGTCATGAATGCCATGAACTTGCAGTAGATCTCGATCATTGTGCTTTCCTCCCAGAAAGATGTTGCGAACCCACATGTTCGGTGTGTGCGCTCGAACCATGCGGTTCGGACAATCAGAATCCTGCCCGGTAACTTCGTGTCGAGGAATCGGGACATCGGCCGCTTCGGCATAGCCCGAACGGGCTATCCGCCCCGTGCCCGCCGGGGCCCGATCGCCTACGGGTTCACGGAGGACAGCAGACCGAGGCGCATCGCGGTGACCAGGGCCTGGGCACGGTTGGTCGCACCGAGCTTCTGGTAGATCTTGGCGATGTGGGTCTTCGCCGTCGACTCGCTCATGTAGAGCTTGCCGGCCAGGGCACCTGTGCCGAGCCCCTCCGCGAGCAGTGCCAGCACCTCCTGCTCGCGCTCGGAGAGCCTCGGACGGTCGTCGGTGGCCCGGCGCATCATCGCGCCCGCCAGGCCCGAGCAGAGGAAGGTGCGTGGCGAGATCGCCGAGTGCCGGGCCGCGCTGACCACCTCGCGCGACGGCGCGTCCTTGCCGACGAACGCCGACGCGCCGGCCTCCATGGCCGCGAAGATCTGGTCGTCGCCCGAGTGCATGGTCAGGATCACCAGGCCGACGGTCTGGTTGTGCTGCCGGATCGCCCGCACGATGTCGAGACCGGTGCCGTCGGGCAGCTGCACGTCGGTGACCACCACGTCGGGACGCAACGCGTTGTAGGCCGCCATCGCCTGGGCCACGCTGCCGGCCTGGCCGATCACCGTCATCGACGGATCGCGCTCGAAGGCACGGGCCAGACCGGTGCGGATCAGCTCGTGGTCGTCGATCAGCAAGACCGAGGTCGCGGTCGGAGTCTGCTCGGAAGTCATGCCCTCACTGTGCCGCATTCGGCGCCGTGACGGCAGGGGATCGGCGAGTCGCGTCGAGCTCGACCCGCAGCTCGACGCCGCCGTTGCCCTCGACGTTGTGGAGATCGAGCACGGCGCCGATGCGACGCGCCCGCTCCCGCATGATGCGCAGGCCGTGGGAGTCGTCACGGCCCCCCTGGAGTCCGCGGCCGTCGTCACTGACCGTGACCAGGGCGTACGGCGCCTGCACCCGGCAGGTGACCAGAATGCGCGACGCCCGGGCATGCTTGACCGCGTTGTTCATGCCCTCCTGGGCGATGCGCAGCAGCTCGGCCTCGATGCCCGGGCGCAGCCGGGAGCCGGTCTCGTCGAGCTCGACCTCGACCGGGATGCCGGCCCGGCTCTGGATGTGACCGGCCAGGGCACGGATGCTCTCGCCGAGGCTCTGACCGTGGACGGCCTCGTTGCGGAGACTGAAGATGGAGCGGCGGAGCTCGGTCACCACCTTGGAGAGCTCGCCGCGGAGCTCGTCGATCTGCTCGACCTGCTCGGCGTCCGTCGCGGTGTCGGAGATGCCGTCGATCAGGTAGCCCAGGGCGGCCAGGTCCTGGGCGACGCCGTCGTGCAGGTCACGCGCCAACCGGTGCCGCTCCTCGGCGGTGGCCTCGTCGCGGATCGTGGTGAACAGCAGCGCCGTGTCGAGCTGCACCGCCTCGGTGCCGAACTTGCGGGTCAGGTCGCGCAGGGTGGCCTCGAGGTCGCCGCCCGCAGGCGACAGGACCGGATTGACGGCCCCGGCCACCACCGCGACCACCCCGACGTCGGTCGAGAGCGGGAAGGCGACCTCGTCACCGTGCCGGACGGGCCGGCCGGCGGCGAAGACCGCCTCGACGAGCTCGTCCCGGCCCTCCACGCCATCGCTGACCACGTCGCCCTCGAGCAGCGGCGTCACGCCGTAGACGGAGCCGGTGTAGACCACGGCACCGGTCAGCGGGACCTCTTCGCGGGTCAGGTCGAGGATGTTCTGGCTGATGCTCACCGGGTCGAGGCCGTCGACCAGGTCGCCGGAGAGCTCGATCAGCTGGTTGATCAGGCCACGGGCGTCGCGGTAGGAAGTCGTGGTGTCGGGCGTCTCGGCGCGCAGGTTGTGCACGATCGCGGCACTGGCCCCGAAGCCCAGGCCGACCATCAGCCAGGTGAACAGCACCCAGATCAGGTCGGTGCTGAACGACAGCTCCGCCACCGACGCCAGGCATGCGGCCAGGACGACGATCTGGGCGCCCAGCACCTCGAGCATGCCGCGGCTGCCGCGGACCAGCCCGGCGATGAAGAGCGGGATCACCATGGCCGGCACGAGCACGTCGGAGTCGGCCAGGGTCAGCGCGGCCAGGAAGCTGACCAGGCTGGACTCGATCACGAGAGCCGGCAGCACCGGCACCCGGTGCATGCCTTCCAGGAAGATCGCTGCCATCCAGACCGCGGCCAGCAGGATCACGTTGAGGATCGGGCCGTAGTCGCCGGTGAACGCCACTGGCGCGGCCAGCACGATCAGCGCGAAGACACGGGCGCCGGCGGTGATCGAGGCATAGCGTGCCCGCTCGTCGACCTCGGTCATGTCATCGTCCTCGTCGGGCCCCGCATCGGGTCAGCGCTCATGAGGTGAAGCCCATCGTCGTTGATCAGGTCTTGGAGAACGATTCGATCATGCCCAGGATGCCGGGGCCCATCACCACGATCATCAGGCACGGCAGGATGAACAGGATCACCGGGATCATGATCTTCACCGGCACCTCGGCCGCCTTCTCCTCGGCCCGCTGACGCCGACGCACCCGCATCTCGGCGGACTGCACGCGCAGCACCTGGGCGATCGGGATGCCGACCGCGTCGGCCTGCACCATCGCGCCGACGAACGACTTGAGGTCCTGCACCTTGGTCCGCTCGCCGAGCGCCCGCAGCGCCTCGCTGCGGCTCCGGCCGATCTGCATCTCCTGCAGCACCCGGGTCAGCTCCCCGGCCAGGGGTCCGTCAGTGTTGCGGGCCACCTGCTGCAGCGCGGCGTCGAAGCCGAGGCCGGCCTCGACCGAGATGGTGAGCAGGTCGAGCGCGTCCGGCAGCTCCTTGAGGATCGACTCCTCACGCTTCTGGGCGGTGTTGAACAGATAGATGTTGGGCGCGAAGAAGCCCAGCACGGCCAGGGCGACCAGGACCAGGATCGCGATGGGAATCGACAGCCCGAGCATCAGCACGAAGTAGGTCGCGACGACCAGGCCGATGACCGTGCCGACGATCTTGCCGGAGGAGACCCGGTCGACCGTCCAGCCCGTCGGGTTGCCGGCACGCTCGAGCTGCTGGCGAATCCGCTCGGCCTGGTCGGCCCCGGTGATCCGGCGGCCCAGACCCTGGGCACGGTCGAGCAGCGGCTCGAGCACCCGCACGGTGAACGACTGCTCGCTCTCCTTGACCAGCTCGTCGGGGTGGGCGGTCAGGGACTCGATCATCTCGAGCGACCGGTCGACCCCGCTGCGTTCGGCGCTGAGGCCGCCGACCGCGGAGAAGACGATGAAGAGGGCGAGAAAGATCAGGAGCACGCCGAGGAAGAGGACCATGGCTCAGACCTCGACCTTCACCAGACGGGCGATCACGAACGCGCCGAAGCTGAGCAGCCCGACGGCACCGGCCAGCATCAGCAGACCCATCGGCTCGGTCCACAGCTTGCTGACGTATTCGCGACGCGTCAGCAGCATGTAGAAGAACATGCCGACCGGCAGGAGCCCGAGGATCCACCCGGAGAGACGACCCTCGGCCGACAGGGTCTGCACCTGACGGCGCAGGTAGTCACGCTCACGCAGGGTGGCTGCCACCGTCTGCAGCAGCTCGGTCAGGTTGCCGCCCACCTGGCGCTGGATCCGGATCGCCATCACCGTCCAGCCGAAGTCCTTGCTCTCGGTGCGGGTGGCGATGTCGTCGAGGGCGTCGACCAGGGGGTAGCCCAGGCGGCTCTGCACGAGCGCCTGGCGGAACTCGCCAGCCACCGGCTCGCGTCCCTCCTTGACGACGGTGTCGAGGGACTGGGCCAGCGACATGCCGGCGGACAACGAACCCGAGACCAGGGTGAGGGTGTCGGCGAGCTGGGAGTTGAACGCGTTGATGCGCTTCTTGCGCAACCGGCCCAGCCAGAGCCAGGGGAGCAGGGCACCGAGCGCCAGGAACAGCAGGATGAAGATGATGTCGCCCTTGCCGAGCAGGGCCCCGACCAGGCCCGCGGCGATCGCGATGCCACCGTGGATCAGGATCCACTCGGCCGGCTTCAGGGAGCTGCCGCCGGCGACCAGTCGCTGGTTGATGCGGGCCTCGAGGCCCTGGTTGCGGTTCAGCACGGACGCAGCAGCCGACTTGGCGTTGTCGAGGGTCAGCACCGGCTCGCCACCACGCGTCGCAGCCGCGGACGCGGTGGCGTCGCCGGTGTATGCCGCGATCCGCTCGGCCGGCGTGGACTGGCGCTTGGGTGAGCCGGCCGACCACATCAGCGAGCCCACCAGCACGAGGAGACCCAGGCCGATGGCGGCGACTCCGGCGTACATGACCGAGCGGCTGACCGAGACGCCCGAGTCGTCCGAGCTGCCGTCCAACGTCGGGGCGGGGGCCGAGGCGTCGCGGATCACCACGTGGGCCGTGGCGCTCAGCTCGCCGGAGGTCACCGCGACCGTGCCCTCGGTGGCGCTGACGCCTTCGGGGATCTGCGCGGTCAGCAGCACCTGGCGCGAGAGCGAGGCGGCCTCGTCGTCGAACGCGGCGGTCAGGGAGGCGGCGTCGGCCTCGATGACACTGCCGTTGCCGGCGTCGGCCAGCTTCTTCAGCGGTGCGAGGGCGGGCCCGGACTGGTCGAGGGCGACCACGTCGACGGCCACGCCCGACTCGCCGATCGCGTCGGTCACCGCCGCCTCGGTGGTCGTGCTGGTGTCGCGGCCGTCGGAGAGCACCAGGATGTTGCGCTGGCCCTCGGTGCCGGCCAGCTCGGCGGCCGCGATCACCGCGTCGTTGAGCCGGGTGTCGCGGGCCAGCTCGAGCCCCTCGACCACGTCGGCGGCACTGGCCCGGTCCAGTGTCGGGGCCAGGGCGGTCTCGACGTCCGCGTCGAAGGTGATGACGCCGACGTACACGTCGTCGGGCGCACTCTCGAGGAACGCCGCGGCGGCCGCCTTGGCCGCGTCGAAGCGCCCGCGCTGGGCCATGCTGTTGCTGGTGTCGATCGCCAGGATCGTCGTACGCCGGATCGGCTCGGTGCTCTCACCCGCGGACTCGGCCGTGGCCGGCGCGGACGTGCCGTCGATGGTGACCTCGAGGGATTCCAGGGGGACCTTGGCGCCCTCGGGCACCGAGAGCAGCACCTGGATGTCGCCGCCCGCGGGTTGCACGTGGGTGATGGTGAAGTCGTCGGCGGCCACCGCGGCGGGGGACGGCCCCAGCACCAGGGCCGTCGAGCCCGCGACGGCCAGGCCCAGCGCCGCGAGGCGCCGCAGGGGAGTGCGCATCATCGCCCGCCCACGGCGAAGATCGCCGGGTCGACCGAGACGTTCGCGTAGGACATCTTCTCCAGGAACGTGGGGCGCAGCCCGGTCGAGCGCAACTGGCCGCGGCTGGCGCCGTGCTCGTCGAAGCCGGCGGTGTGGTCGTAGGTGAAGATGTCCTGGAGGGTGATCACGTCACCCTCCATCCGCTCCACCTCGGTGATGTGGGTGATGTGGCGGGTGCCGTCCTTGAACCGTGTCTGGTGCACGATCACGTCGACCGCCGAGGCGACCTGCTCACGGATCGCCCGGATCGGCAGGTCCATGCCGGCCATCAGCACCATCGTCTCGACCCGGGCGATCGTGTCGCGCGGGCCGTTGGAGTGCACCGAGCAGATCGACCCGTCGTGACCGGTGTTCATCGCCTGCAGCATGTCGAGCGCGGAGGCGTCGCGCACCTCACCGACGATGATGCGGTCGGGGCGCATGCGCAGTGAGTTGCGCACCAGGTCGCGGATGTCGACCGCACCCTTGCCCTCGATGTTGGCCGGGCGGGACTCGAGGCGGACGACGTGGTCCTGGTGCAGTTGCAGCTCGGCGGCGTCCTCGATGGTGACGATGCGCTCGTCGGCGGGGATGAAGGACGACAGCACGTTGAGGGTCGTGGTCTTCCCGGCGCCGGTGGAGCCGGAGACGATGATGTTGAGCCGGCCGCGCACGCACGCGGAGAGGAAGTCGCAGGCCTGCTGGCTCAGGGTGCCGAACGAGATCAGGTCCTTGGCAGTCAGCGGGTCCGCGGAGAACTTGCGGATGGTCAGCGCGGAGCCGTCGATCGCCAGCGGCGGGATCACCGCGTTGACGCGGGAGCCGTCGGGCAGGCGGGCATCGACCATCGGGCTCGACTCGTCGACGCGACGGCCGATGCGGGAGACGATCTTGTCGATGGTGCGGCGCAGGTGGGCCTCGTCGACGAACTTGGCCTCGGAGATGGAGATGCGGCCGTGCTTCTCCAGGAAGATCGACTCCGGGCCGTTGATCATGATCTCGGTGACCTCGGGGTCACGCAGCAGCGGCTCGATCGGCCCGTAGCCGAGGATGTCGTCGGTGATCTCGAGCGTCACCCGGGCCCGGTCGGCCCCGCTGATCGGCTTGTCCTGGGAGCCGAGCACCTCCTTGAGCACCTGACGCACCCGTGTCTCGAGCTCCGCCTGGTCCATGTTGGCGTCGTACAGCTGCGGGCCGAGCTCCTTGAGCAGCTCCGCGTGCACGTTGCCCTTGAGCTCTTCGAGTCGGTCCTGATGGCTGTTGATGGCATGCGCGCGACGGCGTACGACGGACGCGTCCACCTCGCCCGACGCGATGCGCTTGCCGGCGCGGGGCGCGGGCAGCTCGCTCTGTGGCGCCTCGGCAACGGGCGGGGCGCTGTGCTGCCCCGTGGTGACCAGGGACGGCCCGGAGGCCGCCTCGACGGTCGCGGCGGTCTCGGCCTGCGGTGCGACCTGCGGTGCGGACTCCCGCGCGCCAGCCTTCGCGCGCGCCAGACGATCTCCCAGACTGCTCATCACGTCACCTCTTGTTCCGTCGCCACAGACCGCGGCGCTCGGCGTCGTTGCCCTCGCCCGCGCCGACGGGCTCGCCGGTCAGGGTGGCGGCCAGCTGGACGAAGGCCCTGCTCGCCGGGTGGTTGGGGTTGCTGACCACGATCGGCTTGCCGGCGTTTGTGGACGCAGCGATGTCGAGCGAGGAGGGAATCATCGTGGCGATCGGCATGCCGAGGATCTGCTCGACCTTGTCGGGCTCCAGGCCCACGGCGTCGTCGGCCCGGTTGAGCACCAGGTGGCGGCTGCCCTGCGCGATGTCGAGCAGGTCGAGCGTCTCCAGGGCGACCTTGACGTTCTTCAGGGTCGGCACGTCGAGGGTCGCCACGATCACGCACTCGTCGGTCTCGTCGAGCGCCTGCAGGGTCTGTTCGTCGAAGCTGGGGCAGGTGTCGACCACGACGTAGTCGAACTGCTCCTTGAGCGTGCGCATCATCCGGGCGACCAGCGTGGCGGTGATCCGGTCGCGGGCGTCGGGCAGGTTCGGTGCGGCGAGCACCATCAGCGACTGTTCGTGGCGGGTCAGCAGCGACTCGACCATGGTGAAGTCGATGGCGTCCTCGCCGCCGATGGCCTCCTCGATGGTGTGCGTGGGGAACAGCTGCATCGTGATCGCCACGTCACCGAAGGCCAGGTCGAGGTCCATCAGGCACACCTTGCGCGCACCCTTGTCGGCCAGGGCCAGGGCCAGGTTGACCGCGGTCGTGGTCTTGCCGACGCCGCCCTTGGGGGAGAAGACGGTGATCACCTGCCCGTGCCGGCCACCTGCCGCGGCGACGTCGCCGCTGTGCAACGCCGACCACAGCTGCTGGGCCCGGTCGATCGAGCCTCGCAGCTGCGCCTGGTCGTCGGTGCGTACGACGTCCCGGCAGCCGGCGTGCATCGCCTTGTACATCACGTCGGTGTCGATGGTGTCGCGCACCAGCACGACCGTCGTCGAGGGGCGGGTGTAGCGCATGCTCTCGGCGACGTCGAGCGCCGCGTCGAGGGAGAGGCCGGGGCCGAGCACGACGGCGTACTCGGTGGGGTGGTGGGCCAGCCAGGCGTGCAGCGGCCCGGTGCCGTCGACGGAGTGGGAGCCGGTGGGCATCACGGCGCTCAGCTGCGCCACGACAGCTGGATCGGGATCGACGATGATCGGCATCAGTGCCTCACTGGAGGAGCGTGTTTGCGGTGACGGCGGGGGCCTTGGCCACCTTCGTCTTGTCGGTCAGCAGACCGAAGGCGAGCTCACCGTTGGCGGCCGCGAAGATCACCCTCTGGGCATCCTTCTGCGGCAGCGCCAGGGTCATCAGCGTCGCCGGCAGCTGCTCGGTGGTCTGGGCGCCGTCGTCGGACGTCTTGGTCGAGGTGATCGTCGACGTGGTGCCGACCCCGAGCACCTGAACGCGGGGGAGCAGCATGCGGGTGAAGGCGGGCTGTGGCATCTCGCTCGAGGTGAGGAACACCGAGACCTCCGATCCGGGGGAGACGAAGCCGGCCACGCGGGCCGGGTCGGTGAGGTTCACCGAGATCGCCATCATGCCGTCGGGGATGGCCAAGCTGGTGTTCTCGACCGTGCCACCCCAGCGACCCGAGACGATCTGCTCGCCGGTGAGGATGCGGGAGGTGGCCTTGAGGCCGGTCAGCCCGGTCAGGTCACTCTGTGCGCCCTCGAGGACCTGGTCCTTGGGCACGTCCTGCGGCTCCATCTTGCCGGCGGCCGCCGCGTCCTCGAAGGTCTCGCCGGGCTCGATCGTCTGCACCGCCTTGAGCACCTGGACGGACTCGATGTCCTCCTTGGCGCGGTTGTCGGCGCCCTGCGCGTAGAGGAACACCAGGAGCGTCCCGAACGCCGCGATGACGGCGGCGAGGACGAGCAGGATCTTGCGACGGTCCATGGATCCCTCTTCATGCGTGATGGACGTTCACCAAAATGGGCGCACGATCCGACCCCATCACGCGGTCGCGTGCTCCCCGGGCAGTTCAGTGCAGACCAAACGTGCCTCATCAGCGCGTCGAATTGTCACCTCTTGGGGCCAGATGACCCAGAAGGACTACGTGAGATCACCCGATCGGACAGCATCACTGTCCGATTCGGAGTGCGTCGGTCGTCGGCCGGTGTCGCTCAGTGACCGTAGAGCTCCGCGACGTCGGCGCGGTGCTCACGCATCACCACGTTGCGCTTGAGCTTGAGCGACGGCGTCAGCTGGCCGTCCTCCTCGGTCCAGTCGATCGGCAGGATCGTGAACTTGCGGATCGACTCGGCCTTCGAGACCGCCTTGTTGGCGTCGTCGACGGCGGCCTGGACGGCGGCCCGCAGGTCGGGGTCGTCGACCAGGTCGGCGATGGAGCCGCTCTTGCCGTGCTCCTGGGCCCAGTGCGGGAACGACTCCGGGTCGATGGTGACCAGGGCGCCGATGAACGGCTCGCCGTCACCGACCACGATGCACTGGCTGACCAGGGCGTGGGCACGGATGCGGTCCTCGAGCACGGCCGGGGCCACGTTCTTGCCGCCGGCGGTCACCAGGATCTCCTTCTTGCGACCGGTGATCCGCACGAAGCCCTCGTCGTCGAGCTCGCCGACGTCACCGGTGTGGAACCAGCCATCGGTCAGTGCCTCAGCGGTGGCCGCCTCGTTGTCCCAGTAGCCGGCGAAGACCTGGCCGCCCTTGAAGAGCAGCTCGCCGTCGTCGGCGATGCGGGCCGTCGTGCCGCCGAGCGGGCGCCCCACGGTGCCGACCTTCTGGGCGTCGGGAAGGTTGACGGTCAGCGCGGCCGTGGTCTCGGTCAGGCCGTAGCCCTCGAGGATGACCAGGCCGATGCCGCGGTAGAAGTGACCCAGTCGCTCACCGAGCGGCGCCCCGCCGGAGACGGCGTACTGGCACTCGCCACCCAGCGCGGCTCGCAGCTTGCCGTAGACGAGCTTGTCGAAGAGCGCGTGCTGGGCGCGGATGCGCAGCGGCACCCGGCCGGAGTCCTGCGCCCGGCTCCACGCGATGGCGGTGTCGGCGGCACGCTGGAAGATCTTGCCCCTGCCGTCGGCAGCGGCCTTCTGGGAGGCGGTGTTGAAGACCTTCTCGAAGACCCGGGGCACGGCCAGGATGAACGTCGGCTGGAACACACCGAGGTCCTCGACCAGGTTCTTGATGTCGGCCGAGTGGCCCAGGCGCACGCGGGCCTTGATGCAGCCGACCTGGATGATGCGGGCGAAGACGTGGGCCAGGGGCAGGAAGAGCAGGGTCGAGCCCTTCTCGTCCTTGAAGAGGCGGTCGAGCTCGTGGACCGCGGAGCCGAGCTCGAACATGAAGTTGCCGTGGGTGAGCATGCAGCCCTTGGGGCGACCGGTCGTGCCCGAGGTGTAGATCAGGGTGGCCAGGTCGAGCGGCGTGGTCGCCGTACGGCGCTTCTCGAGGGTGGCGTCGTCGATGTCGGCGCCGAGGCTGGTGAGGACGTCGACCGCGTTGTCCTCGAAGGTCCACACGTGGTTGAGCGCGGGCAGGTTCTTGCGCAGGCCGGTGACCTTGGCGAGGTGGTCGGCACCCTCGGCAACCACGGCCTTGGCGCCGGAGTTCTCCAGGATCCAGCCGATCTGGTCGGTCGAGGAGGTCTCGTAGATCGGCACGGTGGCCGCGCCGGCGAACCAGATGGCGTAGTCGAGGAGGGTCCACTCGTAGCGGGTCTTGGAGAGCAGGGCGACCCGGTCGCCAGCCTCGATGCCGGCGGCGATCAGGCCCTTGGCGACCGACGCGACCTGGTCGTGGAACTCGGCGGCGGTGACGTCGGTCCATCCGTCCTCGGTGCGGCGGCTGAACACGACCGTGTCGGCGTGGTCGCGCGCGTTGACGACCACGTCGTCGGTCACGTTGCCAGTCGCGGGAATCTCCACGGTCAACGGCGTGGCGAACTCTCGCATGCCGGCCTCCTTCAAGAACTACGAAAACGGACTGGTCGCACGTTACCGGCCACCGGCGTACCGCGGGTATCCGGTACGCTCGCTGCACTCATCACCGAACAGATCCCAGGGGACCCTCGATGGCCGAACAGACCACCTCCTCGATCGTCATTGACGCTCCGGCGGCTGACGTCATGGCGGTGATCGCGGACTTCCCTGCCTACCCCACCTGGGCCAAGGGCGTGAAGACCGCCGACGTGCTGGGCACCTTCGACGACGGTCGAGCCACCCAGGTGTTCTTCGAGCTCGACGTCTCCCCGATCAAGGACGAGTACACCCTCGCCTACGTGTGGGACGGCGACCGTGAGGTCACCTGGACCCTGGCCGAGGGCAAGATGCTGCGCGCCCTCGACGGTGCCTACACGCTGCGCCCGGCGAACGGCGGCACCGAGGTGACCTACCGGCTGGCCCTCGACGTGTCGATCCCGTTGATCGGCATGCTCAAGCGCAAGGGCGAGAAGATCCTCATCGACACCGCGCTGAAGGGGCTCAAGAAGCGCGTCGAGTCCCTCTGAGGCCCGTGCGCATCCTTCTGTTCACCGGCAAGGGCGGGGTCGGCAAGTCCACCGTCGCCGCCGGTACGTCCGCGCTCGCTGCGGCTCGTGGCCAGCGCACCCTCGTGCTCTCGACCGACGCCGCCCACTCGTTGGCCGACGCGTTCGGCACACCCGTGGGCGCCGAGCCGACCAAGGTGGCCGAGAACCTCTTCGTGCAGCAGGTCGACGCCCAGCGTCGCTTCGAGCAGTCGTGGGCCGACATCCAGGGCTACCTGCTCTCGGTGCTCGACGTGGTCGGCGTGGACCCGGTCGCGGCCGAGGAGCTCACCGTCATCCCCGGTGCCGAAGAGGTGCTGGCGCTGCTGGAGCTGCGGCTGCACGCGCTCTCAGGTGAGTGGGACGTGATCGTCGTCGACTGCGCCCCGACCGCCGAGACCCTCCGTCTGCTGGCCCTGCCGGAGGCCCTGGGCTGGTACATGCAGCGGGTCTTCCCGTTCGAGCGTCGCGTGGTCAAGGCACTCAAGCCGGTGCTGACCCGGGCGGCCGGCGTACCGATGCCCGGGGACTCGGTCTTCGACGCCGTCGAGCGCCTGCACGCCGAGCTCGACGAGGTGCGCGCCCTGTTGTCGGGCCCCGAGTCCAGCGTCCGACTGGTGATGACGCCCGAGACCGTCGTACTGGCCGAGGCACGGCGCTCGTTCACCACGCTCTCGCTGTTCGGCTACCGGGTCGACGGTGTGGTCGCCAACCGCATCTTTCCCGACGCCGAGGGCGACGCCTGGCGGGCCGGCTGGGTCGCGGCGCAGGCCGCGGTGCTCACCGAGGTCGAGGAGTCCTTCCCCGGGTTGCCGTTGTGGAAGTCGGTCTACCGCACCGGGGAGCCGGTCGGCGTCGAGGCCCTGCGTGACTTGGCCGACGAGGTGTACGCCGGCTCCGACCCGCTGGCCCCGCCCGTGGGCGAGGGACCGATGAAGGTGACGCGTACGACGAACGGGGCGGTGCTGGAACTGGCCCTGCCCAACGTGGAGAAGGGCGATGTCGATCTCGCCAGGCACGGCGACGAGCTCGTCGTGACCGTGGGGTCGTATCGTCGTCTTCTCTCGCTGCCCGCCGGGCTGGCCCGGCACCAGGTCAAGGGCGCCCGGGTCAGCGAGGGAGCCCTGCACGTGCGATTCGAGGAGAAGACACCGTGAGCGACGGCGACGACACCCGCCCCGGTGACTCGGGCTCCCATGAGCCGGTCGGCTCGGTGGGCGACGAGGCGGCCAAGCTGCTGGGCGCGCTCTCCGGTTGGGCGCGGTCCCAGGGCAGCGACCTGGGCCACGGGCTGGGCGACCTGGCCGCGGGCGCGGCCCACGCCGCCCACGACGTCAACGAGCACATCGCCACCGGTGCCGCCGAGTGCGCCTACTGCCCGATCTGCCGGGCGATGCACGTCGTCCGCGAGCTCAGCCCGGAAGTGAAGAACCACCTCGCTTCCGCGAGCGCCTCGTTGATGCAGGCCGCGGCCGCCCTGATGGCGAGCCAGGTGCCCGACGACGGCAAGAAGCGTGAGGACGGGGTCGAACACATCGACCTCGACGAGGACTGGCCGGAGGACTGATCGGATGAGCCTGACCATCGGTGTCGACGTCGGCGGAACCAAGATCGCCGGAGGGCTGGTCGACGACTCGGGCACGCTGCTCGCCCAGACGAAGGTCGAGTCGCCGGCGGAGGACCCGCCCGCGATCGTCGCGTCGATCGGCGCCATGGTGACCGAGCTGCGCGGCGACCACGAGATCGAGGGCATCGGCATCTCCGCAGCCGGCTTCATCGACGCGGCGCGGGCGACGGTGCTGTTCGCACCCAACCTGGCCTGGCGCGACGAGGACCTCAAGGCACGCCTCGAACAGTCGACCGGGTTGTCGGTGGTGGTCGAGAACGACGGCAACGCCGCGGCGTGGGGGGAGTTCACCCACGGCGCTGCCGAGGACGCCGACGACCTGCTCATGGTCGCGGTGGGCACCGGAGTCGGCGGCGGCATCGTTGTCGACGGAGCGCTCTATCGCGGTGGATTCGGCATCGCCGGCGAGATCGGGCACATCCGCATCGAACGCCTCGGTCGGCGCTGCGGCTGCGGTCAGCACGGCTGCCTCGAGCAGTACGGCTCCGGCACCGCGCTCGTCGAGCAGGCCCGCCGCGCAGCGACCGCCGACCCC
>NZ_BCRJ01000081.1 GCF_001552535.1 Nocardioides jensenii JCM 1364 = NBRC 14755 | reverse complement strand
AGTGAGCTCGGCGTACATCACCATGTCGATCAGGACCACCGCTTCGCGCAGGTCGTCGGCACGGCACACCGCATCGAGCAGCGCACGGTGGAGGTTGGTGCAGCGCACGCCGTGCCTGACCACCACTTCGTCCGGGTGCAGTGCACCGCGGCCGAAGGTGACGCCGGGGCGGTCGCAGCGATAGCTCGGCACCAGGAGTGGGACCGGCAGGGTTCGGCCCGCAGTCGTGGTGCCGTCGACGTACATGGCGCCGGCGAGATGCAGGCTCGCCCATCCGGTCACCGCTCCGCCGGGCGGAAGCAGCGACGCAGCCTCGACGACCCGCTGCGTGGGCTGGTCGAACCCGGCGTCAGCGGGCACGAACAAACCGGGTCCCGTTCGCCGGAACCCTCGTCCTCGGGCCGTGCCCGGAGTCGGTCCCGAGCGGCCGAGTGGGTCCGTGTGCTGCGGCACGGCGAATCGGAACGCGGTCACGCGGGGAGCGGCGGGCACCATGCGCGCGTCGATGAAGGGATCGGGTGGCATCTCCATGATCTTGAGCCTGCCTCGAACCGAGGTCGCGTGCGGGCGTCATCCACAGACACCGGGCTGGTACGACGACCCGAGCGCGACCCGGACGCGTTGAGTGCACGATTTGTGTCGAGATTCGACCAGAAGTCGACACAAATCGTGCACTCAACGCCCGAGCGGCAGACGGACGAGGGCCAGACAGTCAGACAGCCAGACGGCCCGCCGCCAGACGGGCCAGACGTCAGCGCGTGACGTCGGGGTGCGTGCGGAACCACTCGATCGTGCGCCGCAGCCCCTCCTCGGCGGAGACCTGAGGGCTCCAGCCCAGTTCGCGCTGGGCGAGGGTGATGTCGGGACGCCGGACGGTCGGGTCGTCGACGGGACGCTCGATGTGCACCGTCTCGGAGGTCGAGCCGACCAGCTTCACGATCCATTGGGCCAGGTCGAGCATCGAGATCTCGTGCGGGTTGCCGATGTTCATCGGCCCCGAGTGGGAGGACCAGGTCAGCGCCAGGATGCCGTCGACCAGGTCGTCGACGTAGCAGATCGAGCGGGTCTGGCTGCCGTCCCCGGCCAGCGTGATCGGCTCGCCGCGCAGCGACTGGCGCACGAAGTTGGGGATCGCGCGGCCGTCGTTGGGTCGCATCCGCGGCCCGAAGGTGTTGAAGATGCGCACGATGCCGGTGTCGGTGCCGTACGTCGTCCGGAAGCCGGTCACCAACGCCTCGGAGAACCGCTTCGCCTCGTCGTAGACACTGCGCGGCCCGACCGGGTTCACGTAGCCCCAGTAGTCCTCGTGCTGCGGGTGGATCTGCGGGTCGCCGTACACCTCGGACGTCGAGGCCATGACGAAGCGCGCGTCGTTGGCACGGGCCAGCTCCAGGCCGTTCATGGTGCCGAGCGAGCCGACCTTGAGGGTCTCGATCGGGAACTCGAGGTAGTCGACCGGCGAGGCGGGGGAGGCGAAGTGCAGCACCGCGTCCACGGGCCCCTCGACGGGGAGGCCGGCGGAGACGTCGGCCTCGACCAGCGAGAACAACGGGGTTCCCGACAGGTGCTCGACGTTCGACTCCGAGCCGGTGATGAAGTTGTCGACCGCGACCACCTCGTGTCCCTCGCCGACCAGCCGCTCACACAGGTGCGACCCGAGGAATCCGGCGCCGCCCATGACGACGACACGCTTCTGGTTGCTCACGTCGATCTACTCCTCACTACGACCGGGCATGGCGCCCGGAAGATCTGTTGGTACGGCGCCCACGGCGCCGCCCAGCAATGCGTTCAGTGCGGCCTCGAAGTCGGCCACGGGGACGGTGATGTCGTCCTGTACGCCGCCCATCGGGTTGCCCTCGCGGACCGGGCGCGCGGACGTGCCGACCAGATGGGCGTACGTCGACTCCGGGATGTTCGACGCGATCGCCCAGAAGCACTTGTTCAGGTAGCGGGGTGCGAACAGCTCGAGCACGCGCACGCCGGGGGAGCAGAAGTTGAGGTTGGTCAGCGCGGCCCCGTGCGGCGCGGCGATCACCGACGCTGCGGCGAAGTGGTCGATCTGCTCCTGCACCGACAGGGTGCCGCAGTCGATCTTCACGAACCCCTGCTTCTCGAGCACGGCGAAGATCTCGTCCTCGTTGACCAGCCGCCGGGTGTTCTTGCGCGACCCGCGGGTGATGTAGATCCGCGAGGGCAGTGTCGAGGCGGCGGCGCGCGGGGGCAGCGTCGTGGAGAGCCAGCGCGTGGTCCACGGCGGCGCCATCGTGTCGGGGTTCGTCATCGACGGCACCAGCAGGGTGTCCGCGCGCAGCGCCAGGTCGCGTCGCGGGCGCAGGGTCGAGACCTGCGCGAGCCCGAGCTTGTCGAGGAGCTCCTCCTGGTAGCGCGACCCGCGGCTGAGCAGGAAGTGGTCGGGCGGGCCGTCGACCAGTCCGCGTTCCAGCGCCTCGGAGAACACGCCCCACCGCGGCAGCAGGTCCATCACGAAGTGGTAGTAGTTGCCGCCGGTGCCACGAGTCGCCAACGACAGCAGGGATCCGTCGACCGGCGTTGGCTCGGGCATCCGGGTGCGCAGATAGATCGGGTGCTCGCGCCAGCCGGCGACGCCGTAGTACTCCGAGGTCTCGTAGTCGAGCACCCCGCGGGATGTCACGTGGGCCGCGTAGTCACCCACCACGAGTCCGTCGGAGATCGAGAGCAGGAACCGCCGCGGTTCGTCGTACTGCCCCAGGCCCTGCCAGAACCAGTGACCGGTCGGCTCGGTGCGCGGTGCCGGCCGCGCCGGCGCCAGGGGCCGTACGACGACCGCCGGGTCGAGGCGAGCCGTCTCGTCGACGGAGGAGGTGCCGATGTGGGGCAGGCCGGTGCCAGGCCATGTCGACGAGCGGGTGACCGCGCCCAGGCGTCGCGTGGCGAAGCGGTGCGCCCGTTTCACGTGGGGGAATGCGGGCTCGAGCCAGGTGGGGAGTCGTGACACGTCAGCGGGCCAGCCAGACGGTGCCCTGGCGCGGCCCGGCCGGCTCGTGGCGGCGCAGGGTGAAGCCGCACGAGGTGAAGAACGCGTGCAGCTCGTCCCAGGAGTGGCCGGCGACGTCGTGGTACTCCATGACCACCCGCGAGACCGACGCCCAGTCGGCCGGCGAGGAGCCGAGCACGATGTCGTACTCCGCGCCCTCGGTGTCGATCTTGACCAGGTCGACCCGGCCGCCCGCGGCAGCGACGGCGGAGGCGAACGGGACGCACGGCACGGTGACGACGGTGCCGCCGGGGGCGGTCAGTCCGTTCAGCCCGGAGGCCTGGCCGTTGTCGTTGAACGAGATCTCGCCCTCGTGGTCGGAGACGGCGGTGGCGTGCACGGTGACCGAGGCGGCGAACCCGTTGTCGGCGACGTTGCGCCGCAGCCACTCCGCGGTCGAGGGCGAGGCCTCGTAGGCGTGCACCTGCACCCGCTTGGCCGCGCGGACCAGCGCCAGCGAGAAGCAGCCGACCTGGCCGCCGATGTCGAGCGCGACCAACGACGGCGGGAGGCCGGAGATGGTCTCCTTCATCCGGTAGGCGTCCTCGGAGAACACCTCGTAGATCGGCACCCGGGCGCCGGCCACGTTCGGGCAGCTGACCGTGCCACCGCCACGCAGCCGATAGGTCAGTGTCGGGCGCGACCACGGCGCCCGGGCCGAGGCCAGGCTGAACAGCAGCGCCGGACCGTTCGCGAACTGCAGGGTCTGCCGAACACGACGGGCGGCGAGGGCGGGGCGACGGCTCACATGATCTCCGGGGTGTGCGTGGGGGCGCGATGCTTGCCCGCGGTGAACGACTGCTCCCAGGCAGTCAGAGTTGTTTCGGTGCGACGAACTGGCGACGGGTCGACGTGGTCGGTCGACGCGTCGTCGGAGGCGGACGGGTCCTCGGAGTCGGAGTAGACCGCGGCCAGGGCCGCCAGGGCCAGGCCGGCCCACACGAACCGGTCCCACAACGAGTTGGTGATCACCGCGACCGCCGCGTAGGACAGTGGCACGTAGCCCAGTCGACGCATCGGGCCGGGCCGGAACAGCGGGACGATCAGGTTCCACAGCACCATCACGAACGCCAGTGCGCCGAAGATGCCGATGCCGACCGCGACCTGCAGATAGACGTTGTGCGCGTCGAGGGCGGTGATGTCGAATCCATTGCCCTGCAAGGGTTTCGCGAGGAACTCCTCGAGCCCGGTGGCGAACGCCTGCTCGCGGGCGAGGTCGGAGTAGGACGCGGTCGAGTCGCCCTTGAGCCGGGCCAGGGCCGAGCTCTCGCCCGCGATCGAGATCAGCCAGTTCAGGGAGGCCAGACCGACGATGGCCGCGGAGACCACGAGATAGGCCGAGAGCGCGGACCGCTCGACCAGTGGGTAGAGCACGGCCAGCATCACCATGCCGAGCAGCGAGGCCCGCGACCCGGACAGGACGGCGCTGGTGATCACCGCCACACCCGCGGCCCAGACCAGCAGCCGCATGCCGGTGGTCTGGTAGCGCGAGTAGAGGTGGATCAGCATGCCGAACGACATCAGCGCCCCGAGCGCGAAGAAGTTCGTGTGCGTGGTCAGCCCCATGTAGCGCCCGTTGGGGTTGGCGCCGACCACGAACCCGCCGGCCAGCGAGATCACCTGACCGGCCACGAACGCCCAGGCCAGCCCGTCGATCAGCTTCAGTGAGGGCCGCCACCACAGGAACAGCAACGGCAGTACGACGACCGCGGAGACCAGCCGGAAGCCGTAGTTGAGCGACATCAGCGGCTCGGCGTTGAGCAGGGAGGCGATCACCGTGGTGACCAGGACCAGGCCGCCGGCGACCGCGAAGCCGATCGGCACCCGCGACTTGCGCATCAGCATGGTCGGCACCAGCAGCGCGAACCCGACCAGGAAGAACAGGTCGCTGAAGGTGACGAACTTGACCGCGTCGGCGGGCCGGACGTCGTTCAGCGGCGCGAAGAGCATCGCGAACAGGAGCGCCAACGTGCCGAGCCGGTCGGTGCCGAGCACGACGAGCATGGTGAAGCCGACGGCGAGCACCCCCGCGGCGATCATCCCGATCGTGCCGAGGGTGCCCAGCGCCAGCAGTCCGAGCAGCACGAGGATGCCCGAACCGAAGGTGGCGGCAGGCTTCACGGCTTCAGCGAGACCCAGCGGCTGGACTTGATCGCCGCGTCGTCCTCGTCGGCGTAGTAGTAGTAATAGTCCTGGTTGCCGCGACGCGGGGCCATGTTGACCACCACGCCGTAGAGCCGGGCGTCGACCTGCTCGATGCGCTGGCAGGCGTCGTGCAGCTGCTCCTTGGTGGTCTTGCCGTGACGGGTGACCAACAGGGCACCGTCGGCGGCGCGGGCCAGGATCGCGGCGTCGGCGACCGGCAGCAGCGGGGGTGCGTCGATGATCACGACGTCATACATGTCGCGCAGCTTCTGGATCAGGTCGCGGGTCGCGTTGGACTGCAGCACCTCGGTCGGGTTCGGCGGGATCGGGCCACCGCTGAGGAAGTCGACGCCGGTGTCACCGTGCTGCTGGATGCTGTCGACCAGCGAAGTCTTGCCGACCAGCACGGTGGTCAGGCCGACCTTGCCCTCGAGGCCGAGCAGCCCGGCGATCCGCGGGCGGCGCAGGTCGCCGTCGACGAGCAGCACCCGGCGCCCGGCCTGGGCCAGCGCCACGGCCAGGTTGGTCGAGGTGGTGGTCTTGCCCTCACCGGGCAGGGCGCTGGTGATCACGAACGACTTCGGGTGCTCGTCGAGGTCGAGGTAGTCGAGGTTGGTGCGCAGCACCCGGAACGCCTCGGCCCGCGGCGCGAAGCCGGTCAGGTCGGTCAGCAGCGGGTGCTTGGGCACATCGGTGTCGTAGCCGATCGACGCGACCACGCCCACGTGGCTGATCTTGCGGATGTCGTCGGCGGTCTTGACCGTGTTGTCGGTGATCTCGCGCAGCACCGCGACACCGAACCCGATGACCAGGCCGATCAGCCCGGCGACGACCAGGTTGAGCAGGGTGCGCGGAGAGACCGCGTCGGCGCTGTAGCTGGCCGGGTCGGCCACGGTCGCGCGGATCGGAGTCGCGGCGCGGTCGGGGGCGTCGACCTTGGTGATGAACTTGACCAGCTGCTCCGAGTGGGCCTTCGCGATCGCCTGGGCGACCTTCGGGTCCGGGTCGTGCACGGTGACGTCGATGATCACGGTCAACGGCTCGACCTCGGCCTTGATCTTGTCGGCGAGCTCCTCGGGTGACTCCTTGAGGTTGAGCTCGTCGATCACCTTCTCCATGATCGCGCGGCTGGTGGCCAGGTCGGCGTACGACGACACGCGGCCCGATGAGACCAGTGACGCGGCGATCGCCTCGGAGGAGTCCTCGACATCGGTCGAGATGAACACCCGCGCGGTCGATTCGTATTGCGGGGTCACCAGGAAGGAGTACGCGCCGGCCGCCACGAGGGCCACCAGGAAGAGGGCCACGATGGTCTTCCACCGTCGCCGGGCAGTGCGCATCAGGTCTTTGAAATCCACGCCGAGCCTTTGGATAGGAGTGCTGTCGTCGAGTAAACGAAGTCTAGGGGCAAGCGTTACTCACGGACGGAGTGTTTCAAGGACCCGTGACCTCGCTCCACATCGTTCGTTGACCTCCGCGAGGGAGCCCCCACCGGGAATGAGGTCGAGCATGACGGAGTTCGCTCCGCGCACGGTCACACTGGACGCTGCCGTCCCGCGCGCTCGCCGGGTCGACACCGTCCTCGGGGAGCAGATCTCGGCCGCCGACCTCGACGTGACGCCACGGCGTACGCCGCTGGCCCGCCGCCTCTCGCGCGTGATGGCGGTCGTCTTCCTCTGCGACGTGCTGGTGCTGGGGTTGACCGCGTTCATCGCGGTCTCGTTCCGTGCCCGGCTCGACGTCGTGATGGACAACGACACCTACCTAGAGTTCGCCGTCCTCAACGGGATGGCCCCGTTCGTCTTCCTGATCTGGCTGGCCTGCCTGGCCCTCGGTGGCGCCTACGCCCGACGCAACCTCGGCGGCGGCACCGAGGAGTTCCGCCGGGTCGCGGTCGCCTCCGCGCTGGCCGTCGGCGCGGTCGGCACCGTCTCGTTCCTCAGCCGCAGCACGATCTCGCGCGGCTACGTCATCCTCTGCTTCGTGGTGGGCACGGTGCTGCTGCTCTCGGTGCGGTACGCCGTCCGCAAGGTGCTGCACCACCTGCGCCAGACCGGCCGGCTGCACGCCCGGGTGATCGCGGTGTGCTCCCCGGCGGCGCTGGACGAGGTGAAGGCCAGCCTCGAGCGGCTCTCCTGGGCCGGCTACACCCTGGTCGGGGCCTGTGTGCCCTCCCATCACCTCGGCGAGCTGGGCGGCGACCCGGCGGTCCCGATCCTCGGCGGCAGTGACGACATCGTGGGCGCCTGCGAGCTGACCGGCGCCGACACCGTGCTGGTGGCCGGCGGCGGGCACAGCTCCTCCCAGGCGCTGCGCCGCATCGGCTGGCAGCTTGAGGACCTCGACGTCGACCTGGTCGTGGTTCCCGGGCTGATCGACGTGGCCGGGCCCCGCATCCACATGCGCCAGGTCGGCGGCCTGCCGCTGGTGCACGTCGACAAGCCGCAGGTCGGTCGCGCCGGCGGGCTGGTCAAGCGCATCTTCGACGTGATCGTGGCCGCGGCGATGCTGCTCGTGGCGGCACCGGTGATGGCCCTGATCGCGCTGGTGATCAAGCTGCAGGACGGCGGCCCGGTGTTCTACCGGCAGACCCGCAGCTGTCGCGACGGCGGCACCTTCGCGATGTTGAAGTTCCGTTCGATGGTGGTCGACGCCGACCGGCGCCTGGCCGAGGTGACCGCGCTCAACGAGACCGACGGTGTGCTGTTCAAGATGAGGGACGACCCGCGGGTCACCCGGTTCGGCTCGTTCCTGCGCAAGTACTCCCTCGACGAGCTGCCCCAGCTGTTCAACGTGCTCTCCGGGTCGATGAGCGTGGTCGGCCCGCGGCCGCCGCTGCCGACCGAGGTCGAGGACTACCCGGTCGACATGCACCGTCGGCTGCTGGTCCGCCCCGGGCTGACCGGGCTGTGGCAGGTCTCCGGGCGCAGCGACCTCCCGTTCGAGGAGGCCGTGCGGATGGACCTCTACTACGTCGACAACTGGTCGTTGATCGGTGACGTGATCATCCTGCTGAAGACGGTCCGGGCCGTGCTGCTCAGCAAGGGCGCCTACTGAGCGACCCGGCGCCCCCGGATAGCCTTGACGGGTGACCTTCCCCGTCCTGTTCGTGTGCATCGGCAACGTGTGCCGGTCACCATTCGGGGAGCGGCTGCTGACCCACCGGCTCGACGAGCTCGGCATCGGTGCCGGCTTCGAGGTGGCCAGTGCCGGGGTGCGGGCGATGAAGGGTCGCGGGATGCACCCGGAGTCGACCCGCACGCTCGAGGCCCGTGGCGGCAGCGCCGAGGGCTTCGTGGCCCGCCAGTTCACGCCGGCCATCGCCGACGGCGCCGCGCTGATCCTGGCCGCCACCCGTGACATCCGCTCGCGTCTGCTGGAGGAGTCGCCGCGCGCGCTGCGGCGTACCTTCACGTTGACCGAGTTCGTCGAGCTTGCGGAGGCCCATCGCGCCGCGGGCGACGTACAACCGGGCAAACGGGCTGATTCGCCAACCCTGCAAGGCGATCAGGCGTTGCACCACCTCGTCGAGGAATGCTCCCGCGGGCGGGGCACGCTGCGCCTGGAGGAGTACGACGTCGCGGATCCGATCGGCCGTTCGCCGGCCACGTTCGACGCCGTGGCCGAGCTGATGACCGACCGCGTGAGTCGCCTGTCGGAGATCCTGCGTGACCCGATCTGACTGGGCGGAGTAGTCCGTTCGGGTGGTGTTTGGTGAGCACCCCCTGACAGACGTCCCAGATTTGCTGTTCGATGCCTGTATTCGGGGGTGGGTCGGTTAATGTTCAGCGCGACAGCCCGTTTGGGGGGCACGAGCGTCCCACTACTTTTTTTGCATGGAGCACACATGAAGCTTCTCTCCGGCCTGGTGGCCGCGTTCCTGCTCGTCACCGGCATCTCGTTCGTCGGCGGCGCAGCGAACGCTGACCCCTACACGCCGTCCATCAACACCTTCGCCGACGCGAAGCCGATCAAGGCCCCGAAGCACGTCGCGCGCATCCGTCTCGCGATCGCCACCAACGGCTTCGGCGTTCCGGACACCCGCACCCAGGTGATCATCCGCAACGCCCAGGGCAAGATCGTCTTCAACAGGTTCCGCTACACGACCGAGCGCTTCACCCGCCTGGGCTTCAGGCTCAAGAAGGGCAAGTACACGATCTCGCTGATCGTGTCCCCGCGCGGCAAGTTCGCCGCGCGCTACAGCACCACCACCGAGCGCACCCGCGTCACCGTGCGCTGACCGCAGCACCTGCTGCACTGCTGAACCCCTGACCACTGCCTCCCGGTGCCAACCGGGAGGCAGTGGCCGTTTCGGGAAAAACCGTCTTGGAAAAGTGATCTGATGCGTCGTCGCTACTGGGTGATCCCTGCCCTCGTTGTCGTCCTTGCCTTCGTGGCCTACGCCGGCTGGCGGGTCTGGCAGGTGCGCAGCGACCTGACCGCCGCGCAGAACGACGCGACCAGGCTGCGCTCGGCGTTGACCGCGGGCGACCAGTCGGCCGCCGAGTCCGCGCTGGCCGACCTCAAGGAGCACAGCACCTCGGCCGCCGAGCGCACCGACGGGCCGCTGTGGTCCACGTTCGGCGTGCTGCCGCTCTTCGGCGACGACGCCGACGGAGTCAAGGTGGTCAGCGATGTGCTGGCCGACCTGTCCGAGAAGGGCCTGCCCCCGCTGGTCGACTCCGCCGCCGACCTCGAGGCGGGCAGCTTCACCCCCCGGGACGGCCGGCTCTCGATCGCGGCGCTGGAGTCCACCCAGGCGCCGATCGACAACGCGTCGGGCTCCTTCACCGACGCCGACGCGCGGCTGTCCAGGGTCGACTCGGAGAACTTCGTCGGCTCGTTCAAGGCGTCCTTCGACGACCTCGCCGATCAGATCCACCGGGCCAGCCGGTCGATGGATGCCGCCTCGACCGCGACCGACGTACTCCCGACCATGCTCGGCAAGGACGGCAAGCGCCGCTACCTGCTGGTCTTCCAGAACAACGCCGAGCTGCGCTCCTCGGGCGGGCTACCCAGTGCCGGCGCGATCGTCACCACCGACGACGGCAAGATCGAGATGGTCCGCCAGGTCACCGCCGGCGACTTCCCCTACCTCGAGGGCAAGCCGCCCACGCCGATCACCGCCGAGGAGACGGCGCTCTTCGGCCGCCAGGTCGGCGACTACTTCCAGGACGCCAACTTCACCCCGCACTTCCCCCGCACGGCCGAGCTGATGGCCGCCCACTGGAAGCGTGAGTTCAAGCAGGACCTCGACGGTGTGATGTCGATCGACCCGGTCGCGCTGTCCTACCTGATGAAGGGCACCGGCCCGATGACCATCGACGGGGTCCAGCTGACCTCCGAGAACGCGGTCGACGAGCTGCTGAACAAGATCTACGTCCGCGTGCAGGACCCGGTCGCGCAGAACGAGTTCTTCGCCCACGTGGCCAAGGCGGTCTTCGACAAGTTCGCCGCCGGCGCCGCGTCGCCGCAGAAGCTGCTCGAGGGCCTGGCCCGCAGCGCCGAGGAGCACCGCCTGCTGGTCACCTCGTTCGACGAGACCGAGGAGGAGGTGATCTCCGACACGGTCGTGGCCGGCCGTTTCCTGGACGAGTCCGACGGCCCGCGGGTCGGCGTCTACCTCAACGACGGCACCGGCTCGAAGATGTCCTACTACCTCGACTACGACGTCTCGGTGCACACCACCGGCTGCGCCAAGGGTGCCCAGCGCTACTCGGGCAAGGTCAAGATGCTCTCCGACACCCCCGAGGGCATCGCCGACCTCAGCGAATACGTCACCGGCCCCGGCGACGCGATCGTGCCCAAGGGCGACATGTTCCTGGCGATGCACATCTATGCCCCCGAGGGCGGTCGCTTCAACGGCGTCTTCCTCGACGGCCAGGAGCTGCCGGTGACCTACCTCGAGCACGAGGGACACGAGGTCGCCTCGCTGTCCTTGCTCTTCCACCCCAACGACCGCCGCGAGGTCACCTTCCGGATGGTCGGCGCCGAGGGCGCCGAGGGTGACACCCGCGTCGACGTCACCCCCGGCACCGCCGCCGAGAACGAGTCCTCCAGTGTCACGTCCAGCTGCTGACCTGGATAGTCCCTGACGTTCGGACCCCCTGAACCCGAGGGGTCCGAACGTCAGGGACTATCCCGAAGTTGGGGTCCGAACGTCAGGGACTATCAATAGACGAGGGCTTGTACGCCGTCCTCGAGCGACTCTTCGACGAACACCGGGGCCCCGGCGATGCGGATGCCGTCGTGGGCGTCGTCCGCGGTGATCGAGCGGCGGTCGGCGCACTGGGTGCACAGGGTGACCCGGCCCAGCTCGCGCACGGTGGCCAGCAGGTCGGCCAGGGGAGTGGCCAGCGGCAGGGAGAACTCCTCGGCCTTGCCGGGCACGGCGAACCAGGCGGCCTCGCCGGTGAGCCACAACGACACGTCGACGCCGGAGACGGCGGCCGCGGCCGCCACCGTGAACGCCTGGTTGCAGCGCTCGGGGTCCTCGACGCCACAGGTCACCTTGATCACCAGTCTGCGAGCCATGCGGCAACCCTAGGTGACACCACCGGCCACACATCACCGGACCGCGGACGCACGGCACTAGACTGCGGCCCATGCCGTTCGAGCTCCCTGACAACCTGCACCCCGACTGCGCCCCGATCGCCTGGATGCTCGGCACCTGGCGCGGCAACGGGCACGGTGACTATCCGACGATCGAGAAGTTCGAGTTCGGCCAGGAGCTGATCTTCACCCACGACGGGCGACCGTTCTTCCACTACATGGCGCGCGCCTGGGTCGTCGACGGCGAGGGCAACAAGGTCCGCGACGCCGCGATCGAGACCGGGTTCGTGCGCTGCAAGCCCGAGGGCAAGGTCGAGGTGGTGATGGCGCACAACACCGGCTTCACCGAGATCTGGTACGGCACCGCCGGCGAGGCCCGGATGGAGATCGTCACCGATGCGATCGCCCGCACCGAGACCGCCAAGGAGTACACCGGCGGCAAACGTCTCTACGGGTACGTCGAGGGTGACCTGCTCTACGCGTTCGACATGGCCGCCATGGGTCAGGCCCTGCAGCCGCACATCTGGGCGCGCCTCCAGAGGCAGTGAGCCGGCGGTGAGCGACCGATGAGCGGTGACTTCGCCGATCGCATCCGCTCCAGCGGCAAGCGGCTGACGGCCCAGCGCGAGCTGATCCTGCGCGCGGTGGAGACCCTCGGCCACGCCACACCCGACGAGATCCTGGCCGAGGTGCGCACCCACGCCTCGGCGGTCAACGCGTCCACGATCTACCGCAACCTCGAGGTGCTCGAGGAGCTCGGCCTGGTGCGCCACACCCACCTCAGCGACCGCGCTCCGACGTACCACTCGGTCGGCGGGCACGAGCACTTCCACCTGGTCTGCCGCGGCTGCCACAAGGTGACCTCGGTCGATCCGGCGGTGATGGGGCCGGTCGTCGAGCGGCTGCGTGCCGAGCAGGGCTTCGTGCCCGACCTCGGGCACCTGGCGATGTTCGGCCACTGCGTCGACTGCGAGGCGGGACAGAACCGGCAGCAGTGAAAGAAGCGAGCCGCAGCCCAATCGGGGGGAGGGCTGCGACCCGCTCCAGAGATCCACGATAAACCAGACGCCAAGCGGCGACGACCCCCAAATGGGGGTTCCCCGGGACGACGTAGTCTGGAGTGGTGATCAGCCCTCTCCTCGACCTCCCCGGTGCGGTCTCCGGCAACGGCATCGACGCCGGTGTCGCCGCCCACTACGGGTCCTTCAACACCGAGCAGCGCGCCCTCGAGGCCGACGAGGGCTTCGTCGACCTCTCCCACCGCGAGGTGATCCGGCTGACCGGTCCCGACCGGCTGACCTGGCTGCACAACCTGACCACCCAGCACGAGAGCGAGCTCGGCTCCGGGCGCCCGACGATGGCGCTGATCCTGAGCCCGCAGGGGCACGTCGAGCACGCGATGTACGGCGCGGACGACGCCGACACCGAGACCTTCACCGCCCACGTCGAGCCCGGCCAGGCGCAGCCGCTGATCGACTTCCTGCTCAAGATGCGCTTCATGATGCGGGTCGAGATCGACGACGTCACCGCCGACACCGCGGTGACCTGGCGGCCGGCCAAGCGCATCGGCGTCCCGTTCGACGGCTACGAGCTGGTCCCGCGCGACCGGCTCACCGCGTACGCCGAGGCGGTCGGTCCGGCGGCGGGGCTCTGGGCGTTCGAGGCGCTGCGCATCGCGCGTGGTGAGCCCCGGCTCGGCCTCGACACCGACCACCGCACGATCCCCAACGAGGCCGGGTGGGTCACCACCGCGGTGCATCTCGACAAGGGCTGCTACCGCGGCCAGGAGACGGTCGCCCGGGTGCACACCCTGGGTCGTCCGCCGCGCCGGCTGACCCTGCTGCACCTCGACGGCTCCGAGAACCGGCTGCCCGAGCAGGGCGCCGAGGTGCACCACGGCGAGAAGGCGATCGGCTTCGTCGGCACCTCGGCCCGCCACCACGAGCTGGGCCCGATCGCGCTGGCGATGATCAAGCGCAACGTGCCCGTCGACACCGAGCTCACCGTCGACGGCATGCCGGCCGGCCAGGAGGTCATCGTCGACCCCGACGCCGGGCTGCACGTGCGACCCAACCTCCGCGGCTGACCCTCCGGTGATCGCGCGCCGCCGTCTCGGGTGGCTCCTGACGGCGTGGCAGCAGCACGCCGGCGTCGCGACCACCTTCAGCAGCGAGCCGGCGTACGCCGACTGCGTGGCGACCGAGCAGCTCTGCGGCCTCCCCGAGGGCCAGCTCTCCTCGTTGGTCGACCTGGTCGGCCCCGCGGGCGCCCCGATCGTGAGGGTCCCGGCGCAGGCACGCACCCGCGCCGAGGTCGACGTACTCCTCGGTGCCGCGCTCGACGGGCGGGCCACCGCCGTCCAGTGGCGCCAGGTCGGCGCGCTGGTCCGCGAGCGCCCCGACGCCGTGCCGTACGACGACCGCATGGATGCGTTGGTCCAGCAGCTGACCGGTGCCCTGCCGCGCGGGGTCAAGCACGCGTTCCGACTGATGCGGAGCGCGGCCCTCGACATCGCCGCCGTGCCGGAGCTGAGTGACCGGATGGTCGAGGGCATCCGGTTCACCGTGGAGGACGTCGACGGCCCGGCGTTGCTGGAGCCGATCGGGCTGCTCGACGAGATCGACACGGCCGCGTCGCACCAGCTGATCCTCGAGCTGCTCGACCCGTCGCGCTCCCGGATACAACGCTCGTTCGCCGCCGGCCTGGCCACGCGGGTGCTCGAGCGTGGGGCGTTCGACGCCGACGAGCGGTCGCGGGTGCTGCTCGCGGTGCTGTCCGGCTGGCGGTCCGACCCGGTCGAGGCCAGGGCGGTCTTCGGTCAACTGATCGAGGCGTTGCCGCCGGGACTGAGCGCGGCGTTGGCCCGCGACGTACGCATCGTGACCCCCGCTCCGCCCCCGGGGGAGCCCGCCGACGAGGAGGACCGCGGTGCCCGCGACGACGCGGTCATCGGGGCCCTGATGCCTTGGGCGTTGATGGACTCCGCGATCGCCACCGACGCGGGTGACCCGGTCGTCGACGAGCTCCGGGTGGTGCTCCACGAGGCCCTGCTCGCGCCTGACGACGAGTGGCGTTGGCGGGCCTCGCTGCTGCTCAGCGCCTCGCCGTTCCACCCGGGCGTCGGCGACGGCCTCCTCGACCTGATCTCCGCCAACGGCACGGCCCCGGCCCTGCGCCGGCGTGCCGCCGAGCTGCTCTCGCACGTGTCGTGCGACCGGCACGTGCTGCGCATCGTGCAGCTGCTCGACGACCCCGATCCGCGGGTCGCCACACGGGTGACGGCGGCCTACGCGCACACGTCGCTCTCCGAGCTGGCCGACCACGTCCTGCGCACCGGCCTGACCGACGTACGGCTGCGGCTGGCCCGCGCGCGCCTCTATGCGATGGGGATGACCGGGTCGCCCGGACTGACGTGGGTGAGCCGCTCGACGACGGCGCCTCGGTGGCAGCGTCGTACGGCGGGCTGGTGGCTGGCGCGTGGCCCGGCCATCAAAGCATGAGCCTGTTGGTCGCGCGAACCCTCGACCCGTAGGCTGTCCCGCGATGCCGGTCGAAGGATGGGCAGTCAAGGAATGGCCGTCGAAGGAATGGATAGGTATGACTCTCGATTCAGCCGAGCGTCCGTGGGGATCCTGGCACGTCCTGGACGAGGGCCAGGGCTACAAGGTCAAGCGGATCCAGGTGAAGCCCGGTCAGCGGCTGTCCTACCAGACCCACAAGCACCGCTCTGAGCACTGGGTGATCATCTTCGGCATCGCCACGTGTGTCATCGACGGCGAGACGATCGTGGCCGGCCCGGGTGAGTCCATCGACGTGGCCGTCGGAGCCGCACACCGCATCACCAACGAGCACTCCGAAGAACTGGTCATCGTCGAGGTGCAGCACGGCGCCTACACCGGCGAGGACGACATCTGCCGACTCGAGGACGACTACGGCCGCGAGGACGAGGAAGCCAAGGCCTGATCGGGCTGGGGTGCGCCGTCACCCACGCACGCGTGCGGCCAGGGTGTCGAGACCGGAGCCCTCGAGCTCGTCCAACGCCGCGGGTCGTCCGGCGAACGCCACGACCAACGCCTCGCCCGGACCGCGCACCTCGGGTCCCTCTCCGCTGGACCAGTCCAGGTCGGTCGCGATCACCCGGAGACCGCGCAGGTTCTGCGGCGATGGCAGCACCCGCGCACGAGGCAGGAACTCCAGTGCGGCGAGCAGTCGCTCCGGCGGCACCTCGCGTGGGCGGCCCAGGGCCCGGCGGATGTCCTGGTGGTGGATCACGGCGTCGGTCAGCGCGATGGCCGAGCCGAACATCGACGTGATGCCCCGCGGGACGGCGTACGTGCGCAGCCGCTCGACGAGCTCGGTGGTGGGCGTGCCACGGACCTGCTCGATCCGGGTCCGGTTGCAGCGGTCGAGCGAGAAGCCTGACCGTGCGAACATGGCCAGGAAGGCCGGCCAGCCGAGCATGTCGTAGCTCGGCACGTGGCCGGCGACGTCGCGCACCGACCATCCCGGACACAGTGACGGTCGCTCCCACTCCTCGTCGGTGAGGGTCTCCAGGAAGTCCGCGAGATCGCGCCGCTCGTCGGCGGCCATTGCGCTGAGCTGGGCCATACCCCCCATTCTCGCGCGGTCAGTCCGCGATCTCCACTGTCGGCCGCCACTCCACCCGCGCCATCGCCTGGCGCACCGGCGGCTCGCGCTCGACGTCGGCGGTCACCGTGACCGAGAAGGGGTGGGCCGCGGCGTAGGCCACCGAGTACTGCATCTTGGTGGTCTGGTTCGTGATGTACGACGGCCCGAAGTAGACGAGCTCTCCTCGGCGTACTCCTTGCGTGCCGTACTTCCCGCGGTAGTGCCGCAGCATCGCCGCGTGGCTGCTCCACTCCGAGTAGACGGTCTCGGTCAGTGCGCCCGCGAAGCGCTCGATGCAGCCCATCGCGTTGATCTTCGCGCCGTAGGGACGCCCGGTCCGGCAGGCGTCGAAGTCACGATCGAGCGAGGGGAAGACGAAGCGCATCCCGTCGATGCCGCTGGGTGAGGTCGTGGGCTGGGTGGACGGTGTGGTCGAGGGGCTGTCGGAGGGAGCGGACAGCGCGTTCGGCTCGTCCTGCCAGGGCTTGGCGAGCGAGAGCGCGACGCCGGCGCTGGCGGCCAGCACCAGGGCCAGGGCGCCGAGGGCGATCCGCGCCCACGGACGCCGTCTGCGCATCAGCAGCGTGGCGTCGGGCCCCCGTCGATTGATCACGGAGGTGATCCTAGGGTGCTCGGTCCAGCTGGTGGCCGATCCGGTTCCCCCCAATTGACTTCGAACATCTGTTCGATTCTACTTGGTGAGGTGGAGCCTGGCCGGGGGCAGGCCTGGTCGCGTCTGCCGAGATCAACAGAAGGAACCCACCGTGGCGGGAGGCATGAACAGGCGCGGCGACCACGGCACGATGGCCGAGCGCGTCGCCGCCACCCGCCGCAACGCTGCTCCCGTCGAGCCACATCCGGGGGTCACGCCTGACCGGACCACGCCGGCTCTCAAGCACTGCTGGTACGCCGGCCCGCACGGTCGGCAGGCTGCCTTGCTCATCGAGTGGCGCCAGGTCAGCCCCGGTGCCGACTGGGAGGGCAACATCGCGGTCGCCGCGCCCGACGGTGAGGGCTGGGCGATCGTGACCATGTGGGTCAGCTCCGGGCTGCTCGCCCGCGTCTCAGATTGAGACTCCGAGGCCAGCCCGATCCCGGTTGACTGGTGCGGTCCCGGACGAGCAGAGGAGTGTCGGATGAACGCGTCATCGAAGGATTGGCAGGGCGAGAGCGTCACGGCGCTGGCTGGCCTGGCGGTGGAGGCCATGCCGGCCATGGAGCTGATCTATCTCGACGCGCTGGCCGTCCACCTCATGGGCCCCGATGCGCCGGTCGCGCCGTACTCGATCGAGCACGGCACCGCGGTGGTCAGCCTGCTGCTCAGGGCCGCGGCGGACTCGGCGGCGATCGAGGCGCCCGTGGAACCGGGCGACGAGGATGCCGTCGCGGTGCCGGCCCGGACGGCGGTCGTGGCCGGCGCGCACCGGTTCGCCGAGCGCGGGGGACACGGGGTGCACCAGCTCGTGACCCGTCTGATCGGCGCCGTGGTCGGTGAGCTGGAGCGGCTCAAGGAGACGCCGGACGCCCAGGTGGCCTCGTTGTTCCACTACGGGCTGTTGGCGCTCGCGTCCGGTCCCCAGAACCAGGCCTCCGCCGAGACCGCGGAGAGCCTGCAGGCGACCTTCCGGTTGTGGGACCGGCGCATCGGTGACGGCTTCGTGCCCGCGTGGCGCCTCGTCTCTGCCGAATGAGCTCGCGCGACCTCGATGTCGCAGCCACGCTGAGGAACCGCCTGCCCGGCGGCCTCGTCGTGACAGACCCCGACGTCGTCGCCTCCTACGCGCGCGACCAGTCCCGGTTCACCGAGAGCGGCCTCCCGCTCGCCGTGCTGATGCCACGCTCCACGGCCGAGGTCGCCCTCTGCATGAAGACGCTGCACGAGCTCGGCGTCGCGGTGGTGGCCCGGGGCGCCGGCAGTGGTCTCAGCGGCGCGGCCAACGCCGACGCCGGATCGGCCGTGCTGTCACTGCACCGGATGGACGAGATCCTCGAGCTCGACGTGGCCGACCGGATCGCGGTCGTGCAGCCCGGTGTGATCACCTCCACCCTGCGGGCCGCGGCCGAGGAGGCCGGGCTGTTCTATCCGCCCGACCCGGGCAGCGTGGAGCAGTGCACGGTCGGCGGCAACGCGGCCACCAACGCCGGCGGCATGTGCTGCGTGAAGTACGGCGTCACCGGCGACTTCGTGATCGGTCTCGAGATCGTGCTCGCCGACGGACGCGTGATGCGGACCGGGCGGCGTACGGTCAAGGGCGTCGCGGGCTACGACCTCGTCCGGCTCTTCGTCGGGTCGGAGGGGACCCTGGGGGTGATCACCGAGATCACGGTCCGGCTCGTGCCCGCGCCGGCCCCCCGTCACACGCTGGTCGCGTCCTTCGCCACGCTCCGGGCGGCCGGTGAGGTGGTCTCCGACATCACCGGCGCCGGCCTGACGCCCTCGTTGCTGGAGATCCTCGACCGCACCACCGTGCAGGCCGTCGACCAGCTGGCACGCATGGGCCTGGGCGATGAGGTGGCCGCGCTGCTGCTGATCCAGGGCGACGACCGGGACGCCGCCACGCTGTTGGACCGGGTCGAGCGGGTCTGCGGCGAGCGCGGTGCGGTCGACGTGGCCCGCAGCGCCGACCCGGCCGAGGCCGACCAGCTGCTCGAGGCCCGCCGACTCGCGCTTCCCGCCCTGGAGCGTCTCGGCGACTGGCTGCTCGATGACGTCGCAGTGCCCCGGTCGAGAATCGTGGACCTGATCGCGGCCGTCGAGGAGATCAGCCAACGACTCGGCATCGTGATCGGTGTCTTCGGGCACGCCGGTGACGGCAACCTGCACCCCACCGTGATCTTCGACGCCGCCGACCCGGAGAGTACGACGACCGCACGGGCCGCGTTCGACGAGATGACCCGCGCGGCGCTCGAGCTCGGCGGAACGGTGACCGGGGAGCATGGTGTCGGCCGGTTGAAACGGGAGTGGCTGGCGCGCGAGCTCGACCCCACGGCCCTGGCCGTGCACGCCGCGATCAAGTCCGCGCTCGATCCGTACGGCCGGCTCAACCCGGGGGCGGTGCTCGAGATCTCAAATCGAGACTGAGAACCGACCGGCGGCATGGTTTGCTGGGGCAATGATCTTCATCACCGCGAAGTTCCTGGTCCGCCCCGAGAGCGTCGACGCCTGGCCCGAGATCACCCGTGAGTTCACCGAGGCCACCCGGGCCGAAGAGGGCTGCCTGTGGTTCGACTGGTCACGCAGCCTCGACGACCCGACCGAGTTCGTGCTGGTCGAGGCGTTCCGTGACGGCGACGCCGGAGCCGCCCACGTCGGGTCTCAGCACTTCAAGGACGCGCAGGAGCACCTGCCGCCGCACCTGGTCGAGACCCCGCGCATCGTCTCCCTCGAGGCGCCCGGCACCGACTGGTCGCGGCTGGGCGAGCTGGCCGTCGACTGAACCGGCGCGTCACACGGGCGGCGGGTCAGGTGATGATCCCGTAGTCGCGGATCTTGCGATAGATCGTCGCCCGGGACATGCCCAGTGACTCCGAGGCGGCCACCTTGTCGCCGCCGTGGGTGGTGAGCGCCTCGACCACCGCGTCGCGCTCGAGGACCTCCAGTCGCGACAGGCTGCGACGGGTGGTCGACCGGCACTCGGGGGGCAGGTCAGCCACGTCCACGACACCCGAGCGTCGGGTGCGCACGAGCATGGCCAGGGTCTCTTTCAGGTGCGTGACGTTGCCCGTCCACGGCAGCCGCATGAGCTGGTTCATCGCTGCCTTGGACAGGATCAGCTCGGGGGCGCCGGCCCGGTTGAGCAGCAGCCGCACGAGTGCGGGCACGTCCTCGAGGTGGTGGCGCAGGGGTGGCACCGACACCGTCCGCGGGAAGAAGTGCAGCAGGTGGAGGCGGCTGTCGTCGTCGTTGAGGTCGTCCTCCCGCGTGGTGAGGGCCACCCAGGGGTCGCGGACCGCGGAGGCGCCCTGGATCTCCTGGAACAGGACGGCGAGCTCGGCGAGCTGGTCATCGGTCAACAGGTGAGCATGGCGGACCACGAGGTCTGAGCCCTCGGAGAGCTCCGCGCGGGCCAGGTCGACGAGGTCGTCGCCGACCGCCTCGGCGTCCAGGAGGGTCAGGTGGTGCGCGGAGGCGCAGTGCTGGTGCGCCGCGGCGATCAGCGTCGACGTACCCGCTCCGGGCTCGCCCTGGAGCACCACCCACTCCGACTTGGTGACCGCATCGACCAGCTCCTGGGTGACGTGCCTCCAGACCGCGCTGGCCCCGGCGATCCCCGGCAGGGCCGGCGGACGCCGGGGCGCCGGCAGGTTGCGGGGAGCGTGCTGCTCCTTGATCTGGATGATGCCTCCGGCCAGCGCCGTGCCCACGAACGTCGGTTGGTAGGCCAGGCGCGCGGTGATCCCGCTGGGCAGGTCGGCCACCAGGGTGCACGGGTTGACCCGACCCACCGCCTCCCGGGTCTGGTCGATCAGGGCGGCCTGGTCGGTGGCGTCGAAGTGCTGCTGAGCCAGCGCGTTCATCATGAAGATCTTCTCGGCGACAGCGATCACCGGTCCGCCGGAGTGACGGCACGCCGCGTAGTAGCCGCCGAGCAACGCACCGTCGAGCTCGTTGGCCTCCTCCAGGATCCGCTCCTGGATCCGCCGGGCCGCCAGCTTGGCGAAGCTCATCAGCAGCGGGTTGGTGTTCGCGGCCTCGGTGGTGATGTCGATGACGCCGAGCAGTGCCCCGGTCACCGGGTGGTTGATCAGGGCGCCGGCGCAGGAGAACTGGCGCAGGTTCCCGGTGTAGTGCTCCCCGCCGTCGATGAGGATCGGGGCGCCCATCTCGAGGGCGGTGCCGATGCCGTTGGTGCCGACATCCTGCTCGCCGTAGCGGAAGCCCGGGGCGAGGTGCACCGTGTCGAGTGCGCTGAGCAGGGTGGAGTCACCGCCGCCGCGGTCGAGGACGACGCCCTTGGCGTCGGTGAGGATCAGGCAGACCGGCTCGTTGGCGAGCTCGTCCGAGAGCGAGGCCAGCACCGGCCGGGCGGCGCGCTGCAACACCGACTCGGTCACGCGTTCCACGTAGGCCGGGTCGGGATGGTCCGTGTCGACGAGGGAGGCGAGTGATCGCTCCCACGAGATGCGGATGAAGGGGCGGACGTTGCTCACGTAGAAGAACGCTACTCCGGTCGCGTGTGACTCACGTCTCACATTGAGACAGGACCGGGGTTCGCCCACCGGTTTCATCAGTGCTCACCCCGCCCCGACCTAGGAGGCACGATGAGCAGACAGAGTCTCACCAAGGCCCACGCGAAGATCAGCGAACTCACCTGGGAGCCGACTTTCGCCACCCCGGCAACGCGCTTCGGCACCGACTACACGTTCGAGAAGGCACCGAAGAAGGACCCGCTCAAGCAGATCATGCGGTCCTACTTCCCGATGGAGGAGGAGAAGGACAACCGCGTCTACGGCGCCATGGACGGCGCCATCCGCGGCAACATGTTCCGCCAGGTCCAGCAGCGCTGGCTCGAGTGGCAGAAGCTGTTCCTCTCGATCATCCCGTTCCCGGAGATCTCGGCCGCCCGGGCCATGCCGATGGCCATCGACGCGGTGCCGAACCCGGAGATCCACAACGGGCTTGCGGTCCAGATGATCGACGAGGTGCGCCACTCGACGATCCAGATGAACCTCAAGAAGCTGTACATGAACAACTACATCGACCCGGCCGGGTTCGACATGACGGAGAAGGCGTTCGCCAACAACTACGCCGGCACCATCGGTCGTCAGTTCGGCGAGGGCTTCATCACCGGTGACGCGATCACCGCGGCCAACATCTACCTGACGGTGGTGGCCGAGACGGCGTTCACGAACACCCTGTTCGTGGCGATGCCGGACGAGGCGGCCGCCAACGGCGACTACCTCCTGCCGACCGTCTTCCACTCGGTGCAATCCGACGAGTCCCGACACATCTCCAACGGCTACTCCATCCTGCTGATGGCGCTGGCCGACGAGCGCAACCGGCCCCTCCTCGAGCGCGACATGCGCTACGCCTGGTGGAACAACCACTGCGTGGTCGACGCCGCGATCGGCACCTTCATCGAGTACGGCACGAAGGACCGCCGCAAGGACCGCGAGAGCTACGCGGAGATGTGGCGTCGCTGGATCTACGACGACTACTACCGCAGCTACCTCCTCCCGCTGGAGAAGTACGGGCTGACCATCCCGCACGACCTGGTCGAGGAGGCCTGGAACCGGATCGTCAACAAGGACTACGTGCACCGCGTCGCGCAGTTCTTCGCCACCGGTTGGCCGGTCAACTACTGGCGGATCGACACGATGACCGACACGGACTTCGAGTGGTTCGAGGAGAAGTACCCAGGCTGGTACAGCAAGTTCGGCGGCTGGTGGGAGAACTACAACCGCCTCGCCTACCCGGGCAACAACAAGCCGATCGCCTTCGAGGACGTGGGGTACAACTACCCGCACCGCTGCTGGACCTGCATGGTGCCGTGCCTCATCCGCGAGGACACCGTGTGCGAGAAGGTCGACGGTCAGTGGAAGACCTACTGCTCCGAGACCTGCCACTGGACCGACGCGGTCGCGTTCCGTTCGGAGTACGAGGGTCGCGAGACGCCCAACATGGGTCGCCTCACCGGCTTCCGCGAGTGGGAGACGCTGCACCACGACAAGGACCTCGCCGACATCGTCGAGGACCTGGGCTATGTGCGCGACGACGGCAAGACCCTCATCGGTCAGCCGCACCTCCACCTCGATGACCCGAAGAAGATGTGGACCCTCGACGACGTGCGCGGCATCCAGTTCATGAGCCCCAACGTGCTCCTGAACCAGATGTCCGACGACGAGCGCGAGAAGCACATCGCCGAGTACCGGCTGAACGACATGTCGAAGATCGCCTGAGCGACCAACGTCCGCCGCCGGGACTCTCGGCCAGCACGGGTTGGCGGCGCCGCCACGAATCAGCGGCGCCGCCAACCCTGCCGACAACCTTCCCGCCAACCCGCCCCCCCACGGACAACGAAGCATCACGACGAGAGGAGCCCCCATGTCCGAGACGCACAAGATCTACTTCGAGCCCGTCGACATCGAGATGGACGTCGGCGAGGACGAGAAGATCCTGGACGCCGCGTTCCGCCAGGGCATCCACCTGATGCACGGCTGCCGCGAAGGCCAGTGCTCGGCCTGCAAGTCCTACGTGTTGGACGGCGAGATCCAGATGGAGCGCTACTCCACGTTCGCCTGCAACGACGCCGAGGTCGACGAGGGCTACGTCCTGCTCTGCCGGGCCCACGCCTACAGCGACTGCACCATCGAGCTGCTCAACTTCGACGAGGACGAGCTGCTCGGCGGCGTCCCGATCCAGGACGTGACGACCCGGATCGCGGCGATCGAGCCGATGACCCGCGACATCGTGTCCCTGCGACTGACGGCGGCCGAGCCCACGACGTACGACTTCAAGCCCGGGCAGTACGCCGACCTGACCATCCCGGGCTCCGAAGAGACCCGCTCCTTCTCGATGGCGACGACCCAGTCGACACCGGGCGAGGTCGAGTTCCTGATCAAGAAGTACCCGGGTGGGAAGTTCTCCGCCCTGCTCGACGACGGCCTGTCGGTCGGCGACGAGATCAAGCTGACCGGCCCCTACGGGTCGTTCACCCTCAAAGAGGGACACGTCCTGCCGGTGGTCTGCATCGGCGGCGGCGCGGGCATGGCGCCGATCCTGTCCCTGCTCCGGTGCCTCCAGGAGACCGAGAGCACGAGGCCGGTGCGCTTCTACTACGGCGCGAGGACGGCCGACGACCTCTTCTACGTCGACCTGATCAACACGATCGGCAAGGGCCTGCGGGACTTCGAGTTCGTCGTCTGCCTGTCTGAGTCGATGCCTGAGGACCCCGAGGCGTACCCGTTCGAGGCCGAGGCCGGCAACGTCACCGACGTGGTGGCCCGCCGCGAGGAGAGCCTGAACAAGGCCGAGGTCTACCTGTGCGGTCCGCCGCCGATGGTCGACGCGGCGATGGAGTTCCTCGAGCAGCACGGGGTGCCGAAGGACCAGGTCTTCCACGACTCGTTCACCAGCCCCGTGACCGCGGACTGAGTAGCACCAAAGCATCAACCAGGCAGATCAACCAGGCAGATCAACCAAGGAGTTGAAAGACATGGCAGACATCACCGATCAGAAGGAACGGAGCTTTCCGAAGATCGAGTTCACCGACTCGGAAGCCGGAGCGCTGACCTTCCCCAGCTCGAAGAGCCGCAGCTACAACTACTACAAGCCGGCCAAGCTGCGGGCCACGATGTACGAGGACGTGACCGTCGACGTACAGCCTGACCCTGAGCGGCACCTCAGCCAGGGCTGGATCTACGGCTTCGGCGATGGCCCCGGTGGCTACCCGAAGGAATGGACCACGGCCAAGTCGGCGGACTGGCACAAGTTCCTGGATCCCAACGAGGAGTGGGAGCAGTCGATCTACCGCAACAACTCCAAGGTCGTCCACCAGGTCGAGCTGTGCCTGAAGAATGCCAAGCGGGCCGGTGTCTACGACCACTGGAGCCCGTCCTGGTTGAAGTTCCTCGAACGCAACGTCGGTGCCTGGATGCACGCCGAGAACGGCCTGGCGCTGCACGTGTTCAGCTCCATCCAGCGCTCCGGTCCCACCAACATGATCAACACCGCGGTGGCGGTCAACGCAGCCCACAAGATGCGTTTCGCCCAGGACCTCGCGCTGTTCAACCTGGACCTCTCCGAAGCCGACGTGCCCTTCGAGGGTCAGGCGCACAGGGAGGTGTGGCAGGAGGCGCCCGAGTGGCAGCCGACTCGTGAGGTCGTCGAGCAGCTGACCGCCACCGGTGACTGGTGTGAGCTGCTGTTCGCCACCAACATCATCTTCGAGCAGCTCGTCGGATCGCTCTTCCGCACCGAGCTGGTGATGCAGGTCGCGGCCCGCAACGGCGACTACATCACCCCTACGATCGTCGGCACCGGTGAGTACGACTACGACCGCGACCTGGGCTACACCAGGGCCCTGTTCCGGATGCTCACCCAGGACGAGGAGCACGGCGAGGCCAACAAGGAGCTCTTCGGCACCTGGCTCACCAAGTGGGTGCCCCGCTGCCTGGAGGCCACCCATGCGCTCCAGCCGATCTGGTCGCAGGCCGCGGAGAAGCCGGTCACGTTCGCGACCAGCCAGGAGAACGCCAACTCGAAATTCGTATCCGTCCTCGAGGACCTCGGCCTCGACGCCCCGAAGGAGCTTGACCAGTGAACATGCAATTCGGATCCGCCACGGAGTTCTCCAACATGTGTGGCGTCACCCTGATGAACACTTCCATCGGACGAGTCGTCGCGGAGGTCATGGGCGACAAGGAGGGCGTGGAGCTCACCGAGTACCCCTCGATGATCCGCGTCGACGGCGTCAAGCTCCTCGAGTTCGACTACGACGAGCTGACCGACGCGCTTGGCACGGAGTTCGACGGCTCGGTCTTCGAAGAGATCAGCTCCACGCACTACGGGCGGATGGTGCACCTGGACGACAAGACCATGTTGTTCGCCAGCCCCGAGGACGCGGCCGAGTACATCGGCTTCGACCTCACCGCCAGCAGCTGAGCTCCACCACTGACGTCCCGTCCGGGGTCCGGGTCTGTGGCTCCGGACGGGACTCCAACAGACCACCAGCAGACCCACTCTGATCACGAGAATTGAGGCACGACATGTACACCAAGGATGGCGAGAACTACTTCATCGTCGACAGCCACGTCCACCTGTGGGACGGGCGGAAGCAGAACCAGAAGAACGTCCATGGGCAGGAGTTCATCGACTGCTTCTTCGACTACCACAGCAACCTCAGTCCCGACTCCGAGAAGTGGAGCTACGACGAGTACGTCTACTACGGCGGCGAGCGTCTGATGAAGGACCTCTTCGAGGACGGGTACGTCGACCACGCCATCTTCCAGTCCACGATGCTGATGGAGTTCTACAAGCGAGGGTTCTCCTGCTCCGACGAGAGCTGGGACCTGGTCCAGAAGCACCCGGACAAGCTGACCTACAACCACTCCTTCGACCCGCGCAACGGCGAGGCCGGGCTCAAGCAGCTCGTGGCCGACGCCGAGAAGTTCAACCTGCGCGGCGTCAAGCTCTACACCGCCGAGTGGCACGGCGACTCCCGCGGCTACAAGCTCAGCGACCCGGGGTGCCGCACCTACCTCGAGAAGTGTCTCGAGCTGGGCATCACCAACATCCACGTGCACAAGGGCCCGACCCTCAAGCCGCTGGACAAGGATGCCTTCAACGTCGACGACGTCGACGCCGTGGCCTCGGACTACCTCGACCTCAACTTCATCGTGGAGCACTGCGGCCTCCCGCGGCTGGAGGACTTCTGCTGGATCGCCACCCAGGAGTCCAACGTGTACGCCGGCCTGTCGGTCGTGATGCCGTTCATCCACACCAGGCCGCGCTACTTCGCCGAGGTGATCGGCGAGCTCCTCTACTGGGTGGGGGAGGACAAGATGACCTTCTCCAGCGACTACGCGCTGTGGACCCCGAAGTGGCTGATCGAGAAGTTCGTGGACTTCCAGATCCCCGAGGACCTGACCGACTACGCGCCGATCACCACCGACCAGAAGAAGAAGATCCTCGGCCTCAACGCCGCTGCGCTCTATGACATCGAGGTGCCCGAGCACCTGCGGCTGCCGACCTCGGCGGGCGACGCCGACACGGAGGTCGCTCCCGGCGCGAAGCAGGCAGTGGCGTCATGACCATCGTGGCCATGTCTCTCGAGGCGGAGGTGATGGAGGCGCTCTCGACGGTCCTCGACCCGGAGCTCGACGAGCCCATCACCGACCTGGGATTCGTGCGGTCGGTCGACATCGACGACGTCGGCGTCACCGTGCACGTGCGGCTGCCCACGTCGTTCTGCTCACCCAACTTCGCCTATCTGATGACCTCCGACGCCCTCGACGCGGTGCGCCGCATTGAGGACGTCGGTCAGGTCCGGGTCTTCCTCGACGACCATCACGACTCGGACAAGATCAACGCCGGGCTGGCGGCCGACGCGGGCTATCGCGGCACGTTCGGGGGCGAGGCCGAGGACAGCCTCGACGAGCTGCGACGGACCTTCCAGGTCAAGGCGCACACAGCGGCGATGGAGCGCTGCATCGAGGAGCGGCTCAAGAACTCCGGGCTCACTGTCGCCGATGTCTACCGGCTGCGGCTCAACAACCTGCCGGGGGGGCACATCAAGGACGCGTTGCTGCGCCGGCGTACGGCGATCGGCCTGGGCATCGGCCCGCACGCGCGGGTGTTCGTCGACGAGCACGACGTCCCGGTGCCTCCGGACGAGGTGCCGTTGCGGCTGCGCTTCGCGAAGTCGGTGCGGATCTCGATCGAGGGCAACTCCCATTTCTGCCGGGGGCTCCTGGGCACCCGTTACGCGGACGAGGACGACCTGACCACCCGCATCACCAACACCCGAGGAACCAGCAGCAGCGGAACCAGCAGCAGGCTCACAGCAAGGAGCGCGTCATGAAGGCAGTGCAGGTGGTCGGCTACCACACCAAGATGCAGCTGACGGAGGTGCCGGACCCCGAGGTCACCGGGCCCTTCGACGTGGTCGTGAAGATCGGTGGCGCGGGGGTCTGCCGCACAGACCTCCACGTCCTCGAGGGGCAGTGGGAGGCCAAGTCGGGCGTCGAGCTGCCCTACACGATCGGCCATGAGAACGCCGGTTGGGTGCACGCCGTCGGCGACGCGGTCACCAACGTGGCCGTGGGGGACAAGGTGATCCTGCACCCGTTGATGACCTGCGGCCTGTGCCGGGCCTGTCGGTTCGGTGACGACGTGCACTGCGAGAACAGCCAGTTCCCGGGCATCGACACCAACGGCGGGTACGCCGAGTTCCTGCTCACCAACGCGCGCAGCGTCGTGAAGATCGACGACTCACTCGAGCCGGCCGACGTCGCGGCGCTGGCCGATGCCGGACTGACGGCGTACCACGCGGTCGCGAAGGCAGCGGCCGCGACCAGGCCGGGGGACGTGTGCGTGATGATCGGCGCCGGCGGCCTGGGCCACATCGGAATCCAGGTGATGAAGGCGATCTCGGCGGCGACCATCGTCGTCGTGGACCGCAATCAGGCCGCCCTCGACCTGGCCAGCGAGATCGGTGCCGACCACGTGGTCCTGGCCGACGGCGGTCACGTGGACAAGGTGCTTGAGCTCACCGGCGGCAATGGTGCCGAGGCGGTCGTCGACTTCGTCGGCGAGGGCGGCGCGACCGCCGAGGGCGTCGCGATGCTGCGTCGGGCCGGCAACTACTTCGTCGTGGGCTACGGCGAGAACATCGACGTCCCGACGATCGACGTGATCTCCACCGAGATCAACTTCATCGGCAACCTCGTCGGCTCCTACAACGACCTGGCCGAGCTGATGGTGCTCGCGGCCCGGGGCGACGTACGCCTGCACACCACGACGTACCCGCTCGCGGACTTCCAGCAGGCACTCGACGATCTCGACCAGGGACGGGTCCGGGGCCGGGCGATTCTCGTCCCCTGACCGCTCCATCGCTCCATCGCTCCACCGCTCCACCCGATTCACCCATCAACAGACCGAACCAAATCTCAACGTGAAGGGTTGTTCGACATGGCTAAGGAACTGCGGTTCAACGAAGACGCACGACGACTGCTCGAGTCCGGTGTGAACGCACTGGCCGATGCGGTGAAGGTGACGCTGGGCCCGAAGGGGCGCAACGCGGTCCTGGAGAAGCTCACCGGCCCGCCCACCATCACCAACGACGGGGTGACCATCGCCAAGGAGATCCAGCTGCGGGAGCCGTTCGCCAACATGGGCGCCCAGCTGGTCAAGGAAGTCGCGATGAAGACCAACGGCGTGGTCGGCGACGGTACGACGACCGCGACCGTGCTGGCCCAGGCGATGGTCCGCGAGGGCATGGCCGCGGTCACCAACGGCGCCAACCCGATGCGGGTCCGTCGTGGCATCGAGCGCACCATCCCGATCCTGATCGAGACCCTGGCCGAGATGGCCGTCGACGTCTCCGGTCAGGAGGACCTCGAGCGGATCGCCACCCTGGCCGCCAGCGACGACGAGTCGATCGGTGTGGTCATCGCCGAGGCCGTGGCTCGGGTGGGTCGCAACGGCATCGTCACCACCGAGGAGTCCGAGTCCCTGGGCCTCTCCGTCGACGTGGTCGACGGCATCGAGTTCGACCACGGCTACATCTCCGGCTACATGGTCACCGACCAGGAGAAGATGGAGACGGTCTACGCGAACCCGGTGATCCTGCTGACCAACAAGAAGATCAGCCAGGTGCAGGACATCATGCCGACCCTCGAGCTCGCCAAGCGCGCCGAGCGGCCTTTGGTGGTCCTCGCCGAGGACGTCGACGGGCCGGCGCTGCAGCTGCTGGTCGGCGGCAACATGCACAACACCATGCAGTCGGTCGTCGTCCGCGCTCCCGGTTTCGGGCACCGCCGCGTCGCCGAGCTGCAGGACCTCGCGGTGGCGCTGGGCGGTCAGGTGATCGCCAAGGACACCGGGCTCGAGCTGAGCGAGGTCACCGCCGCGCATCTCGGCTCCTGTGACCGGATCACGATCACCGAGAGCGACACCACCATGGTCGGTGGACACGGCGAGAAGGAGCTGCTCGATGCCCGGATCAAGCAGCTGGAGACCCAGTTCGAGCGGGCCCGGCTCGACGCCGACCAGGACAGCCTGCAGCTGAGGCTGGCCCGCCTGGCCGGCACGGTCGCGGTGATCAAGGTCGGTGGCGCCACCAGCGTCGAGCTCAGGGAGCGGATGCTGCGCGTCGACGACGCCCTGTCCGCGACCCGGGCCGCGCTCGAGGAAGGGGTCGTGGCCGGCGGAGGCGCCGCGCTCGTGCACGCCCAGGACGCGGTGTCGCGGGTGGAGCTGACCGGCGACGACGCGGTCGGCCGTGAGGTCGTACGTCGAGCCCTGGCCGAGCCGCTGCGCTGGATCTCGATCAACGCCGGCTACGACGGCGACGAGGTGGTCGAGAAGGTGGCCACGTTGCCGCCCGCGCACGGGTTCAACGCGCTGTCGGGTGAGTACGTCGACATGTTCGTAGACGGTGTCATCGACCCGTTCAAGGTGACCCGGGCCGCGCTGGAGAGCGCCGCCTCGATCGCCGCGCTGCTGATCACGACCGAGACCGCTGTCGTCGAGGAAGTCTTCGGCAACCCCGGGGCGATCATGGCGCCCGGCTTCGGCGACCTGGCCGAGGGCATGGTCCGGCCCTCGAACATCTACTGAGGGGCCGGGGCAATGGACAGCGGACTGCTCCTGGTGGTCGTGGGTGCATTGCTCGTGACGAGCCTGCTGCTGCGCAATGCGGCAGCAGGCCACGTCACCCCCGAGATGGTGCCCACGTGTCTGGCCGGCAGGCTCCGGCTCAGCAACCGGCTCGCGCCGGTGATGCTGGCCCTGGCGACGGCGGTGCTGATCGGCGGTATCGCCCTCCTGCTGACGTCTCAGATTGCGACAAGAGTGTGACGTGGATCTCTCTAGGGTCACGACATGACGATCACAACGAGCACGCAGGTCACGGCGAGCTGCTGTGACCCCGAGGAGAAGCACAAGTACGTCGACTTCCTGAGGGCGGTCTTCACCGTCACCGACGGACGCGAGCCGTCCGGGGTGGCGACGATCGCGGTCCGTGTCGGCACCACCAACGCCGCCGCCGAGGACACGGTGCGCGCCCTCTACGAGCACGGTCTCGTCCGGGTCGACGGCGACGGCTGGCTGACCCTGACCGAGCACGGCATGGAGCACGCCCGAGCGGCCGTCGGCCACCGCGGCGTGCCGAGGGCGCGGTCATGACCCTCGACGAGCTGCCGCGCTCGGGCCGGGCGATGGTGACCGGCCTGGACGCCCGCGGTGCGGAGCGCCGGCGGCTGATGGACCTCGGGGTGCTGCCCGGCGTCGAGGTGACCGCCGAGATGGCCAGCCCGTTGGGGGACCCGCGGGCCTAC
>NZ_BCRJ01000080.1 GCF_001552535.1 Nocardioides jensenii JCM 1364 = NBRC 14755 | reverse complement strand
CCCTGCCGATGCCGGGTCGCTCGCCCGGCCCGGCCGGTCCTCCCGGCCCGGCCTGTGGCAGCTGCGCCCTGCACGGCGTCGCGAACCTGCAGAAGTTCGGCGTGGCCGCGGGCGACGCCGATGTGGTGGTCGCGCTGGCCGGCAACCCCAACACCGGCAAGAGCACGGTGTTCAACGCGTTGACCGGGATGCGGCAGCACGTCGGCAACTGGCCCGGTACGACGGTCTCGCGGGCCGAGGGTGCCTACGGCTTCGGTGACCGGAGCTTCAAGGTGGTCGACCTGCCCGGCGCCTACTCGTTGCTCTCGACCAGTCACGACGAGGAGGTCTCCCGCGACTTCCTGCTCTTCGGTGACCCGGACGTGACCGTGGTCGTGGTCGACGCGACTCGGCTGGAGCGCAACCTCAACCTGGTGCTGCAGATCCTGCAGATCACCGACCGGGTCGTGGTCGCGCTCAACCTGATGGACGAGGCCCGACGGCACGGCGTGACGGTCGACGTACGACACCTGACCCGAGCGCTCGGGGTGCCGGTGGTGCCGATGGTGGCCCGGCGCGGCGACGGTCTGCCGGAGCTGCTCGCGGCGGTCGCGGAGTCGGCGTCCTCGCACGGTGGCGGGCGAGGCCTGCGCAAGCAGCGGTTCGACCCGGCGGTCACCGAGGCGATCGACGAGCTCGTCGACCGGTTGAGCGAGGAGTTCCCGGGCATCGCCAACGTGCGGTGGGTGGCGCTGCGGCTGCTCGAGGGCGACCCGGGCATCGAGCGCGCCGTCCTCGACGGCACCCTCGGCGAGCTGGCCCGCCAGCAGACCGGACGGCTGGCCTCATGAGTCGCGACGCCCTGCTCGACACCGCGGCCCGGCTGCGGCGGACCATGCCGGAGGACTTCGGCGACGGCGTGGTGATCTCGATCTTCGACGACGCCGCCCACATCGCGCGCAGCAGCGTGTCGAGCGGTGAACGCCCCACACGTCCGGCCTTCGACCAGGTCCTGGACCGGGCGCTGACCCACCGGGTGTGGGGCTTCGTGGTGATGGGGACGCTGTTCTTCGCGGTCTTCTGGTTCACCATCGCCGGCGCGGCGGTGCCCTCGGACCTGCTCTACCAACTGCTCGTCGAGGGCGGCCACGGCTGGCTGCGCGGCGGCTTCGAGGCGGCCGGCTCCCCGTGGTGGGTGACCGGCCTGCTGGTGGACGGCGTCTACCTCGGGGTGGCCTGGGTGGTGGCGGTGATGCTGCCCCCGATGGCGATCTTCTTCCCGCTCTTCACGCTGCTGGAGGACTTCGGCTACCTGCCCCGGGTCGCGTTCAACCTGGACCGGCTCTTCGCCGGGGCCGGCGCCCACGGCAAGCAGTCGCTGACGATGATGATGGGCTACGGCTGCAACGCCGCCGGCGTCACGGCCACGCGCATCATCGACAGCCCCCGTGAGCGGCTGATCGCGGTGATCACCAACAACTTCAGCGTCTGCAACGGCAGGTGGCCGACGCTGATCCTGATGGGCACGATCTTCATCGGCTCCCTCGCGCCGCCGGCCCTGGCCGGGCTGCTCGCCGCCGCGAGCGTGGTGCTGGTGGCGGTGCTGGGCATCGTGACCACGTTGGTGGTCTCGTGGCTCCTGTCGCGCACGGTGCTGCGCGGGGAGACCTCGGTCTACTCCCTGGAGCTGCCGCCCTACCGGCCGCCGCAGGTGATGCGCACGATCTACACCAGCATGATCGACCGCACCCTCAAGGTGCTGCGCCGGGCGTTGGTGATGGCCGCCCCGGCAGGTGCGGTGATCTGGTTGCTCGGCAACGTCGAGGTCGGCGGTGCCAGCCTGGCGGCGTACGCCGTCTCAGGGTTGGAGCCGATCGGTTGGGCGCTCGGCCTCAACGGGATCATCCTGCTGGCCTACCTGGTCGCGATCCCCGCCAATGAGATCGTGATCCCCACCATCTTGATGCTCACCCTCACACTCGGCCACACCGCGGCCGGCGGCGATGCGGGGGTGATGGTCAACCTGTCGGACGCCCAGGCCGGCTCGGTGCTGGTCGACGTCGGAGGCTGGACCTTGCTCACCGCGATCAACCTGATGCTCTTCTGCCTGCTCCACAACCCCTGCAGCACAACGATGCTCACGATCTGGCGCGAAACCCGCTCGCTGAAGTGGACCACGGTCGCAACCCTGTTGCCGCTCGGACTGGCATGCCTGGTCTGCGGTGTCGTCGCTGTCCTCTGGCGGGCGTTCTAGCTCGGACCCGGTCAGGCGATGAGCATGCATTCGAGGAAATGGGCCTCGACCATGCTGGGGCGTCGTGGTGGTGGCATCGGCGCGCCCGGTTCTCGACTGACGTAGGTGTGCCCGGTGGGCGTGGTGACGGTGACTTCGTGTGGTCGGTCGGGTGGACCGGGTTGGTGGCGCCAACCGGGGTGGTCCTTGGTGTAGTTGCACCATTCGCACACGCCTTGCCCGTTGCCGACGCTGGTCTGGCCGCCTCGGGAGGCGGGTTCCGCGTGGTCGACGTGGCGGACCGGTGAGTTGCAGTAGGGGTTGCGGCAGGTGTCGTCGCGCAGCTTGATGAAGGCGCGCAGGTCGGGCGGGAAGAGCCGTTGCGCGGACTCCATGGTGACCAGGGAGCCGTCCTGTGGCATCGCGAAGACGCGGCGCAGCGTCGACCTGGTCGCCTCGCAGGTCGCCACCAGGTGTCGGGCGACCGAGGCGGGGATGGGGCCGTGGCCGGCCAGGTGGCCGGGTGTCGAGTCGTCGCCGAGCAGGGTCTCGGCCGAGACCAGGAGCTGGACGGCGACTGGTGGTTGAGACTTGCCGTTGGCGGCGTCAGCGTCGGTCAGACCGGCGAGGCGGGCCGCGGCGATGTCGACGGTGAGCTGGGCGCGGGTGCGTTCGTCGCCGGCGGCGCGGCAGCTGGCGGCGGCCTTGTCGAGGGAGCCCATGATCGTGGGGAGCATGATGTCGGGGACGATCGCGGTGATCTTCGCGGTGCCGTCGCCGAGGTCGCGGCCGGTCAGATGGCGGTTGGCCATGGCCTTGCGACGTCGTTTGAGGGCGGCGTCCTCGTCGAGCATGAGGACGATGCGTCGGATCTTGTTGGTCAGGGCCTTGTCGCCGAGGCCGTCGAGCACTTTGGTGATCTCGGCGTCGGCCTTGAGTCGGTCGTCGTGGCTCAGCTGGGCGGTCTCGTCGGCGATGATCTGGGCGCGGTTCTCGTTGAGGTCGCCACGGGCCAGGGCCAGGTGGGTGGTGGGCAGGTCGTGGGCCAGGGCCAGGGCGAGCGTGGTCTTGCGCTGACCGACGTGCGGTGACTCGCGACGGGCCAGGGCGATCTCGTTGGACACGGAGGCCTGTGGCTTTCCGGTGCTGGTCGGGCGCAGCGTGGCCAGGCCGGCGGTGAGGGTGGCCTGCAGTGCGCAGGCCGCGGACTTCACCCGCTCGAGGGCCTCGACCTGATCGATCAACTCGGTGTCGGTGGCTGGTGGTTGGGTGAGTGCGAGGTCATCGACCAGCGCGCGCAGGGCGTCGGTGTCGAGGCGATTCATCCGTTCACCACCGGCCCTCCATCCGTCGTCTGCCTGTTCTCGTGATTGTGTTCAATTTTAGTCCCCGGCAAACGCCCGTCAAGGGTCGATCACCCACCTGTGGAGAACGGATCCTGGTGGCGCTCGCGATGGCCGAATCCTGAACCGCCGATAGGCTCGAAGGCCCATCCCTCTCCGAACGGAGCGACCATGGCACGCACGATCGCGACCAACACGAACGTCGACCTCGACGGGCTGCTCGAGTTCGTCCGCCCGCGTCACCACATGCTCCTGATCACCCAGCGAGCCGACGGCGGCCCGCAGGCCTCGCCGGTCTCCGGCGGCGTCGACGACTCGGGTCGGCTGGTGATCGCCAGCTATCCGGAGCGGGCCAAGACCCGCAATGCGCGACGGCGCCCCGACGTCACGGTCGTGGTGGTCTCCGACGACTGGAACGGCGCCTGGGTGCAGGTCTCCGGAACCTGCGAGGTCCTCGACGCCACCGAGGGCGAGGCAGCCCTGGATGCCTTCGTCGAATACTTCCGCAACATCTCCGGCGAGCACTCCGACTGGGACGAATACCGCCAGGCGATGATCGACCAGGGCAAGTCACTGCTGCGCGTCACGCCCACCACCTGGGGTCCCATCGCGACCGGAGGGTTCCCGACCCGACTGGCCTGACCGACTGGCCTGACCGACTGGCCTGACCGTCTGGCCTGACGGCCTGGCCTGACCGTTCAAGCTCAGCGCAGGCGTCGCGCGAAGCTGGCCGCACGTCGGTCGAGCTGCTGCTGCCGCTCGGCCGCCGACATGCGGTGCGACGAGGGGAACAGCGAGGCGGCCTGGTCCAGCGGGACCACACGTACGTCGACCACCGGCTCGGCGTCCTCGGTCATCTCGCCACCCTGCCAGCGAGCGGTGATCATCCCGGCCGAGAGCCCGCTGGTGCTGAGCCAGTTGTGGACGCCGGGGTCGGTCGCGGCGAGCAGATAGCTGAACGTGCCGTCCTCGTTGGGCCTCACCTGCCGGTTGTTCAGACCACCGGTGGCCGCGACGCTGGGGCGGGTGACGCCCCACGGGTCGGTGGCCTCGAAGCCGACGTAGTCGGCCCCGCACGGGTCAAGGACCACCAGCAGTCCCTCGTCCTCGGCGAGCTCGAAGCGCCCGGCCACCGAGGCCCCGAACGGTCGCGGCTTCGGCTGGTTGAGGGTGTTGAGCGCCCGGACGTGGATCAGCTCGTTGTTGTAGTCGAGCCAGTAGTGGCCCAACGTCTCCGCCCTGGCCACGGCGAGGTCGACCAGCTCGGCGAACGTCGGAGCGGGCCCGGCCGGGGGACCACCGATTCGCTCAATCTCGATCCACAGCGGGTCCTGGGTCTCCCAATCGGTGAGGGCATCGCGGACCAACAACCAGCCACCCCTTCCGGACGTCGTCGTTCGCAGGTGCGGCCGCGCGTCGACCGAGTCCGGCCCGACCGTGATCTCCAAGCGGCGGTCCGCGTCGAGCTCCAGCTGCGTGGAGAGCAGCACCGCATCGATGGCTGCGCCTTCGCGGGTCACCGCCCCGTCCGCCTCGGGGGAGGCGTAGCAGATGAACGAGAACTGCGCCGCCGGCACCTCGGGCACCCGCCCGCGGACGACGTACGTCGACCTGCCGTCCACCGCGGCGCGTCGGTGCACGTTGTCGGGGTTGTCGATCCCGTACCCGGAGTTCGGCATGTCGATCCCGTGCCAGCTGTGTGCCGCGTTCGCGGACCACAGGAACGCCGGGCGGGACGGGTCCGCGACGAGCGCGTGCTGTACGCCGGCCGTGGTGATCGAGGCCGCGGCGGCCTCGAGGCTGGCCACGCCCGCCGGATGCGACCCGTAGTTGGCGTCGTTCCGATACAGCTCGGCGACACGACTCCGTGCAGCGCCGAGCTCGGGTGTGGCCAGGATGTCGAGCGCGAGCCGCTCCAGCTCGAGCTGTGCCTCGGTGGCCAGTGTCACTTGGCGATCCAGGCGTCGTCGAAGAGGAGGGAGGCCTCGCCGTTGCCCTGGATCCCGTGGACGTCGTCCTGCCAGATGTTCACCATCGCGCCGGAGTTCACCGCCACGCCAGGGCTGTCCTCGGCCCACAGTGCCTCGATCTTGGTCAGCACCTCCTTGGCCTCGGTGGGGGTCTCCTTGGCCTGCAGCTCCTTGAGCAGGGACTCCATCTCGGGGCTGTCGTAGCCGGTGACGTTGCTCGGGGAGCCCTTGCCCAGAGCCGAGGAGAGGCGGCCGAAGATGTTCTGGTCGTGCAGGGCGGTGGAGGAGGTGGCGATGTCGAAGTCCTGGTCGATCTGGATCTTCTGGGTCTGGTCCGCGATGTTCTGGACCAGGTCGAGCGTCACCTCGAAGCCGACGGCCTCGAGCATGGCCTGGATGGCGACGGCGCCGGCCTGCGAGGTCTGCTCGGTGCGGGCGATGACGCTCACCTTGCCGTCGAACCCGTCGGCCTTGGCCTCCTCGACGAGCTTCTTGGCCGCGTCGGGGTCGGTCGGCATCGGGTCGACGCCGGGGGACCAGACCGAGTCCGGGCCGAGGAGCAGCTTGCTCGGGTTGCCGGCGCCGTTGGCGGTGCGCTGGAGGTAGATCTCGGGGTCGAACGCGAGGGCGATCGCCTTGCGCACCCGTGGGTCCTCGCCGGGGCGACCCTCGCGGGTGTTGATCCAGAGGTTGTTGGCCAGGCCGGCGTGGCTCACGATGCCGGCAACCTTGTCCGTGATGACGTCGTCGACGACCTCGGTGCCACGGACGAACGCCACATCGACGCCGTCGGACTTGAAGGAGTCGTAGGCGGTGGCGTCGGAGCCGAGCACCACGAACTCGATCTTGTCGAGGTTGGGTCGTCCGTCGAAGTAGTCCTTGTTGGCGACCACGACGGTCTTCTCGGCCGGGGCATAGCTCTCGAACGTGAAGGGTCCGGCGCCGATCGGCTTGAACTTGGCCGGGTCCGGGTCGGCGTACGCCGCTGGCGCCAGGATCATGCCGAAGCCGTTGGTGAGCGTGTCGGGGAAGGTGCCCCAGGGGTTGCGCAGGGTGATCGTGACCGTCAGGTCGTCGACGGGGTCGATGGAGGCCACCTCCTTCTTGAGCAGCACGGCGTTCAGGCCGTAGCTGTTCATGTAGCGCTTCATGCTGGCGACGACTGCGTCGGCGTCGAGCGGGGTGCCGTCGCTGAACGTCACGCCCTGGCGCAGTGTGAGGGTCCACCCCGTGTTGTCGTCGCTCGTGAGGGAATCGGCCAGCTGCGGGACGAAGGTCTGCGACTCCGCGTCGTAGCGGATCAACGTGTCATAGAGGGCGGCCAGGATGTTTCCGCCCGTGGAGCCGGTGGGGTACTGCGTGGTCGGGTCGAACGATCGGGCCTCGGAATACTCCGAGACGCGCAGGGTGCCGCCCTGGACCGGATCGCCCGAGGGCTGCTCGAGGTTCATCACCCGCGTCGAGTAGTCGATGTCGGACGCCGTGCCGTCGGCACCCTGGTCCTTGCTGGTGTCCGCGCAGCCGGCGGTGACCAGCAGGGTCGCTGCGAGCAGACCCGTCCATCGCACGTGAGCCGAGATGTTCGCCGTCATTGTTCCTCCGTCGATGGCCGGTGCTCCGAGTTCACCCGCGCGGTGTGTTGGGGAACACACCATGGCCAGTCGGGACGACGGCTCTGCGGCCCGCGTCCCACTCAGCGGAAGGAACCGTCATGCGGCTCGCGGCCGTGCCTACCGTCGCCGACATGACGAGACACGCGATGACGACGGCGGGTGGCCGATGACCGGCCGGTTGGAGGGCCGCGTCGCGGTCGTCACCGGCGCCGGCGACGGGATCGGCCGCGAGGTCGCCCGACGTTTCGCCGAGGAGGGCGCCCGGGTTCTGGTCGCAGAGATCAACGAGGAGTCGGGCCAAGCAACGGCGGAGCAGATCGGCGGCCGGTTCGTGCGGGTCGACGTCAACGACCGCGAGCAGGTCGAGGCCATGGTCGCCACCGCCGTGGACAGCTGGGGGAGCATCGACATCCTGGTCAACAACGCGTGGGGTCGCGGCAACGTCGGGCGGGTGGAGGCCAAGACCGATGAGATGCTCGACAACGGTTTCGCGATGGGCTTCTACGGTCCGTTCTGGGCGATGCGTGCTGCCTTCCCGCACATGAAGGATCGCGGGTGGGGGCGGGTGGTCAACATGGTCAGCCTGAACGGCGTCAACGCCCACATGGGCACGCTGGAGTACAACGCCGCCAAGGAGGCGCTGCGCACCCTGACCCGCACTGCTGCCCGTGAGTGGGCGCCGACCGGCGTGGTGGTCAACGCCATCGCGCCCGGCGCGAAGAGCGCCGCGTTCCGCCGGGTGATGGGTGAGCACCCCGAGCTGGAGCGCACCGCCGACCGCGCCAACCCGATGGGCCGCGTCGGCGACGCGTACGCCGACATCGCGCCCGTCGCGCTGTTCCTGGCCAGTGAGGACTGCCGCTACGTCACCGGCAACACGTTGTTCGCGGACGGCGGCGGCCACATCAACGGCGTGTCCTGGCAGCCCGATCTCGACTAGGCAGCCCCGGCCACTCCTCCCGCAAGGGAAGGCAAGCCCGGGGAGTCCGCTCAGGAGGGTCAAGGGGAGGATGGCTGCATGGATGTTCTCAGCAGTCGAGTCCTTCTGCATCCCTCGGACCCGGAGCGCAGTCAGCGGTTCTACCGGGACACGCTGGGTCTCGCGATCCACCGGCAGTTCGGCGACCCGGCAGCGCCTGGTCTGGTCTTCTACCTGGGCAACGGACTGCTCGAGGTCAGCGGCCAGGCGTCGGAACCGTACGGCGGAGGAATGGTGCTGTGGATCCAGGTGCGCGACGTCCACGCAGAGCATCGCCGGCTCGTGGACGCCGGCGTGACGATCCTCCGCGAGCCGAGACTCGAGCCGTGGGGGCTGGTCGAGCTGTGGGTGGCGGATCCGGACGACGTACGGATCGTCATTGTCGAGATCCCGGACGACCATCCGCTTCGGCGCGACCAACGCGCCCCGGAGACGTTGCACGAGTGAGCCCAGCGATCTCGCTGGGTAGGTCGTCGACGCCCGCGATACGGGAGACGGCGACCTCGGCGCTCCATGGACCCCGGTCTCCGCACCTTGGCACAGGCATCCGTTCCACCGCTCACAAACGCCAACGCCAGACGGCCCGTACGGCGGGTCGACCTGGCCGCGCTCGGTCTGATGGACCACCTGGTCCATCAGACCGAGCAGCCGCACGACTCCTGGACATCGCCGTCCGCGCCCTGCCCGACCTCCGACCGCCCCGCCGCTCACGAACCGAACCTCGCCGGTGCTACGTGTAGCACCGGCGAGAGTCTGCTCAATCAATGCACTGCGACCACCGCTGGGCGGTCCACGTCCCGTCGTCCTTGCGCCATGCGTCCAGCGACGCCACCAGGCGCTCGCGGGCATTGATCAGGTTGACGGTGATCTTCTCGTCGGCGGTGTCCTCGTCGAGCACCTTCAGTGACTTCACGCTCGGATGTTGGCGCAGCAGCTTCTGCTCCAACGCGGCTCGGGTCGGGGCATTGGCGACCAGGGCGTAGTGACTGGTGCAGTCACCGTCGGGTGAGTCGCCATTCGTGGACTCGCCGGTGCATCCGGTCATTGACGCGACCACGGCGAGGACGCGGATCCACCTCATGCTCAGTGAGACGTGGCGTGGAGCGTCCAGGTTCCGCCCGACGGCGTTGGGCGGTGTCGGAAAGTACGGCAGTTCACCGGTACGACGACCGCGGTCACGCTCAGCCACCGCAAGAGAGGTGCCAACTGCCGTAGCTTCCGACATCAGAACGATTGGCGCCCTGTCGTCGACCGCGGCGAGCGTGATCACGTATCCGCTCCAGCGAGCCTCGTGATCGCCGTCTCTCGACGACCAGGTTCGCCGGGTCGGTGGCAACGGTATTCATGCAGATGCCCTTCCCTGTCAATCGATCGACCCGGACCGACCGATCGGGTCTAGTTCGTGGACAACGGCCGCCTGGCGTCAATCCACCAGGACAAAGACGCACGTGTGAACAGAGTGTCGGGCTCCAGGGGGCGGGTGGCCTCAGGCCGGTGGCGGGGACGCTGATCTCGACCAGGCCTTGGCCGGCGACGCCGGACTGGTGATGCGCCACGCCGGTCAGGAAGGCGCAGTGGGAGAGGGTGCAGGGGTTCATCGCCTCCGGTGTCGAAGAGGGTGCCACGTTGGTCCATGGCGGCAAGGTGCCCGAAGGCTCAGGCAAGGGCTACTTCCTCGAGCCGACGATCTTCAGCAACGTCACCGACGAGATGCGCATCGCCAAGGAAGAGATTTTGGGGCCGGTAGTCGTCGTCCAGACGTTCAAGACCGAGGACGAAGCGGTGCGCCGCGCCAACAACAACGACTACGGGCTGATCGGGTCTGTCTGGAGCGGGGACCTCGAACGCGGTCTCCGCCTGGCCGGACAGATCCGCACCGGGACGGGCAGCGCCCAAGGCATCGGCAAGCGGTACGCCGAGATGCTGGTCGCGGAGGGCGCCAAGGTGGTGCTCGCCGACGTGCTGGTGAACAACGCGGTCCTCTACGCCGGCTATATCCACTACTCGATGAGCGAGCTTCCTGTGGACTACTGGGAGAAGTTCATGAAGGTCAACGTGACCAGCATGCTGCTCACCACCCAGGCCGTGATCCCGGCGATGACCGCTCAGGGCAAGGGCAAGATCATCAACCAGTCGTCGACGGCCGGTGCTCTCTCCGGGAACGTCTACGGGCTCACCAAGCTGGCCGTGCAGGGGCTCACTGTCGCCTTCGCGCGCGAGCTGGCCGTGCACAACGTCAACGTGAACTGCATCGGCCCCGGCGTGACCAACACCCGGGCCACGCTGGACCACTACCCTGACGGCAAGATGGACCAGTTCGTCGAGCAGTTGCACCTGATCAAGCGGGCCGCGACGCCTGACGACCACGGCAAGGCGCTGATCCACCTCGCTTCCGACGAGTCGGACATGATGACCGGCCAGATCCTGCGCACCGACGGGGGAGCATTCCTGCTGCCGGTCTAGGAGCGCTTCTCGGGGCATCTCGGGCCCACGATCTTGTGCATCAGAAGAGCGCTGCGTGTGCAGATCTTGAACGCAATGGATGACCCGGGAACACCCAGACTCGAGTGCGAGGCGCGTCGCGATCGACGTGCGACATCAGAGTTCGAGGAGGAACGATGGGACGACTTCAAGATCGAGTGGCAATCGTCACCGGCGGAGGATCCGGACTGGGCAAGGCACAGGCGCTGCGGTTCGCCGAAGAGGACGCCGCCGTCGTGGTCGCCGACCTCGACGCGGTCAAGGCGGAGGAGGTTGCCGAGCAGATACGGACGGCCGGCGGACGTTCCCACGCCGTGAAGGTTGATGTCACCGACGAGTCCTCGGTCCAGAACATGGTCGCCGAGGCGGTCAGTGAGTTCGGGGCCGTGAACATCCTGAGCAATACGGCTGGTCGGTTCGACGGGTTCAAGCAGGTGCTGGAGACCACGCGCGAGGAGTGGGACGGCGTGCTCGCTGCCAACCTGACCAGCCTCTACCTCGTGTCCAACGCTGTGCTTCCCGTCATGATCAAGGGAGGTGGCGGAGCGATCGTCAACATCGCCTCCGGCGCAGGCCTGCGCGGTGGGGGCGGCGGGGCGGCGTACACGTCCACCAAGCACGCCGTTGTCGGATTCACGCGTCAACTGGCCGCCGGGTACGGCCACCAGGGCGTCCGGGTGAACGCGATCGCGCCCGGTCTGATCGACACCCCGATGGTCGCCGACTTCTCCAGGACCGAGGAGAGCAAGGCCACCCTGGCCAGCTATCCGGGCAAGCGACTCGGGAAGCCGGAGGACATCGCAGCGGCTGCTGCGTTCCTGGTCAGCGACGATGCGGACTACATCCACGCAGCGACCCTGCCGGTGGACGGCGGCATGGTCGACACCTTCGGAGCGCATCTCTCCGTGGACTGACCTCGACACCGCGAATCGGCGGCTGGATCCCTGGGATCCGGCCGCCGATTCCGTTCTCAGAGATGGGGAGTCTGGTCGTAGGTGCTCGCGGTGACCGCCACCTCGCCCAGGATCTTGTCCATCCGCTCCATCATGTCGTCGCTGATCTCGACGTCGAGGGCCGCTACGTTCTGCGCCACCTGGGTCGGTCGCGACGCCCCGATGATCGCGGTGGACACCGCGTCGTTGCGCAGCACCCAGGCGAGCGCGAGCGACGCCATGGAGCAGCCGAGCTCGTCGGCGACCTGCGAGAGATCCGCGACCCGGGCGAGTACGTCGTCGTGCAGGAAGTCACGGAAGAACTTGCCGCCTCGGCCGTCCGTGGCCTGGGTGTTGGTGGCACGTGAGCCGGGGGGTGGAGGGGCAGACCGCTGGTACTTGCCAGTCAGGACTCCCTGGGCAAGCGGCGACCAGACGATCGTGCCAAGCCCCTCCCGCATGCTGGTCGGCATGACCTGTGCCTCGGGGACCCGCCACAGGAGCGAATACTGGGCCTGGTTGGAGATCAACGGGACCCGCAATTCCTGTGCCAGGCGCTGACCGCGAACGATCTGTTCCGCGGTCCACTCCGACGTCCCGATGTAGAGCACCTTCCCCTGACGGACCAGGTCGGCGAAGGCAACCATCGTCTCCTCGAGTGGAACCGTCGCGTCGAACCGGTGCGCCTGGTAGACGTCGACGTAGTCGGTGCCGAGTCGGCGCAACGAACCGTGCAAGGACTCGTGGATGTGTTTGCGTCCCAGCCCGGAGTCATTCGGGCCTTCACCCATCGGGAAGTAGCACTTGGTCATCAGCACCAACGACTCGCGGGGCTGGTGGGCGATCACGTGTCCCAGCGTCGTCTCGGCCGTGCCCCGGCCATAGGCATCAGCGGTGTCGAAGGTCGTGATCCCCGCTTCCAAGGCCGCAAGAACGCACGCCTTCTCGTTGTCGAGGTCCTCGCTCGTCGTGCTGTTGAGCCAGTTGCCGTAGGAGAGGCGACTGACGGAGAGTCCGCTGTCGCCGAGTCTGCGATGCTGCATGATCACTCACATTCATAGGGATTCGTCGGAGATGCGGTAGCGCCGGATCTTGGCGTAGAGGGACCCTCGGGAGATTCCGAGCAACTCTGCGGCCCGCTTCTTGTTGCCTCCGGCATTGCGCAGGACGCGCGCAATTGCGGCCGCTTCAGCGGTCTCGATGGGTGTGAGCACCCGGCCATGGCCCTGGAACTCAGCAGGGAGCTCGCTCAACCCGACCGGGATGTCGGACTCGTCGACGGGTCGGGCCAGCGTCGTGACTAGCCGGTGGAGCTGGTGGTAGTTGTCGGCCCACACACCCTGGCGCAGGGCACGGAGGGCGTCTTCGCTGAAGGGACGAGCACGGTCGGCGAACAGAGCCCCTGAGATGGCAGAGATGTCGCCAGCCAGCTCGTCGCGCCGTTCCCGCAGCGGGAGGATCTCGACCGCGACACCGTCGAAGTGCGCTGCGATCGCGCTGTCGGCGACCTCCGACCTCGGGTGGATCGCGGATGTCGCACCGAGCAGGACGCCGCGCTCCGCGGCTTGCGCCAACACTTCGGCGACCTCTCCGGCGACATGTCGGCTGATCCGGTCGATGTGCAGCAGCCCCAATCGACGCGGTCGTCTCTGGAGGGCTCCGCGCAAGCGGCGGACCTGCTCCGCCGAGGAGCCTGTCGACGAATCCAGGTCGAAGACATCTCCGCCGTCGAGGTCGAGCACCTCACGCAACATCGTGGTCTTGCCGGTCGACGGCTCGCCCCACAGCAGGAAGCGGCCGGCGCTGCCCAGCGTCGCGGTGATCCGTTGGGTCAGCCCACTCCAGCTGACATCTTGGTGCGTAGTGCCGACCGCATCCCGGTTGCTGGCCGGACGCACTCCGGGCTCGCTGCGCAGCACGATGATCGACCCGATCATCTGTCCCTGGATGAGCATCGGTTCGACGCGGGCCACGATGCCGTCAGACGTCGGTACCACGATGTCGCCCTCCGAGGTGAAGTCCCGGACGTGGTCCCAGAGCGTCTGGTGGTCCAGCTGCAGGCGCGCAGCCTTGCGATCGCAGATCAGGACGTCGGGGCTCACCGCGATCACCGGCGTACGTCGGACTCGGGCGGCGTCCGCGAACTGGTCGAGCAGCAGCTTCCGTGACTCGGTCTGCGTCGCCAGCAGGGCCTGGCCGATGTGGGCTGCGTACTGCAACACCATTGCGCGCATCAGCGGCGTCTCTCTGCCCGCCTCACAGGAGAGCGACAGGACACCCATGCGGTGACCCGTCACAGGGTGGACCACCGGCGCCGCGAAGCAGGCGAAGCGCTTCAACTCCTCGACGTAGTGCTCGCCGCCGCCGATCATCACCGGCATGCCTGATTCAAGGACAGTGCCGGCGCCGTTGGTGCCCACGTTCTCCTCGGAGAAGTCGAACCCGACCGCCACCCGGGACTCGTCCATCAAACCCAGGATGTGATTGTTCTCCGCCCACCGCCAGACGACCCTCCCGTCGGCATCGGTGAGGCCGACCGTCATGCCGGAATCAGCGAGGTGGTGCAGCGTCGGCGAGAGGACCTCCCTGACGGTTCGCACCAGAACGGTGTCGGTGTTCACGTCCACCTGAGGCGGGTCGAGGCGTGTGGGATCAACTCCGCTGAGCTCCGAGCGTCGCCAGGACTGCGCAATCACGTTGACGTCCATCGAACGATCACCTCCACACGGTCGAGTTCCAGTGTGACCCGGACCTCAGCGAAGGGTGTGTGCAACATCTGAACACTGAGACGGATCCGAGGTGAGCGCGGCTCACGCATGCGAGTTCGCACCAGCCTGTCGCAGCGTTCGGAGGTGTGCAGACTTTGAACGCGGACCCCTCGGCGAGCAGCCCCAGACTTTCTGGTCAACGGCGTAACCCACATCACATCGATGTGTGGAGGCCGACACCAGAGAGGATTGATCGTGGAACTTGGATTGTTCATGATGCCGGCCCACCCCGAGGGCCGTGACCCCTATGAGGCTGCCCAGTGGGACCTCCAGATGATCGAGTGGGCCGACGAACTCGGTTACAGCGAGGCGTGGATCGGTGAGCACTTCACCGCCACGTTCGAGCCCTGCCCCGCGCCAGACCTGTTGATCGCCCAGGCCCTCACCCGCACCTCTCAGATCAAGCTGGGTGCCGGCGCGCACCTGCTGCCGATGCACCACCCGGCTGAGCTCGCCTCCCGAGTGGCCTATCTCGATCACCTCTCCCAGGGGCGGTTGCTCTTCGGAGTCGGCGCATCGAGCGTCCCGGGAGACTGGTCGATGTTCGACCTGGACGGAGCCGGCGGCCAGACCCGGGAGATGACCGCAGAGTCGCTCGAGATCATCCTCAAGCTCTGGACCGACAAGGAGCCCTTCGAATACAAGGGCAAGTACTGGACCGTCCGCGGCATCGAGACGATGTACGAGAAGTACAAGCGGCACATCTACCCCCTCCAGGACCCGCACCCACGCATCGGCGTCTCCGGCTTCAGCTCACCCTCGCCGACCCTGGAACTCGCCGGCGAACGCGGCTTCATCCCGATGAGCCTCAACATCGGCCTCAACTACGTCAAGGACCACTGGGGCTCGGTGCTCGCGGGCGCGAAGCGCGCCGGACGAACACCGGACCGAAAAGACTGGCACATCGCGAAGGACATTTTCGTTGCCGAAACCGACGAAGAGGCCTACGAGTACGGCGTCAAGGGAGATCTCGGCAAGTTCCAGGACGAGTGCCTGCTTTATCTCTACGGAGAGTTCGGGTTCAAGAAGTTCCTCAAGCACGACCAGAACGTCCCGGACTCGGAGGTCGACGCGGAGTACTGCGCCAAGCACAACTGGCTGATCGGCTCCCCCGACACTGTGGCCGAGGGGCTGGCCAACTTCTACGACGCGGTCGGCGGCTTCGGCACCGTGCTCGCGCTGGGCTACGACTACATCGACAACCCGGACCACTGGGAGAAGTCGATGGGTCTGCTTGCGCACGAGGTCATGCCGCGCTTCCACAAGCTGCGTCCCGAGGCCCTGTGACCATGGCCGTCTTGCATCGGGGCGACACCGAGCTGCTAACCAAGGGGTTGCAGGTCTGGCTCGACGGCGGCGATCTGGCCCCCGGCGGCCGGGTCACCAACGTGCGCAGCCCCGCAGGGGGGTATTCCGGCGAGAACGTGCTCTTCGACGTGCTCGCCGGAGACCAGGGGCCGAGCGTGGGCACCTACGTGGCGCGGTTTGCTCCGACGGGCGGCAACTTCTTCTTCGAGACAGACATCTCCGTGCACTACCGGACCCTCGAGGCGTTGCGCGGCACCGGGATACTCGCGCCCGGCGCCGTGGCACTTGAGAACGGGGGCGACAACCCGTTCGGGCGGCCCTTCTTCGTCATGGAGCGGCTGCCCGGGCGGGTGCCGTCGGAGGACCCGCATTACACCATCGGCGGCTGGCTGGCCGATCTGCCTGCATTCGACCAGACACAGGTCTACCGCTCTGCGATCGAGGCGATGGCCGCTGTGCACAGGGTCGACCCGGCTAGTTTGGAACTTGGGTTTCTGCCTGTGCTGGCCGACCCGGAGTTGGCCGCCCAGCCACGCGGCATAGGTGGCGATCGGGTGTTGTTCGAGCGGTTTGCCGCTCGGGTGCTCGGTGACCGCGACCTGCCGGTGCTTGAGAGAGCCCGCGGCTGGTTGCGCGCCAACCACCCAGGGCCATCGGAGGTGCGTCTCGCCTGGGGCGACGCCAAGTTCATCAACCTGCTCTACACCGGTCTCGACGTCACTGGGATCCTCGACTGGGAGCTGGCCTCTCTCTCCCCGCCAGAATCCGAGGTCGCCTTCTGGTTCGTCCACCACGAGTCCGTCACCGGTGAGGCCGGCCACCCGGACCTCGCGGCGTTCCCCGACGAAGCACAGGCGATCGAGTGCTACGAGCGGGCAGCCGGCCGCACCCTCGGCGACCTGACGTTCTACAAGATGTGGCACCGCTACCGGATCGCGGTCATGGCCCTGCGCCTGGCCGACCTGCTGGAGGCGGCCGGACAGATCCGGATCGACCTCGACCGGCCAGCCCGCCTCCGCGCGATGCGCACCCTCGAGCGCCACCTCAGCCAAGTCTGAGGCTCTCCCGAAAGGAGTCGCAATGAGCGACCACCCCGATGACAACTTCCACGTCCCCAAGGACGACGACCCATTCTGGACCGAGACCTCCTGGTACACGTTCAGCGTGCCCGGGCGTCGACTCAGCGGACAGGTCTATCCGTTCTTCCGCCCCAACCAGGGTGTCGCCGCATGTGCCGTCTTCATCTGGGACGAGACCGGGGACCAGATCCCGACTGCCCGATATGCGCGCCAATCCTGGCATCTCACGTTGCCGGACCAGCCGCTGAGCGACCTCACCCTGCCGAACGGCCTTGCCTACAAGACCGTGGAGCCCCAGTCGACGTACCAGGTCACCTATCAGGATCCCGACGGCGAAGACGTCGCGCTCGACCTGACCTTCACCGGCCTCACCTCGCCGCACCACACGGGACACGGCCACCTCGACCAGCCGTGCCACGTCCAGGGCACGATCACCCTCGACGGTGAGGTCATCGAGGTCGACGACTTCGGCTTCCGCGACCGCTCGTGGGGCCGGCGTGGCGGCTTTGGAAAGACGATCATGAAACGGGGCGGCGCGTACGCCGGCTACTCCTTCGCGAGCGAGTCGGCCGACACCGGATTCCACGTGCTGGCCTGGGAGCGGAACTCAGGGGAGTGTGAGATCGCCCATGGCCACTTGAGACTGGACGGCGTCTGGAGCCCCATGTCCACGGGCGTACGCCGCGTCCTGGCACGCGACGGGCACGGCAACCCGACCCGCATCCAGATCACCGGCACCGATGAGATCGGCCGCACCCTCGAAGCTGTCGGTGAGGCCAAGAACGCCTTCGGCATCCTGCTCAACCCCAACATCTGGTGTGTCAACGCCCTGGTGGAATGGACGTTCAACGGCCGCCACGCGTGGGGGGAGGACCATGACAACTGGGCTCCCTCCGCGTACCGGCGCCGCTACCGCTCGCTACCCAACGCCGCTGGTGCCGGGTTGGACCCAGCCCTGGTGGGGTCGTGATGAGCGCCAGCACCCTGCAGGAGACCACGACCGTGCACCCCACCGGCACCGGGCACTGGGTCCACCGGTGGGCCCTCGCGGACCCGGACGCGCCGCTGATCATCACCGAAGACGCCGAGTTCACATGGGGCGAGTTCGACACACGTGTCACCGGCCTGGCCGGCTCGCTCGCCGATGCCGGTGTCGGGGCCGGTGACCGGGTCGCCTGCCTGATGGAGAACCGTGTCGAATTCCTGGAACTGTTCTGGGCAACCACGCGGATCGGCGCCATCTTCGTACCGCTCAACAATCGGCTCACCGTGACCGAGCTGGAGCACGTTCTGGGTGCGGTCGACGCCAAGGTGCTGGGCACCGAGCCCTACTACGACGAGCAGGTCTACGCACTGCGTGAGGCTGGTGCGTCGCCGGCCACCGTGTGGATGCCCGAGCCCTCTCCACTGGCAACGGCGTCGTTCGGTGACCTTTATGCGACAGAACGAATCGCAACTGAGCACGTCGCAGACCCGTCCACGGTGGCTGCGATCCTGTTCACCTCCGGGACGACTGGTCGACCCAAGGGGGCGATGATCACCCACGGCAACATCGCCGCCCAGGCCACGAACTGGAACACCTCCTTCGGGTGCACGCGACGGGACCGCCAGATCGTCTTCCTCCCCCTGTGCTTCACCGGCGGGTTGATCAGTGCCTGCATGAGCACCTTCCTCGGCGGCGGGAGCATGGTCCTGGTCAGGAAGTTCGATCCGGCCACCGTCCTCGCTCTCGTGGAGCGGCACCGTCCGACGTACTTCACCGCAGTACCCCTGATGGTGCAGCGGATGTTCGACCATCCCAACGCCGCGTCGACCGATCTCACGTCACTACGCCTGGTGGAGAGCGGCGGCGCACCCGTGCCGGTGCCCCTGATCGAGCAGGTACGCCGACTCGGCCTGGAACTCATCCAGGGCTACGGTTTGACCGAGGCAACCGGCGGCGTCAACCTGCACCTGCAGGAGAAGGACAACCTCCGCAAGGCGGGTTCCTGCGGCATGCCGGGGCTGTTCAACAGTGCCCGAGTCGTCGACGCGACCGGCCGTCCCTGCGCCCCGGGGGAGCCCGGCGAGCTGCTCTTGTCGGGACCGATGGTCTTCGCGGGCTACTGGCAGAACCCGGAGGCCACCGCCGAGACCCTGCTCGACGGGTGGCTGCACACCGGCGACCTGGCCATCGAGGACGAGGAGGGTTTCTTCTTCCTCGTCGGACGCACCAAGGAGCTCATCGTCACCGGCGGGCTCAACGTCTATCCCAACGAGGTCGAAGAGGTCCTGCGGACACACCCCGCGGTGGCGGATGTTGCCGTCGTCGGCACTCCTGACGACACCTGGGGTGAGTCCACAACGGCCTTCGTCATCACGCGCGGCAAGGACCTCAGCGCCGCAGATCTGCTGGACCACTGCCGCGTCTCGCTCGCGGACTACAAGGTCCCCAAGCGCGTGCACTTCGTGGACGACTTTCCACGCACCACATCCGGGAAGGTCGTCAAGAGCCGTCTCGTCAGTCCAAAGGAGCAGCAATGACAGCGTCAGCGATCACCATGACCTCGCATCTCGACGTCACCGAACTGCGCCACGCGTTCTCGTGCTTCCCGAGTGGCCTCGCGGCCCTGTGCAGCCTCGATGGCGGTGTGCCGATCGGCATCGTCGCGAGCTCGTTCACTTCGGTCTCCCTCGACCCTCCGCTGGTGTCGGTGTGCATTCAGAAGTCATCCAGGACGTGGCCCGCACTGCGGTCTCGGTCGTCGCTGGGGATCAGCGTCCTGGCCGCCGGGCATGACTCGGTGGCGAGCAGCCTCGCAGCACGTGAGGGGGACCGGTTCAAGGACGTGCCGTGGTACGTCGATGGGGTGGACGCCGTGCTCATTGACGGCAGCGTCGCCACCTTCGAGTGCATTGCGCACTCCGAGTTCGACGCCGGCGACCACATCATCGCCGTGTTCGAAGTGCTCACCCACAGCTGGGATCTCCAGCGCGAACCCTTGGTCTTCCACCACAGCAAGTTCCGCACCCTGCACGTCCAGAACCCCCGCCCGACCGGGCATCTCACGAACAGGAGCAACCGATCATGACCGTTGAGCTCTCGTGCGCACTCGCGCCATCCATGGACACCCCCGACCACATCCAGCTCGCCGAGTCCCTGGGCTACAAGCGGGTGTTCCTCTATGACTCACCCCCGCTGTACCCCGACCTGTGGATGCAGCTGGCCCGGGCGGCCGAGAGGACCAGCACGATCGTCCTGGCCGGTGCCGGAGTGATCCCGAGCAATCGGTCGGTGATGACAACGGCCTCCGCGATCTCGTCCCTGGTCGACATGGTGGGACCGGAGCGGGTCTCCGTGACCTTCGGCACCGGGATGACCTCGCGCCTGGCGATGGGCCTGCGTCCACTCAAGTGGGCCTACGTGGCCGCGTACGCTTCCGCGGTCCGTTCACTGCTTCGCGGCGAGGTGGTGGAGTGGGAGGGCAACCTGATCCAGATGCTGCATTCTCCCGGCTTCGCAAGGCTCCCGATCGAGGTGGAAGTGATGCTGGCGGTTGCGGGACCCAAGGGACAGGAAGCCGCCCGTAACGTTGCCGACGGAGCGTTCGGCGGGATGTACCCGATCCCCGGGTTCGACCGGAGCCCCTGCCTCACATTCGGCACAGTGCTGCAGCCGGGCGAGTCAGCCGATTCGCCGCGAGTCATGAATGCGGCGGGACACCTGGCGGCGGTGAGCGCTCACTGGGGGCTCGAGTTTGGCGGCATCGAGGATCAGTTGCCCCAGGGGCAGGCCTGGCTGGACGCGTACGCCGAGGTCCCCGAGGAGCGTCGGCACCTTGCCATCCACCGTGATCACCTGGTCGGACTCAACGAGCGGGACAGTCGCTTCGTGGACGCCGACATGCTCACCTCTCTCGATCTCGTGCTGACGCCGGAGGGGTGGCGCGACAAGGTCGACAAGATGGAGAAGGAAGGCGCCACGGAGATCGCCTACCAGCCTGCCGGTGACGACATCCCGGGTGAACTCGAGCGCTTCGCCGCAATCTGGCACTGACAGCGACAGCACAGGAGAGAAGAAGATGACCGTCACAGTTGGCGAAATCGTGCAGATCAACTTCGTCGTCGACGACATCGACGTGGCCATGAAGTCGTGGCTGGCAACCAAGCAGACCGGCCCGTTCCTGGTGCTCAGGCACGTCGACGACCTGCCCGTCACCTATCGAGGCAGGAAGACCGATCTCGACATCAGCATCGCTTTCGCGCAGTTGGGATCGATCCACGTCGAGCTGATACAGCAGCACAATGATGGGCCGAGCGTCTACCGCGATGTCTTCGGGCCGAGTCAGGGCGGCTTCCACCACATCTGCACTCCCGTGGAGGACTTCGAGGCCGCTCGCCAGGGATACCTCGACGATGGATTCGAGATCGGAATGGACCTGGAATTCGGTGGCACACCTGTGGCTTACGTCGACACGTTCGCCTCCTTGGGATGCATGACGGAGATCGTGCGGGCTGACCCCGACGTCATCGGGCTGTACGAACAGATCGCCGCGGCGGCCGTGGGATGGGATGGGCGGAATCCGATCCGCGACTTGTAGATGAGGCCGACAAGGCTTGGCCGTGGATGGCCGCATTGCCCTGTCCAGGTCGTCCCGGCCCGCCAGAGGGAGAACCGACCGGGACTCAGTGCACCGTGACGCTGGCTGCTCGAGATCGGGGAGCGGCACCAGTGTCTTTGTGCGTGCCCTCGTCGGAGCGGTAGTAGTAGGAGGAGTAGACGTCACGCGCCGGCATCCCGTTGAAGATGACGCCGAGCGCCTTGCCGTGCACGGCCTCGAGGTGGCTCAGCGCTGCGGCCAGCTCGGTGTCGAGCGTCTTGCCGGAGGAGATCACGACGAAGGCGCCGTCGGTGACGGCAGTCAGCACGGCACCGTCGGTGACCGGCAGCAGGGGTGGCGCGTCGATGATGACCGTGGCGCGCTCACTGAGCGAGGTGAGCAATCGCTGCATGGCCTGTGAGCCGAGAAGCTCGCTCGGGTTCGGGGGAATGCCGCCGGCTGCCAGGACCTGCAGGTTCTCCAGGGTGCCGTGCTGTTGCAGCACGTCGTCGATCTCGACCCGGCCAACGAGTACGTCGGTCAGGCCGGCGCCCTCGACGAGGTCGAAGGAGTCGGCGACGGTGGGTCGGCGCAGGTCGCCGTCCACGAGGATGACCGGGCTGCCGGAGGCGGCAATGGCCGCGGCGAGGTTCGCCGCGATCGTTGACTTGCCGTCGCCGGGCTTGGGACTGGTCAGCACGATGACGCGCGGCGGATCGTCGACCGACATGAACTGCAGATTGGTGCGCAGCTTGCGGAATGCCTCGGCGGCGGACTGATCGCTGCGGTTCTCGCTGGTGGAGTTGACGGCGAGCATGGCGGTGCGGCCGACGTCGCGTGCCAGCACCCGTGCCGTGGGGATCAGGCCGACGACGGAGACGCCGAACTCCTTCTCGACCGTGGCAGCCGAGCGTATGCGCCGATCGAACTGGCTGCGCAGCAACGCATAGCCGAAGCCGAGCATGAGCCCGAGCACCAGGCCGAGCCCGAGGTTGCGCTCCACCTTCGGTGAGACCGGCGAGCCGGGGAGCTCGGCGGACTCGACGGCCACGACACGGATGGCCTGGTCGTTGGCGTCGTTGGGGTTCTCGATCGACTTCACCTGACGCGCGAGCGCCTGGATCCATGCGTCCGCGAGCGCCTGCGCTTCCTGGGGAGTGTCAGCTGCGGCGGTGATCTTGATCGACACGGTGTCTTCGGGCTGCTCGACCGTGATGCTCCCGATCAGCGACGAGGTCGTGGTGTCGAGCCCGAGGGTGTCGATCACCTCTTGGGCGGTGGCGCGGCTCTCGGCGATGTCGACGAAGGACTTGGCCCGCGACTTGGCCAGGCTGTCGCCGACCGAGGCCAGAGCGGGGTCGCTGCCGCTGCCGATGCTCACGAAGCCGTTCGCATTGGCGGCGTACACCTTGGGCTGGGTGACGTTGTAGACGCCGGCAGCGGCCACCACGGCAGCGGTGATGACGAGTACGCCGATCCAGTAGTTGCGCAGCATGCGCAAGTAGTCACTGAGTTCCATGTGTCGCTGCCCTTCACGGTTTGGCCTGATCCAGGCCGAAAGATCCGCGCTCACACTAGGCTCGCGCAGTGATCACCGTGGCGGTTTCCGGACAAGACGACCCGTTCGTCGGCGACGTCACCGTGGACGCCTTCGGGATTCCGGTGCGGATTCGGGTCGGCGGCTCAGGGGCCGAGGAGCTCCGGCGGCACGTGCTGCAGGCGTGGGCGTGGTGTGAGGCCGAGACCGGTCCGATCGCGGACGATGCCAAGCCGGTCGTGCACGCCCTGCTCGATGCCAGTGAGGCCGTCGTCCACGCCGCGCGGGCCCGTCGGCACGTGGCCGGCAACACGATCCAGACCGTGTCGGAACACCTGACCTCTGCGGTGACGCTGGCCGCGGTCGCGGCCGGCAAGGGCGAGTTGCTGATGCTGCACGCCGCGGCGATCGCTCACCCGCAGACCGGGCGTACGGCGGTGCTGGTCGGCCGCTCCGGCGCTGGAAAGTCGACGGCCACCAAAACGCTGGGCGGGCACTTCAGCTATGTCACGGACGAGACAGTCGCCCTGACCGCGTCACTCGAGATCAGGGCCTATCCCAAGCCGGTCTCGCTCTTCGCCGAGGGAAGTCAACGGGGGAAGGTGCAGCATCCACCGGCCGAGTTGGGCCTGCGTCGGGCACCGGCCGCCCTGACCCTGACCACGATTGTGCTGCTGAACCGCTCCGAGGACGGCCCGGAAGTGCCGACCGTGCAGGAGGTGTCGACCCCCGAGGCCATCGCGATGCTGGGCGAGCAGACCTCCCACCTCGCGGCGCTGGAGCAGCCGCTGACCTTCCTCGCCAATGCCGTGCACGCGGCCCGCGGCGTGAAGGTGGTCTCCTACCGCGGAGCCGCCGACCTGGTCACGGTGCTCGACGAACTGCTCGCCGCCGAGCCGACCAGAGCCCCGTCAACGCAGGCCGCGCAGCCCTCGTTGGCCCAGTTGTGTGCCGAGTTGCGTGCCGACGGGACGGTGGGGTCGCCGCCTGTTGAGCCGGCCGGTGCACGGTCGGTGGCGCGTCGACCGATCACCGACCTGTACGTCGAGGACGGTGCGGGCGTCGCGTTCGTGGAGGGCCGTCTGGTCGCGCTGGCTCCGATGGCGACCCGGATCTTGACCCTGGTGGGCGGCGACGCGGCAGACCTCGGCGTGCTCACCGACGCGTTGGTGGCGGAGTTTGGCGCACCGCACTCCAGCGACTCGTCCCAGCTCGTCGAGCGGCTGGTGGACGAGCTGGTCGCGATCGGACTTCTCGAACGCGGTGCGGTCTAGTCCTGTCGGTGCAGTTTGTCCTGTTTCGTTGGCGGCGCCGGATTTCTGCCCTAGTTTGATCGTGCGCAGTGTGCCGTGTCTGTGGGGGACCGGCAGCAACCGCGTGCCGTGTCCGTGGGGGACCGGCAGCAATCGAGCTTGCGACCTCCAGGGGGGATCTCATGACCGCCGACGTCCATTTGTCGAGCAACGAGGCCAACACCGACGGCCTCAGCCGTCGCACCATGCTGCGAGGTGCAGCAGTCACTGCCTGGGCCGTGCCCGCGGTGACACTGATGACCGCGGCGCCTGCCTTCGCCGTCTCGGGTGTTCCCGAGGCCACGGCCGTGATCTCCAAGGCGCAATATCTGGCGCCGGCCGACCCGACGGCGGTGACGTTCGATCTCTCCGTCACCAACACGGGGACGCCTCCGGTCGCGGGGGCCGGAGCCGCCGGGCCGACCCTCTCGCTCGTTGTCTCGGCGGCGGCGCCGCACGCGTTGGCGCCCGGCTTCCCGGCGCTGGCGGGATACAGCGCGCCGACCGTGAGTGGTTCGCAGGGCAGCGGTTGGACGACGACCTACGTGCGCTCGTCACCGCTCGTGGCGGGTGCGCCCGACAACTTCACCGGTCTTCAGATCAACCTCGCTGAGTCGGCCACGGTCTCGCCGTACCTCCTCTTCGGTGGACATGGCTTCACGTTGTCGGCGGTCCTGACCTCGGCCGACAACGCCATCCTCACTCCGGGGGCAGGCCCCGTCGCGGGCGTCGTGCCGGCCAACGTCGGATTCTCCTCGGAGGCCGCCTTCCACCGGTATTCGAAGAGTGCGAATGAGTACCACCTGTTCGTCGGCGTGGCCGAGGTGTTCAACGACGCGCGCACCACGGCCCAGAAGCTCACGGCAAAGGTGCGCATCCCGCGCGAGAACGCCTGGAGTGCCACCGCACCTGCCGTGTCTGGCCTGCATGCCGGCTGGGCCCAGGTCGGAGCAGCCACGTCTCCAGGAGCGGGCACCGTCTGGGAGTTCACCTTCGAGACGAGCACCGGGTCGTTCACGCCAGCCGCGAACAAGTCCTTCCGCAACGGCGTCACCGGGAACGACGGCACCAGCCGTCCCGTTGCCGCGAACTTCGTGAGCGACAAACAGACCTATGCCGGCAAGCGGTTCGGCGTCTTCTTCCGGCCGGTGGTGGTCAGTGGCCAGCCCAACATGGGGACCACGGCTGTCGCGCAGCTGAAGTTCACGGCGTCCAGCGCTGGTGTCACCACGGCAGAAGTGGGACCCACCAGCACGATCCCGGCGTGAGCCGGCTGACGCCATGACCGCCGCCGTGATCACGAGCCGAGAGGCGGTGCTGCTGTGCACCGCGTTCGCCGACCGCCTCGCCACCGCGTACGACGTACGCGCGCTGGTCATCAAGGGCCACGCGCTCGAGGAGCAGGGCCTGCGTGGCCTCCACTACTCCGTCGACGTCGATCTGCTGGTCGACCCGTCGGCGTACGACCGCTTCCTGGGTCTGCTCGCCGAGCACGGCTGGAAGCCGATGACGCCCAGCACGGCGCCGTCGATCATCGAGCGTCACGCCGTCACCGTGCTGCACGAGAGCTGGCCGATCTCGATCGACGTGCACAGCCGCTTCCCCGGTTTCCTCACCGACCCGCAGGCCGTGTTCGACGAGCTGTGGAGGCGGCGTACGTCGGCCCGGGTTGCGGGGGTCGAGGTCGCCGTCCCGGACCGCGTCGGGCATGCGGCCGTTGTCGCACTGCACTACCTGCGGGATCCCAGATCGGGCAAGGCCAGGCACTCCCTCCCGGACCTCGTCGAGCGGGTCCGCACGACCTTCACCGAGGCGGACCGGCAGGAGCTGGTCGCGTTGGCTGCGGACACTGGCGCGAGCCAGTCACTGGGTGACTTCTTGGTCGACGTGGGAGCCACCCATCGCGATGTCACCGAGCCGGAGGCCCTGGCCGCATGGCGGCTGCGCACGCACGTGGGTGGCTCGGCCGCGTGGACGGTCGGCTTGAGCAGCCTCCCGTTCCGGCGTCGGCCCGCCGAGATCTGGCATGCCGTCATGCTCAGTCGTGAGGAGATCGCGGCCTACCACCAAGCTGACGGTGAGTCGGTGGGCCGGGCACGCAGGCGTCGCCTGCGACGGGGCCTGCGTCAGGTCCCCGTCGCGGTGGTGGCGGTGTCTCGCTTCAAGCACCAGAGCCTGCGGGGACTGTGATGGTCGTCTGGCGGCAGGTCCCCGACGTCGCGATCGTGGAGTCCGGGGAGCGAGTTGCGATGTCCAACCTCTCCCGCCTGGGGCAGGCACCCGTGCTGCTCGAGGGCTCCGCCCTGCTGGTGTACGACGCGGTCGACGGCACGCTCGACTCCGACGGAGTGGTCGCTGCCCTGACGGCTCGGTTTCCTGATGCCCCAGCGTTGGAGGCGCAGGTGCGTGCGTGTCTTGAGGAGTTGGCGTCAGCCGGTTTCATCGAGCGAGGCTGACCGGATCCGGGTTCGCCATGGGAGCCGTTCCCTGGACCGTGCAACTCGTCCGCCTGGGCTACGCCGGATGACCATCGGTGCGCTGATATTCGGCTGATGAGGCAGACATGTCGGATCTGACTGCAGATCTGGTCTGGGTGCAACAGGATCCTTTGGTATCCGTGGGTGCACGTAGGAGCTCTGCTCTGCCCACTTCGTCGTTTGACCACCTGGGGGATGTTGTGAGTGCTCGGTCTGCCGTTGCCTGTCTGGTGACCGTCCTGGTGTTGGCCGGCTCGTCGAGTTGTTCGGGCGACAACCAGGACAACGACTCGGATGTGTCTGACTCGCCATCGGCGTCCACCAGCGCGGCCCCGTCCGACGTTCGCACGTGGATGCGCGGGCAGCGGACTGACTACGAGGGCGCCCGCAGAGTGCCGATCAGGGATGTAACGGGTCAACCCACCTTCGACTTCCGTACGACGGCTGGTGCCGGGGCAACGCCCCGGGGTGAAGCGATGAAGGTCGCGGCCAAGGCAGTCACCTATGTGTTGGAGCACCAGATGCGTCCCGACCGCTACAGGGAGGCATACGTGTTCAGTGATCGGGAGATCGCGGACATACAGATCCAGCTGACCCCGGCCCTGGCGAAGCAGTTCAAGTCGTGGGTCATGGCTGGTCACCGAGCGCTCAAGAAGGCGCGCGCTCTCGAAGGAGACGACGTCAGCCAAGCCACGCAGACGAAGGTGAACACCAGCCAATGGCTGCGTCACCTCTCCGACCTGGTCTGGTTGAACGGGTTCAACAAGGGAGCGCAGGTCCGGGTCACGGATACGACCGTGGTCGTGGATTCGCAACGCCCGAACGTGTTGTGGGTCAAGACCGTGTTGCAAGCAGAGCCGGGGTTCTCACTCCCCGAGGGTCTTGTGCCCACGTTGAACTCGTGGACCGGGTGGCGGAAGACATCCATCGGTTGGAAGCTCGCCCAGGCCGAGATCGAGACTCCGTGATGGCCACGCTAACGATCGTCTCCTGGGCCGACTAATCTGCCGACGACGCGCTGACCGCACGAGGGCAGCGGACGAGAGCGAAGAGCGGGCGCCAGTGAGTGACCTTCGAGTCGGCACCTGGAATGTCCAGTACGCACGCGGCGTCGAGAAGAATCAGCGAAGGCTCGACCTCCTGGCGTGCCGTGCCGCGCAGGTGTGGGTTCTCACCGAGACCCACGACGACCTCGACCTGTCAGCCACCCACCGAGCGATCCACTCCGAGCAGCGTTACGCAACGCCCGGAGGCAGGTGGACGACGATCTGGACCGCGCTCCCACTCATCGAACGGCTTCCGACCGCCGACCCGCGACGGTGTGTCGCTGCGCGGCTTGACGCGGGCGACTTCGGCGAGGTCATCGTCTATGGGACCGTGCTGCCGTGGAACGGTGACGTGGGCCCAGTCGAGGACAACCCGGCAAAGGGCTGGGACGAATTCGCTCGGGTCGTGCCTGTCCAGGGTCAGGAGTGGGCGTCTCTCCGAGAGCGCTTCCCCGAGGCGAGCCTCATCGTGGCCGGCGACCTCAACCAGGACCTCGGCGGTAGGCACTACTACGGGACCAAGGCTTGCCGGGCTCTGCTCAACACCGAATGGAGTCAACTGCCGTGGATCCTTCTGGTGGTGCCATGGATTCAGCGTTGGCGTGGGAATCGCGTGGGCGGAGCAGAAGGTTCACACCGACCCACCAGCAACTCCCGGACCGTGTCATCGCGAAAACTAGCGGCTGACAGCCACGGGCCGGCTGAGCCGTTTCCAACCGGGCGCCCAATCAATCACGTTGCCGCCGTTGAAGCGATACAGCGCCCTGAACGTGACTTGCACGCGCCGCGGATTGCCCAGGCAGCTGCGTGGAATGGAGGCCGTCACGGTCTGGTTCGTTCCGTATTGCGCTCTCGCGGTCCAGCGAGAGCAGGCACGTATGCCCTTCGTCCGCCACCCGTTCACACGCAGCACCGAGTCGTAGCCGCTGTCCGGCCTGAAGGTGGCGTAGTAGTCGGGAGCTGCGGAGCCTGTGGTGTTGATCCAGATCTGCAGCTGATCCGGGTGGTGCCCGTTCAACGCAAGGGTGCCGACGTTCGCGCGCACCGTGACTCGACCCGCTCGTCCGGCCGCATTGAACCTGTGGGCGATCACCACGCGGGTCACGTCCGACCGGGTGCCCGTTTCTCGGGGGTCGTTGATGATCAACGTGTCGGCTTCGGCTGTCCAGACCTGGGTGCCGAAGGCAAGGATCATTGAGATCACCAGTGCGCAGGCACGCGCTGCTGAGCGACTCAGGCAAGTGGACATCATGTTCCCCCGGTGGCGGTGCCACCTGTGCTGATGGCTGGTCCACCGTAACTCCGCCGAGTCGTGCTTGGGGCGGTTTTGCCTGACGGCGAAGCGGCCGGGACTCAGTGCACCGAGGCGCGGGGCTGCTCGACGTCGGGGAGAGGCACCAGTCTCTTTCCGCGTCCCCTCGTCGGTGTTCACGTCACCCTGTTGAGTGCCATGAGCCCGGGCGATTCGGATCTTCAGTGGTCCTTCGTTGGGCTTGTGCTCTCGACAGTTGGTTGATCCTGGATCGGGGGAGCGGCTACTGCTCGCAGGCGACGCCGTCGCCATCGCGGTCGAGATCGCGGCTGTAGCCGGGGTCGCCGGCGTGGATGGGCGCGGCGCCTGCGCTCTCCACGTCGGAGCAGTTCGCGTAGTAGACGTTCGCCGGCATGGCCTCTTCTTCGGCTGCCTGGGCCTCCTCGGCTGCCTGGGCCTCCTGCTTCTTGCGACGCTGTTCGCGTGCCTTCCTGCGTCGTTCTTCAACCCGCAGACGCTTGACCCGCTCGGTGGTCTGCGTTTGGTGCAATGCGGTGAACTCCGGGCAGATCGTGGTCGTGGTCGTCCCGAGGGCCGCGAGTGCCTGGTCGTACGTCGGCGCGCTGGTCAGGGCGAATGTCGTCTGCACCCGAGCGACACGCTTGTCGAGGGTGAGCTTCTTGTCCAGCAATCGGCACGCGTTGAGGGATCCCGACAGCGCGTCGACCTTCCTGGGCCTCAGCGCCAGGGCGGCCGCAACGGCCACGACGTACGACCTGCGGTTCGTGTCGTAGTTGGCGGCCCACACCTGCCGCTGCGTTGGTTCGGGAACCGCGGCTTCTTCGGTGGGCGTCGAGGACGGAGACGGGGACTGGCTCGTTGGATCCTCCGTGGACTTCGCCACTGAGGACTTTCCCGCAGGTTCGTCGTCGTCCTTGGTGTCGCCGCCAATCTGCGCACCGCACGAGCCGATCAGAAGGACGACCGCGAGAGACGTGAGGATCTTGTGTCGTGTCATCCACTGGATCATGGTTGCGACCCTAGGCCGAGGGACGCGTCTCGGTGTCTGTTTCGCCCGATTCGGCCCGACCGGTCAGAACGGTGCGGTGTCGGCAAGCACGGCAGTTCGCCGGTACGACGACCGCGGTCACGCTCAGTCGCCGCAGGAGGGGCGCCAACTGCCGTAGTTCTCGACACCGGACCCCCACGCCAGGGGGCCTCAGCTCTGCGGCGGGTTCTCCGCAATGTGCGCAGCGAACGCCTCGAGCGCAGCGGCGCCGACCGCCTTGTCCTGCTCGCCGTTGCCGCCGGAGACCCCGAAGCCGCCGACGATCTGGCCCTCGTGCTCCAGGGGGAAGCCGCCGACGAAGATGGCGAACTTGCCGGGCAGCATGTGGCTGATCCCGAAGGCCTCGTTGCCGGGCAGGGCCGGGCCGTTCGGCGGCTCGTTGAACTTGTGCGTGGCGCGCTCGTGGCCGGCCGCGGTGAACGCCTTGGCGATCGAGATGTCGACGCCGGTCAGCCGGGCGCCGGGGATCCGGTGCAGGGCGATCACGTTGCCGGACTCGTCGACCACGCACAGCGTCTGCTTCACGCCGATCTCGTCGGCCTTGGCGCGCGCGGCGGTCAGGATGGGCAGGGCGTCGTCGAGAGTGATGCGAAAGATCTTGTGCATGGGTTCAGCCTTCCAGTCATCCAACATCCAGCTCCACGGACAACCTGTCCCGACCACGACCGAGTTCTTGTGCAGAAAGCCCAGGCCGAACACCCAGAATCAGGTCGGCGGGTTCAGCTCGTCGTCGAGCTGCGTGTCGATCTCGCTCAACGTGGCGATGTGTTGGGCCAGCCACACCTTGAACTGGGCGTCGGTGGTGCGGATGTCCATCCCGAGAGCCCGGGACGCACGCTCCAGCTTGTAGAGCATCGTGTTGCGGTGCAGGTGCAGCCGGCGCGCGGTCGCGTTGAGATTGCCGGCCTCCTCGATGTAGGCGAGCACGACCGCCTCCAGGTTCCCGGTCTGACCGTCGCTCTGGGTCAGCGGCGTGAGGATCTCGGAGGCGAACGCCTGCCCTGCCGGGCTGGCCGCCGACTCCTGGAGCGCCGCGAACAACCGCATGTCCTCATACGCGCTGACCACCGATGTGCTGACCCGCTTGCCGAGTGACTCGGCCGTGCGCGCCTCGCGATAGCTCTGCGCCACGCCCGCCGCGCCGTCGTACCCCCGCCCGAACGCAACGCGTACGTCGTCCCCGAGCCGCTGCCCGGCCATCCGGTGCAGGCGTTCGCCGAACTCCCGCAACGCGGCGGTCTCGGCCTCGGGTCCTCGACCGGACGCATCCTGGCGTGGAATCTGGGTCACCACCACGATCATCGGGCCGATCAGCGCGGAGAGCGCCAAGGCGTCACGCGACTGGCCGCTACGACGAGCCGCGCGTGCGACCTCCACGGCACGGCGCCGGCTGGCCGCATCGTCGGGGCGGATGCCGGGAGAGGCGATGATGAAGACGGCGAACCGACCGTCCAGGGCGAACTGGTAGTGCTCGGCTCGCGCGGAGAGCTCCAGCTGGTCGGTGAACCGGCTGTGCAGCAGCGCGTGCACGAAGTCGTTGCGGGCCCGCTCCTCGGCCTCGCGCACCGACTGCTGGCGGAGCAGCTCGCTGCCGGTCAGGCTCACGCCCTGCTCGGCGAGCACCCGGTGCTGGGCGAGGTCGTGCTCGGTCGTGGGTGAGCCGGGCTCGACGAACACGAGCAGGCCGTAGTGCTGTCCGGCGACGAGCACGTTGGCCACCACGAGATCCCGGGTCTCGTCCAGCTCCATCGTCATCACCCGTGCGGTGGCGTCGACTTCGTTGCTCCCGAGGAAGTGCCCGGCATCGGTCAGCTGCGCGATCACCAGGTGCACGGACTCCTCGGACAGCCCGATCCGGTGCTTCGGGTGGTGGGAGGCCATCAGCTCGCCGGCGGTGCCGAACACCAGCACCTCGGCGCCGGAGATGCGTGACATCGTCTCGGTGAGACCGTTCAGGCCGACACCCTTGGCGAAGGTGTCGCCGAGCTGGCGGTGCACCCGGGTCCCGTATTCGAGGACGTGGGTCGACTGGGCCAGCACCTTGGTTCCGATCAGCTGGCTGGTGGCGCGGAAGTTCGCCTGCGCGGACAGCAGGAGCAGGGGCAGCCCGGCGGCGTCGGCCGCCTTGCGCGCCTCGGCCAGCTCCGGGCGTACGTCGTGCGGCCCCGGCCACACCAGCAGGGCAGCGGCCTTCCGCTCGGCCAGACGGGTGATCAGGTCTGCGGCGCAGTGCGCCAGCTCGTCGGCGGCGACGAAGACCGCCGCCCGTCCCACGTCCTGGGGATCGGCCTCGGTGCCGGTGAGCGCTGTGCCCGGGATGCACCACTCGACCACGAGGTCCGAGCCGGATGCCCCGGCCACGAGCGCATCGTGCAGCAGCTCTTCGGCGAGCAGATCGGCGACCGTGACCGTCATGCCAGCCGAGTCTTCCGCAGCGCCCGCCACAGGCACCTCCTCGACTCGGGGACCACCCGAGAACCCATGGCAGACCACACTAGCGACATTCGCGATCGGCGCGTACGCCGTGCTCCCGGTGGCCGGCCGCAGGAGGGCTGTGGTCGCCTTCGGCCGGGCGGGGAAGGCGAGGATCTCGCTCATGATCCCGCCTCCGTCGTACGCCGCAGCGTGGTCCGTGGGTCGCGCTGGCAGGTGAGCTCGACCTCGACGCAGGCACCGCCGGGCAGGGAGGCGACGCCGACCGCGCTGCGCACTGCGGCGCCGCGGTCGCCGAGCAGCTCGACCAGTCGTTGGGAGGCGCCGTCGGCGACCCGGCTGTGCTCGGTGAAGTCGGCCGCTGCGTTGACGTAGACCGTCATCCGCAGCACCCGGCCGATCGCGTCGAGGGAGCCGGCGGCTGCGGCCGCGGCGGAGACCGCGTTGGCTGCGGCGATCGCGGCCGCGGCCTGTCCCTCCTCGAGGGAGACCTCCGCGCCGACGCGCCCGACGTGCTGCAGGA
>NZ_BCRJ01000079.1 GCF_001552535.1 Nocardioides jensenii JCM 1364 = NBRC 14755 | reverse complement strand
GGGGGTGCCGGGGCGGCAGGCGCCGGGGTCGCGTTCGGCACGTCATCTGCTGCCGGCGCGGAGGTCTGTGCCGTCGCCTCGGGGATGACAGGCGCCGGCTGGTCGTCGCGGGCCGCAGAGCCGGAGGGCGGAGTGGCCGCGGCCGTGGATGAGACTGGCCGCGCCGCGAGGGACGAGCGGTACTGGTTGGCGGCGGCCGCTTCACCGGGAGGCCCGGAGGCCGGCGCAGGCACCCCACCCGTGATCTCGACCCGCCGCTCGAGGCGGTCGAGTCGCGCCATCAGCCCGTCAGTGGAGTGGTCGGCCCCGGGCAGCAGCACCCGGGCACAGATCAGCTCGAGCAGCAGCCGAGGCGCGGTGGCGCCACGCATCTCGGTCAGACCGGTGGCGAACAGGTCGGCCGCGCGACTGAGCCCGGCGACGCCGTACCGGCTGGCTTGGGCGGTGAGTCGTTCGGCAGCGTCCTCGGGCACGTCGATCAGCCCGGTCGTGGAGGCGTCGGGAACCGCGGCGATGATCACCAGGTCACGTAGCCGGCGGAGCAGGTCTTCGGTGAAGCGGCGAGGGTCCTGACCGGTCTCGATGACCTTGTCGACCACCCCGAAGACCGAGGCCCCGTCACCCGCGGAGAACGCGTCGACGACCTCGTCGAGCAGCGAGTCGGGCGTGTAGCCCAGCAACCCGGTGGCCAGGGCGTGGGTCACGCCATCGGCGCCGGCGCCGCCGAGCAACTGGTCGAGCACCGACATCGTGTCTCGGGCCGAGCCACCACCGGCGCGCACCACCAGCGGCAGCGCGGCCGGCTCGATCGAGACGCCCTCTTTCTCGCACAGCTCGGAGAGGTACGACGAGAGCAGGCGCGGCGGGATCAGCCGGAACGGGTAGTGGTGGGTGCGCGAGCGGATGGTCGGGATGACCTTCTCGGGCTCGGTGGTGGCGAAGATGAACCGCAGGTGGGGCGGGGGCTCCTCGACCAGCTTCAGCAGGGCGTTGAAGCCCTGCGGGGAGACCATGTGGGCCTCGTCGATGATGTAGACCTTGTAGCGGCTCCTCACCGGAGCGAAGAACGCCTTCTCGCGCAGGTCACGCGCGTCGTCGACACCACCGTGGGAGGCGGCGTCGATCTCGATCACGTCGATCGACCCGGGCCCGCCCCGGGCCAGGTCGCGGCAGGAGTCGCACTCCCCGCACGGGTCGGCGATCGGCGCCTTCTCACAGTTCAGGGCCCGGGCCAGGATGCGTGCGGAGGTGGTCTTGCCGCAACCACGCGGCCCGGAGAACAGATAGGCGTGGTTGACCCGGTTGTTCGCCAGGGCAGCCCGCAGCGGCTCCGTGACGTGATCTTGGCCGATGACCTCGGCGAACGTCTCGGGCCGGTAGCGGCGATAGAGGGCGAGGGGTGCTTCCACGTTGTGAACCCTAACCACCACCGGCGACACTCGAAAGGCGGACCGGTCCCCGGCCTCAGAACCTGTGGAACCAGCGCTCCGGCTGGAGGCGTACGCCGGGGCACGTGACGTTGTGGTCGCGACTGTCCTGGACCCACTGCCCGAGGACCGCGTCCCCGCCCTGGAACGACCATTGCGCACCGCAGCGGGCCTCGGCGGCCCCCTCCGAGGTCACGCCCGCCGGTCGCCATTCGGGCCCGCCGAAGCGCAACCCGCCGACGATCTTGCTCCACATCGAAGGCAGCGAGTAGAAGCCGACGGTGAGGCCGCGGTCGCGGTAGCCGCGCACCGTGCCCTCGACGACGGCTGCGTTCGCCTGCGTGTCGTCGCTCCACCCGAACAACGGCACCGGCTCGACGTCGAGCCACACGACGGGGCTCTCCAGCCCGGTGTCGGCCATCGTGACCACGTTGAACAACGCCGCCTGGTAACCCACGTTCCGCAGGGCACCCAGGCGGTTGCTGCCGTCGTACGGTCCCTCGTCGCCGAGTGTGGCCAGGGTGGCTGCGTCCGGATAGCTGACGATGGAGTACGCCGCGACCAGCAGTCCGCGCTCGCGCACCCAGCTGAGCTGGTCGGCCAGGCAGGGGTTGCGGGTGAAGGACGGGCTGTTGGTGAGGCCGACGATGACGAACTCCGCCGCCTCGACCGGCATCGGCTGGTTCTGTCCGCGCTTCTCGGGGATGCCGACCGTGTCGGGGCACTGCGGCCAGCCGACGTCGGCGCCGCGCAGGTGGTCCACCCGGCGCTTCTCCCGCTTGTTGTAGTCGTCGACGATCGAGTCCAGGTCGCTGGGCACCACGTCACCGGGCAGGCTCTCGGTGGGTGCACCCGCGCTCGGCAGGTCTTCGGTGCGTACGGCGTCCGGCGGCGGAGTGTTCGACGTGCTCGGAGCCGCCGACTCGTCGGGCGCGGCCCCGCCGTCGGATCCCGAGCACGCAGCGAGCCCGGTGAACGCACCGAGGCACCCAGCGAGCAGCAGCGCGGTGCCGCGACGACGGAGGTGCATGGCCGCGAGGATATGCGGCCGGGGAGCAAAAGGCCCCCCGCGCACCCGACAGAGCTCACCTGCCCTTGCTGCCTTCCGGCCCTGGGGGAGTTCAGCGAGATGTCGCCACGCGGGGGGTTGCGGAGAGTCTAGGTCAGCCTCCGGGTGAGGGCCAAAGCGGCCACGATCCGCGTCTGGGAGCAGCCGGATTTCTCCGCATCCGGCCCGACAGGTAATCTCCTCCGCGGAGGTATCGCCTAGTGGCCTATGGCGCTCGCTTGGAAAGCGGGTTGGGTTAACGCCCTCGAGGGTTCGAATCCCTCTACCTCCGCCACCTGGACGCCCGGACTGTTCGCAGTCCGGGCGTTCTGCGATTTCCGGACGACCCCGCCCCTGCTGGCTGTGTGCCTGCCGGCGAGGTGCCAAGAGTCTTGGGGACCGAGCGTCACACCCGGGGCGGGCCGGTCAGGGGCGGTGCGGGCCGGGGCTCAGCGATCGCATTGCGACACGGAACGCGGGTCGGGGGCCCGACGGGCCGCCTCCTGCGAGAGCTCCGGGCCACAGTCGAAGCCCTCGGTCCAGGCATCGGGCACGGTCGGCGGATCGTCGCTGCCGTAGCCGAACATTCGCGCGGCCAGCCCGGTCTCTCCGCCGAGGCGGTAGCGGGTGGCGTTCATGTCGATCAGCACCGGTGCCCCTCCGGTGGTGTCGCCGAACTGCCCGACGTTGACGTAGGCGCCGTACGGCGGCTCGACACTGACCTCGGCCGAGTCGGGTGGCACGTCGACGGCGCTCTCCTCGTCGGAGGGACCCGACGCCAGCAGCACGCGCGCGGCCTCGCCCTTCTCGGTCTCGAGCACGGCGCACGACTCGTCGGCGGTCAGCGGCGTCGGCGCGGCACGGGGCCAGTCGGCGAGCGCGGTCAGCGGCTCGCCGGCGATGCCCGCGACGTCGGTGGGCTGGCCACGGGGAGCGATCGCGTCGTAGACCCGCAGGCTGAACTCGGTGAGCAGCAACGGCTGGTCCTCCCCGAGCAGATAGACCTGCTTCGAGCTGGGGTTGCGGACCAGCTGACCGACCCTCAGGTCACGACCGCCCACGTCGTAGGTCACCTTCGGCGAGTCGGCCGGCAGCCCGAAGCTGGACAGCGCCAGCGCGGGGGCCTCGGGGAAGAGGTTGAGCCACTGGGTGGAGACCCGGAACTCGCGGGCCCCGTCGAGACCGAGGTTGCCGCGCAGCGGCGCGGCCTGCGCACTCGTGCCCAGCAGGTAGCGGTGGTAGCCGTGCTCGGCGTCGGCGGACGGGGCGACGAGGTAGAAGACGTCCTTCTTGGCCTTGCCGAGCCGCACCGAGACGACCATGCCGGCACCCGTCAGCGGCTGGGCAGTGGTGGTGTCACCGATGTGCAGGTGGCTGGCGGCCTGGGACGTCGTGCAGGAGGTCCACCCGGAGGGCCGCAGTGAGTCGCGGTCGGGGACGCCGTCGGGGGCACCGTAGATGCCGATCTGGGCACCGAGCGGCTGCTCGCGGATCAGCTCCTGCTTGACCACCTTGGGCTCGGTGTCACCGAGCAGCAGCTTGGCCGAGACCGGGTTGAGGACCGGGTGCAGGTCGCCGTCGTCGGTCAGGACGACATACCGGCTGCCCTCCTCCTTGGAGATGACCACACCCGGTTCGAGCCAGTCGGACGGTGAGCGGCCACCACCGAGGATCGAGGCGAGGGCCGCGCCGGCCAGCAGCAGGACGGCAAGGGCCAGCCCGGCCAGGATCACCCGGGACTGGCGAACCGGTTCGACCTCACGACCACCGGGAGCGCCACTGATGAACGCGGAGACGAGGCGCCGCCGGCTGAAGGCGTGCGCCTCGACCAGGTCACGCTTGGAGGACAACGCCGATCACCCTTGCAGCCGGTCGAAGAGCCCGCTGGCCAGGACCAGCAGCGGAACCAGGGACAGCAGCGCGAGGATCTCGGTCAGGTCGCCGATCCGCCCGCGGCGCACCGAGCCGGGGCGAGGGACCAGCGTGGCGACCAGGAGTACGGCGGACGCGGCGGCCAGCACCACCGCGACCGTGGGCCGCCAGTCGGGGTGCAGCAGCAGGGTCGAGGCGGCCGTGGAGACCAGGCCGAGGACACCGGCGACCAGCCCGGCGAGGACCTCGGTGCCGGAACGGTACTGGCGGGTCCGCAGCATCACCGCGGCGCAGGCGGCGACGGCGAGCAGCGTGCCGGCCACGCCGGTCGAGACGGCCATCGGCGCGCAGAGCACGAGCAACGCCCCGACGCCTGCGGTCACCCCGAGCAGGATCTCGTGGCCGACGACGGCGTCCTCACGGATGATCGCGGGGTCGACCGGCGCGGGCTCGTTGGTGATGTCGGAGGTGGAGTAGAGCTGCTCCACCCGCGTGCGGGTGGCCCCCAGTGCCAGCCAGGGCAGCACGCCGCCGGCCAGGACGACCAGGGTGAGCACGATCGTGAACACCGTGGCGGGGTCGAGATCGGCGGCGTCGACCACCGCACCGACCGCGGCGAAGACGCTGCCGACGACCACGGCGGGGAGCACCAGGGCGCGTCCCTCGGCCAACCCGACCAGGGCCACCCCACCGGCCAGGAGCGCCCCCAGACCGGCTGCGGCCAGCGGAGCACCCAGCAGGACGGAGTCCTCGACCAGCATCAGCCCGGCGACACCGCCGTAGGCGGCGCCCACCCAGGCCAGGCACACGGACGCCTCGCGCTCACGTTGCACGTGGCTGAGCACGATCGCGCCGACCACGAGGAGCGCGGCGATGAGGCAGGCGGCGACGGTGCCCAGGTCGGACCCGCGTTGCAGGAGCACCGCGAATCCGCCGACCGCGAGGAGCAGGACGGCAGCCGCCAGGGCGGTACGGCGCCCCGCGGCCGGCTCCCAGGGTGTGAGGTCACGTTCGACCGCGTCGGCCATCGCCTCGACGACATCGTCGTAGACCCGGGGTGGTTCGTCGTCCACACCGGCGGCGACGGTGAGGAGCCCGCCGTCCTCGACGCCCTGCATGGTGAGTCCGGCGTCGTTGACCAGCTCACGTCCGTCACCGGTGACCACGCGGTAGCCGCCGTAGACCGTGGCGGAGTCGAGCAGGCCGACGCTGCGCGCCAGCTCGGGCACGAGCTCGGCGACCGGGATGGAGCCGGGCAGCACGAGGTCGACGCGGCGGGTGCCGGAAGCAACGGTGACCCGGACCAGGCCGGACGTGCTGGCCGGAGTCGCGGCTTGGGACATCCTCTCCCCAGTTCTGTGCTCGGAGCGGGCTGATCGGCAGGCGCGGACGGGCCGCGGGTGCAGCCTACCGCCGTCGGATCGCCCGCCCCGGCACTCAGCCGCGGAAGCGTCGAGCGTTGCGCGCCTCGGTGGCTTGGTACTCCTGGTTGGAGAGACCGACGGTCACGCCGATGTCCTGGAGCACGTTCTTCATGTCGGTCATCGCGCCGTCCCAGGCGGCGCGGGCCTCGTTGAACGCCAGCGACGCGTCGCCGGTCCACTGGTCGGAGCGGGCGATCATGCGCCGCTCCATGGCGTTCAGCTTGTCCTCGATGTCGATCGCCCGGTTCTTCAGCTGGGTTGCGGCACCGTCGAGTGCTTCGTAGCCCACTGCAATGTTCTCGCCCATGTCATGTCCTCTTCTCTGGTGGTCCGACTCAGCCTGGATGCAGGCTCAGAGCCGGCTGTCCTGGTAGCGGTTGAGACCGGAGGCCACGGTGTCCTCGGTCGCGCTGTAGGTGGCCTCGGTGCCGGTCAGGTTGGCGTGAAAGTTGTCCATCGCTCCGACCACGCGATCGGCGGTGCGCTGCCAGGCCTCGATCGCGCCCTGGAAGGCGCTGCCGCCCCGTCCGCGCCAGGCACTGTTCAGCTCGCCGAGGCGGCTGCGCAGGTCGCGGATGATGATCTCGAGGTCGTTCTTGGTGGTGGTGACGTCCCTGGCCGCTTCGGCCAGGACGGCATCGGTGGTGGTGTAGCCGGCTCCGGGTGAGCTCATCGGGATTCCTTCCGTCATCGGCGCCCGGTGCGGGCGCCGATGACAAGGGTCTGCCCCGGCCGCCCCCGTGAAAACAGGCGATTCGGGTTGTCCACAGGCCACGCTCAGCACTGCTCGAATCAGCGGCTGAAAGGGATCTCCCAGATGATCCGGAACAGTCCGCTGGCCACCACCGAGGCCCCGATCGCGAGTGCGCCGACGATGATCTCGGCCAGCTCCGCGCGTCCGGCCCACCTCGCCGAGCGCCACCCTCGCCCGGTCGCCACGGCCGCCAGTCCCGCGGTGGCCGCCACGCCGAGGCAGCCCAGGACGACGTACGCCAGGGAGCGTTCGGACAGGTCCGGCAGGAGGTGCCACACCAGCACTGCCCACGCGAACAGCCCGGCACCGCGCAACATCATCCGCGCGGTCACGTGGCGGAGACCGCGAGCCGCGAGCAGCAGCCCGGCACCGGTGAACAGCACCAGGCACTGGGCGCCCTGGCGGTCGACGTCGTAGGTCGCCGTGGCCATCAGCTGGAGGGTGGCCGTCACGGTCACGACCAGGATCGCGACCGAGGCCGCGTCGACGATGCGGCTCCCTCGCGCCAGCGTCGCGGCGATGCCGGCACCGCGGATCAGGGCGGCCGACTGGTCGGCTGAATCGTCGACGGGTCGGTCCCTCGCCGACCAGGCGGTCACGGCGAGTCGGTCGATGTCGAGGAGCATCCGGTCGGGGACGTCGACGGCCAACGCGGTCGCGGAACGGGTGGAGAGCAGGGCCACCACGAGCAGCGCCGCCCAGGCCACCTGGGGTGGGAACCCGGCCAGGACACCCACACCGGTGACGAGGAACGTGGTGATGCCGGCCGCCATCCAGACCGTGTGCACGACGACCGACCCGGCACCGGTGGCCCGTGCCACGGCGGCCACGACGGCAGCACCGAGGCCGGCCAGGCCCAGGGTGAGGGGCGCGGTCTCGGGTGACGGATCCCAGGCCAGGACCCAGGCGACAGCCGCACCGAAGGCCGGCGCGGCGATGCCCCGCTGATCGACGAATCGGCCGATGGGCAGTACGCCGACCGCGGCGCACAGTGCGAGGAGCGCCAGCGTCGCGTCGCGCTGACTCTCGGAGCCGGCGTGCGCGCCGAGGACCGCGGCCAGTGTCGCGGCAACCGCCGCGATCCCCAGGGCCAGTGCCGCTGCGACGACGCCCGGGACTCCGCGCCCCGGTTCGGCTCGGTCGTCGGCGCCAGCGAGAGCACGTGGCCCCGAACCGACCGTCGGGGGTCCGCCCAGGTGCGCCACCAGCACCGCGCCGGACCTGATGCCCGCCCGGGCGATCGACGTCGAGGGCGCGAGCGCCGTACCTGTCGTGGTGAACAGCGCGGGCAGCCGCTGGAGTCGGCACTGGACGGCGTACTCCCGGGCGACGTCACCTGCCGCGGCCGCCAGCGGCACCACGAGGTCGACGGCACCGAAGGGCCCGTGCACCGTCAGCGCAACGGTGCTCGCGACTGCCGCTTCCGACACGACGCACTCCCTTCGGCTGTTGCCGGGAAGAGTAGTACGCCGGCACCGTCGCGCGCTGTGCCGTCACCGGTCGGCGATGCCCACGGGTGGCGTGGGCCCGAGCCACTAGGATCGACAGCGATCCAGACCAGCCAGGCCTTCTCAGGGGGATGCCGCCGTGACGACGCTCCGCAGTGGACACCGTCTCGACCCGCCCCAGGCGCCCACGGGGAAGGTCGCGATCCAGGCGCCCCCGGAGCTGTCGCCGCACGAAGGTGCGGGCAACGCCCTGGCGATGGCGATCCCGATGCTGGGAAGCGTCGGGGCGATTCTCGTGATCGCCACGATGAGCGGTGACGGCGGCGGCGCCAAGCGGCTGATCGCCGGCGGCATGTTCCTCTTCGCCACCCTCGGCTTCGTCTTCGTGCAGATCGACCGGCAGCGCAAGCAGCGCCAGCAGAAGCTGAGCGGGTCACGCACCGAGTACCTCCGCTACCTGGCCGGCGTCCGCGAGGTGGCCCGCAACGCCGCGGACCAGCAGCGGGCCGCCCTGAACTGGCACCACCCGGACCCCTCCGCGCTGCCGTCGCTGGCCGAGGACCGCGCCCGACTCTGGGAGCACACCCCCTCCGACGACCAGTTCCTCCATGTCCGCTACGGCCTCTCCTCGCAGCCTCTGTCACTCGAACTGGTCCCGCCCGAGAGTGGACCCGTCGAGCAGGTCGACCCCGCGGCCGCCTCCGCGCTGCACCGGCTGCTCGCCGTCCACCGGGTGCAGTCGAACCTGCCGGCCTCGGTCGACCTGGCCGCCTTCGACCGGATCGAGCTGACCGGGCCGGCGCCGGCGACCCGCGGGCTGGCCCGCGCGATGATCTGCTCCGCGACCGCGTTCCACAACCCCGAGAACCTCATCGTCGCCGTGCTCTGCGGGGACGACCGCCTGGCCGAGTGGGACTGGTTGAAGTGGCTGCCCCACTCGCTGAGCGCACAGCAGGGTGACGCCGTCGGCCCGCGCCGCATGGTCACCACGTCGCTCGACGACCTCGGCTCGATGCTGCCGCCCGATCTCTCCGAACGCCCACGGTTCGGGGCCGACGAGGGTCCGGCACTGCCGCACATCCTGCTGGTGATCGACGGCGGTCGACTGCCGCCCGGCAACCACATCATCCCGCCCGACGGCCTGCACGGTGTCACGCTGCTCGATCTGCCGGAGAGCTGGGACGAGCTCGACGACCCCACTCGACTGCGCCTCGACTTCGCCGACCAACCGCCCGAGGAAGGGTGCACCGGTGGCCGGCTTCCGGTCAGCGCGCAGCGGGTGCGGGCCGAGCCCCTCACCGGGTTGGCCGACCAGATGGACCTGGCCACCGCCGAGGCATTCGCTCGGCGGCTGGCGCCGCTCAACACCGTCACCATCGGCGCCGAGGGGGGCACCGACCAGGCCGGCCCCACCGACTTCATGGACCTGCTCGGCCTCGGCGACGTGTTCTCGTTCGAGACCAGGGCCGCGTGGCGACAGCGGCCGGCCCGCGACCGGCTCCGGGTGCCCATCGGCGTCGCCGACAACGGCACGCCGGTCCACCTCGACATCAAGGAGTCGGCCCAGCAGGGCATGGGTCCGCACGGCCTGGTCATCGGCGCCACCGGCTCCGGCAAGTCGGAGTTCCTGCGCACGCTGGTGCTCGGCATGGCGATGGCCCACTCCCCCGAGCAGCTCAACCTGGTGCTGGTCGACTTCAAGGGTGGCGCCACCTTCGCCGGCATGTCCGAGATGCCTCACGTCTCGGCCGTGATCACCAACCTGGCCGAGGAGCTCACACTCGTCGACCGCATGCAGGACGCTCTCTCCGGTGAGATGGTCCGCCGCCAGGAGCTGCTGCGCGGGGCCGGCAACTTCGCCTCGATCCGTGACTACGAGAAGGCGCGGGCCTCGGGCTCGCACGAGATCGATCTGCCACCCATCCCGTCGCTGTTCATCGTCGTCGACGAGTTCTCCGAGATGCTGGCCGCAAAGCCTGAGTTCATCGACCTGTTCGTCGCCATCGGTCGACTGGGCCGCTCCCTGGGCCTGCACCTCCTGCTGGCCAGCCAGCGTCTCGAGGAGGGCCGCCTGCGCGGGCTCGAGTCCCACCTGTCCTACCGGGTGGGGCTGCGGACGTTCTCCGCAGTCGAGTCCCGCACCGTCCTCGGGGTCCCCGACGCCTACGAGCTTCCGGCCGTCCCCGGTCTCGGCTACCTCAAGCCCGACCAGTCCACCCTGCTGCGCTTCAAGGCGGCTTATGTCTCCGGCGCCCCGTCGGGTCGGGCCCGGATCCGACGCGACGAGGGCGGCAACCTGCGCGGCATCCTGCCCTTCACGATCGCCGAGGTGCAGTCGCTCGACGGCGCCGAGGACGACGTGGAGGCACCAGCCCCGATGCCGCAGCAGGGCGATCAGGACTCCCTGCTCGACATCGCGGTGCAGAAGATGATCGGCCAGGGATCCCCGGCGCACCGGGTCTGGCTGCCACCGCTCGACGTCCCCGACACCCTCGACACATTGTTCGGCGACCTCACCGAGCACCCGGACCTCGGCCTGGTGAGCCAGGGATGGCGGTCGTTGGGCGGCCTGACCGTGCCGATCGGCATCGTCGACCGGCCCCGCGAGCAGCGCCGCGACACGATGACGGTCAACCTCACCGGAGCGGCCGGCCATGCCGCCGTCGTCGGTGGCCCACGCAGCGGCAAGAGCACGCTGCTGCGCACGATGGTGACCAGCCTGGCCCTGACCACGACCCCGCAGGAGAGCCAGTTCTTCGTGCTCGACTTCGGGGGCGGCACCTTCGCCCCCCTGGCCGACCTTCCTCACGTCTCCGGCATCGGAACCCGGTCGGAGCCGGACGTCGTACGCCGCATCGTGGCCGAGGTGAAGGGCGTCGTCGACCGTCGCGAGGCCTACTTCCGCAACCAGGGCATCGACTCCATCGAGACCTACCGCAGTCGCCGGGCGCACGGACGTGCCGACGACGGGTACGGCGACGTGTTCCTGGTCGTCGACGGCTGGAGCACCCTGCGCTCGGACTTCGAGGAGATCGAGCTGGAGCTGCAGACGCTGGCCCAGCGCGGGCTCACCTTCGGGGTGCACCTGCTGGTCGCGGCCGGCCGCTGGGCCGACTTCCGGGCCGCGTTGCGTGACCTGTTCGGCACCCGGCTCGAGCTGCGCCTGGGTGATCCGCTGGACTCCGAGATCGACCGCAAGGTGGCCCAGCTCGTGCCCACCTCACGTCCGGGTCGCGGTCTGATGGCGGGCAAGCTGCACTTCCTCGGCGCCCTTCCCCGCATCGACGGCTCCCCCGACGGGGAGAGCCTCGGCGACGGCGTCGAGGCACTGGTCCGACGCTCTGCCGCCGCCTGGCGCGGGCCGGTCGGTCCGAAGGTGCGCCTGTTGCCGGCGAGGATCACCTTGGAGAAGCTGCGCGAGCAGGCCGGGGAGTCGGCCGCGCGCTCCCTGCTGCTCGGCGTCAACGAGAAGGAGCTGGCTCCGGTCATGCTCGACCCCGAGGCCGAGCCGCACCTGCTGGTCCTCGGTGACGGCCAGTCCGGGAAGAGCTCACTGCTGCGCTCGATCGTGCGCGAGATCGTGCGCACGAAGTCGCCGAAGGAGGCCCAGATCATCGCCGTCGACTACCGCCGGTCGCTGCTGGGCGAGATCCCCGAGGAGTACAACCTCGACTACCTGACCAGCGCCACCCAGGCGACGCCGGCGCTGAAGGACCTCGCGGCCTACCTGACCAACCGCCTGCCCGGGCCCGGCGTCACCCCCGACCAGCTGCGCAACCGGTCGTGGTGGACCGGCGCCGACGCCTACGTCCTGGTCGACGACTACGACCTGGTCGCCACCCAGCAGGGGTCGCCGGTGCACGTGCTCGCGCCGTTGCTGGCCCAGGCCAAGGACACCGGGTTCCACCTGATCGTCACGCGACGATCGGGTGGCGCGTCGCGGGCGCTCTACGACCCGATCATCCAGACCATCCGCGACCTGGCCATGCCGGGCATCATGCTCTCCGGCAACCCGGAGGAGGGCGCGCTGCTGGGCAACCTGCGCCCCACGTCGCAGCCGCCCGGTCGCGGTCGACTGATCACCCGCGACCGCGGTGTCGAGGCGCTGCAGCTGGCCTGGAGCGACCCGCAGGGTTGACCGGAGTCGATCCGCGGGAAATCGGGTGGCACTCGGCGACGACCCGGCGCAGGATGATCGGCGGAGGCGAAGACAATGAGCATCAAGCTGAACCACACCATCGTCCACTGCACCGACAAGGCCTCGTCCTCACGTCACCTGGTCGAGATCCTGGGCCTGCCGGAGCCCACGACGTACGGGCCGTTCGTGGTGGTGCAGGTCGACAACGACGTGTCCCTCGACTACGCCGACGACCACGGCACGCCGCACCCGCAGCACTACGCGTTCCTGGTCGACGACGACTCGTTCGAGCCGATCCGCGAGCGCCTCGTGGCTCGCGGGCTGACCTACTGGGCCGATCCGTTCCACCGGGTGGAGGGCGAGATCAACACCAACGACGGCGGCCGGGGCCTCTATTGGCTCGACCCCGACGGGCACAGCATGGAGATCATCACCGTTCCCTACGGCGGATGAGCAGCTCAGTGCGTGGTGTTGCCCGTGGCGGCCAGGCCGGCGCCGAGCCCCACCATCATCACGCCACCGGTGGCACCGAGGCCGTCGAGCCGCTGCGGCTTGCGGGCGAACCAGTCGCGAGCCCGGCTCGCGGCGAAGACCCAGCAGCTGTCGGAGGCCACCGCCAGCACCCCGAACACGCCGCCCAGGAACAGTAGCTGCGGCGCGGCCGGACCCGACGGGTTCGCGAACTGGGGCAGGAAGGCCGCGAAGAAGACGATCGTCTTGGGGTTGGTCACGCCGACCAGGAAGCCGGTCCAGATGGATCCCAGCGTGGAAGCCCGGGTCACGGCAGCCTCGTCGGGCGTTTCCATGGCCTTGCGCGCATCAGCCCGGTGCCGGATCGCCTGGATGCCGAGATAGACGACGTACGCCGCACCGACGAGCTTCAGGGCCGTGTAGGCGGATGCGGACGCAGCAACGAGAGCGCCGAGACCGAGCGCGACACCGATCACCTGGGCGAGCAGCCCGAGCGCGTTGCCGACGACCGAGAGCAGCGCCTCGCGCCGGCCGACGGTGAGCGCGCGGCCGAGCGTGAACAGCAGGCTCGGCCCCGGCACCTGGATGAACAGGAGCGAGGCGACCACGAAGGCGATCAGCGCGTGGGAGGTGGGCACGGGATCCATTGTGCGGCCTCACCCGCCCGGCGCGCCACGCGATTCGCGTCTCACCTCTTCGAAGCCGCGCGGCGACCGCCGAAGCCGTGATGGCGGGCTCCTCTCGTTATAGTCGGCCGCGTGATCTTCAAGCGCGTGGGTGACGGCCGCCCCTACCCCGACCACGGGCTGGACGCGCGCGGCTGGGCCCAGGTGGCGCCGCGCCAGGTGCGTCTAGACGAGCTGATCACCACCAAGGACACCCTGCACCTGGTCTCACTGCTCGACGAGGACGGCACCTTCTACGGGGACCTGTTCGCCCACGTCGTCTACTGGCGCCGCGAGCTCTACCTCGAGGACGGCCTGCACCGTGCCCTGCGCGCGGCGCTCCAGCAGCGCAACGTCCTGCACGCACGCGTGCACGTGCTGGAGGACTGATGGACTCTCGGCAGACCTCGACCGTGACCATGGCCGTGCTCGCGGTGATCTGTGTCTTCATGGCCCTCTTCGGCATCTCGCAGGTCACCCGCGGGTTGCCGACCGACTCGATCGTGGCCGACGAGAAGCCCGCCTGCGAGACCAAGACGCTCAAGGCCGGCACGAAGGTGCGCGCGAGCGACGTCACGGTCAGCGTGTTCAACGCCAGCGAGCGCAACGGCCTGGCCAGCAAGACGATGGAGAAGCTGATCACCCGTGGCTTCGGCGCGGGGGACAGCGCCAACGCCCCGTCGGCCAAGGTCCGCCGGGTGGAGGTGCGGGCCGCGACGAGCGACGACCCCGCCGCGAAGCTGGTGGCCGCCCAGTTCGGCAAGGGCACGCCGGTCGTGACCGATCAGGAGCAGCTCGGCATCGGCATCGTGGTCGTCGTCGGCAGCAACTTCACCGCGTTGAGCAAGGGCGCCACCAAGGCCGTTCCGGTCACCGAGGACTCCACGGTCTGCAGCCCGCCGCCGGACTGACGGTCCCGACCGGTCACTCTCCGAGGCTCTCTCGCGCCGCCGCCTCGTCCTGACCCAGCCACTGGGCCAGCCGGCCCCCACGGGAGACCTCGCGCAACCGGTCGTCGGTGCGTGCGCGCAACCGTCGCGGCGTCACCACGAGCAGCTCGTCACCGCGACGCAGGACGGTACGCCGCTCGGGCACCCGCGACTCCCCCTCGCGGATGATCAGGGCGACCGACGAGCCCTGGGGCAGCCGGAGCTCGCCGACCTCGACCCCGTGCATGCGTGAGCCGGGACTGATCGTGATCTGCAGCAGGTCGGCGTCGATGCGCTCGAGCGGCGCGGCCTCGACGTCGAGGTCGCGGGGCTCCGAGCGGCGGGCCACCCCCAGCCACCGGGCCAGCACGGGGAGTGTCGGACCGGTCAGCAAGGTGAAGACGATCACCATGATGAAGACGATGTCGAAGACCTGCTCGGCGTCGTCGACGCCCTCGGCCAACGGAATCGTGGTGAGCACGATCGGCACAGCTCCACGCAGGCCCGCCCACGAGATGAAGGTGAGGTCGCGCCACGGCATCGGTCTGACCACCGAGCTGACCACCACGGAGATCGGGCGCGCGACCAGGGTGAGCACGATGCCGGCGATCAGCGCGAAGCCCAGGGTCTGGGCGGTGATGCGGTCAGGCGAGAGCAGCAGGCCCAACATCACGAACAGGCCGATCTGAGCCATCCAGCCGATGCCCTCGGTGAACGACTTGGTGGCCGCACGGTGAGGCAGCTCGGCGTTGCCGAGCACCAGGGCGGCGACATAGATCGCCGCGAAACCGGAGGCGTGGACGGCGGAAGCGGAGGCGTAGGCACCAGTGGCCAGGCACAGGATCGCCAGTGGATAGAGGCCCGATGAGGGCAGCGCGATGCGGCGCATCACCCAGGCCCCGCCGAAGCCCACGGCCAACCCGAAGACGACACCGGCAACGAGCTCGAAGACGATCACGCCGATGATCTCGAAGATGGAGTCCTCGGCCAGCGCCCCGCTGGAGATCAGGGCGACCAGCACCACGGTGGGAGCGTCGTTGAGACCCGACTCGGCTTCGAGGGTGCCGGTGATCCGCCGGGGCAGCGGCACCACGCGGAGCACGGAGAAGACCGCCGCTGCATCGGTCGGAGAGCAGACGGCGCCGAGCAGCAGTGCCAGCTCCCACGGGAGACCGAGCAGGTAGTGGCCGGCGACGGCCATCACCGCGACGCTGCACACCACACCGATCGTGGCCAGCGAGGCGCCGAGCCCGATCACCGGCCGGATCTCGGACCACTTGGTGCTGATGCCACCTTCGGCCAGGATCAGGGCCAGCGCCCCGAACCCGATCGCATGGGCCATGGCGGCGTCCTCGAAGAGGATGCCGACGCCGGCCTCACCCAGGGCCACGCCCATCAGCAGGTAGATCAGGAGACTGGGCAGTCCGGCCCGGCTGGAGAGGCGCACCGCGAGGATCGCGGCCAGGGTGACGATCGAGCCCAGCAACAGGAATTGATCGAGCTGGTGGGCATCGAAGGACAAGGGCACCTCGCTGATCGGGGGGCGGGCCTGAATCCTATCGTGGACATTTCTGGAACTTGTTCTAGTTTTCCCCTAGCCTGCAGGCATGAGCGGAACCGACCTCCCCGAGGTCCTCGACAGCACCCACCTGGCTCCCGACACGGAGTCCTGCGACGTCGTCGTGATCGGGTTCGGCATCGCCGGCGGATCGGCTGCCCTCGAGGCGGCACGGTCGGGCGCCCACGTCGTCCTGCTCGAGCGGGCAGCAGTGCACGGCGGCACGTCGGCGATGAGTGGCGGCGCGTTCTACCTCGGCGGCGGGACGGCGGTGCAGCGGGCGACCGGTCACGAGGACAGCGTCGAGGCAATGGTCGACTACCTGACCGCGGTCTCCTGCGAGCCCGACCCGGCGAAGATCCGTGCCTACTGCGAGGACAGCGTCGAGCACTTCGACTGGCTGGAGTCGCTCGGCTTCGAGTTCGAACGCTCCTACTACGACAAGAAGGCGGTCATCCAGCCCGGCACCGAGGGGCTGATGTACACCGGCAACGAGAAGGTGTGGCCGTTCATCGAGCGGGCCATCCCGGCTCCACGCGGCCACAAGGTCCCCGTCGCCGGTGACACCGAGGGCACCAGGCTGGTGATGGACCTGCTTCGTGATCGGTTGGCCGAGGCGGGCGTGGACGTGCGCTACGAGACCGGGGCCAACGCGCTGGTGGTCTCGACCGGCTCGACCACCACAGAGGGCTCGACCGGAACCGGGGACGTGGTCGGAGTGCAGTGGCGCAGGTTCGCGGAGACCGGCGTGATCCGGGCCAAGGCGGTCATTCTCGCCGCCGGCGGCTTCGTGATGAACAAGGACATGGTCGCGAAGTTCACCCCCCATCTCGCCGAGAAGCCCTTCGTGCTCGGGACGACGTACGACGACGGCCTGGGCATCCGCCTCGGTGAGTCCGTCGGCGGTGCCACCGCGTTCATGGAGGAGGCCTTCATCACCGCGCCGTTCTATCCCCCCTCGAGACTCGTCACGGGCCTGCTGGTCAACAGGGAGGGACGCCGGTTCGTCGCGGAGGACAGCTATCACGCACGCACGTCGGCCCACGTGATGGACCAGCCAGGTCATGCGGCCTACCTGATCGTCGACAGCGAGCACATCGAGCACCCGGTCTTCCCCCTGGCACCCTTCATCGACGGATGGGAGACGGTCGAGGAGATGGAGGCCGGCCTCGAGCTGCCGACCGGCTCACTGGTGGCCACGCTGGCGGCGTACAACGAGAACGCGGCACGCGGCGAGGACCCGGACTTCCACAAGCAGCCGGAGTGGCTGGCCCCGCAGGACACCGGGCCGTGGGGTGCCTTCGACCTGACCCTCGGCCGGGCCCTGTACGCCGGCTTCACGATGGGCGGGCTGGTCACCGACGTCGACGGGCAGGTGCGTCGCGCGGACGGGACCCCGATCGCGGGTCTCTATGCCGCCGGTGCCTGTGCCTCCAACATCGCCCAGGACGCCAAGGGCTACGCGAGCGGAACCCAGCTCGGCGAGGGTTCGTTCTTCGGTCGACGGGCCGGGCGCCACGCCGCGACACGGTGAGGTCACACTGGGGCGCATGACCGACCGTTACACCGTCGCCAGCCGCGCCAACGTCCCGCCGTTCCACGTGATGGACCTGCTCGCCGCCGCCGGCGAGCGGCAACGCAGCCACGGGGACATGGTCAACTTCGTCGCCGGCCAGCCCAGCAGCGGCGCCCCGGCACCGGTCCTGGCCGAGGCGATCCGACTGCTCGGCTCGGGCGACCCCCTGGGCTACACGGTCGCCACCGGCATCCCGGAGCTGCGCGAGGCGATCGCCGGGCACCACCGGCGGATGCACGGCATCGACGTCCACCGCGACGACGTGGTCGTCACCACCGGTTCCAGCGGTGGCTTCCTGCTCGCCTTCCTGGCCGCGTTCGAGCCCGGCGATCGGGTGGCGATGGCCCGGCCCGGCTACGCCTGCTACCGCAACGTGCTGACCGCGCTCGGCTGCGAGGTCGTCGAGATCGACTGCGGGCCCGAGACCCGGTTCCAGCCCACTGTCGCCCAGCTGGAAGAGCTCGGCGAGATCAAGGGGCTGGTCGTGGCCAGCCCGGCCAACCCGACCGGCACCATGCTCCTGCCGCAGGAGCTCGCCGACCTCGCCCGCTGGTGCGAGGAGCGCGGCGTGCAGCTGGTCAGCGACGAGATCTACCACGGCATCGAGTACGCCGGGCTCGACCAGACCGACCACCAGCTGAGCCGGAGCGCCTGGGAGACCTCGCGCGAGGCGATCGTGTTCTCGTCGTTCTCCAAGTATTTCTCGATGACCGGCTGGCGGATCGGGTGGATGCTCGTGCCCGAGCGCTTGCGCCGCCCGGTCGACGTACTCACCGGCAACTTCACGATCTGCCCGCCGGCGATCGCCCAGCACGCCGCGATCGCGGCCTTCACCGATGAGGCGTACGACGAGCTCGACGGCCATGTGCGGCGTTATGCCGGCAACCGTCGACTGTTGCTCGAGGGGCTGCCGCGACTCGGCATCGACAAGCTGGCCCCGGCCGACGGCGCGTTCTACGCCTACGCCGACATCGGGCACCTCACCGGCGACTCGATGCGCTGGTGCCTGGACCTGCTCGACGCCACCGGGGTCGCCGTCGCACCCGGCGTCGACTTCGACACCGTGCACGGCAACCGGAGCATCCGCTTCAGCTTCGCCGGGTCGGCCGGCGAGATCGCCACCGGCCTCGACCGCCTGGCGGCGTACCTGGACTGACGGTGGGCGCTTCTGCAGTGATCCGTCCCACGCTCGGCGACGCCCTGCCGCTACGCTCGGCGCGAGAGAAGGTTTAGGTCTTGACCATCCGGGGAAGAGAACCTCGGTTGAGTCGGTTTGAACCGCTCGCACGGGGGTAGAGGTCCGTCGACTGGAGAGGTGATACATGTACGGCGACTCCGCCGCCATGCGCAAGCGTGCGGCCCAACTGCGGGAGCAGTGCACCGACATCCGCGGCATGGCTGACCGTCTGATCGCGCAGATCGAGTCCATCAACTGGGAGGGCCGGGCCGCTGCCGACATGCGCGCCCGCATCCACGACCGCGCCGCCCACCTGCGCGACTGCGCCGCCCAGCACGAGACCGCGGCCGAGTCCCTGACCCGGCACATCACCGAGGTCGAGCGACTCAAGGACTCCATCGACGGCGTCGAGCGCAAGGCCCACTCGTTGGTCGCCGACGCCCGCACCCGCATCGCCGAGCAACGCGCCCAGGACACCCCGGAGGGCGTCACCATCGACGCCTCCGACGTCGACCGCATCCTCGACCAGTTCGTGCCGCCCGCCCCGGGCCACAAGGACTGGCTGACCGTCAACCTTCCGGGACTCTGAGACATGGCGACCATTGACCTGACCAGCCCCGCGCCCGCAGCGCAGGGAACCCTCGAGGGCCTGCCACGACGACTCGCCCTCACCCGGCCCGAGCTCGAGCGACTGGCGCAGGCTGCCGGTGGCGCGCCGCTGCCGTTCGAGATCGTCGAACCGGCCGCCGGCCGCGCCGCCAACGCCCTCGAGAGCCGTCTCGGCCAGTCCCGGGGCGCCGCCGAGGACCAGGCGTACGCCGACGCCGTGGCCACGCTCCACGACCCCGAGGAGTCCCTGGTCAAGCGCGGCCTGCTCGTCGACGGCACGGCCGACCCCGGTGTGGTCGGAGCGCTCGGCCTGCTCGCCACCCCTGCTGCCGCCCTCGACCTCGACGTGAACATCGACGGCACTCGGGCCCGGGCCTGGCACCGCCAGCGCGACGGTGCGGTGGCCACCCTGGCCACCACCGACGGCGTGGTCTTCGAGCTGGCCTGGTTCGAGAGCTCCCACTGGCCCGCCGAGCTCGCCCGGGTCGCCGGGCTCCCCGACGACGACGCGTCCGACGCGTCGGGCGTCCCCGAGGCGATCGACCTTCCCTATGAACTGCTCGACGCCGGCAGCGAGGCCGTGCGCAGCGGCCGTGCCGACCTGCTGGGCACGATCGTGGCCCACCACGGCGGCCAGGTGCACGACTCGACCGGCGAGACCGTTCCGGATGCCACCGTCAGCTCCGTGATCACCGCCCTGGTCAGCGAGACCCGGGGTCGGCTGCGTGGGCTGGTCGCCGACATCGATGGCGGGAGTGACGTCGTGGGCGTCGTGTCGTGGGTGCTGCTGGCCGACGGCTGGCACGTGCTGCGCTCCCACCAGGTCGACGACGCCAACCGGGTCGACGTACGCCGGGTGGCGGCCACCGAGCTCGCCCCCACTCTCGGACCGATCCTCGCGGAGGTGACCGCATGACCGAGCAGCAGCAGGCACAGGCCGCCGCCGCCCAGGACAAGTACGACCAGATGATGCGTCTGGCCGACCTGTTCGACAGCTCCGGCGACGAGATGCGCGAACGCGCCACCCTGGGGGCCGAGATCCTCGCCGACGAGGGGCTCCTGGAGTCCGAGGAGCTCTCCAAGGCGACCTTCGCCCAGGCCGAGCAGGACATCATCGGTGCGACCACCGGCAAGACCGGGCTCATGGTCCGCTCCGTCGAGCTCGACGCCGATGCCCTGATCGTGCGCGCCACGGTGCTGACCTACCGCTGGATCGACGACCTCCAGCTCGCGGCGTACAAGACGCTCGGCTCGATCGCGGCCCGGGCCGTGGGCTACCTCGCCCCCGAGGTCGCGCTCGGCGGTGCGATCTTCTCCGCGGGCCTGATCGAGACCGACGCGCTCGACCGTGACGGGCTGGCGGCGTACCTCAACGAGCTCGCCGAGGCCAACCCCGAGCTGATGGACCACTTCGTCAGCGGTGGGGGCGGCCTGATCGAGGGCCTCCAGATGCGTTCCCTGTTGACCGCTGCTGTGCTCGGCGGCGAGCAGGGGCCGGCGGTTGCCCAGGGTGGGCTGCGGGCGGTCGGCGCCCCCGAGTTCGTCGACGACTTCTCCGCGGGCCTGCGCGACATCGCCGGAGGCTTCCGCGAGAAGGCGGAGCCGGCCGCAGCTCCTGGCGACGCCTCGGCCCTGCCCACACCGTCCTCCATCGAGGACCTGATGACCTCACTGAGCCAGGTCGAGGGCGACCTGCTGGTGCAGCACCTGCCGGGAGGGCGCTTCATCGCCTACCTGCCCAGCCGCGGTCAGCGCGCGCCCGGCAGCCTGCAGCTGGTCGGCAGCGACGTCGCCGGCCGGGTCTCCTCGGTGATCGACGCACTCGAAGCCGCCGTGGGCGAGGAGCCGGGCGCCCGCGTCATGGTCGTCGGTCACGCCCAGGGCGGGGTGGCCGCCGCCGAGATCGCCGCGGCCGCAGCCTCCGAGAAGTTCGTCATCGACCAGGTGATCACCGCCGGTGCACCGAACGCCCAGGTGACCAACATCCCCGAGCCGACCACGGTGCTCTCCCTCGAGGACCGCGCCGACCCGGTCGCACTGTTGGGGTCGCTGATCAACGCCCGCGTCAGCAACCGGTTGACGGTGGTCTTCGACGGCGGTTCGCAGACCGGCCCGTCGGCGTACGTCGCCGGTGGTCGGGCAGCGGACGCCGCCACCCACCCGGAGCTGCGGGCCGCCATCAAGCGGATCCACGAGCTGGGCTTCCTCGCCGGCTGATCCTGCGATCAGACGAGGTCGTGCACGAACTCGCCGAGCTGGGCGAGGTTGCGACACTCGACCATCGAGACCAGCTCGGCGTACTGCGGGGCGGCGGAGTCGCCGGTCCCCCAGTTGCGGGCGTGCTCGGGGTTGAGCCACCACGCGTTGCGGCACTGGTCGACCATCGCCTTGAAGCCGTCGAGCTGCAGGTCGCTGTAGTTCGAACGGCCGTCGCCGAGCACCAGCAATGAGGTCTTCGGACCGAGCGCGTCGGGGTGGTTCTCGACGAACTTGGTGAACGCGCGGCCGTAGTTCGTGCGGCCCCACAGCGCGGCGTGGCTGGTCGCCGCAGCCAGGTCGGCCATCACGTCGACCACGTCGGCACCCGGCTTGAAGTGGTGGGTGACCTCGTGGACGTGGTCGATGAACGTGAACGCGCGCACCTTGGTGAACTGGTCGCGCAACGCGAAGACCAGCAGCAGCGTGAACTGGGCGAAGTTCGCCACCGATCCGCTGACGTCGCACAGCACCACCAGCTCGGTGCGGTGCGGGCGCTTCGGCCGGTGGTGCGTGGTCAGGGGAACGCCCCCGGTGGAGATCGAGGCCCGGACGGTCCGCCGGAAGTCGAGCGGTCCTCGACGTCGGGCGTGCTGCTCCTTGGTGAGCCGGGTGGCCAGTCGTCGAGCGAGAGGCTGGATCTCACGACGCATCGCCTCCAGGTCGGTGCGTCGCGCGCTGAGGAACGGCAGGTTGTCGATCGTGGGACGCACCGTCGTGTCGGCGACGTGCTGGGGCCCCTTCTCCTCCGCGATCCGGCGCAGCGCGTCCTGCTCGACCAGCGTGGTGAACCGCTGCACCCGGTTGGTCGCCTGCCGCCGGGCGGCGCGGGCGTCGTCGCCCTTCAGCTGCAGGCCGGCGACGATCCGGTCGACGAGCTCGTCGGGGGCCACCCGCTTCAAGGCCTGGTAGGCGCTCCAGGACGACAGCCCGGGGGCTCGTCCGCGCATCGCACCGAACGTGCCGACCGCCTCGATGGCCAGGTCACGCAGGGCGTCGGGGTCTGCGGTCATCGCCTCGGCGAGCTCGTCGCGGAAGCTGTGCAACGCCTCTCCGGTGTCGTTCGGCAGGCTCTGGCCCGACTCACCGCGCGACTCACCGCCCTGCTCCTCGTCGACGCCGCGAACGCGGGTTTCGCCAGTCAGGGCTGGGAAGTAGAGGTCGAAGAGCGCGTCGAACGGAGCTCGGTGGCCGGCGCGCTTGACCAGCGTGGCGGCGTACGCCGTCTTGATCTGCTCCCGGTCGGACCACGAGAGCGCCGTCGTCGCCCGGGCCGCGTCGATGTCCTCGGCGAGCGACACCGGGATCCCCGCGGCGCGCAGCGCCTCGACGAACTCGACGTGCCGATCGAGGAGACCGGACATCGCCTAGGCCTTCAGCTTCAGCTCGCGCACCGCGCGGTCGTGGTCGGAGACGTGCTTGAGCACGACGCCGAGCGTGCGGCTGATCGCGGCCGGGTCGAGGTTCTTGATCTGGAGCGCGATCAGCGTGCGCGCCCAGTCGATCGACTCCGCGATCGACGGTGCCTTCTTCAGCTCGAGCTCACGCAGACGGGCGATGACCGCGACCACCTCGTGGGCCAGCCTGTCGTCGAGCCCGGGCACTCGGGAGAGGAGAATCTCCTGCTCCCGTTGGGCATCGGGGTAGTCGAGGTGCAGGTAGAGGCAGCGTCGCTTGACCGCCTCGGAGAGCTCGCGGGTGGCGTTGGAGGTGAGCACCACGAACGGTCGGCGTACCGCCTCGACGGTGCCGAGCTCGGGGATGGTGACCTGGAAGTCGGAGAGCACCTCGAGCAGCAGCCCCTCGACCTCGACGTCGGTCTTGTCGACCTCGTCGATCAGCAGCACGGTCGGCTCGTCGCGACGGATCGCGGTCAGCAGCGGCCGGCTGAGCAGGAACTCGTCGGTGAAGATGTCGTCGTGCGTCTGCTCCCACTCCTGGTCGGGCCCGGTGGCCTGGATCCGCAGCAGCTGCTTCTTGTAGTTCCACTCGTAGAGCGCGCGGGCCTCGTCGAGCCCCTCGTAGCACTGCAGCCGGATCAGCTCGGCGCCGGTCGCGGTGGCCACGGCCTTGGCCAGCTCGGTCTTGCCGACCCCGGCAGGTCCCTCGATCAGCAGCGGCTTGCCGAGCTCACCGGCCAGGTAGGCCGTGGTCGTGGTCGCGGAGTCGGCCAGGTATCCGGTCGCCTCCAGCAACGTCTGGGCGTCGTCGGGCGAGGCGAACCAGGGCTGGGTTTCGACGGTGGTCACGCCCGTGAGCCTAGTCTGCGCCACGAGTTGTTCAGTCTCGTGCGTCGAGTTGTTGATTGTGGCGCGTCGAGTTGTTGAGATTCGAGCGTTGAGTCGGTACGTCGCACCCCGGGCGCGCGGACACCGCACCTCGACCGACGAGGACCAACGAGTCGACGCACGAGAATCAACGACTCGTGGAGGGGGCCTTCGGAAGGGCGTCCGTGATCGCCGCCTGGTCCATCATCGCGGTCGCCACGAGCCGGCGTACGGCGTCGAAGAGCACGTCCGCGGTGTGCTCGTCGTCGTGCAGGCCGGTCAGCCGCGCGGCCGCGGAGCCGATCATCAGGTGCACCAGTGACTGAGCGACGGCGGGCGCGTCGGTGACGCCGACGGTCGCCAGCATCCGCGCGGAGAGCTGCTCGACGGCCGCCAGAGCCCGCGCTGCCAACGGCTGCAGGTCCGGGTCGGCGCTGACCGCGAGGAACGTCGACAGCTGGAGGTGAACCGTCTCGACGCTCCGCTCGCCGAAGGCCATCGTGACCAGGCCGCGAGCATCGTCCAGGTCGATCTGCAGGCCGAGAGAGAGGTCGGCCATCTCGGTCATGTCCTCGATCCACGTCTCGACGTGACGGGTCAGCGCCGCGGTGAGCAGGTCACCGACCGAGTCGAAGTAGTAGCCGGGCGTGGCGGAGGGCAGGTCGGCCCGGGCGGCGACGGCCCGATGGGTGACCGCGCGGGCGCCGCCCTGCGCGAAGAGCTCGATCGCGGCGTCGAGCAGCTGCTCGCGTCGCACGCGACTGCGCTCCTGGCTGAGCCGGGCACGGGCGGGGGTCGTCACCTGACCATTGTCCTGTCGTGGAAAAAGTTGTACGTTCGTCCGAGTTTACTCACGGCCGCCTCGGAGGAACACCCATGGACCGGACGAAGAACTCTCAGCGCAGCCTGGTCGCCCTGGTCGTCGCCCTGCTGCTGGGCGCGACCATGCTGGCTCCGAGCACGGCAGCGGCAGGGCCGCGAGCGCGGGCGCTCGCGGGAGGGTCGGCCAGCGCCGGGGCGGCGGCCGACGAGCAGCCCGAGAAGTACGACGTCGTGGTCGAGCGCGACGTGCCGATCACGATGAGGGATGGCCGCGTGCTGCGGGCCGACATCCACCGTCCAGCGATCAAGGGGACCACCGAGCGCGCACAGGGGACGTTCCCGGTGATCCTGGTCCAGACGCCGTACGGCAAGGGCGTCGGCAACTCGGGGCTCGGCGCGATGAATCCCTACCTCGTCAAGCGCGGCTACATCGGCGTGATCGTCGACGTGGCCGGCACCGGCGGCTCCGAAGGCCAGTCGATGCTCTTCGGCAGGAGCGAGGCCCTCGACGGCGCGGAACTGGTCCGCTGGTCGGCCGCACTCGAGGGCAGCAACGGCAAGGTCGGCCTGCTCGGCGGCTCCTACCTCGGCATCGACCAGGTCTTCACCGCGGCCGCCGTGGGCAAGAACTCACCGCTCAAGGCGATCTTCCCGATCGCGACGGCCTCCGACCCCTACCGCGACCTGTTCGTGGCGGGCGGCATCGTCAACATGACCTCGAGCCTGGGCCTGATCGCTGGATACTTCGGGTTGCGCACGCTCACGCCGTTCGCCGAGCGCGCGTCCGATCCGCTCGACGCACTGCGGCTCTCGCTCGAGCACGGCCTGGCCGGGATCCCGTTCGAGCTGACCACCGGACTGAACGCGTTGTTGGAGAACGGCCGGGTCCACGACAGCCCCTACTGGCAGGAGCGCGCTCCTCAGAACGTGCTCTCCCAGGTCGTCGCCAACGGCGTGCCGGCGTACGTCGTCGGCGGGCAGTACGACGTGTTCCAGCGCGGGGAGCCCTTGCTCTACAGCGGGCTGCAGAACGCGTGGGCCGGGCGATCGGTCTACGCGCCGATGAACCGCACCCAGAGGGTGACCAGCCGCTACCAGCTGCTGACCGGGCCGTGGGACCACGGCAACCAGGGCAGCACGGTCGACCTGGACGCCATCGAGCTGGCGTGGTTCGACCACTGGCTCAAGGGCCTCGACAACGGCATCACCGACACCACGAAGCCGTTCCACGTCCAGGAGCCGGACGGGTCGTCGTACGACGTGGCGCGCTATCCGTCCGAAGCCGCGACCTATCGGCGTCTGAATCTGCAGGACGGCAAGTCCCTCGGCACGCGCGCCCCGACGGCGGCCACCGGCTCCGACCGCATGCTCTACAAGCCTGTGTCGCTGGCCTGCCAGCGGGCGATCGTGCAGTGGACGGCCGGGCTGGCCCGCGATCTGTATGCACAGTGCTCGACGGTGAAGGAGCTGACCGCACCACAGCCGGGCGACCTCGCCTATGACACCTCGCCCCTCGCCCGGGCGACGCGCATCGCCGGCCCGGTCGGCGTCACTCTGCGGGTCAGGGCGAACCGGCCCCAGACGATGTTCGTGGTGACCCTGCAGGACGTCGCCCCCGACGGCACGGTCACCGACCTGTCCTCCGGCGCTCTGCTGGGCTCGGCTCGCGCCATCACCCCCGGCCGCAGCTGGGCATCGATCGGCGATGCCTACGGACTGCCCTACCACCCGCACACGAAGGCCGCCGAACGCTCGGTGCCGGTCGGTGCGGTCACTCGCTACGACATCGAGGTGCGTCCGGTGTTCTCGACCGTCCCGGCCGGCCACCGGCTGCGGTTGCTGATCCAGAGCGGCGACACCCCGCACCTGCTCACCTCGCCGGGCCGGCTGCTGAATGCGCTCGGCGGTCTCTACGACGTCCAGCACAACGCCGTCGCCGCGTCGTTCGTCGACCTGCCGATCGCCTCGGGGGCGTTGCCTGCCGGCAAGTGAGTGGGCGTCTCGTTCGCGCCCGGGGCCGTTCGGGTTGACCATGAACCGGACAGTGCGACAGGTGACCGGGCCACGTAGGGGACCACCCTGGTGCGGAGATCGGTCCCACCGCAGGGCTCACCTCTCGAACGGTCCGCACCCAGGACCAGCCCGAAACGAACAACGGACCTACGTTTCCGTAGGTCCGTTGTCCTCGATCTCCTGAGAGATCACATGGCGGTGGCGGTGGGATTTGAACCCACGGTGGGTTTGACCCCACACATCATTTCGAGTGATGCACCTTCGGCCGCTCGGACACGCCACCGCCGGAGAGATTACTAGATCAAGCCCGCGAGGCCGAAATCAGGACGCCGTCAGCACCGCCTGGGTCTGCGTGGTCACGGCGACCAGACGTCCGTCGGTGTCACACAGCTCGGTCTGGACGACGACCTGCGTGCGGCCCCGGTGCAGCGGGCGGGCAGTGGCGGTCACCGTGCCACCAGACACGCCTCGCATCAACTGTGTGCTGGACGTCGTGGTCGCCGTGGTGGCACCGGGCGGCAGGCCCAGGAAGGCGCAGACCGCACCGATGCTGTCGGCCAGCGTCATCAACGCTCCCCCGTGCAGGACGCCGCCCGCGGTGCACCGACTCTGCGCCCAGTCGAGGTGGCCGACGACCCGGTCGGCATCGGCCGAGTCGAGGACGACGCCCGTGGCCTCGGCGAACGGCATGAGCGCGATCAGGTCGACGGGATCGCTCATCGGTGCGCCCGCAGGACGACGTACTGCTCGATGGCGAAGCCGGCCACGACGAGGGCCTGGGCCAGGCACCAGATCAGGCCGATTCCGGTCAGTGACAGGAGGCCGAAGGCGACGGCGACGGAGCCGGCGACCCACACCAGGTTGCCGATCATGACTTCGCGTGCGAGGCCGGGCGGCACGGGGTCGCGGGTGCCGATCCAGGCGAGGGCGCCGGCCCAGACGAGAAGGAAGGCGCCGAGGATCTCCAGGGTCAGCACGGACGGGCCGAGCAGACCGTCGAGCAGCGTGGCGCCGGCGAGGTAGGCGATGCCGTTCAGGCCGGAGACGCCCGCGTCGAGCAGCAGCAGCTTGCCGATCATGGGCCGGCCGGTGGTCGAGGTGGACAGGGACTGGGTTTCGATTCGAGTGGTCATGCCGTCAACCGTGGCGGCTGCGGCGAGGCCTGTCGATGACGTCTGAGGTAATGGAGTCGACTACCTCGGACCGACACAATGGCGCCATGACGATCACCGAGACGCGCCCGGAGGCCGGCGGAGTCGGCGTACTCCTCAAGGACTGGCGGCAGCGTCGCCGCCGCAGTCAGCTCGAGCTCTCCAACGAGTCGGGCATCTCCACCCGGCACCTCAGCTTCGTCGAGACCGGGCGGTCGCGGCCCAGTCGCGACATGGTGCTGCGAATCGCCGATCAGCTCGAGGTGCCGCTGCGCGAACGGAACACCCTGCTGCTCGCGGCCGGGTACGCCCCGGCGTACGACGAACGCACGCTGGAGGACGACGACATGACCGCGATCCGTGAGGCGCTCGACCTGATCCTGACCGGCTACGAGCCGTTCCCGGCCCTGGTCGTCGACCGTGACTGGAACCTGGTGCAGGCCAACAACGCGGTGGCTCCGTTGATCGCGGACGTCGCCCCTGAGCTGCTGGACGGGCAGGTCAACGTGCTGCGCCTGAGCCTGCACCCCGACGGCATGAGCTCACGCATCGTCAACCTGGCCGAGTGGCGCGGCCACCTGCTCGACCGGCTGGCTCGCGAGTTCGCGGTCACCGGGTCGGCCGGCACGAAGGCGCTGCACGACGAGTTGTCGTCCTACCCGGGCGGCATCACCCACGCCCCGCCGGACGGCCGGATCGCGGTGCCCATGCGGCTGCGCAGCGATGCCGGTGAGCTGTCGTTCATCAGCACGGTCACCACGTTCGGCACCGCGGTCGACATCTCGGTCGCCGAACTCACCGTCGAGGCGTTCCTGCCCGCGGATGCCGCCACTGCGGCGGCACTACGCGACCGGTGACGAGAACTGCGATCTCGACGGGCGAAAACCACCAACTCGACGCACCAGAATCAACAACTCGCGGCACGAAACCCAACAACTCGTGGGTCAACGGTGGGTGCGGAAGAAGGTGTCGAGGAGCTGGGTGCTCTCGTCGGCGAGCACACCGCTGATCACCTCGGGGCGGTGGTTCAGGCGCCTGTCGCGAACGACGTCCCACAACGAGTCGACGGCGCCGGCCTTGTCGTCGTACGCGCCGAAGACCAGGCGGTCCAGCCGGGAGAGCACGATCGCGCCGGCGCACATCGTGCACGGCTCGAGCGTCACCACCAGGGTGCAGCCGGTCAGCCGCCACTCGCCCCGGGCGGCAGCCGCCGCCCGGATCGCGACCACCTCGGCGTGACCTGTGGGGTCCGCCTCGGCCTCACGGGTGTTGCGGCCACGCCCGATCACGGCACCGGTCGAGTCGAGGACGACGGCCCCGATCGGTACGTCGTCCGTGACGAGGGCGTCGCGCGCCTCGGCCAGGGCGAGACGCATCGCCTCGTCGTACGAGCTGCTCGTCAAGGACGGGTCACGCAGTCGTGAGGTCGACGGCGTCGTCGAACGCTGGGCCGAAACCGAGCCGGCCGGCGACATCGGAGAGCATCTCGTCGGGGTAGAGGTCGTAGTCGTCGATCAGCACGCCCATGTCCATCGCGTGCATGCCGAGGTCACCGAGGATGTCGAGGTCGCCGGCCGGCGCCGACTCGTCGGCCTCCTCGGGATAGGGCAGACCGAGGAGCTCGATCGCGCCCCGGGCGAGGTCCCACTCGTCGGCGGCGGTGATGTCGGAGAGCAGCACCCGCACGGTCGGGCCGGTGACCCGGACGATCAGGAAGACGTCCTCGTCGAAGCCGATCAGCGCGATCGTCCCGCCGTCGCCCGGGAATCGGCGCAGCCCGGCGGCCAGCGTCTCGAGGTCCGTCAGCGCGACGTCGGCCAGCTCCTGCAACTGCCAGTCGCCCTCTTCCCGGTAGGCGGCCAGGGCGAAGTCGATCTCCAACTCCTCGACCATGACGCCTCCCTCCGGGGTTTCGTGCATTCGGTTCCGGTCTCCAGAGTGACAGAGGTTGAGGGTGGTTCCAAGCCTGTTTCCCCAAACGTCACGCGGACTCGACTAGGTTTTCTCCCATGCGCACCCACGTCGTCGACCACCCGCTGGTGGCCCACAAGCTGACCACCCTCCGCGACCAGGACACCGACAGCCCGACGTTTCGTCGGCTCGCCGACGAGCTCGTGACCCTCCTGGCCTACGAGGCGACCCGTGACGTGCGCGTCGACGACGTCACGATCACGACACCCGTCGCGCGGGCCACCGGCGTTAAGCTGGCGTCTCCCAAGCCACTGGTCGTGCCGATCCTGCGTGCCGGGCTGGGCATGCTCGACGGCATGGTTCGACTGTTGCCCACCGCCGAGGTCGGCTTCCTCGGCATGATCCGCAACGAGGAGACACTCGAGGCCTCGACCTACGCCGAACGCCTGCCCGACGACCTCTCCGGCCGCCAGTGCTACGTGCTCGACCCGATGCTGGCCACCGGCGGCACGCTCGCGGCGGCGATCCGCTTCCTCGTCGACCGCGGCGCCGACCACATCACCGCGATCTGCCTGCTGGTCGCACCCGAGGGCTGCAAGCGCCTCGAGGAGGAGCTGGCCGACCTGACCATCCCGGTGACCATCGTCACCGCTGCGATGGATGAGAAGCTCAACGAGAAGGGCTACATCGTGCCCGGCCTGGGTGACGCCGGCGACCGGCTGTACGGCGTCGCCCACTGACCCTCGGCCCTCGGCAGCCGGGCCTCCAGGACGAACCCGCCCCCGGCCGGACGGCGGGTCTCGACGGTGCCACCGCAGGCGGCCACACGCTCGGCCAACCCGGTCAAACCGAACCCTCCGGAACCGCCGGCGTCGTACGACGAACGTGAGCGAGCCGCGTCGTTGCTGATCCGCACCAGCCAGCCCGAGCCGATCTCGACCGACTCCACCACGGCCTGGGCGCCGGGGGAGTGACGCACCACGTTGGTCAACCCCTCCTGCACCAGTCGGTGCACCGTGGAGGTGAGTGACGCCTCGGCCGGCAACGCCGTCAGCCGCAGGTCCACCTCGAGGCCGGCGTCGCGCATCCGGCGCGCCAGCTCCTCGAGTGCACCCTGCAGCTCGCCCGGTCCCGCGTGCGCGCGTCCGCCGGCGCCGAACTCCCGGGTGTCGAGCACGTCGAAGAGCTGGTCGATCTCGGCCAACGCATCCTCACCGGCGGCACACACCTGCTCCAGCGCCACGGCCGACCTCTCTTCCGAGCGCCCTCGGAGCGTCTGCGCAGCCCCCGCCTGCAACACCATCACGCCCACGGCGTGGCTGGTGACGTCGTGCAGCTCGCGGGCCAGACGCAGGCGTTCGGCGCGCACGGCGGCCTCGGCACGCGTGTCCCGACTGAGCAGCATGGCCTCGCCCAGCCGCGTGGCCTCCGCCTCGATCCGCTCCCGCTCCCCCCAGGCCATGCCGGCCAGGACCGGGGTCGCGAAGGCGACGAAGACGAACCCGAGACCGGCACTTCCGAAGTGCGCGGCGAGCAGCATCGCCAGAACCGCCAGCCCACCGAGCAACGCCCACCGCCCACGACTCGGGTGCGTCGCCGCCCGCCAGGAGCTGATGACGTAGCCGACCGTCAACGGCAGCAGGAGCTCCGGGTTCTCCGGAGGATGCACCAGGCCGGCGATGGTGCCCACCACGGACAAGCCGAGGACCGCGGCCGCGATCACCTCGGCGGAGCGCGCCGACGGCAACGGATCGGCGGTCATCGGGGGTTCGGGCGGTGGCTCACGGAGCAGCTCGAGCAGCTCCCGCAGGTCGGCGACGGCCTGGGCGCCGCGAGTCTGGATCTGCGCGACCAGCCGCGGATCGGGATCGCGCCGGGCCCGGCGGGCCGACTCCAGCATGTCGGCGACCGCACCCCGCAGGCCGACCAGGGCGTCGTTGGCCAACCGTGCTCGCTCCTCGGCCAGCCGGACGGCGGTGAAGTCGTCCGGGTCCTCCCCCGTCAGCCGATCCAGCTCCGCGATGGCTGCCCGGGCACTGAGGGCACGTCGGCGTACCACGACTCCGAACACCCACATCGCGCCGAAGACAGACGACGAGACGACCAGGTCACCGACCTCGAAGGCGCCGCGGGCCGCGCTGGAGGCGGCGTACCCGAAGGTGATCAGTGCCCCGGTCAGGAGGCTCGACACCATCCGACCGAGGGTGAACAACGCGAACGCGAACGCGGCCACCAGGTCGACCCGGCCATGGGGAACGCCCGCCCAGACGGTGACCAGGCTCGCGAGGAGAAGCACGCTCGCGCCCGTGCGCGGGTGCCGCCGCAGCACCAGCACGCCCAGGAAGACCAGGGGCGCGGCGAGGAAGGCGCGTGAGGGCACCCCCACCAGGAAGACCACGGCCCAGATCGTGCAGAAGCCGGCGATGGCCACGACCTCGCGGTCGGCGAGCAACCGCAGGACGGCACCACGCGGGTTGGCCATGCTTCTCCTCACCGGTCGGGGGTGGCGACCATTCTGTCCTCCCGGTCGGCGTCCGCGCGTCCACCTTCGGTCTCGACCCCGCCCACCGGGGAGGGCCGGTCTCGCCGACCGGGTCATCCGTTCGTCTCGTCGCCGCACGACGAAGGTCGCAGAGGCGCGGGCTGTTGTCATGCGATCGGAGTCCCAGGTTGGTCCCTGCGGTGATGTCGCTGGCCCCGGCTCGTGCCCAACGCTGGGGACACCGATGATTCCCAGCTCGAAGGAGCCCGACCACAATGTCCTCCCTCCCACCGCGCGGCCGCATGCTGGCCACCCTGGCCGCCGCCGCTCTCACTCTCTCCCTCACCGCGGCTCCGGCCGCGGCCCGGCCGTGTCTCGACTGCGAGGAGCCTGAACTGCCGGGCCCCGGGGGCGGTTCGCTCTGCGGGATCGCACCGACCAGCGAGCCGACGATCACGACGGCCACCCCGCGCGTCGGGCTCACGGCGACCGGAACGCGGGGCACCTGGGCGGGCAACCCGACCACGTTCTCCTACCAGTGGCTGGTCGACGGAACCGCCGTCGCCGGTGGCGGCGCCCTGACCTCGCCGGCGCTGCCGGCCAGCACCTACGGCAAGGAGCTGGTGCTCCGAGTCATCGCCACGCGCGAGACCTGCGAGACCAAGGTCGACTACTCGGCGGCGAAGGTCGTCGCCGTGGGCAGCGGACTGGTCGCGACCTCCACCCCCACCCTCTCCGGCGACCCGAAGGTCGGCGACCCGGTCACGGTGAGCACCGGAACGTGGTCGCCTGCGGCCTCGAGCCACATCTACCAGTGGCAGGTGGACGGCGTCGACGTCGCCGGCGCCACCTCGAGCCAGTTCACTCCCTCCCCCGCCCAGGTCGGCAAGGCCGTGCGCGTGCGGGTCACCGCCGCGACCCCGGGCCACTCCACCGGCTCGGCCCTGACCCCCGCCAGGACGGTGCTGCCCGACGACCTCGCCAAGGTCTCGGCGCCCACGGTCACCGGGACCGCGGTGTTCGGAAGGACGCTCACCGCGACCCCGGGAGCGTACGACGGCAACCCGGCGGTCGTGAGCGTCGAATGGCTGCGCAACGGGACACCCATCAGCGGCGCCACCGCGCTCACCTACCGGGTCGGCCTCAAGGATGTCGGTCAGGTGGTCTCGGTGCGGGAGACCGCGTCCAAGCCCGGCGTCACCGACGTCAGCCAGGTCACCGTCGTCGGCAGGGCCGTCGCGGCCACGATGCGCTGGGCCAGTGCCCGGAAACTGCAGGTGAAGGGGGTCGCTCGCCTGTCCCGGAGGCTGCGTCCGTCGCTGACCGGGACCGCGCTGCGCCGTGGCACCAGCCCCGACGCCACCCGGGTCTCCTACCAGTGGTTGCGGGGCACGACGGTGATCCGCAAGGCCACCTCGAGGACCTACGTGCTGCGCAGGGCCGACCTCGGCAAGCGGCTCAGGCTGCGGGTGACGCTGGCTCGGCCCGGCCACCGGGTCGTGGTGCTGAACGCGAGGACGACGCGCATCAGGCGGTGACCCGTGACCACAGGCGTCGACGGGCTTGGCGAAACCGGCACCCGGCCCCCGGCGCCTGTGGGATGCTCGCGTGACCCAGCGTCCCCACGGGAGAGCCCGACCACCATGAGCCGTGTCGTCATCGCCGATGACCAGGACCTGATCCGGGCCGGCCTGCGCGCGATCATCGAGGCCGAGCCGGACCTGCTCGTCGTCGGCGAGGCCGCCAACGGACGTGAGGCGGCGAGAGCTGCCGTCGAGCACCGTGCGGACGTCGTACTCATGGACGTGCAGATGCCCGACCACGACGGCCTGGCCGGGGTGACCGCCGTGCGCCGGGCCCGGCCCGAGGCTGCCGTCGTGATGCTGACCATGTATGACCTCGACGACTACGTGCTGGGCGCCCTGCGCGCCGGCGCCCGGGGTTTCCTGCTCAAGACCACACCCCCGGGTGAGCTGACCGCGGCCATCCGCGACGCGGCCGCCGGCCGCCACGTGTTCGCCGCGTCAGTCACGAGCCGGCTCGTCACGGCGTACGTCGGACGCACCCCACCGGCCGATCGCGGGCGGGGCGCGATCGACACCCTCACCCAGCGCGAGGGCGAGGTCTACCGGGCGATGGCCCGTGGCCTCTCCAACGCCGAGATCGGCGCAGACCTCCACCTCAGCGAGGCCACCGTGAAGACCTACGTCACCCGGGTGTTCGCCAAGCTGGGTGTCCGGGACCGGGTCCAGGCCGTGATCCTGGCCTTCGAGTCCGGCTTCGTCGGCTGAGCCTCACCCGGTTCAGAGCTGGCGGACCGGCTCCCCCTGCAGCGTGCGGAACGTGTAGGCCGTCGCGACCGTGATCACCGGGAAGGCGATCAGGAGGCCGACACCGCAGGCCAGCGCACCGACCATGATGCACACGAAGCAGAGCAGCGCGAGCAGCAGCAGCTGACCCACGTTGGCCGTGGTCAAGGAGACGCTGGACTTGATCGCCGTGAAGGCGTCCTCACCCTTGCCGACGATGAAGTAGTTGGTCAGGAAGGTCAGGAACATGACCACCAGACCGGGCAGCACACACAGCACCAGACCGATGGTGGTGACGATGCCGAGCACGACCGCCGCGATCAGCACCTGAACCAGGTTGAGGCGGGAGAACATCGTGCCCACGCTGGGCTCGGCCCCGTCGACCACGTCGAGGGCGAGGCGGATCATGGCGGCTCCGAGCACCATGCTCACGATCGTGCTGGCCAGGTTGAGCACCAACGCCATCGGGTTGAACTCGAACTCGGTGCCCGAGGTGAAGCCCGAGGAGCCGTCGCCGGCGACGACGCCGACGACCTGGATCGCGATCGGGACGGCCAGCACGATCAGGGCCGCGATGATCAGCGCCCCCGGAAAGCGGGTGAACGCCTTCCAGCCGTAGCCGATCGCGCTCGGGGCGTCGTACGGCGCTCGGCCGGGAGGTCCGCCGTAGCCGGCAGGCTGGCCCCACCCGGGCGGCCCCGCCGGGGGTTGCTGCCCCCCTTGGCCCTGTCCGGGCGGTGGCTGCTGGCCCCAGCCGGGCTGGTTCGGGTCGTTGGGCGGGTAGGGAGGCTGCTCGCTCATGGCAGCGACCCTAACGCCTTCGATCAGCTGACGGTGGTGAGCAACTGCGTGGCGCGGGTGAGCACGACATAGAGCACCGCGCGGCCGGTCTGCGACTCGTCCTCGATCTCCTGCGGTCGCACCACCACGATGCCGTCGAACTCCAGCCCCTTGGTGTCGAGACCGGTCAGGACGACGATGCGGTCCTCGCCGCTCGGCGTGACACCGGGCGCGGCAGCGGACGGGGCGTCGGCGGCGAACTCCGGCCACGCGGCCAGCCACGCGTTGACCTCGGCCCGCCGGGCCGCCGGCACCACGATGCCGACGGTGCCGGAGACCTCACTCGACAGCCGGGCCACCTCGCTGCGCACCGACGCCTCGAGGTCGTCGACGGGGCCGATCACCGTCGGGGCGATGCCGGTCGACCGGACCGCCGTGGGCAGGTCGGCGTCGAGGCCGACCCGTGAGGCGTAGCCCGCGGCGAACTCGTAGATCTCCGAGGAGTTGCGGTAGTTCGTCGAGAGGTGGAACGCGTGCACCTGCTTGCCCTCGAGAGCGGTACGGCGGGCCGACTCGGACTCCGCCGGGACCGGCCACGACGACTGCGCCGGGTCGCCGACGATGGTCCACGACGCAGCCCGGCCACGGCGACCCACCATGCGCCACTGCATCGGGGTGAGGTCCTGCGCCTCGTCGATGAGCACATGGGCGAACGGGTCGTCCTCGATGCGGTTCGTCGGCGGCTTCCACGAGGGGCCGGTGGCGAACTCGCGCTCGGAGGCCGTGGTCAGCTCCTGCAGGTCGCCACCGAGATGGTCGGAGAACTCGTCGCCGTCCTTGGACTTCTCGGGCAGGTCACCCAGCGCATAGCGGGCCTCGTCGAGCAGGGGGATGTCCTCGATGGAGAGCTGCTCGGACCAGCTCTTGTGCAGGAGCGTCTGCTCCTCCTGGGTGAGGATGCCGTCGGAGACCCGGGCCAGGAAGTCCGCGTCACGCAACCAGGCCATCACCTGCGGCGCGTCCAGCGGCGGCCACCAGCGCAACGCGAACTCGAGGAACCCGTCGTTGCCGAGCATCTCGTCGTTGAACGCGTCGCGGCCGCGCTCGCGGCCGCGCTCGCCACGCACCTGACGCCACATCGCGTCGAGCAGCGTCATCGCCACCCGGGGGATCTGACGGTTGCGGAGACCCTGGTTGAGCAGCTGACGACGCAGCCGGCCGAGCACCTGACGGTCGAGCACGATGCGGTCGTCGCGGTAGAACATGCGGAACTCGCGCGGCGCACCGGGCACCGCCTGGCGTGCGGCCCGGCGTACGACCTCAGCCATGCGCGCGGCACCCTTGACGTCGGCCACGGCCGGCTCGTCGTGACGGGTCGCGCGGACGCCGTCGACCACCTCGCCGAGGGACCGCAGCGCGACCGCGGTCTCGCCCAGGGAGGGCAGCACCCGCTCGATGTAGCGCATGAAGACGCCGGACGGCCCGACGATCAGCACGCCGCCGCCTTCGTAACGGCGCCGATCGGTGTAGAGCAGGAACGCGGCGCGGTGGAGCGCGACCACGGTCTTGCCGGTGCCCGGTCCGCCTGAGATCTCCACGACGCCCTTGGAGGGTGCCCGGATCGCCTTGTCCTGCTCGGCCTGGATGGTGGCCACGATCGAGTGCATCGACCGGTCGCGTGCCCGCGAGAGCTGGGCCATCAACGCGCCCTCGCCGACGATCGGCAGGTCGGTGTCGACGGAGTCGTCGAGCAGCTCGTCCTCGACGCCGGTCACCTTCGGGCCCGCGGCGCGCAGCACCCGACGGCGTACGACGTCGTGCGGCTCGGCCGCGGTGGCCTGGTAGAACACCGCAGCGGCAGGCGCGCGCCAGTCGATCAGCAGCGAGTCGCGGTTGGCGTCACGCAGACCGATGCGGCCGACGTAGCGCGGCTCCGGGTCGAGCTCGGGACGCATGTCGAGGCGCCCGAAGACGAGCCCCTCATGGGCCGCGTCGAGCTGGGCGATCCGCTTCGCGGCCTGGAAGACCATCGCGTCGCGTTCGACCAGGCCACCCTCGTGACCCAACCGACCACGGTCGTGCCCTTCGCGGGCCAGCTGCTGGGCAGCCGCGGTCGACTCCCCCAACTGTCGATAGACGCGGTCGACGAAGGCCTGTTCCGCGGCAACTTCACGCACGGCAACGTCATCGGACAACGCAGGACCACCCCTCGGAGAACCACAAGAACCAAGCAGACAAGACTACCGGGCGGCGCCGGTCTGGCGGAAACCAGATCCGCCGACGATGAATTCCCGGGGCGTGCTCGGTCTCCATGGCATCGGCTCACCCACCCCACAGGAGACCTCGCCATGAGCACCACCACCCGCGTCGCAGGCCACACCAGCACCTCCACCAGCACTGGCACCCGCACCGGCACGAAGGGCACGCGGAGCACCAGACGCACCGTCGGCCTGGTCATCACCGGCCTGGTCGGTGCCTTCCTCGCCGTCGACTCGATCAGCCACCTGCTCAATGTGCAGACCGCACAGGACTGGAACGAGAAGTACGGCGCACCCGAGTGGTTCAGCCTTCCGCTGGGCATCTCGCTCGGGATCGCGCTGATCGTCCACCTGATCCCGCGCACCGCCGTCCTGGGTGCCGTGTTGATCACCGGCTACCTCGGTGGCGCGATCTCGGTGAACCTGTTCCTGGACGACCAGCCGGTCTTCGGCTCCGTCTTCGCCTTCACGATGGCGGTCCTGGTCTGGGGCGGCCTGTGGCTGCGGGACGACCGGGTCAGGGCGCTCTACACGCTCTGACTCACCACACCATCGGGTCGCGTTGCGGAGCCCGCGGCTCCGACGCCGCCCGCTGGGCGAGCAGCCAGGCGGCGATCCCGCCGCCGATGGCACCGAAGAGATGCCCCTGCCACGAGATTCCTTCCTGACCGGGCAGCACTCCCCACAGGATGCCGCCGTACATGACCAGGATGACTACGCCGAGCGCGATCTGACCGACCTTGCCGGAGAAGAACCCCCGCACAAGCAGGTAGACCAGCCACCCGAAGACCAGCACCGAGGCGCCGATGTGCACGGAGTGGTCCTGACCGGTCAACCAGGTGCCGACCCCACCGACGACCCACACGATGGCGGTGACGCCCAGCCAGGTGCGGAGGCCCGAGAGCAGGATCAGGAACCCGAGCACCAGGGCCGGCAGGGTGTTGGCGGCCAGGTGACCCCAGCCGGCGTGCAGCAGTGGGGCGAAGACGATGCCGAGCAACCCGTCGGTCTCTCGGGGACGCACGCCTTCGGCGTCGAGCCGGTTGTTCATCACTGTGTCGACGAGCTCGATCACCCACAGCAGCGCCACGAAACTGCCGATCGTCGCGGCGGCACTCACCCATCGGGGAGTCTCCTCGGTGGGTGAGGTGCGCGCGTCGGGCAGGCTCATGCCTCCAGCGTATCCAGCGTGCGGTCAGTCCACCCGCTCGTAGATCGTGACGGTGGTCTGCAGGTCCGGCGTGCCACCCCGCAACGGTTCGACGGTCAACCGTTCGGCACCAGCAGGGACGTTGATCTCGCCGGTGGAACCGGTGGCCCCGTCGACATCGAACCACGCGGACTCGCCGAGTGGCCGCCGCTCGCCGTCGACGGTGACGAAGTAGGCGTAGCGCACGGGCGCGCTGTTGCGGAAGCTCACGGTTGCCAGGTGCGGCCCGGCACCGCCGACGTCCACACCGACAGGACCGCTGCCCGACGCCCCGCCCGACGTGGCTGCCCGCCAGGTGTGGCCGGCAGACTCCATGACGGGCTCGGGCTCGTCGTACCTCACACCGGCGAACTCCGGAAGCGCCCCGCGCAACGCGAATCCCAGGCGGATGTCGGGAACCTCGCCAGCCGGCACCACAGCCGTGTCGCCCATCCTCGTCGAGATCCACATCCGCACCCGAACCGTGGCGCCCGGGGTGCCGAGACCGCCCTGCGGATACGTGGAGTACTCGCCGGAGTCCGGGTCGAACCCGGTCTCCTGACAGTTGCTGCTGCCCCCGAAGCTGATCCCTTCGCCGTCCACCGAGAGGTTGACCCAGTGGCCCTTGGGCAGACCGGCACAGAGGTCGCCGATCCGGATCGGGCCGGCCGGCAGGGTGACGTCCTTGCTGATCTCGGGATCGCCGACGTCTCCGATCTCCGCGCTCACCAACTGCCACATGCCGAGTGTCTGTCGGAAGGTCGAACCGTCCTTGGTGACCCCGTCGGGAACGGCCGCGGACAGTGTGTACGTCGAGACCGCCAGCTCGCCGGGGGCGCCGCTGACGGTGATGGCGCCAGATTCTCCGGGCAGCACCAGGTAGAAGTCGCCAAAGTCATCCGCGGTGGAGGTGAACGGATTCTCACCGAATGCCTCCACGCTCAGCGGTCGGCCGGCGTCGTCCTCGGCACCCCAGCTGACCAGGCGCGGCTGGTCCGACTTCGGAAGACGGAGCGTCACGTCGTGTTCGCCGGTCTTGGTGGCGGCGAGGTCGTAGGTGTAGCCGGTCGAGGTCAGGGTCTTCGGCCCCGTCAGTCCGTCATCCGCCGGGCGTGCCTCGTCCCGGCCGGGCAGGTTCAGCCCGACGATCGCGCCGACGAGCACGGCAGCCGCACCGCACGCGATCGCGGCCCGGCGACGACGGTGCACGCCGCGCACCCGGTCGTGGACGGC
>NZ_BCRJ01000078.1 GCF_001552535.1 Nocardioides jensenii JCM 1364 = NBRC 14755 | reverse complement strand
GGCGACCCGGGCGGGCGCCGTGGTGTCGTCGAGGTCGGCGTGGGAGCGGAGGGTCTCGCGCAGGTCCTGGAGGTTCGTCATCGGTCTGCTCCCTGCTCATCCGTGGTGTCCACGATGTCGTCGGAGGCGAGCGCGGGGTCGATCCGCAGCTTCGCGAGGGCCTTGCTGGTCTGGCTCTTGACCGTGCCGACCGAGCAACCCATCACCTGGGCGGTCTCGGCCTCGGTGAGGTCCTCGAAGTAGCGGAGCACCACGACCGCACGCTGTCGGCGGGGCAGACGCTCCATCGCCGACCACAGGTCATGACCGGCGGCCACGTTCTCGGTCTGGTCGGCACCGGCCTGCTCGGGCAGGTCCTCGGTGGCGTGCTCACCGTTCCACTTGCGACGCCACCAGGTGGCGTAGGTGTTGACCAGGATCTTGCGGACGTAGGGCTCGGGCCGGCCGTCGAGTCGCGACCAGGCGAACCAGGCCTTGGTGAGCGAGGTCTGGAGCAGGTCCTCGGCCAGTGCGTGGTCGTGCGTCAAGAGGTAGGCGGTCCGGAGCAGCGCCCCGGAGCGGGCCGCCACGAAGGCGTCGAAGTCGCGTTGCACCGACTGTCCCCCGATTCGTACGACGTCGCGGACGTCGAGTTCAGCTGTCATACCCCTCACCACACGGTGGGAGGACCGGATGGTTGCCCGGGCGGCTACTTCTTCTTGTTCAGGAATGCCAGCATCGCCTCACGCGCCGGCTCGGATCCGAACAGGCGGCCACTGAGGGCGGCCAGGTCGTCACCACGGGCGTCCATGCGGTCGAGCAGGTCGCGGGCCAGCAGCGCCTTGGTCTCACGCAGCCCCTGAGCCGCACCGGAGGACAGCTCGGCACACACCGCGGCCACGGCCTCGTCGAGCTCATCGGCCGGCACGGCACGGGTGACCAGCCCCCAGTCGGCGGCCTCGGCGCCGGTGAACTTCGCGCCGGTCAGGCAGGCGTAGGCGCCGGCCCGGGAGGTCATCCGGGGCAGCACGGTCAACGAGATCGCCGCCGGGGCCAGTGCCAGCTTCACCTCGGTCAGCGCGAACGACGCGTCGTCGGCGGCGATGGCGATGTCGGAGGCGGCCACGATGCCGATGCCTCCGGCCCGCACGGCGCCGTACACGCGGGTCACCACCGGCTTGGGGAACTCCACGATGCGCCGCTGCATGTCGACGATGCCGCGGGCGCCCTCCTCCATCGAGCCGCCGGCCGCCTCGGACAGGTCGGCACCGGAGCAGAAGACCGTGCCCGCTGCGGTGATCACGACGACCTTCACCTCATCGTCGCCCGCCGCCCGATCGAGCCGCTCGTAGAGCTCGGTGACCAGTTGACGCGAGAGCGCGTTGCGGTTGTGGGGCGAGTCGAAGGTCAGGGTGGCGACGCCGTCGGCCACGGCGTACTTCACGAGTTCGGTCATGCGGGCCATCCTGCCAGTTCCGTCACCGGTGACCGGCGAGGCTCAGGCAAGCAGTGCGACGATCACGAACATCACCGGCACCGCGAGCATGGTGCTCACGAAGATCGAGTCCCGGGCCAGGATCACGCCCCGGTCGTAGCGGGTCGCGTGCACGAAGATGTTCTGCGCGGTCGGCAGCGCCGAGAGCACGGTCACGGCCAGCAGCGCGTCGGCGTCGAGGCCGAACAGGAACCGGCCGGCGGCGTACGCCGTGAGGGGTTGCACCACCAGCTTGAGCACCGCGATCAGGCCGAGCTCGGTGGGGACGGCGCCACGTCCGGGCGTCGGGCCGAGCCGCAGCGAGACGCCGTAGGCCAGCAGCATCGCCGGGACCGCCATGCCACCGACCAGCGCCAGAGGGTCGTGGACCGGCGCCGGGATCTCCACCTCGACCACGGAGAAGGCCAGACCGATCAGCGATCCGACGGTCAGCGGGGTGCGCAGCGGCCGGGAGAGCAGCCGCCACGCGGACGGCGGCTCGGGCGACGTGGCCTGGTCGAGCACGGCCAGGGCCAGCGGCTGCAGCACGAGCAGTTGCATCAGCAGCGTGGGCGCCACCAGGGCCACGTCACCGATGACGTACGCCGCGATCGGGAGTCCGAGGTTGCCGGCGTTGACGTAGGCCGAGCACAGGGAGCCGATCACCGTGTCGGCGAGATCACGGCGGAAGAAGAGGCGGGCCACCGCGACGTAGGTGGCCGTGGCCACCAGCACCCCGACGGCGGTGGCGGCCAGGTTGCGGGAGAAGACGTCGGTCACGTCGGTGTCGGCCAGCACCGTGACCATCAGGGCGGGGCTGGCCACGAAGAACGCCAGCCGGGCCAGCACGGTCTGCGACCCGAGGTCGAGGACCTTGATGTGGGCCAGCAGGGCACCAAGGCCGATCACCGCGATGATCGTGGCGAAACCCGCCAGGACTCCCTGCATCGCTCCCCTTCAACGGTGGCCGAGGGCGGTGCGGGCACGGGCCCTGCCCCCGGCCACCATTGAACCTCGGCGCCTCAGTCCTCCATGAGCCGGGAGCGGATCAGGAACCGCTTGCCCTCCGGAGCCTCGAGCGAGAACCCGGCACCACGACCCGGCACCACGTCGATGGTGAGGTGCGTGTGCGACCAGTACTCGAACTGCGCCTTGCTCATCCACACCGGCACGCCGCACTCCAGCCCCACGTCGAGGTCGCCGAGATGTACGTCGGCCGCCCCGGTGCGGAACTCTCCGTCGGGGTAGCACATCGGCGACGATCCGTCGCAGCAGCCGCCGGACTGGTGGAACATCACCGGGCCGTGGGTCTCGGTGAGGCTGCGGATCATTTCCGCAGCCTCACCGGTGACGGCGACGCGTTCCATCTAGAAGAAGCCGAGCTTGTCGGGGCTGTAGGAGACCAGGAGGTTCTTGGTCTGCTGGTAGTGGTCGAGCATCATCTTGTGGTTCTCGCGACCGATGCCCGACTGCTTGTAGCCGCCGAACGCGGCGTGTGCCGGGTAGGCGTGGTAGCAGTTGGTCCACACCCGGCCGGCCTCGATCGCCTTGCCGGCGCGGAACGCCCGTGAACCGTCACGCGTCCACAGCCCGGCGCCGAGGCCGTAGAGGGTGTCGTTGGCGATCTTGAGCGCGTCGGCCTCGTCGTCGAACCCGGTCAAGGAGACCACCGGGCCGAAGATCTCCTCCTGGAAGATGCGCATCGAGTTGTCGCCCTCGAAGACGGTCGGCTGCACGTAGTAGCCCTCGGCCAGGTCGCCCTCGAGCACGTTGCGGCCACCGCCGGTGAGCACCTTCGCGCCCTCCTTGGTGCCGATGTCGATGTAGCTGAGGATCTTCTCCAGCTGGTCGTTGCTGGCCTGGGCGCCCATCATCGTCGACTCGTCGAGCGGGTTGCCCTGCTTGATCGCCTCGACGCGGACGATCGCGTCGGCCACGAAGTCGCTGTACATCGACCGCTGCACGAGTGCTCGCGACGGGCAGGTGCAGACCTCACCCTGGTTGAGCGCGAACATGGTGAAGCCCTCGAGCGCCTTGTCGTAGAAGGCGTCCTTCTCGTTGGCCACGTCGTCGAAGAAGATGTTGGGGCTCTTGCCGCCGAGCTCGAGCGTCACCGGAATGATGTTCTCGGTGGCGTACTGCATGATCAGGCGGCCGGTGGTGGTCTCGCCGGTGAAGGCGATCTTGCGGATCCGCGGCGACGACGCCAGCGGCTTGCCGGCCTCGACGCCGAATCCGTTGACCACGTTGAGCACGCCGGCCGGCAGCAGGTCGCCGATCAGCTCCATCAGCTTGAGGATCGACCACGGGGTCTGCTCGGCCGGCTTGAGGACGACACAGTTGCCTGCGGCCAGCGCCGGCGCGAGCTTCCACACGGCCATCAGGATCGGGAAGTTCCACGGGATGATCTGGCCGACCACGCCCAGCGGCTCGTGGAAGTGGTAGGCGACGGTGTTCTCGTCGATCTCGGAGATGCCGCCCTCCTGTGCGCGCAGGGCGCCGGCGAAGTAGCGGAAGTGGTCGATCGCCAGCGGCATGTCGGCGTTGAGGGTCTCGCGGACCGCCTTGCCGTTGTCCCAGGTCTCGATGACGGCGAGGTCCGCGAGGTTCTGCTCCATGCGGTCGGCGATCCTGAGCAGGACGTTGGACCGCTCGGTGGTCGACGTACGACCCCAGGCGTCGGCGGCGTTCCAGGCCGAGTCGAGCGCGGCGTCGATGTCCTCGGCGGTGCCGCGGGCGATCTCCGTGAACGGCTTGCCGTTGACCGGCGAGACGTTCTCGAAGTAGTTGCCCTTGATCGGGTCGACCCATTCGCCACCGATGAAGTGGCCGTAGCGGCTCTTCACCTCGATGGAGGATCCGTCGGTGCCGGGTGCGGCGTGAACAGTCATGTCGTGACTCCCTGGAAATGAGAAGGCAGAAGGGTCGAGAGAAGGCGCCGGAAGGTGACGCCGCTCACAACGTAGGGAGCCGCACGTTGCACGAACGTTGCGCTCAGGCCAAACTCTCAGGCCGAACTCTCAGGCCGAACTCTCAGGCGAGCTCTCGGTCCAGGCGGTCGATCTGGCCGGTGATCAACGGCAGCAGCGGAGAGTGCGGGCCGACCGCCTGCCGCTGGGCCACCCACATGTCGTAGTCGTCGGTGCCCCAGGACGAGCGGGTCCACGTCGACATCAGGTCGGGTACGCCGGAGCTCAGCACCGCCTGGCGCACGGTCGAGTCGATGCCCTCACGTAGCCTGACCACGCCCGGTGCCGTGGAGCGCGGCAGCAGGGGGCCCCGGTAGGCGCGCACGGCGCCGGCGACGTCGCCGTTCACGATCCGGGCCTCCAGTGCCAGCCAGTCGGCCGACACGTCGGCGGCCAGTCGGTAGGGGCGACTGGCGAGGAGGTCGTCGCCCAACAGGTTGCGCAGCCGGTTCAGCTCCGCCCGCAGGGTCGATCCGGAGTTGTCCTCCTCGTAGAGCAGCACCGCCAGCTCGTCACCGGACAGGCCGCGCGGCGCCGAGCCGAGCAGCAGCACCAGCTCGCTGTGACGGGGCGACAGACGCAGCGTCGAGCGCCGTCCGGAGCCGTCGTCGATCTCGAGGAGCGCCTCGTTGCGGCCCAGCCCCTGGATCGTCAGGCCGAAGCCCGACTTCCGGCGTACCTCTGGAGGCGCGGTGGAGGCGGTGAGCTTGTGATGGGCCAGCTCGGTCTCGGCCATCCGTGCCGCGGCACGCACCATCGCCATGGTCTGGGGCACGACGAGCTCGTCGCCACCGGTCACGTCCAGGACCCCGAGCAGCTCCCCCGTGGTCGGGTCGTGGATCGGGGAGGCTGCGCAGCTCCAGCTGCGCACCGAGTGCCGGAAGTGCTCGGAGCCCATGATGCTGACCGGATGGCCGAGAGCCAGTGCCATGCCTGGCGCGTTGGTGCCCGCGAAGCGCTCGTCCCAGTTGGACCCCTCGACGAAGCCGATCTTCTCGGCCTTGCGCAGGACCTGCGGGTGCCCGCAGACCCACAGCAGCTGGGCCGAGGCGTCGGAGACCGCCATCACCGCGTCACAGTCGCGGGCCGCCTGCCCGAGGACGTCGTCGAGCAGCGGGAAGACCTGCGCCAGAGGATGCGCCTCCCGGTGGCCGCGGAGACTGTCCTCGGGCAGGGTGATCGGGGCCTCCGCGTCATCGGCGCGCACTCCAGCAGCCGCGGAGCGGTGCCACGACTCCGCCACCTGGGCGCGCATGCCGTCGGAGGTCATCTCCTCAGTGAACCGTGTCTTCAGCGCAGGCACCAGCAGTGCTCCAAACTCGTCGGCGGACTCACCGACCCCGAGTCCCACCTCGAGGGTCGCACCGTCCAGCGTGGGTCGGCGAACGTTGCAACCACGTTGCACGCGTCTCGCCCGCACACCCATCCGATCGGGGTGCCGCTCCGAACAACCCCCATGAAACGACTGTGGACTGCCCTGCGATCCGCCATGCCGTTCGCCGGCGCCGGCGTCCTTGCCACCCTCTGCGGGATGGCCGCGGGGCACCTGGTCGCCGCGCTGCTCAAGCCAGCGTCGTCCCCGGTGCTGGCGGTGGGGGCCACGGTCATCGACCTGACCCCCACGCCACTCAAGGAGTACGCCGTCCGCGAGTTCGGCACCAAGGACAAGCCGATCCTTCTGGCCAGCGTGATGGCCGTGACGCTGCTGCTGGCCGCTCTCGCCGGGATCCTGGCCCGCCGCTGGTTCCCCGTCG
>NZ_BCRJ01000077.1 GCF_001552535.1 Nocardioides jensenii JCM 1364 = NBRC 14755 | reverse complement strand
CGTGCTGCTGATCAGGCTGCTGGCTCGCCGCCGCGAACCAGTCACGTCACCGGAGCCCCGGCCCACGCTGCCCGACGGCGAAGAGATCGGGCGGTTCGACGTGATGTCGGACCTCCGCCCGGCGGAGAGGCCGCGCACCAGCCGACGCACGCTGCTGATCACCTCGGGCCTGGTCGCGGCGGCCTCCGCCACGATGGGGTGGGCCGGCGAGCAGATCATCGCCTACCGCACCCGCATCGGAAACGTGACCCTGCCGCCCGCGGCCAGGCCGATCGCACCGCTGCCGGCGGGACTGGAGAAGGTCTACTCCGGCATCTCCAACTTCCAGACCTCCACGGACCGCTTCTACCGGGTCGACATCAACCTGACCCTGCCCGTGGTGCCGGTCGACGACTGGAGGCTGACGATCGACGGGGACGTCGACGACTCCTTCAGCCTCACCTTCGACGAGCTCGCCTCGATGCCGCTGATCGAGCGCGACATCACGATGACCTGTGTCTCCAACGAGGTCGGCGGTCGCTACATCGGCGCCGCACGCTGGCTCGGCGTACCCCTCACCGACCTGCTCGACCGCGCCGGCGTCGGAAGCAGGGCCGACCAGATCCTGAGCACCGCGGTCGACGGCTTCACGATCAGCACGCCGCTCGAGGTGGCCCGCGACGGCCGCGACGCGATGGTCGCGATCGGCATGAACGGCGAGCCGTTGCCGGCCGAGCACGGCTTCCCGGCGCGCCTGATCACACCCGGCCTCTACGGCTTCGTCGGCGCCACCAAGTGGCTGACCCGCCTCACGCTCACGACGTACGCCGACGACACGGCGTACTGGACGGACCGTGACTGGGCCACCGACGCACCGATCAAGATCTCCTCGCGGATCGACACCCCCAAGCCGCTGTCCACCATCAAGGACGGCCAGAACGTCATCGGCGGAGTGGCCTGGGCCCAGCACGTCGGCATCAAGAGGGTCGAGGTGCGCATCGACGGCAGCGCCTGGCAGGAGGCCAAGCTCGGGCCGGACGCCGGAGTCGACTACTGGCGCCAGTGGTACCTGCCCTGGGAGACCACTCCCGGCCAGCACATGCTCGCGGTCCGGGCCACCTCCCTCGAGGGCGAGGTCCAGACGGCTGCCCGGGCGACACCGTTCCCCGAGGGCTCGAGCGGGATCCAGGAAATCGTGGTCAACGTCGAGTGACGAGCCGACCGTTGGCCGGCCGCCCGAAAGAAAGTCCACGTCCCGACCAATCCGATCGGTCGGCGGCAGCGAATCACCACCTGACAGCACCAGAACCCAGAAAGGCACTCCCATGAAGCGCTCCATCATCCGCCAGACCGGTGTCGCTGCCGCGGCCCTCGCCCTCTCGGTGTCCCTCGCCGCCTGCGGTTCGGACGACGACGGCGGCAACAGCGACGCCAAGGCCTCCGATGACGCGTCGAGCCAGACCGACACCGGCTCGACCTCCGAGGAGCCGATGGCCGACGACGCCGGCGCCGAGGCCTTCGGTCCTGGCTGCTCCGCGATCCCCACCTCCGGCGCCGGGTCGTTCAACGGCATGGCAACGGAGCCGGTCGCCACCGCGGCCAGCGCCAACCCGCTCCTCGAGACCTTGGTGACCGCGGTCGGCAAGGCCGGCCTGGTCGACACCCTCAACTCGGCCGAGGCGCTCACCGTCTTCGCCCCGACGAACGACGCGTTCGGCAAGATCGACAAGGCCACGCTCGACAGCGTTCTCGCGGACAAGAAGACGCTCACCACGATCCTGACCCACCACGTGGTGGCCGGCCAGCTGGGCCCGGACGAGATCGCCGGGAAGCACAAGACGCTCGCCGGCGACACCATCGTCGTCAAGGGCTCGGGCGAGGAGTTCACCGTGGGCAAGGAGAACGCCGCCGTCCTGTGCGGCAACATCCCCACCGCCAACGCCACGGTCTACGTGGTCGACTCCGTCTTGATGCCGGCGTCCTGATCCCTGGAAGACCAGGACACGACACAATGAAACCCGTGACAGGCATTGCACCCGTTCCCTCCGGCGGTTCGTCGCCGGAGGGGGCGGGTGCGCCCGGCCTGGCCGACCTGTTCCGCAGGGCGGCCCGGGGTGACGAGTCCGCCTTCACCGCGTTGTACGACGCGACGGCGGCTCGCGTCCACGGCCTCGTGCTGCGCGTCGTACGCGACCCGGCCCAGGCCGAGGAGGTCACCCAGGAGGCCTACCTCGAGGTGTGGCGCACGTCCTCCCGCTTCGACCCCGCCCGGGGCAGCGCGCTCTCCTGGCTGATGACCATCGCCCACCGACGCGCGGTCGACCGGGTCCGCTCGGCAGAGGCCTCGCACCGGCGGGACACCAGCTACCACGACCAGTCGGACTCGATTCCGCACGACGCGACCGCGGAGGCTGCCACGACCGCCCTCGAGGCGGCCCGCGTGCGCCACGCGATGCAGTCCCTCACCGAGGTCCAGCGCGAGGCACTCGAGCTCGCCTACTTCGGCGGCTACACACATACGGAGGTGGCTTCGATGCTGGACCTTCCGGTCGGCACGGCCAAGACTCGGATCCGAGACGGTCTCATCCGTCTCCGCGACGCGATGGGGGTGAACCAGTGATGAGCGACATCCACGCACTCGTGGGCGCCTACGCCGTCGACGCACTCGACGACCTCGAGCGTCGCCGCTTCGAGGAGCACCTGGCCACCTGCGCCGACTGCCGCGAGGAGGTCGCCAGCTTCCGTGAGGCGTCCACCGCGTTGGCCTCCACGACCGAGGTGGCCCCGCCGCCTGCCCTGCGCGACAGGCTGATGGCCGAGATCGCCACGGTCCGGCCCCTGCCGCCCCTGCCCGAGACCATCCAGGCTGCTCCGGCCGACGACGTCGAGGAGCCGGTGCACCGTGCCCGGCGGCGTCGATTTCCGGCCCTCCTGGCGACCGCGGCCACACTCGCGGTCCTCGGCGGCGGAAGCGTCGTCGTCTGGCAGCAGCGGGACGACGGGTCGAGCGAGCAGCAGCTGACCGCCACCCAGCAGGTGTTGCGCGCCGATGATGCCAAGGCCGTCGCGGTCGACTTCCCCGACGGCGCCCAGGCCAAGCTGGTCAGGTCGGCGGCGCTCGGCAAGGCCGTCCTCGTCACGCACGACATGCCGGCCGCGCCGACCGGCAAGGTCTACCAGCTGTGGCTGCAGTCCGCGAAGGGGGCCATGGAACCCGCCGGTCTGATGCCGCGGGGCGCGGACCAGGAGGTCCTGCTCGACGGTGACGCAGGTACGGCGACCGCCGCCGGCATCACGGTCGAGCCCGCCGGCGGGTCCGAGGCACCGACCTCCGACCCGATCGCGCTCTTCGACTTCCACGAGGGAGTGTGACCCGGAGGGTCGCCGTTGTGGGAAGTGGTGTCGCCGGTCTCACCGCCGGCTACGCCATTTCCCGCACGGCGCACGTCACGCTGTTCGAGGCCGACGACCGGCTCGGCGGCCATGCCGACACCCACCTCGTGGACGGCCTGGCGATCGACACCGGCTTCATCGTGCACAACGAGCGCACCTACCCCACGCTCCTGCGCCTCTTCGCGGAGCTGGGCGTCGAGACGCAGGCGTCCGACATGTCCATGTCGGTCCGCGACGTCGCGACCGGGCTGGAGTATGCCGGCGCACTGGGTGCGCGCGGCCTGTTCCCGACGTCGGCGAACCTGGGCCGTCCGGCGTACCTGCGGATGCTGGTGGAGATCCCGCGCTTCCACCGCCGGGCACGGCGAGTGCTCGACCCGGCGGACGGTCCCGACCAGGCACTGACGGGTGCCCGTGGCTCGACCAGCGAGGACCAGACGCTTCGGGAGTTCCTCCACGAGGGCGGCTTCTCGGCCTACTTCACCCGCCACTTCATGGAGCCGCTGGTGGCCGCCGTGTGGTCCTGCGATCCGGAGACGTCACTCGACTACCCGGCCCGCTACCTCTTCGCGTTCCTCCAGCACCACGGCATGCTCGCTGTCTTCGGCTCGCCGCAGTGGCGCACCGTCTCAGGGGGCTCGCGGGAGTACGTCGCCAAGGTGGCCGCCCGGCTGCCCGACGTACGCCTCGGCACGAAGGTCACCTCCGTCCTCGAGACGGCCGACGGCATCGACGTCACCGACGGGAACGGCGACGTGACCCGGTTCGACGCAGCCGTCATCGCCACGCATCCCGCCCAGGCGCTGGCCATGCTGGCCGATCCGACGACCGAGCAGCACGAGGTGCTCGGCGCCCTTCCCTACTCGCGCAACATCGCACGGCTGCACACCGACGTGTCGCTCCTGCCCGCATCACGCGGCGCGTGGGCGTCGTGGAACTTTCTCCGCCCCGGGGCGAGGACCGGCGAGGTCACGGTGACCTACGACCTGACCCGGCTCCAACGGCTCGCCACCGACCGGCCCTACCTCGTCACGCTCGGCGGAGCCGACCTGGTCGACCCGGCCACGGTGATCGAGACGATGGAGTACGAGCACCCGCTCTACACACCGTCGTCGGTCGCCGCGCAACGCCGGTTGCCCGAGCTCGACACCGACCGTCTTGCCTTCGCCGGCGCCTACCACGGCTGGGGATTCCACGAGGACGGCGCTGCCTCGGGTGCCCGTGCCGCCGAGCGACTGGGCTTCGAGTGGTCCGCCACTCCCGTTCCGGCGGCCGCCGTGCCCGCCGGACGGGTCTACGAGACCTCGATCCGCCATGTCCGGCGCGGTCCCGTGGAGCACGCGTTCGACAACGCCTCCCATGCCTGGCTGGTCGACCTCGACGACCTCCCGCCTACCCGGTGGTCCGCGTCCTTCGAGTCCCGCGACCACCTCGGCTCGCCCCGTCGCTCACTGCGACAGAACGTGGACGATTTCCTTGCCACACAGGGAATCGACCTCGACGGGGGCCGGATCCTGATGCTCGCCAACCCGCGAGCGCTGGGCCACTGCTTCAACCCGATCAGCGTCTACTGGTGCCACGACGCGAGCGGCGCACAGGCCTGTGTCGTGCTCGAGGTGCACAACACGTATGGCGACCGGCACGCGTACGTCGTACGACCCGACGCGCACGGGCATGCCGTGGTCGACAAGGCGATGTACGTCTCCCCGTTCAACGACACGTCGGGTCACTACGAGGTGTCGGTGACCCCACCCGGTGACCGCATCGCGGTCTCGGTGACGTTGCGGCGCGACGGCGAGCCGGCGTTCACCGCGTCGGTGACCGCCCGCGCACTGCCCGCCGGGCGGCGACCTTGGCGCGCGGCACTGGCACCAATCCGGACGTCGCTGTTGATCCGAACACAGGGCATCGGCCTCTGGCTGCGACGACTCCCCGTCCAGCGCAGGCCCACGCACCCACGACAGGAGGGGGTCCAGTGACCATCACAGACACCCGGCAGGAGACCGGCCAGACCGAGCGCTGGCCGGGCCTGTACGCCGTCCCGTCCGGGCCGAAGGCCGCCGTCTCGGCAGCCGTGGCCCGACGCATCTTCGCGCACGCCACGCAGCGGCTCGGCATCACCGTCCAGACGCCGAGCGTGCGCGCCGTCGACACGTCGGCGCCGACGATCGTGCTGCACCGGCCCGACGAGTTCTTCCGCAAGGTCGGCAGCGACGGCCTGATCGGCTTCGGTGAGGCCTACATGACCGGCGCCTGGGACTCCCCCGACCTCGACCGGCTGCTCACCACGATGGCCACGGAGATCGCCACCATCGTGCCGGACTGGATGCAGCGGCTCCGCTCGGTCTGGATGGCGCGGATGCCCAGCGCCCACCGCAACAGTGAGGACCAGACGCGCGACAACATCAGCCACCACTACGACCTGTCCAACGACCTGTTCGCCACCTTCCTCGACCAGACGATGAGCTATTCGTCGGCGCTGTTCGACGCCGGGGTCGAGCGGGTCGGCAACCACCTGGTCGCCGGGTCACCGGGCATCGTCGAACGCACCGATTTCGAGGGAGCCCAGGTCGCCAAGATCGAGCGGCTCCTCGACGAGGCCGGCGTCCGCGAGGGCTCACGGGTGCTCGAGATCGGCACCGGATGGGGTGAGCTGGCGATCCGTGCCGCCCGGCGAGGTGCCACCGTCCGCTCGGTGACCCTGTCGAGCGAGCAGCAGACGCTGGCGCGTGAGCGCATCGCCGCGGCCGGGCTCGGTGGCCGGGTCGAGGTCGACCTGCTCGACTACCGGCACGTCACCGGCACCTACGACGCGGTCTGCTCGGTCGAGATGATCGAGGCCGTCGGCCACGAGTTCTGGCCGACGTACTTCGCGAAGATCGACTCGCTGCTCGCGCCGGGTGGCCGGGTCGCGATCCAGGCGATCACCATGCCGCACGACCGGATGCTGGCCACTCGCGGTGGTTTCACGTGGATCAACAAGTACGTCTTCCCCGGCGGGTTCCTGCCCTCCACCGAGGCTATCGAGCAGGTCACCACCGGGCACACCTCGCTGCGCGTCACCGAGCGCCTGTCGTTCGGGCTGCACTATGCCGAGACCCTGCGCCTGTGGGAGGAGACCTTCCGCGCCGCAAGCCCCGCCGTACGACACCTCGGGTTCGACGAGGTCTTCGAGCGGATGTGGCACTTCTACCTGGAGTACTCGCGTGCCGGGTTCGCCTCCGGCTACCTCGACGTACAACAGATCACGCTCGAGAGGAGCAGCTGATGCGTCGGGTCGAGGCTGGCGAGACGACCACGGTCGCCGACCGGCTCGAAGCCGGTCTGCGCCACGTCCTGCGCGGTGACCTGCCGGTGCGGCTGGAGGCGTGGGACGGGTCGACGGCGGGACCGTCCGACGCGCCACGGGTCGTCATTCACTCCCCGAACGCGCTGTCGCGCATCTTCTGGCGGCCCGGTGAGCTCGGCGCCGCCCAGGCGTACGTCGCCGGCGAGCTCGACGTCGAGGGTGACCTCGACACGGCCCTGTCACACGTGCGATCGGTGGCGGACTCCCGCGGCCTCTCCGGTCTCGGACTCACCCCGGCCGTCGCGGGCGGGCTCATGAAGGTGTTGCGCGACGTCCGACTACCGCCCCGGGCGCCGGCCTCGCAGGCGCGGGTCCGCGGGCGGCTGCACAGCAAGGTGCGTGACCGGTTGGCGATCAGCCACCACTACGACCTGTCGAACGACTTCTACGAGCTGATCCTCGACGAGTCGATGGCCTACTCCTCGGCGTACTGGTGCTCCGACGAGGCCGACTACACCCTGGCCGACGCCCAGCGCGACAAACTCTCGCTGATCCTCGACAAGCTCGGCCTGAAGCCCGGCATGACGCTGCTCGACGTCGGGTGTGGCTGGGGGTCGCTGACCCTGCACGCCGCCCGCCGCGGCATCAGGGTGGTCGGTGTGACGATCGCGGCCGAGCAGAAGAGGTTCATCGACGCCCGCATCGACGACCTCGGTCTCGGGGACCTGGCCGAGGTGCGACTGTGCGACTACCGCGAGGCCACCGGCGCCTACGACGCGGTCGCGTCGGTGGAGATGGGTGAGCACGTGGGCCAGCGCAACTACCCGACCTACGTCGAGGTGTTGCGGCGGTCCGTGAAGCCCGGCGGTCGCGTGCTGATCCAGCAGATGTCCAGGCGGGGCAGGCATCCGGGAGGCGGCCCGTTCATCGAGTCGTTCATCGCTCCCGACATGCACATGCGTCCGGTCGGTGACACCGTCGCGCTCCTCGAGAGCGGGGGTCTGGAAGTGCGCGACGTCCATGCCATGCGCGAGCACTATGTCCTCACGGTGCAGGCATGGATCGATGCCTTCGAGGCGAACATCGACAGGGTCACAGCCCTCGTCGGCGAGGAGGTCGCCCGAGTCTGGCGGCTCTATCTCGTCGGCGGAGGCATGGCCTTCCGCGACGGCCGAATGGGCGTCGACCAGATCCTCGCGGTCCGCCCCGGTCCGCACACGATCCCTCCGGTGCGCACATGGTGAGCTCGTTCCTGCTGGTCTCGGGCGCCTCGCTGGCCACCGCTGCCGCGCTGATGGCGGTCACTGCCGTGATCGGGCACCGGATCGGCAAGGTCTCCGTGGTCGACACGTCGTGGGGTCTGGGCTTCGTGCTGGTCGCCCTGGTCGCCGCCCTGGTGGGCGACGGCTCGTCCGGACGACGCTGGCTGTTGCTGGCCATGGTCGGTCTCTGGGGACTTCGCCTGGCCTGGCACATGCATCGTCGCAACCAGGGCAAGCCGGAGGACCCGCGCTATGCCGAGATGCTCGAGGGATCGTCGTACGCCGTCGCGGTCCGCCGGGTGTTCGCCACCCAGGGTCTGGCGCTGTGGTTCGTCTCGTTGCCCGTGCAGGTCTCGGCGGTCACCGACTCCGGTGTCGCGTGGGTCGTGGCGGTCGGTGTGCTCCTGTGGATCGTCGGACTCGCCTTCGAGACGGTCGGTGACGCCCAGCTGGCGGCGTACAAACGCGACCCCGACCGTGGGCCGATCATGGACCGTGGCCTGTGGGCGTGGACCCGGCACCCGAACTACTTCGGCGACGCGTGCGTGTGGTGGGGCGTCTTCGTGGTCGCGGCGTCGGCGTGGCCGGGTGTGCTCACGGTGCTCTCGCCCGTCGCGATGACATACTTCCTCGTCTTCGCCACCGGCGCCAGGTTGCTGGAGCGGCACATGGCCGGCCGCCCCGGATGGGACGACTACGCCGCTCGCACCTCCATGTTCTTCCCGCTGCCGCCGACTCGTCAGCCGTCCGTTGCCGACCCGTCGTGAGTTCGGGGTGACCCGTCGTGAGTTCGGGGTGACCCGTCGTGAGTTCGGAGCAGGGGCCGGTTTCGTGTTCTGGTCTGGGCGTGGCAGTGGCCCCAGGCACCGGTGTCGTGTCCACAGCCCCCGGAGAAACTGGTTCGCCAAGTTCCGAGCGTCCCGGAACCGACGAGGAACGAGTGGATTCCAGACCCTTGGGGACCGGCCGTGGTTGACTCGGTGCCATGGACTCCGTGGCGGGAGCGTTCGAGGCAGTGCCGCGGGTCGGGTTCCTGCCGTCTCGACAGCGGCGGCGAGCGGCGTACGACGGCCCGTTGCCGATCGGTGATGGTCAGACGAACTCCCAGCCCCACACGGTTCGCGCGATGCTCGAGCTCCTCGACGTACGCCCCGGACAGCGGGTGCTCGACGTGGGTGCCGGCTCGGGGTGGACCACGGCGCTGCTCGCGCACCTGACCGGTCGCGACGGCACCGTCAAGGGCGTCGAGCTGGTGCCGAGGATCGCCCAGTGGGGCAAGGAGAATCTCGACTCACACCAGATGCCCTGGGCCACCATCGAGCTGGCCGAGCCCGGCGTGCTCGGTCTGCCCCGGCAGGCGCCGTACGACCGGATCCTGGTCTCCGCCGAGCCACCCGCACTTCCCGACGAGCTCGTCGCGCAGCTGGCTGACGACGGCAGGATGGTCATCCCGGTCGCCGGGGTCATGCTGCTGGTCGTCAAGCAGGGCGACGACCTCCAGGTGTCCCGGCACGGCTACTACCGATTCGTGCCGTTGAGATGACGGCAGCCGACGCCTCATGGAGACAGGAAGGTCAGCCGGGGCGTTCGACCTGGGTGGCCAGGTGGTCGGGCGCCATCAGGCAGTAGGAGTCGACCAGCAGCTCACGCACCTCGGTCCAGTCGGAGTCCTCGTCGAGGATCATGCCGATCACGTCACGGCCCCAGCCGGCCCGGAAGTACGGCGCACCGAGGTGCTCGAACGCCACGACCTCATCGGGCTCGCCCCGGAAGACGATGCGGAAGAGCTGGTCCTCGCCGCCGAAGACGTGGACCACCGTGTTGCCGCCGACCCGCCAGCGCACGCCGACCCAGGCGTCCTCCTCGTGGATCCGCGGGAGCGGGTCGAGGATCACGCGCAGCCGGTTGAGCATCCACGTCGGGACGTCCGGGCGCTCCTTCTTGGCCATGGCGCAAAGCCTGCCATGCGCCGCCGACAGCCGATCGGACTTGCCGAGTCATCGGAGGACGATCAGAGGCCCATCATGCGACCGACGATCTCCTTCATGATCTCGGTGGTTCCTCCGTAGATGGTCTGGATCCGGGTGTCGAGGTACGCCTTGGCGATCGGGTACTCGCTCATGTAGCCGTAGCCGCCGTGCAGCTGGAGGCAGGCGTCGACCGTCTTCTTCTGCAACTCCGTGGTCCACCACTTGCCGGCCGCTGCGTCGTCGATGGAGAGCGTGCCCGCGTTGAGCTCGGTGATGCAGCGGTCGACCCACACCTGCGCGATGCGCGCCTCGGTCTCGAGCTCGGCCAGGGTGAAGCGGGTGTTCTGGAACGCCGAGATGGGCTTGCCGAACGCCTTGCGCTCCTGCACGTAGGCGACGGTCTGGTCGATCACCGAGCGGCAGGCAGCGGCAGCGACGACGCACAGGGTGAGCCGCTCCTGCGGCAGCTTCTCCATCAGGTAGATGAAGCCCTTGCCCTCGTCGCCCAGCAGGTTCGCGACCGGGACCTTGACGTTGTCGAAGAACAGCTCGGCGGTGTCCTGGGCCTTCAGACCGATCTTGTCGAGGTTGCGACCACGCTCGAAGCCCTCCATGCCGCGTTCGAGCACGACCAGCGAGATGCCCTGGGCGCCGGCCTCGGTGTCGGTCTTGCAGGCCACCACCACGAGGTCGGCGTTGATGCCGTTGGAGATGAACGTCTTGGACCCGTTGACGAGGTAGTAGGGGTCGCCGTCATTGGTGACCAGCTTCGCCGTGGTCGTCATGCCCTGCAGGTCGGAGCCGGCGCCGGGCTCGGTCATCGCGATCGCGGTGATCATCTCGCCGGTGCAGAACGTCGGGAACCAGCGCGCCTTCTGCTCGTCGTTGGCGTAGGAGAGCAGGTAGCCCGAGACGAGGTCGGTGTGCAACGCGAAACCCACGCCACTGGCGCCGATCTTGGTCAGCTCCTCCTGGAGGATCGCGTTGTAGCGGAAGTCCTGCACCCCGCCCCCGCCGTACTCCTCGGGCATCATGAAGCCGAGCAGGCCGAGCGCCCCGGCCTCCTCCCACAGCTCGCGCGGCACGATGCCGGCCTTCTCCCACTCCTCGTGGTGAGGGACGACGTGCTTGTCGAGGAAGGCTCGAACGGTGTCGCGGAATGCATCGTGGTCGGCGTCGAAGATGGTGCGCTGCAAGGGGAATCTCCTGGATCGGTGGGCTTGGGGGCGGCGGGTCAGTAGGACTTCGGCAGGCCCAGCGAGTGCATGGCCACGAAGTTCAGGATCATCTCTCTCGACACCGGCGCGATCCGACCCAGCCGAGCCGCGACGAGCAGGTTGCCGAGGCCGTACTCGGAGGCCAACCCGTTGCCGCCGTGGGTCTGGACGGCCGTGTCGAGCGCACTGCAGGCGATCTCGCCGCCGGCGTACTTCGCCATGTTGGCGTACTCGCCCGCGCCCATGTCGTCGCCGGCGTCGCACAGCGCGGCCGCCTTCTGCATCAGCAGTCGCGACTGCTCGAGCTCGATCTTCACCTTGGCCAGTGGGTGTGCGATCGCCTGGTGGGTGCCGATGACGTCCTTCCAGACCTGGCGGGTCTTGGCGTAGTCGACGGCCCGGTCAAGCGCATAGCGCGCCATCCCGTTGGAGAACGCGGCGCCCATGATGCGCTCGGGGTTGAGCCCGGCGAAGAGCTGCCACAGCCCGGCGTCCTCGTCACCCACCAGCGCGTCGGCCGGCAGCCGGACGTCGTCGATGAACAGCGAGAACTGCTTCTCGGGTGCGTGGAAGTCCATCGGGATGTGCTGCCACTCGAGCCCTTCGGCAGCCGTCGGTACGACGAACAGCGCGGGCTTGAGCTTGCCGGTCTTCGCATCGGCGGTGCGCGAGACGACCAGGATCGCGTCGGCCTCGTCGACGCCGGAGATGAAGACCTTGCGACCGTTGAGGACCCAGTCGCCGCCGTCCTTCGTGGCCGTGGTGGTGATCTGGTGGCTGTTGGACCCGGCGTCGGGCTCGGTGATCGCGAACGCCATGATCATCGAGCCGTCGGCGATCGAGGGGAGCCAGCGCTGCTTCTGCTCCTCGGTGCCGCAGCGGGTGATGATCGAGCCGCAGATCGCCGGGCTGACCACCATCATCAGCAGCGGAGCGCCCGCGGCCGCAGCCTCCTCGAGCACCACGGAGAGGTCGGCCATGCCGCCACCACCGCCGCCGTACTGCTCGGGAATGTTGACCCCGAGGTAGCCGTGCTTGCCCATGTCGGACCACAGCTCGGTGAGCTTCTCGCCCTTGCTGGTCTTCTCCTGCACGTAGGAGTGGCCGTAGCTGGTGGCCAGCTTCTTGACCGCCTCGCGCAGCGCGGTGCGCTCCTCGGGCTCGGTGAACTCGTGGGTTGCGCTGCTCATGGCTGTTCTCCTTCAGCTGGTTCGACGACCGCCAGGACGTCTGCGGAGGCCACCTGCTGGCCTGCTCGTACGGCGAGCTCGGTGATCGTGCCGGCGTACGGCGCCACCACGGTGTGCTGCATCTTCATGGCCTCCATCACGAGGATGGTCTGGCCCTCGGTGACCTCGTCGCCGACCGCGGCGCTGACCGAGATCACGCTGCCCGGCATCGGCGCCAGCAGCGATCCCTCGGCGACCTGGTCGGCGGGATCCACGAATCGGGGGACGACGCGCAGGCTCACCGAGCCCAGGGCGCTGTCGACGTGCACGTGGTCGTCGGTGACGACGCCGTCGAAGCGCGTCGAGATGCCGTCAACCCGAAGAACGACGTGGCCGGGCGCGGCCTGGAGCACCTCGACCTGCTCGTCGGACGAGGCAGGGGCATAGCCGTTGCGGCCACCGGTCCACTCCACGACGTGCTCCTGGCCTCGCAATCTGAACGTCGTCCGCTGCGGCTGCGCGACCACGTTGCACCACCCCACCGGGATCCGGGTCTGCACGCGTCGACGCGCCGCGAGGTGCTCGGCACGCAGCACGGCCGCGGCGAACAGGGTGGTGGCGTCGGGCTCACCGGTGCCCGCATCGAGAACGGCCGCGCGTCGGTCGAAGAAGTCCGTGCCGACCGCGCCGGAGAGGAAGTCCTCGTCGGTCAGAGCCGCCACGAGCATGTCGCGATTGGTCACCACGCCGTGCAGCTGCGCCCGACGCAAGGCCCCCGCCAGCATGCGCGCGGCCTCGCCCCGCGTGGGCGCCCAGGCGATCACCTTGGCCAGCATCGCGTCGTAGTGGGTGGAGACCTCGCTGCCCGTCTCGAACCCCGAGTCGACACGTACGCCGGCCCGCGTGGAGCGTTCGAACGAGACGAGGCCGGGGATCTCGAAGCTGGTCAGGGTTCCGCTCTGCGGCTGCCAGTCGTGGGCCGGGTCCTCGGCGTACAACCGCACCTCGATCGCGTGCCCGCGTGGGTTGAGTGCCGAGGTGGTTGCTCCGGCGACCACCTCAGCACTCGACCTGCCTTCCGCGACCGCGAACTGCAGCTCGACTAGGTCGACGTCGAAGACCGCCTCGGTGACCGGGTGCTCCACCTGGAGCCGGGTGTTCATCTCGAGGAAGAAGAAGCGCTCCCGGTCGGGGTCGTAGAGGAACTCGACCGTGCCGGCGCCCAGGTAGTCGATGGCGCGGGCCGCGTTGCGCGCGGCCTCGTGCATCGCGGCCACCACCGTCGCGTCGATGTCGGGCGCCGGGGCCTCCTCGACCACCTTCTGGTGCCGGCGTTGCAGCGAGCAGTCGCGTTCACCGAAGACCGCGACCTCTCCGAACCGGTCGCCCACGACCTGCACCTCGACGTGACGGCTGCGGGCCAGGTAGGGCTCGACGAACACGGTGCCGTCACCGAACGCGGACTCCGCCTCGGCCCGGGCCGCTGCGATCTCACCCGGCAGGTCGGCCAGCGTGCGCACGACCCGCATGCCACGACCGCCACCACCCGCGGACGCCTTGACCAGCAAGGGCAGGTCGGCCTCGGTCGCGGTGTCGACCGTGTGGTCGGGAAGAACCGGGACTCCGGCGGCAGCCATCAGCTTCTTGGACTCGATCTTCGAGCCCATCGAGACGATCGACTCGGGCGCCGGGCCCACCCAGGTGAGCCCGGCCTCGATCACCTGTCGGGCGAAGTCGGCGTTCTCCGAGAGGAAGCCGTAGCCGGGGTGGATCGCGTCCGCACCGGTACGCCGCGCCGCCTCGAGAACGAGGTCGGTGCGCAGGTAGGTCTCGGCGGGGCTGTCGCCCGGGAGCAGGACGGCGGCGTCGGCCTCACGCACGAACGGCAGATGGGCATCGGCATCGGAGTGGACGGCCACTGTCTCGATGCCGAGGCTGCGGGCGGTGGCGAAGACGCGTCGGGCGATCTCGCCACGGTTGGCGACGAGGATTCTGCGGATGGTCCCTGCGGAGCCGAGGGACGAGGCGTCTCGAAAGGTCACAGGCGGAACACCCCGAAGTTCATCTCGCCCTCGATGGGCTGGTTGGCGATGACGGACAGGCAGATGCCGAGCACCGTGCGGGTGTCGCGCGGATCGATGACCCCGTCGTCGTAGACCATCCCGGAGAGGAAGTAGGGCAACGACTGCTCCTCGATCATGCCCTCGACCATCTCCTTGACCGCGACGAACCCGTCGGCGTCGAAGACCTGGCCCTTCTTCTCCGCGGACTCACGCGCGACGATCTCCATCACGCCGGCCAGCTGCTGCGGCCCCATCACCGCGGACTTCGCGCTCGGCCAGGTGAACAGGAACCGCGGGTCGTAGGCGCGACCGTTCATGCCGTAGTTGCCCGCACCGTAGGACGCACCCATGATCACGGTCAGGTGCGGCACCTTGGAGTTCGAGACCGCATTGATCATCTGAGCACCGTGCTTGATGATGCCGCCCTGCTCATAGTCCTTGCCGACCATGTAGCCGGTGGTGTTGTGCAGGAACAGCAGCGGGGTGTCCTTCTGGTTGGCGAGCTGGATGAACTGCGCGGCCTTCTGCGCCTCCTCGCTCATCAGGACGCCCCGGGCGTTGGCGAGAATGCCGATCGGGTGGCCGTGCAGCTGCGCCCATCCGACACACAGTGACGTGCCGTAGAGCGGCTTGAACTCGTCGAACGCGACCGCGTTGTCCTGCCCGGTGGTCGAGCCCGTCGAGACCCCGTCGACGATCCGCAGGATCGCCTCACGCGGGTCGAACGGCTCCTTGAGGTCGGTCGGGATCAGGTCGAGCAGGTCGTCGGGGTCCAGATCCGGTTCGGCGTACGCCGTTGCGTCGTAGGACGCCTTGCGCCAGTTCAGCCGCGCCACCACCCGCCGCGCGATGCGCAGGGCGTCGTGCTCGTCGAGCGCCAGGTAGTCGGAGGAGCCGGAGATGCGCGAGTGCATCTCGGCGCCGCCGAGGGACTCGTCGTCGGTCACCTCACCGGTGGCCATCTTCACCAGCGGCGGGCCGGCCAGGAACACCTTGGCCTGCTCCTTGACCATGATCACGTAGTCGCTCATGCCGGGCACGTAGGCGCCACCGGCGGTCGAGTTCCCGAAGACCACGGAGACGGTGGGCACCTTGCGTGCCGAGGCCCGGGTCAGCTCGCGGAAGCCGCGACCTCCGGGTATGAAGATCTCTTTCTGGGTGGGCAGATCGGCGCCGCCGGACTCGGTCAGGTTGATCGTCGGCAGGCCGTTCTGGGAGGCGATGTCGGCGGCCCGGAACGACTTCTTCACCGACCACGGGTTCAGCGCGCCGCCCTTCACCGTCGGGTCGTTGGCCACGACCATGCACTCGACCCCCTCGACGACTCCGATGCCGGTGACCAGCGAGGCACCGACCGCGAAGTCGCTGCCCCAACCCGCCAGCGGCATGAGCTCGAGGAAGGCGGAGCCCTCGTCGATCAGCAGGTCGATGCGCTCGCGGGCGGTGAGCTTGCCGCGCTCCTTGTGGCGGGCGATGTATTTGCCGCCTGCCTCCACGGCCTTGGTCTGCTCGGCATGCAGGTCGGCGATCTTCTCCAGCATCGCCTCGCGCCGCGAGCCCGCGACGGCGGTCATGACGCGTAGCCCAACAGTCGGGCGGCCAGGTCGGTCAACACCTCGGTTGCTCCTCCTCCGATGGGCAGGAGCCGGGCGTCGCGGTAGTGCCGCTCGACCTCGCTGCCGTGCATGTAGCCGGTGCCGCCGAAGAGCTGCACCGCGTCATTGGTGACGTCGACCGCGGCCTCGACTGCGGTCTGTTTCGCCAAGCAGGCCTCGGCGATCACGTCTTCTCCGGCAACATGGCGGGCGGCCACGTCGAGCGTGTAGATCCGCGCCACCTCGGCCCTGCGCCGCATCTCGACCAGCTTGGCCCGCACGACCTGGTTGGCGGCCAGCGGCTTGCCGAAGGTCTCGCGCTCCTTCGTGTAGGCGGCGGCCAGCTCGAGCGCACGGAACGCGTGGCCGTAGCCCATCAGGGCGAGGGCGATCCGCTCGCTCACGAAGCACTCGGCGATGTAGTAGAACCCCTTGTCCACCTCACCGACCAGGTTCTTGACCGGCACGCGAACGTCGACGTACGCCAGCTCGGCGGTGTCCGAGGCGTGCCAGCCCATCTTGTCGAGCTTGCGGGTGACACTGAACCCGGGCGAGTCGGTGGGCACGACGATCAAGGAGACCCCGCCGTGGCCCGGTCCGCCTGTGCGTACGGCGGTGGTCACGAAGTCGGCACGCACCCCGGAGGTGATGAAGGTCTTCGACCCGTTGATCAGGTAGTGGCTGTCGCCGTCATCGCCCCGAATCAGCTCAGCGCGGGTGGTGATGCCGGCGACGTCGCTGCCACCGCCCGGCTCGGTGACGGCCAGGCTGCCGATCAGCTCGCCGGCCAGGGTCGGCCGCACGAACGTGTCGACGAGGTACGCCGACCCGTGGGCGATCATGTGCGGGAGCGAGATGCCGTGGGTGAAGAGCGAGGCGATCAGACCACCGGACGCGCCCTCGGCCATGAACCCCTCCTGCAGGGCGCAGACGTCGAGCAGGTCTCCCCCCTCACCGCCGGCCTCCTCGGGATACCCGACGGCCAGCAATCCCTGCGCTGCCGCAGCCTTGTGCAGCTCGCGCGGGAGGATGCCGTCGTCCTCCCACTGCTGCAGGTGGGGCGCGATCTCGCGACGCGTGAACTCCGCGCCGGCCTCCTTGAGCGCCAGGCGCTCGGGCGTGAATCGGTGGTCGAGCCTGTCGAGATCACTCACAGCAGCGCCTCCTCGACACTCACCATGCGCGAGCGCACCCATTCGCCCAGGCCCTTGGCCTGCGGGTCGAAGCGGGTGGACGAGGCGACGCCATCGCCGAGCAGGCCGCGCAGCAGCACGTTGACCCCGCCGAGGTTGGGCAGCATGAACACCTCGATCTCGAGCTCCGCGGCCTCGGGGACGAGCTCACGAATGCGCTTGGGAGTGATGAGTTTCGTCAACCAGGTCACGCGATCGGCGTAGTTCGGCGAGCCGTCGTGCGCAATCCAGAGTCCGAGATTCGCATCGCCCCCCTTGTCCCCCGAGCGGGCATGGACGAACGTCCCCAACGGCATCCGCCGGGTCAGGACGTCGGAGGGAGCCGGGTACGGCGACGGCCGTTGGCCACCCTCGACCTCGACGTCGTGGGTCTTCTCCGGATCCGCGATCACCTCACGCGTCCCGTCGGCGTGCACGACGGTGTGCGAGACGACCGAGCGGTCCACGTAGGCCGGGCGATAGATGCCGTAGGGCGTGGGCTTCCCGGGAGGAGCGGTCATCGTGAAGCCGGGGTAGGACGCCAGGGCGAGCTCGACCGCGGCCGAGGTGAAGGGCTTGCCGACCGGGTCGGGCGAGGGGTCCTTGACGGTGCAGCGCAGGAGGCAGGACGCCGCTTCCTCGGTCTCGGCGTCGGGCTGGGGCTGCGAGGTGCGTGACCAGTTCACGTCCGCGGGCGGGTTCGCGGCCAGCGCCGCGGTGAGCTGCTGGTGCACCCAGTCGGCCTTGGCCTCGACCTCGAGGCCGGTCAGCACGAACTCCACGGAGTTGCGGAACCCGCCGAGCTCGTTGACGCAGACCTTGAGCTTCGACGGCGGCGCCTCTCCGCGGACGCCGCTGATCGAGACCCGGTCAGGGCCGGCCTGGTCGACGGCGATGCTGTCGAGAAGCGTCGTCACGTCGGGGTTGAGGTAGCGGGTCGACTGGATCTCGTAGACCACCTGCGCGGTGACGGTGTCGACAGTGACCGCGCCGCCCGTGCCGTCGTGCTTGGTGATCACCGACGAGCCGTCGGAGGAGATCTCTGCGATCGGGAAGCCCAGGGGCAACCCGGCGTGCGGCAACGAGCGGAACCCGGAGAAGTTGCCCCCGGTGGCCTGGGTGCCACATTCGATGATGTGCCCGGCCACGACGGCGCCGGCGAGCTCGTCGTACATCTCGGGCGTCCAGCCGAAGGCCGCGATCGCCGGGCCGACGACGACCGAGGCGTCGGTGACCCGGCCGGTGACGACAATGTCCGCGCCCTGCTCGAGGGCCCGGGCGATCCCGAACCCGCCGAGGTAGGCGTTGGCGGTGAGCGCGTTCTCACCCATGACCGCCCCGTGACCGCGGAGGTCGTCGCCCTCGACGTGGGCGATGTTCGGCGAGAGGCCGAGGCCGCTGGCGATCTCGCGCAGCTTGCCGGCCAGCCCCGTGGGGTTGAGCCCGCCGGCGTTGGTCACGAGCTTGACGCCGCTCTCGAGGGCGAGGCCGAGGGACTCCTCGACCTGCCGCACGAACGTGCGGGCGTAGCCGAGCGAGGGGTCCTTCATCGTGTCCTTGCCCAGGATCAGCATGGTCAGCTCGGCCAGGTAGTCGCCGGTGAGGTAGTCGAGACTGCGCCCATCGTCCCGGGCACCTTCGAGCATCTCGCGCATCGCCGAGAAGCGGTCGCCGTAGAACCCCGAGCAGTTGCCGACGCGGATCATGCGCGCTCCCTGTTCGCTCGCAGGTCGACCGCGATCTCGCGGTCGGTGCTCGGGCTCAGATCGGAGCCGTCTCTCGCTTCGCTCACGCGTGCCTTCCTTCCCTCGCCGGGCTGGCCGGCGAAGCACTGCGCGATGTCGAGCCAGGTGTCGGCGTCCGGTCCGGTCGCGACCAGGTCGGTGTCGGCGCGGTTGATCCGTTGGGTGACCAGCAGGCAGAAGTCGTACGCCGACCCGCTGACTCCCTGTGCTGCGTCCTCGGGCCCGTAGGCCCACTGCTCGCCGGACGGCGAGATCAGCTCGACCCGGAACTCCTCGGGCGGCGGCGTGAGGTCGTTGGTGGCGAAGGAGAAGTTGCGGGTCCGCACGCCGATGTGGGCGACGTGGACGATGCGGTCGGTCGGCTCGGGTGGTGCGGCCAGGACACCGATCGAGACCAGGGCGTCATGGACGTCGTGCGAGTGCGCCCACGTCTCCATGAAACGGGCCGTGGCCATCGAGGTGGGCGACATCGGCGGGCCGAACCACGGCAGCTTCACACCGTCGGGCACCGCGCGCAGTGCGTCGGCGAGGGCCACCCGACCTTCGCGCCACCGGGCCAGGAGCTTGTCGACCGGAGCCCTGCCACCCTCGAGAGCTCCGTTGTCGACCACGTTCGCCGGGTCGCCCAGCGCCTCGAGCACGAGCGCGTCCCAGCTCTCCTTGTCGCCGCCGGCGGCTCGGGCTGCGGCGACGGCGGCCTCGTCGGTCCAGGCCAGGTGCGCCACCTGGGTGGCGACGTCCCACGCCGGCGCCGGGGTCGGCGTACGCCACTGGTCGTCACTCAGGCCGGCGACCCGGGCGTCGAGCTGCTCGGTCTCTGCCGCGAGGTCGGCCAGGACCCCGTCGAGCACGTCAGTCATGACTTCTCCTTGAGGGCGGTGTCGAGCTGGTCGGCCCAGCGGTCGAGGATCCGGCCGCGCCGGCGGGTGTCGTCGGAGATGGTGTCGGCCAGGCCGAGGCCTCGGACCAGGTCGAGGGTGGCCTGGATCAGCTCACGGTTGCCCGGAACCGACTCGTCGACGCCGAGCAGCTCGACGGTCAGCCGGTGGGTCTCGCGGCCCACGCGCTGCTCCAGGGGACCCACGGCCTCGAGGAGTGAGGGATCGGTGCGGGCGGCCACCCACAGCTCGAGGGCGGCGGTGAAGACCGGGCTGGCGAAGTGGTCGCCGAGCATCCGCAGCACGGCACGGGTGCGCCGGGCGCCGCGCGGCAGCTGGGCGGCC
>NZ_BCRJ01000076.1 GCF_001552535.1 Nocardioides jensenii JCM 1364 = NBRC 14755 | reverse complement strand
AGCCCCGGTTGTAGCGCGGGAACGCGGCGGCACCGGCGTAGCGGGCCGCCTCGCCGAGCTCTTCCTCGATGCGCAGGAGCTGGTTGTACTTCGCGGTGCGGTCGGACCGGGCCGGTGCGCCACTCTTGATCTGGCCGCAGTTGGTGGCCACGGCGAGGTCGGCGATCGTGGTGTCCTCGGTCTCGCCGGAGCGGTGGCTCATCATGCAGCTGAAGCCACTGCGGTGCGCGAGGTCGACGGCGTCGAGGGTCTCGGTGAGCGACCCGATCTGGTTCACCTTCACCAGCAGCGAGTTGGCCTGGCCCTCTGTGATGCCGCGCTGCAGCCGCTCGACGTTGGTGACGAAGAGGTCATCGCCCACCAGCTGGGTCTTCGTGCCGAGCTCGTCGGTGATGGTCTTCCAGCCCTCCCAGTCGTCCTCGTCGAGTGGGTCCTCGATGGAGACGATGGGGTACGCCGCGACGAGCTCGGCGTAGTACGCGCTCATCTCGGCCGACGTCTTTGCGGTGCCCTCGAACGTGTAGGTGCCGTCGGTGCAGAACTCGGAGGCCGCGACGTCGAGCGCGAGCACGACGTCCTTGCCCAGCTCGAGGCCGGCGCCCGCGATCGCCTCGGAGATCAGGTCGAGGGCGGCGCGGTTGCTCTCGAGGTTGGGCGCGAAGCCGCCCTCGTCACCCAGCCCGGTCGAGAGGCCCTTCTCCTTCAGCACGGACTTGAGGGAGTGGTAGACCTCGGCACCCATGCGCAGCGCCTCGCGGAAGGTCGCGGCGCCGATCGGCGCGATCATGAACTCCTGGATGTCGACGTTGGAGTCGGCGTGCGACCCACCGTTGAGGATGTTCAGCATCGGCACCGGCAGCACGTGGGCGTTCGGTCCGCCGACGTAGCGGTAGAGCGGAAGCCCGGCGGAGTCAGCGGCGGCGCGGGCCACCGCCAGCGAGACACCGAGGATCGCGTTGGCGCCGATGGTCGCCTTGTTGGGGGTGCCGTCGAGATCGAGCATCGTCTGGTCCACCAGCCGCTGGTCATCGGCCTCGAGGCCCTCGATCGCGGGGGCGATCCGGTCGAGCACGGCCTTGACCGCCTTCTCGACACCCTTGCCCGCGTAGCGGTCGCCGCCGTCGCGCAGCTCGACCGCCTCGAAGGCGCCGGTGGAGGCACCCGAGGGCACCGCCGCCCGGGAGAACGTGCCGTCGTCGAGTTGGACCTCGACCTCAACCGTGGGGTTGCCGCGCGAATCGAGGATCTCGCGGGCGCCGACTGCAGCAATGGAAGCCACTGGGGAATGCTCCTGAAGGTCGATGGATCGAGCGGGCCCAGCCTAACCGGGACGACTCTCGCATTCCGGCAGCACCCGCGCGTGTGGGACGGGTGCCCAACGGTCACCGTTCCAGCGTCGACGGTTCACCTCACGGCCACCGCCCCGCAAGGCGATGCCACGAGCATGCCCACGTCACATCTCGGGCCCGTCCCCTCGAAAGGCACATCATGCTCGTACGCCGTGGACTGGCGCTCGCCGCCGTCGCCGCGTTGCCACTCTCCGCCCTCTCCGTGCTGGGCGGCTCCGCGACCGCGGACAACTCCACCCCGACGGACTCCCCCTCCTCGTTCCACCGGCTGGCGACCTACCCCGTGTTCCAGAACGTGCCCGAGGGCGTCGACCCGGCCCAGGCCACGGTGGCCGAGATCCCCTCGGTCAGCGCCGACGGCAGGACGGTCGCCTACACCGACGCACTCGGTGGCCGGATCGGGTTCCTCGACCTCACCGACCCGTCGACCCCCGTCGGCCTGGGCAGCCACGACGTCTCGGGCAGCGAGAAGGGCGGCCAGCCGACGTCGGTCGCGGTGACCGACTCCAGTGCCGGCGAGGTCGCCCTGGTCGTGGTCGACCAGAGCACCTACCCGGGGCTCGAGGACACCCAGTGGGAGGGCGAGGACCCAGCCCCCGGGGTCCGCGAAGGGCGCCTCGACGTCGTCACACTCGGCGGCGACCACGACGAGGTCGCCTCCATCGACCTGGGCGGGCAGCCCGACTCGATCGCGATCTCCCCCGACGGTCGCTACGCCGCGATCGCCATGGAGAACCAGCGCAACGAGGCCGTGACGCCGGAGGGCGGGGACGAGGGTGACCTGCCACAGGCCGCCACCGGGAGTGTCGCCGTCATCGACCTGGCGAACCCCGATCCCACGACCTGGGAGGTCACACCGGTCGAGCTTCCCGCGTCCGCGCTGACCGGTCTCGACACCCCGGAGGACGTGGAGCCGGAGTACGTCGACATCAACGACGACAACAAGTTGGCGCTGACCCTGCAGGAGAACAACGGCGTGGTCGTCATCGACCTGCCCACCGGCCAGATCGACCATGCCTTCTCGGCCGGCAACGCGAAGGTCGACGGCGTCGACACCACCAAGGACGGCGTCTTCAACCCGGCCGGGTCCATCGACGCGCCGCGTGAGCCCGACGCCATCCAGTGGGTCGGAGACGGCCTGGTCGCCACTGCCAACGAGGGCGACTGGAAGGGCGGCACCCGCGGGTGGACCGTCTTCGACACGGCCACCGGCGAGGTGAGGTGGGACGCCGGCAACTCGTTCGAGCAGATCGCCACGCGTCACGGGCTGCACAACAACGACCGGGCCGCCAAGAAGGGCGCCGAGCCGGAGGGGCTCGCGTTCGAGACCATCGGCGGTACGCCGTACGCGTTCGTCGGCTCGGAGCGCAGCAACTTCGTCGCGGTCTATGACATGACCGAGCCCACGGCACCGGTCTTCCGTCAGGCGCTGGCCACCACCAACGGGCCCGAGGGCCTGCTGCCGATCCCGTCCCGGGACCTGCTGGTGGTCTCCTCGGAGGAGGACGACGCCGGGGCCGGGGTGCGCGCGTCGGTCGGGGTGTTCAAGCTCGCCGACGGCCCGTCCGCGTTCCCTTCGGTCATCTCGGCCGATGTCGACGGCCAGCCGATCGGCTGGGGTGCGCTCGGAGCGCTGAGTGGCGACCCGACCGATGCGACCAAGCTCTGGGCCGCCAGCGACTCGGCGTACGCGACGGGGAGGATCCATCACCTCGATGTCTCCGCGAAGCCGGCCACGATCGAGAGTGTCCTCGAGGTCACCAACGGCGACGGGTCCCGGGCCAAGGTCGACATCGAGGGCATCAGCGCCCGCGAGGACGGCGGCTTCTGGATCGCCTCGGAAGGTGCGACCGGTCCGCAGAACAAGCTCTACCGCCTCAACGACGAGGCCGAGATCGTGCGCACCGTCTCCCTACCCAAGGAGGTCCGTGACGGCCTCGGCAAGTGGGGCCTCGAGGGCGTCTCGGCGGTCAGGACCGGCGCGAACGAACACGTCTACGTCGCCCTGCAGCGGGCGATCGCCAGCGAGTCCGCGGCCCGCATCGGTCGGTACGACGTCCGCGAGGACCGCTGGACCTGGTTCGGCTACACGCTCGAGAGCACCTCGGTCGAGGGCGACTGGTTGGGTCTGTCGGAGATCACCGCGATCGACGCCAACACCGTCGCCGTGATCGAACGCGACAAGCTCAACGGTCCCCGTGCGGCGATCAAGCGGGTCTACACGGTCGACGTGCCGATGTCGCACTCGGACGTCGTACGACCGGTGAAGAAGCGGCTCGCGGTCGACGTACTGCCCGCGATGCAGGCGCTGAACGGCTGGACCCAGGAGAAGCTCGAGGGCCTCGGCATCACCTCCGGCGGCCGGGTCGTCGCGGTCACCGACAACGACGGACTCAAGGACGCGACCGGTGAGACGCAGCTGCTCGAGCTCGGCACCTACAAGTCGCTGTTCGGCAGGTCGCTGGGCACGACCGCGTCACTGAAGGCGTCGGCCCGCAAGGTCAGGAGGGGCAAGCCGCTCACGCTGACCGCGACCCTGGCGCCGTCGTTCGTCACCGGTCGGGTGCAGGTGCTCGACAAGGGCAAGGTGATCCGCACGGCCACCCTCGTGAACGGCCGCGCGGTGGTGAGGCTGACCGGGCTCACGGTCGGCACGCACCGGTTCGTCGTGAAGTACGCCGGCTCGCCGACCTCGCTCGCGTCGGTCTCCAAGCCGGTCGTCGTCAAGGTCCTCAAGCCCACGAAGCGCTGATTGACCCGCTGGGATAGTCCCTGACGTTCGGCCCCTCGGGGTGGGGTCCGAACGTCAGGGACTATCGCGCATCCGGCCGAACGGTGAGGGATCACACACCCGGAAAACGTGAGATCCGGGAATGTCCAGCGGCTGAGTGGACTTAGTGTCACGTCACCACTCAGCACGCTCGCCGTCCACCACCCCCGGACGGCTCGAAAGGACGACGATGTCTGACTCCCCCGCACCTCTGATCGAGGCCCCCAAGAAGAACCCGTTGCTGATCGTGCTGGGCGTCGTCGTTGCGCTCGCCGTGATCGTGGGCGTCTGGTTCGCGTTCCTGCGCGGTGACGACAGCCTCGTCGGCGGCGACGACACGTCGGTCACCATCGGCGTGGTCGACTCGAGCGAGCCCTACTGGCAGACCTACGTCGCCGCGGCCAAGAAGGAGGGCATCGACGTCAAGCTGGTCAACTTCACCGAGTACACCCAGCCCAACCCGGCCCTGACCAACGAGGACATCGACCTCAACGTCTTCCAGCACATCGTCTACCTGGCCGACTACAACGTCTCCAACAAGCAGGACCTGGCGCCGATCGGCTCGACCGCGATCTACCCGTTGGCGCTCTACTCCAAGAGGTACGACGACGTCGACGCGATCCAGGAAGGCGACACGGTCGCCGTACCCAACGACCCGAGCAACCAGGCCCGCGGGCTGCTCGTGCTGCAGTCGGCCGGCCTGATCACGCTGAAGTCCGGCGGCTCGATCTTCTCCGACCTCGCCGACGTCGACGAGTCCGCCTCCAAGGTGACGGTGAAGGCCCTCAGCGCCGAACTGACCGTCACCTCGCTCGACGACCTCGCGGCCGCGATCGTCAACAACGACTTCGTGACGGACGCCGGACTCGACCCCGACGACGCGATCGCCCAGGACGACCCGTCCGACCCGAACGCCCTCCCCTACGTCAACATCTTCGTGGCGCGCGCCGGCGACGAGGACGACGCGACCTACCGCAAGCTCGTCGAGATCTTCCAGAACGACAAGGACGTCCAGAAGGACCTCGTCGCGTCCTCGGGTGGCACGGCGATCACCCTCAAGACGCCGGTGAAGGACCTGGAGTCCGCCCTGGAGAAGGTCGAAGCCGACACCCGGGACCAGAAGAACTGACCGATGGCTCTCATCGAGATCCGCGCCGTGTCCCGGGAGTTCCCGGGGCGCGGCCGGAAGGCACCTGCCATCCACGCCCTCGACGGGGTCGACCTCGAGATCGAGAGCGGCGAGATCGTGGGCATCGTGGGCTACTCCGGTGCCGGCAAGTCGACCCTGCTGCGACTGATCAACGCGCTCGACCGGCCGACATCCGGCACGGTCACGGTCGACGGGTCGGTCGTGAGCGCGCTCACGGAGCGACAGCTGCTGCCGGTGCGTGCCGAGATCGGGATGATCTTCCAGCAGTTCAACCTGCTCTCCAGCCGCACCGTGTGGGGCAACATCGCCTACCCACTGCAGGTGGCCGGGGTGCCCAAGTCCGAGCACCAGCGGCGCATCTCCGACCTGCTCCACTTCGTCGGCCTGGCCGACAAGGCGCACGCCTGGCCCAATGAGCTCTCCGGTGGCCAGAAGCAACGAGTCGGCATCGCCCGCGCGTTGGCCACCAACCCGAAGATCCTGCTCGCCGACGAGCCGACCAGCGCTCTGGACCCGCAGACCACCGACGAGGTGCTCGCGCTGCTGCGCCGGGTCAACGAGGAGTTCGGCATCACCATCGTGCTGATCACCCACGAGATGGAGGTGGTGCGCACCCTCGCGCACCGCGTCGCGGTGATGGAGAAGGGGCGGATCGTCGAGACCGGCCCCGTCTTCGACCTGTTCGCGAACCCCCAGCACGAGGCGACCAGACGGTTCGTCAGCACGCTGGTGGAGCAGGGTCCGCCCGAGCGCACCCGCGAACGACTCCGGGAACGCCACGAGGGCCGCTTCGTCACCCTCTCCCTGCGCGACGAGTCGGTGACGCCGTCCGACGTGTTCGCCCAGCTGATCGACCGCGGTGTCCGCTTCGAGCTCATCCACGGCGGCGTCGAAGACGTCAACGGCCGCACGTTCGGCCACCTGACCCTGGCCCTGACCGGTGACCCGGCCCGCGTCGACGAGGCGATCACCGCCGTGTCCGGCATGGTCGAGACGACGGAGGTGCCGTGATGGATCGGCTCTCAGAGCTTCAGGACTTCTACTGGCAGGCGACGTTCGAGACGCTCTACATGGTGCTCGGCGCGCTGCTGCTCGGCGGCGTGTGCGGTCTGCTGCTCGGCCTGCTCCTCTACGTGACCCGCACCGGTGGCATCAAGTCGAACCGCGTCGTCTCCGTGCTCTCCAACGTCGTGGTCAACACGTTCCGCCCGATCCCGTTCATCATCCTCATCGCCGCGGCCCAACCGCTGGCGCGGGCGGTCACCGGGACCGGCATCGGGAACAAGCCGGCCATTTTCGTGATGGCCATCGCCGCCACCTTCGGCATCGCTCGCATCGTCGAGCAGAACCTGCTCACCGTCGACCCGGGTGTTCTCCAGGCGGCCCGGGCGATGGGTGCCAGTCGCACCAGGATCATCTTCACCGTGCTGCTGCCCGAGGCCCTGGGCCCGCTGATCCTCGGCTACACGTTCGCGGTGGTCGCCCTCGTGGACATGTCCGCCGTGGCCGGCGTGGTCGGCGGCGGTGGCCTCGGAAACTTCGCCATCGTCTACGGCTACCGCCAGTTCGACACCGTGGTCACCTGGGCCGCCGTGCTCATGATCATCGTGATCGTGCAGGTCACGCAGTTCTGCGGCAATGCCCTGGCCCGCAAGGTCCTCCGCCGCTGAGCACCCTCGACAGTGGGGAGGGTCAGGTGGCGGCCTGCGCGGACGCGGCCGCACGGGCCCGCATCAGGTACGCGATCCACAGCAGGAACACGGCCTCGGGGACGGTCACGTCGTCGGGCACCTCGACCCACGGCTTGTTGGTCCAGAAGCTGCCCTTGCCACTGCTGCCGACACGCACTCCGCCCCGGAACACGTCGTAGGCGCTGATGAACAGTCCGGCCGGCTTGATCTCGTACGTCGACCCGCCGGCGGTGACCTGCCAGCCCTGGCGCCAGAAACTCGGCCGCCAGGCACTGAAGCGCAGGGCCGGATCCGCCTGGCAGACAGCGATGCGGGCACCGGCGTCCTTGCCGAACGACCACGGGCGACCCTCGATGACGACCCCCGCCCGCTCGGACCAGAACGCCTTGTCGAGCTCGGCCACCGTCGTACCGTCCGCGCGCGACACGGACAGCAGGCCCGTGCGCTTCTCGAGCTGATATCGCATGGTGATGACCATGTCCACGTCGAGGAAGCCTGAAACGGCGGCCCGCCTCACGTCCGAGGCATCGGTTCCCGACGACTGCGAGTGCGCATGATGAGGGCGACCCACAGCAGGAAGACCGCGTCGGCGGCGGGCACGTCGTCGGCCACGTCGAGGTCGGGGCGTATCCCCCACCACATCGATCCTCCACTCACCCCGATCACGACACCATCACGCACGACGTCGTACCGCCTCGCGACCGGGCTCTGCCGCTTGATCTCGTAGCGGGTCGGGCCGCAGACCAGCTCCCAGTGAGCACGGAAGGGACCGGCAGAGCGGGCAAAGTGCACTCCCGGACGCAGACTGCTGGTGGCCGTCCGGATGCCGTCGGGGTGCTTGTCGAAGGTCCACGGAACTCCCTCGACGAGGCCGGTCGCGCGTTCGGCCCCGAGCACCTTGTTGAGCCGGGCCAGCGTGACCCCGTCCTCGCGGACCACGGCCAGGATGCCGGCTGCCTTCTCGGTGCGGTACCTCATGACGTCGAGGCGGGACCGGCGACGCGGCGTACGGCCTCACGCAGGGCCTGCTCGGGGTCGACGCCGTCACGGCGAGCCTCGTCGACCAGGGCGAGCAGCCGATCTCCGAGGTCGTCACTCGCGGGCGTCACGGCACGACCCTCGCGCTCGAGCCGGTCGAGCACCTTGTCGGCCAGCAGCAACGCGGGAAGCGTCGGCGGCAGCCCGTCGAAGACCGAGGTGCGTTGCTTCTCCTCCGCCTTGATCGCCTGCCAGATCTCGTTGATCTCGACCGGGTCGTCGGGCCTGGACGACGTGTCGGAGCCGAAGACGTGCGGGTTGCGACGCACCATCTTCGCGATCAGGTCCGCAGCGACGTCGTCGATCGTGAAGGCTCCCGACTCGGCGGCGATCTCGGCATGGAACCAGACCTGCAGCAGCAGATCGCCCAGCTCCTCACGCAGGTGCTCCGGATCGCCGAGGTCGATCGCCTCCAGGGTCTCGTGCGCCTCCTCGAGCAGGAAGCGGGAGAGCGAACGATGGGTCTGCCCGGCCTTCCAAGCACACTCACGACGCATCCGGGTCATCACCGCGGTCAGCTCGACCAGACGCTCCCCGGGCCTCACGGAGTTGCCGCTCAGCCGCACTTCTGGGAGTCGGGCAACGAGGCGACGTAGGCCTTGACCTTCGCGTCGTCCGGCTTCTTGCCCTGTGTGCCCTTGGCGAGATCGCTGACCGCGAACGAGAGCGACTGCTCGTCGGTGCCGGCCGGGTCGAAGCGCGGGTCGAGCACCACGTCGAGGTCGTTGTCGTGCGCCCACTGCGCGATGGTCTGCTTGCCCAGCGTGGTGGCATCGTCCTGGGAGGCCAGCTGCTTGCCCGCCTTCTGCGCGACGTCGAGGGCCACCATGGTCTCCACCGTCGCGGCGTAGGTGCTGCGGGTGAGGTAGTCGCGGGCGGTGCCGCGCAGGTGGGCCGCGATGTTCTGCTCGACCTCGTCCCGGATCTTGGCCTGCTGGGGTCGGAACTGCGCCTCTTCGTCGAGATCGTGGGCATCGGCGTACTGCCGGGCCAGGGTCTCCTCGACCAGGACCGAGAGGTAGTCCGCGCGCAGCGAGGACAAGGGCTCGGCCGTGTTCGCCTGCTGCAACTGCGGCAGCACGAGCTCGCAGTAGTCACCGACCCTGGCGTCGACGTCCTCGATCGAGATCGTCTGGTCACCCACGACGGCCGCGGCACCGGGGTGCAGGTCGGGGCTGAGGTCGGACCCGCATCCGGACAGCGCCAGCATCGAGACTGCGCCCAGGGCTACGGCGAGGCGGATCCTCACGGTCGGACTCCTTCGAGGGGTTGCTGATGTGCGTCCCCCACATTCAAGCAGGCGACGTGACACGCCTCACGCCCCGGGTTGTACGACGACCGCGGGCGGATCGAGGACGCCGTCGATCACCTGACGCGCCCAGGCCAGCAGCTCCTCGTCGCGCAGGTGCCCACCGGGAACCGTGGGCCGCGGGACCAGCACGGTGCTGGTCGTCGTCTTCACCAACGACTTGGGGTAGACCCGCTGGAGTCGCAGCGTGCGTGACTCGGGCAGGTCGACCGGCGCGAACCGCACGTTCTTGCCGGCGAGAGTGACCTCACTGATCCCGGCCTGGCGCGCGCGAGCCCGGAACCGGGCGACCTCGAGGAGCGAGGTCACCGACGTGGGCGGGTTGCCGTAGCGGTCGAGCATCTCCTCGTGCAGCAGCTTCACGTCGTCGTCGGAGCGCACCTCGGCCAGCCGCTTGTACATCTCCAGGCGCAGCCGCTCGGACGGGATGTAGTCGTGGGGCAGGTGGGCGTCGATGGGCAGCTCGATGCGCACCTCGGCCAGCTCGGGCTCCTTGTCACCGCGGAACTCGGTGACCGCTTCCCCCACCAGCCGCACGTAGAGGTCGAAGCCGACGTCGGCGATGTGGCCGGACTGCTCGCCGCCGAGCAGGTTGCCGGCGCCACGGATCTCGAGGTCCTTCATCGCGATCGCCATGCCGCCGCCGAGGTCGGAGTGCTGGGCCAGCGTGGCCAGCCTCTCGTGGGCGGTCTCGGTCAGCGGCTTCTCACTGGGGTAGAGGAAGTAGGCGTAGGCGCGTTCGCGCGAACGACCCACCCGGCCGCGCAGCTGGTGCAGCTGGGAGAGACCGAGGGTGTCGGAGCGCTCGATGATCATCGTGTTCGCGTTCGACACGTCGAGGCCCGACTCGACGAGCGTCGTACACACCAGCACGTCGAAGCGCTTCTCCCAGAAGTCGAGCATGACCTGCTCGAGCTGGCGCTCGTTCATCTGGCCGTGGGCGGTGGCGACCCGCGCCTCGGGGACCAGCTCCTGGATCTTCTGCGCCGCCTTCTCGATCGACTGCACCCGGTTGTGGATGTAGAAGACCTGGCCCTCGCGCAGCAGCTCACGCCGGATCGCGGCGGTCACCTGGCGGTCCTCGTAGCCGCCGACGTAGGTCAGCACGGGGTGCCGTTCCTCCGGCGGGGTGGCGATCGTCGACATCTCGCGGATGCCGGTGATCGTCATCTCGAGGGTGCGCGGGATCGGCGTGGCCGACATGGAGAGGACGTCGACGCTGGTGCGCAGCGTCTTCATCTTCTCCTTGTGCTCGACGCCGAAGCGCTGCTCCTCGTCGACCACGATCAGGCCGAGGTCCTTGAACCGCACCTCGGCGTTGAAGAGCCGGTGGGTGCCGATGACGATGTCGACGGTGCCGTCGGCCAGGCCCTCCATGACCTCCTTGGCCTCCTTGTCGCTCTGGAAGCGCGAGAGCGCCCGCAGGTTGACCGGGAAGCCGCTCATCCGCTCGGCGAACGTCGAGAAGTGCTGGGTCACCAGCAGCGTGGTCGGCACGAGGACGGCGACCTGCTTGCCGTCCTGCACCGCCTTGAACGCGGCACGGACGGCGATCTCGGTCTTGCCGTAGCCGACGTCGCCGCAGACCAGGCGGTCCATCGGCACCTGCTGCATCATGTCGCTCTTGACCTCGTCGACCGTGCTCAGCTGGTCGGCGGTCTCCTGGAAGGGGAAGGCGTCCTCAAGCTCACGTTGCCACGGGGTGTCCGGCCCGAACGCATGGCCCTTGGTGGCCTGGCGGGCGGCGTAGAGCCTGATCAGCTCGGAGGCGATCTCGCGGACCGCCTTGCGGGCCTTGTTCTTGCGCTTGGTCCAGTCGGCGCCGCCGAGCCGGTCGAGGCTGGGCGCCTCGCCACCGACGTAACGGGTGACCTGGTCGAGCGCGTCGGCAGGCACGTAGAGCCGGTCCGGAGCGGCCCCGCGCTTGGCCGCCCCGTATTCGAGCACGAGGTATTCGCGAGTCGCGCCCTGCACCTCGCGCTGCTTCATCTCGACGTAACGACCCACGCCGTGCTGCTCGTGCACGACGTAGTCGCCGGGCTTGAGCTCGAGCGGGTCGATCTGCTTCTTGCGGCGCGAGGGCAGCTTGCGCATGTCGCGGGTGCTGGACTTCTGGCCGGAGATGTCCTCCCCGGTGAGCACGGCGAACGTCTCGCCCACGAGGCCCTGGATCAGCTGGGCCTGCAGCACGTTCACCACGCCGTCCACGCCCTTCGGTGGTCGAGAAGGGCGCTCTGCGCCCGTATCGAGACCGCCCTCGACCAGGCGGGCCGCGACCTCGTTCTCGCCGAGCACCTCGACGGTGCGCTCGGCGGGGCCGTGGCCCTCGCGGACCACGAAGACCTGCCGGCCAGTGTCGAGCCAGCCCTTGATGTCGCGCACCGCCTGGGCGACGTCGCCGCGGTAGGCCTCGGCCGGGTTCAGCTCGATGACCCGGCTGGACGGAGCATCCGGGTCGAGATCGCCGACGCGGTCGAGATCGTCGTCCAGCCCGAACGGGCTCACCGACCACCACGCCAGCCCCGACCCGATGGCGTGCTCGCGCACCTCGCCGAGCTCCTTGTAGGAGGCGGCACCCAGGTCGATCGGCGCCGTGCCGCCGCTGGCCGCTGCCGCCCACGAGGCACCGAGGAACTCCTCGCTGGTGGCGACCAGGTCGTGGGCCCGCGAGCGCACCCGCTCCGGGTCGAGCACCAGCACGCTGGTTGCCTCCGGCATCAGGTCGACCAACAGCTCCATCTCGTCGACCAGGACCGGGGCCAGCGACTCCATGCCCTCGACCGCGATGCCGTTGGCGATCTTGTCGGTCAGCTCGATCAGCTGCGGGTGCGCGGCACCCAGCTCGGCGGCGCGACGGCGTACGTCGTCGGTCATCAGCAGCTCGCGACACGGCGGCGCCCACAGCCGTTCCACGGTGTCGAGGGTGCGCTGGTCGGCGACCGCGAAGCTGCGGATCTCCTCGACGTCGTCACCCCAGAACTCCACCCGGAGCGGGTGCTCCTCGGTCGGTGGGAACACGTCGACGATGCCACCGCGGACGGCGTACTCGCCTCGCCTCTCGACCAGGTCGACCCGGGAGTACGCCGCATCGTTGAGGCGTCGCGCCACGTCGTCGATCTCGACGGTGTCGCCCTTGTGGATCTCGACCGGCGCCAGGTCGCCGAGCCCCTTGACCTGGGGCTGCAGCACGCTGCGCACCGGCGCGACGACGACCTTGAGCTCGCCCTCCTCGGGATGCACGATGCGGCGCAGCACGGCCAGCCGCCGGCCGACGGTGTCGCTGCGCGGGCTGAGCCGCTCGTGGGGCAGCGTCTCCCAGCTCGGGAAGTAGGCGACCAGGTCGGGGTCGATGAGGTCGGCCAGGGTGGTGACCAGGTCCTCCGCCTCGCGCTGCGTGGCGGTGACCGCCAGCACGGTGCGGCCCTCGCGGACCAGCCCGGCCACGACGAACGGGCGTACGCCGGCCGGCCCGGTCAGGTCGAGCGCGTTGACGGTGCCGACATCGGCCAGCGCTCCTGCCAGGGTCTTGTCGGCCAGCACGACCTCCGCGAGACCTTGCAGGCGCATGCCAGATTCGTTGGGCACGGCGGTTCCTCCACACGACGACAGCCCCCGGCCAGGAATGACAGGGGGTGAACTCGCCCATCCTACGCGGCCACGGGGACAGCCTTCTGTGGGCGGAGCTCGAGGACCAGCAGGGCGCAGCAGAGCACGCCCGCCCACAGCTCGGACCAGGGAACGGACGTGACCGCGACCAGGCCGGCGAGCACCAGGACCAGGGGCCCCCACGTGCGCACCGAGGAGTCGTGCAGCCGCAGGTGCACCGCCCAGAGGGCCATCAGGAACACCGCCGCCGGCCCGGTCACGAAAGCCGAGCTGACCACGTCGCTGATCTCGGAGTGGTGGGAGTAGTAGTCGATCCTCGCCGCGAGACCGGCTCCGAGGGCGGCACCGGAGGCGAAGATGAAGTAGTGGCCGAAGCCCCAGACAAAGGGGTTCACGTCATTGTCGCCCGACAGGACGTCGCCGGTGTCGCGCGAGAAGTAGAGCCACCAGGCGCTGAACACGACCAGCAGTCCCCCGACCACCACGAGGCCGGCCCGCCAGCCGATCGTCTCGCCGTCGATGGCGACCTGGATCGCCACCGTCGTGGACAGGACGGTTTCGCCGAGCACGATGATGAACATCAGGGAGTAGCGCTCGGCGATGTGGTGCGGGTGCCAAGGCGTCGGCCCGGACTGCTCGGCCCAGAACGGCACGGCGAGGTCGGCGAGGGCGAGCACCAGGAAGGCCGGCACGAGAAGGTCGTGGGGAGCCCAGAGGAACACCACCCAGCCGAGTTGCACCGCCACAAGCCCCAGGACGTAGCGGTGACAGGTCGCCCGCCCTCCCGGATGCCCCCGGGAAGCCCGCAGCCACATGGCGACGAGGCCGACCCGCATGATGACGTAGCCGACGACGATGAGGGTGAAGTCCTCCTCGAAGAGCCGGGGCACCCCCGCGGCAACCACCAGCGACCCCGAGATCTGCAGCAGGGTCAGCACCCGGTTGAGCGGGTCGTCACTGTCGAAGGCGGAGTTGAACCAGGCGAAGTTCAGCCACGCCCACCAGATCGCGAAGAACGCGATGCCGAAGAACAGCACCCCGTGCCCGACGTGGTCCTCGCTGATCGCGTGGTGCAGCTGCAGCGCGGCCTGGGCGATCGCGACGACGTAGCAGAGGTCGGTGAAGAGCTCGAGTGGCGTGGCTGCCCGGTGCTCCTCGTGGGGATCACGTGGTCGCAGGGCAAGTCGCGGCGTCACCATGGCGAGCAGTTTTCCATGCGCCCGGCCGGAGAAGTGGACGCGCCCGCGTGGTGATGCGGGCGCGCCCACTGCTCAGGCGGCCTCGACCGCCGGGGCCTCGGCCACCAGCGCCCGCTCGAGGATCTCGGTGACCCGACCGACCGGTGTCACGGTCAGCGCCGCCAGAATCTCCGCGGGCACGTCGTCGAGATCGGCCCGGTTGCGCTCCGGGATGAACACCTCGGCGACTCCCGCCCGCTGCGCCGCGAGCAGCTTCTGCTTCACTCCGCCGATCGGCAGCACCCGACCCGAGAGCGTGACCTCGCCGGTCATCGCGATGTCGGAGCGCACCGCCTGGCCCCGCAGCAGCGACACCAGAGCGGTCACCATCGTGACTCCCGCGGAAGGCCCGTCCTTGGGTGTCGCACCTGCCGGGAAGTGCACGTGCAGGGACCGCTCGAAGGCGCTCGCCGGGATCCCGAGCTCACCCGCGTGCGAGCGCACCCAGGACAGGGCGATGTGGGCCGACTCCTTCATCACGTCGCCGAGCTGTCCGGTGACCGTGAGTCCGGTCTCCCCGTCTGCGGCCGACGTCTCGACGTAGAGCACGTCGCCGCCCATGCCGGTGACGGCCAGCCCGGTCGCGACGCCTGGCACCGACGTCCGCTCCTCCAGGTCCGGCGTGAACCGGGGCCTGCCCAGCAGGCCGGTCAGCTGCTCCACACCGATGTCGACGCGTTCGACCTCGCCCGACGCGATCCGGGCGGTCGCCTTGCGGAACGCCTTGGCCAGCAGCCGCTCGACCTGCCGTACGCCGGCCTCGCGGGTGTAGTTGGCCGCGATCTCGCGCAGCGCCTCGTCGTCGATGGTGACCTCCTCGACGCTCAACCCGGCCCGCTCGAGCTGCCGCGGGACGAGGAAGTCGCGGGCGATGGCGACCTTGTCCTCCTCGGTGTAGCCGTCGATCGAGACCAGCTCCATCCGGTCCAGCAGGGCGGCCGGGATCTGGCCCACCTCGTTGGCGGTCGCGATGAACAGCACGTCGGAGAGATCCAGGTCCAGCTCGAGGTAGTGGTCGCGGAAGGTGTGGTTCTGCGCGGGGTCCAGCACCTCGAGCAGCGCCGCCGCCGGATCACCCCGGTAGTCGGAGCCGACCTTGTCGACCTCGTCGAGCAGCACGACCGGGTTCATCGAGCCGGCCTCCTTGATCGCGCGCACGATGCGACCGGGCAGGGCGCCGACATAGGTGCGCCGGTGGCCCCGGATCTCGGCCTCGTCGCGGACCCCGCCGAGCGCGACCCGGACGAACTCGCGGCCCAGGGTGCGCGCCACCGACTCGCCGAGGGAGGTCTTGCCGACGCCGGGCGGCCCGGCCAGCAGGATCACCGCACCGGAGCCACGGCCTCCCACGACGTCCAGACCGCGCTCGGCGCGACGCGCGCGGACCGCGAGGTACTCGGTGATCCGGTCCTTGACCTCGTCGAGCCCGTGGTGGTCCGCGTCGAGGACGGCCCTGGCCGCGGCGACGTCGGTGTCGTCCTCGGTCCGCACCGACCAGGGCAGGTCGAGCACGGTGTCCAGCCAGGTGCGGATCCAGCCCGCCTCCGGGTTCTGGTCACTGGCCCGCTCGAGCTTGTCGACCTCGCGCAGCAGCGCCTCACGCACCGCGTCGGGGACGTCGGCCGCCTCGATCCTGACCCGGTAGTCGTCGCCGCCGTCGGCGTCACCCTCGCCGAGCTCCTTGCGGATCGCGCTCAGCTGCTGGCGCAGCAGGAACTCACGCTGGGACTTCTCCAGGGACTCGCGGACGTCGGACTCGATCTTCTCGCTGACCTCGGACTCGGCCACGAAGTCGCGCATCCAGTCGACCAGCAGGCGCAGCCGCTCACGCACCAGTGGTGTCTCCAGGAGCTGCCGCTTGCGGTCGTCGGAGAGGTACGGCGCGTAGCCGGCCGTGTCCGCGAGCACGGACGGGTCCTCGATGCGGGTCACCTGGTCGGCGACCTGCCACGCCTCGCGTCGCTGCAGCAGGCCGACCACGAGCTGGCGGTACTCCTCGGCGAGGGCACGGACGTCGTCGTCCACGTCGCCGACGTCGACCGGCTCGACCTCCACCCACAGCGCCGCGCCCGGCCCGGGCACGCCGCTGCCGATGCGGGCCCGGCCCCCGGCCTTGAGCACCGCCGCGGGCTCACCGCCGGAGAACCGGCCGACCTTCTCGACCGTGGCGACCACGCCGTACGACGCGTAGCGGTCCTCGAGCCGTGGTGCGACGAGGACCTGCGCTGACCCACCGCTCTCGCGGGAGGCGATCTGCGCGGCGTCGATGGCGGCTCGGGCGGGCTCGTCGAGCTCGACCCGCACCACCATCCCGGGGAGCACCACGACGTCGGAGAGGAACAGCACCGGAAGCTGAATGGGGTTCGTCATGCCGGGTTCAATGCATTCCGGGCCGGCCGTGTTCCGGCGTTCGCGGACGGCGAACTCGGGAACACACGGGGCTTTCCATGGCCGGGTAGTTTCGGGAGCACCGTCGACAGGAGGCCACGATGACCGAGTTGACCACGGGCGAGCAGCTCGCCCTCACCGATGAGGAGTCGCAGCCGTTCGCCCGAGTGCTGATGGGTCTGGGCTGGGACAAGGAGAAGTCCGCCGGCTTCATCGGCTCCGGCGCACCGGACGTCGACCTCGACGCCTCGGCGGTGGCCTTCGCGCACGGGCAGTACGCCGACATGGTCTTCTACAACAACCTCACCACACGCGACGGGGCCGTCGTCCATCTCGGCGACAACCAGAGCGGTCGGGGCGAGGGCGACGACGAGACGATCACCGTCGACCTCACGAAGGTGCACCCGCAGATCGACACCATCGTCTTCCAGGTCAGCAGCTATCAGGGCCACACGTTGGAGTGGGTGCGCAACGCGTACTGCCGGCTCGTCGACGAGGGCGGCACCGAGCTGGCCCGGGTCACACTCACCAACGGCGTGCCCGAGACCGGCGCGGTGCTGGCCAAGCTCGTGCGCGACGGCGACCACTGGAGTCTGCACGCGATCGGCCAGGGCATCGCGGTGAAGATCCCCTCAGAGTCCGTGGCGGCACTGCTCCCCTACGTGTGAGCGTCGGCCGCGGGCGTCGCCGCCCGGTCGCGCGTTGCCTCTTCGGCGGCGCCGCGCAGCGCGGCGAGCACGTGCCGAACGGCCAGGCGCTCGGCCCGGTCGGGCCGCATCACCGCGAAGATGTGGCGTGCGGTCGAGATGCCGCGCAGCGGTCGTAGGACGACGTCGTTGCCCTGCGGTGAGGTGAACCGCGGGAGGACAGCGACCTTGGCGCTGGCCGCGACGAGTGCCTCGATCAACCGATTGTCACGCATGCGCTGAACGACCCGGATCCGCTTCCCGGTGGCTGCCTCGACGGCCAGCCGCACCGTGTCGAAGGGGAATCCGATCGGCACCCCGATCCACTCCTGGTCGACCAGGTCCTCCGGGCGTACGTCGGCCCGCGCCGCCAAGGGATGCTCTGCCGAGAGGGCCACATCGAGAGGTTCGCGGAGCAACTCGACGGCGAACAGGCGTTCGGTTCCCGCCGGCGCGAGCTGGGTCAGGCTGTGGGCGATCACGATGTCGTGCTCGACGACGAGATCGGCGTACGCGCTCTCCGCGACGTCCTCATCGGTGAAGACCAGGTCGATCTCGGTGCCCTCGAGTGCGGCGAAGGTGCGGGGCAGGAGGTAGGTCGCGGCGCTGGGCAGGCCGGCCACGGCGACGGTTCCCGAGAGGTGGCCCCGGAACGCATCCCAGCGAGCCTGCACCTGTGCGACGACGCGGGCGACGTCCTCGCCGCCCCCGGCCAGCACGTGGCCGGCCGGGGTCAACCGCAGTCCGCGTCCCGCGGGCTCGACCAACGGCGTGCCGAGCTCCCGCTGGGCCGCACGCAGCTGCTGGCTGACCGCTGAGGGAGTGCGGTGGGTGGCCCGGGCGACCTCGGTGACACTGCCGCGGACGGAGAGCTCACGGAGCAGTTCGAGATGACGCACGTCCATGAAGCGAGCCTACAGAGTCGATGAAGAACTATTCGCTTGTCCTTCATCGAGGTGTCAAGAACGATGGAGCGCGTGCCCACGAACCACCGCCTGCTCGCCGTCTGCGTCGCCGTGATGTGGGGGCTGAACTTCATCGCGATCCACGCGTCACTGGAGCACTTCCCTCCCCTGTTCCTCGTGGCCCTGCGGTTCGCGCTGATCGCCGCCCCCACCCTGCTTCTCGTGCCGCGCCCCGACGTGGAACTGCGTTGGCTCCTCGGCTACGGCGTCGGCTTCGGAACCCTGCAGTTCCTCTTTCTCTACTGGGGAATGGCGGCCGGCATGCCGGCCGGGCTGGCCTCGCTCGTGCTCCAGGCCTCGGCACCGTTCACGGTGCTGATCGGCGTGACCATCGGCTGCGACCGACTCGGCGCACGACGCAGTGTCGGCATCCTGGTCGCCGTGGCCGGCCTGGCCCTGGTCGGCTGGCAGCGCGCCGAGTCCGCGGCGCTGCTGCCGTTCCTGCTCGTGCTGGCCGGCGCCTTCGGGTGGGCGATCGGCAACGTCTGCAATGCTCGGGCGAAGGCGCCGAACCCGCTGCACCTCACCCTGTGGATGTCGGTGGTGCCGGTGCTGCCCATGCTGGTGCTGGCGCTGGTCCTCGAGGGACCGCAGCGCATCGCCGACTCCCTGACCGGGCTCGACGATCCCACCGCCGGACCGGCATGGCTGGGCCTGGTCTACACCGTGCTGATCGGCACCGTGGCCGGCTCGGGTGTGTGGTCGTGGCTGATGACCCGGCACCCGGCCGGCGTGGTGGCTCCGTTCTCGATGCTCGTGCCCGTCGTCGGCATGAGCGCAGCGTGGATCATGCTCGGCGAGACCGTGAGCACGGGCGAACTCGCCGGGGCGACCTTGGTCGTGGCCGGCGTACTGCTGGGCAGCCGACAGGCAGCGGCCCTGCCCGCACCGGATCGCGGTCTCGACGCACGAAAATCAACAACTCAACGGGCGAAGATCAACAAGTCGTGGGTCTAGGGGCCGCCGAGCGCGATCTGCTGGGCGAGGTACTGCTGGAGGCCGACCCGCTCGATCGCGTCGAGCTGGCCCTCGAACCAGTCGGCGTGCTTCTCCTCGTCGCGCACCATGTCCTCGAAGACGGCAGCGGTGCCGTGGTCACCGAGGTCGTGGCACTCCTGCGCGCCGGCGTTGAACTGGGTGACCGCCTCGCGCTCACTGGCCAGGGCGAGGGTGAGCATCTCCTCGGCGGTCTCCCCGATCTGGATCGCGCCGAGCTTCTGCACGTTGGGGTGGCCGTCGAAGAGCAGGATGCGGTTGATCAGGTCGTCGGCATCCTTCATCTCGTCGATGGAGAGGTCGTAGAACACCTTGCCGAGGTTGGAGAGACCCCAGTTGTCGAGCATGCGCGCATGCAGGAAGTAGGTGTTGGTGACCGTGAGCTCGAAGGTGAGGGCGGAGTTGAGCAACTCCACGACTCGAGGGCTAACTGGCTGCACCTTCCACCTCCACAGGTGACGTCGGGGCCAACGCTCCATGCTGGCACACCACACGCTTCACTGTGAAGATGCAGGATCCGCAATCCTGGCCCGCTCCGGTGGAGCGACAGACCTGGGAGACCGTGCGCGCGCCGTCGTCGTAGGCACGCCGGACCGCGTCGTCGTTGACGGCGGCACAGTGGCAGACGATCATCGCGAGACCCCGGTCGGTGAAGTGGGCGGTCCATGAATTGGGTAAGGGAAACCTTACCTAAACATGCCCGATCAGTCACCCCACCCTCCCACTGGTCGAGACGGCCGGGCCCGGGCTCGTGCCGGCCACGCCCACCCAGTGAGGGCTCAGGGCTCAGCGCTCAGGGCTCAGCGCTCAGCGCTCAGACCGACACGATGACCGACGAGCCGTGGCCGAAGAGACCCTGGTTGGCGGTGATGCCCACCCGCGCGCCTTCGACCTGACGCCCCTCTGCCTGACCACGCAGCTGCCAGGTGAGCTCGCAGACCTGGGCCAGCGCCTGGGCCGGGACCGCCTCGCCGAAGCAGGCCAGCCCGCCCGACGGGTTGACCGGGATGCGACCGCCGACCGTGGTGTCGCCGGCGCGGAGCAGCTGCTCGGCCTCGCCGCGCTTGCACAGGCCGATGTCCTCGATCCAGTCGAGCTCGAGTGCGGTCGAGAGGTCGTAGACCTCGGCCACGTCGACGTCCTCGGGCCCCAGCCCGGCCTCCTCGTAGGCCGCGTCGGCGATCGACTCCTTGAACGTGCGCTGCGGCTCGCCGGTCAGGTGGGTCGACTCGGTGGAGAACAGCGGCATGTCGATGACCGCCTGCGGAAACGTCGGCGTCACCGTGGAGATCGCGCGCAGCCTGACCGGACCCGCATCCCCTTGGCCGAGACCGTGCTTTCGGGCATAGTCCATCGAGGTCAGCACGACGGCCGCACCGCCGTCGCTGGTCGCGCAGATGTCGAGCAGGTGCAGCGGGTCGGAGACGATCGCGGAGTTCAGCACGTCCGCGGCACTGACCTCCTTGCGATAGCGCGCATAGGGGTTGTTCAGCCCGTGCCGGGCGTTCTTCACCTTGACCTGGGCGAAGTCCTCCTGCGTGGCGCCGTACAGGTCCATCCGCCGGCGCGCGTAGAGCGCGAAGTAGCCGGGGTTGGTCATCCCCATCAGCCGGAAGCGCAGCCAGTCCGGGTCGTCCCACCGCTCCCCCGCGTTCGGTGCGAGGAAGCCCTTGGGCGTGGTGTCGGCGCCGACCACCAGGGCCACGTCGCACTGCCCGGCGAGGATCCGCGAACGGGCCGTGTCGAGGGCCTGGGCGCCGGTCGCGCAGGCGGCGTACGACGTGGCGACCCGAGCACCGTTCCAGCCCAAGGCCTGGGCGAAGGTCGAGCCGGCGACGTAGCCGCCGTACCCGTTGCGGACGGTCTCGCCGCCCACGACCAGCTCGACGTCGGCCCAAGGGATGCCTGCGTCATCGAGCGCGGCGCGGGCGGCCGCGACGCCGTACTTCACGAACGAGTGCCCCCACTTGCCCCACGGGTGCATGCCGACTCCGGCAATCGCGACCTCGGTGCTCATGCCGACTCTCCCTTGGACGTTGCCGGGCCCTGCCCTGAACTGTCGCCCCGGTCGCTCGCTCGCGCCTCGCTCGACTCGGTCGGCAACCATTTCCACATCGTCCGCGGCCCCACCTCGTCGGTGTAGATCGTCTCCACGACCAGCTCCACCGGCGAGCCGACCTTCACGTCGGCGACACCGAAGCCGCCGGCCAGCTGGCCGAGCACCACGAGACCCTCGGGCAGCTCGACCGCGGCCAGCGCGAAGGGCTCGTAGGGGTCACTGGTCGCGATGTAGGGCGGCGGCGGCTGGTACTGCGCGTCGGTGTAGGACCACACCGTGCCGCGCCGGGACAGCTCACGCACCTCGAAGGCCTCCCCCGCGCAGGCGGGGTTCCGGCAGAAGTCGCGCTCGGGCGGGAACGCGATGTTCCCGCACTCGGTGCAGCCGCTGCCCAGCAGGGCGGGCTCGGAGCCGGTGGTGAACCAGCCCTCGATCGCCGGAGTCTCGGTCATTGCGTGTGAGGCCTTCCCAAACGACAAGATTAGAACGTGTTTCATTATTGCATCGCCCGCCCAAGCGTCTGGCGGCGTGCCCATTCCACCGCAGGGCGTCGTCCCGAGTGCCGCGGCTCCCGCTGGCCGGGAGGACCTCCCGAGACCTGCACAGAATCTTCACGCGTCGTCCACGACTCCTGACCACGCGGACTCCTACGCTCGATCCATGCCCGACACCACAGCACCGCGGATCCTCGTCGTCGAGGACGAGCCGGTCATCAACCAGGCCGTCACCGACCGCCTGCGCGGCTCCGGCTACGACGTCGTCCAGGCGTACGACGGCCCCGGTGCGGTCACGCAGTTCCGCGACACGACCCCGGACCTGGTGCTGCTCGACGTGATGCTGCCGGGCTTCGACGGCCACGAGGTGTGCCGCCGGATCCAGGCCGAGCGACCCGTGCCGGTGCTGATGCTGACCGCCCGCGACGACGAGTCCGACATCCTGGTGGGGCTGGGGGTCGGCGCCGACGACTACCTGACCAAGCCGTTCCGGATGCGTGAGCTGGTGGCGCGAGTGGCCGCCCTGCTGCGTCGTGTCGAGCGAGCCGCTGACCTGGCCGCCGCCCTGGCCGACGCTGCAGTCCCGGACCTCGGCGACCTGCGCGTCGACTCCGACGCCCGCCGGGCCTGGGTCTCCGACACCGAGGTGCACCTGACGCCGACCGAGTTCGATCTCCTCCTGCGCCTGGCCGGCAGCCCGGGTGTCGTCCTCAGCCGGGAGACCCTGTATGCCGACGTCTGGGGCTGGTCCGGCGCCTCGGGGACCCGCACCGTCGACAGCCACGTGAAGGCCCTGCGCGCCAAGATCGGAGCCGACCGGGTGCGCACGGTGCACGGTGTCGGCTATGCCCTCGAACCGGTGAGCGCGACGTGAGCAGCCCACTGCTCGACGTCGTCCCGTCGATCAAGGTCAAGCTCGGTCTCCTCGTCGCGGCCTCGGTGACGGTGGCTGCCGTGGTGGCCACCATCGGGTCCGGGGCCGGCGTACCGATCTGGCTGGGCATCCCCGTCACTGTCGCGCTGGCGCTGGGCGTGACCCAGCTGCTGGCCAGCGGTATGACCTCTCCCCTGCGCGAGATGACCGCCGCCGCCCGCCGGATGGCGACCGGCGACTACTCCGTCAGGGTGACCGCGACGTCACGCGACGAGGTCGGCGAGCTGGGCTTCGCGTTCAACACGATGGCCGAGGACCTGGCCGGCGTCGACCGTCAGCGCCGCGACCTGGTTGCCAACGTCAGCCATGAGATCCGTACGCCGCTCGCCGCGCTCTGCGCCGTGCTGGAGAACCTGGTCGACGGCGTCGCCGAGCCGGATCCGTCGATCGCGCGCAGCGCGCTGGCCCAGGCCGAACGACTCTCCGCCCTGGCCGCGGACCTGCTCGACCTGGCCCGCGTCGATGCCGGAGAGGTCAGCCTCGCCACCACCCGGGTCGACGTGCGCGACCTCCTCGACCGCGCGGTCGCCGAGGCGAGCGTGACCGCACGCCAGGTCTCCTACGACGTCAGCGTCGACCAGGAGCTGATGGTCGAGGCAGACCCGGCACGGATCCAGCAGCTGGTGGCCAACCTCCTCGACAACGCCTCGCGGCACAGTCCGGCGGGCGGAGTCGTCCGCGTCTCGGCCACGACGACGACCGGCGGGTGGCGTCTCGAGGTCACCGACCGAGGGCCGGGCATCCCGGGCGCCGACCGGGAGCGCGTCTTCGAGCGTTTCGGCACCCTCACCGAGACCGAGGGCGGGGGCGGCACCGGCCTCGGGCTCGCCATCGCCCGCTGGGTGACCGACCTGCACGGCGGCCACATCGCCTTCGTCGACCCCGAGCCCGGGTCCACTGGTGCCCGAGTCCGGGTCGAGCTCCCTGATCGGCCACCGACGGCCAGCGGCACGGCACGCCCAGCAGGCGGCCGCCCGCAGACCGCCCCTCCCTCGAGCGTGGGGGCCGACACCCCCACCAGCTCGTCCAACCCGTCCAGCCAGGAGAGTCCCGTGCCGACCCCACCCACGCCCTACCCGGTGCCACAGGTGGCGCCACCCGTCACACCCGAACCGGCCCTCGACGCGCTGTTCGGCAGGTTCTGGCCCGACCACGGCGTCCCCGGCAACCTCCGCGCCCTGTCGGCCTGTCTCGGCGTCGGGCTGCTCGCCGCAATCGTGCTGCCGTTCCGCGATCTCGGCCTCGGCACGTTCATCGTGCTGCTGGCTGCGGGCGGCGTGATCCTCGGGTTCAGCGCGAACCGTCGCTCCCCGTTCACCCTCGCCTGTGCCGCCCTGTGCGTCGCGCTCGCGGCCACGGTCGTCGTACGGGACGCGGAGTGGATCGTCGTCCTGTGCCTGTTCGCCGGCGGCGCACTGTGCATGGCCGGGCTGGCGAACGGGCGCACGCTGCCGGCGTTCGTACTGGCCGGCCTGGCCTGGCCGCTGGCCGGCTTGCGCGGACTGCCCTGGCTGGGACGCTCGGCCCGCGGCGTGACCGGCCGCGCGACCAGCGCCGCCGCGATCCGCACGGTCGTCCTCTCGCTGGCCGGCGTGCTCGTGTTCGGCCTGCTCTTCGCGTCGGCCGATGCGCTGTTCGCGGAGTGGGCAGGCAGGCTTCTTCCGGATCTCGAGCTCGACTCGTTCGTGCTGCGAGCGTTCATCACCGTCTTCGTCGGCGGTGTCGTCCTGGCGGCGACGTACGTCGGCCTCAACCCTCCGCAGGTCTCCGCCGAGGGAGGGCCGGCCCGCCCCGTGGCGAACCGCTACGAGTGGCTGGCGCCGGTGCTGCTCGTCGATGCAGTCTTCATCGCCTTCCTCGTCGCCCAGGCAGCCGTCATCTTCGGCGGCCACGACTACCTCGAGCGCACCACCGGCCTGACCTACGCCGACTACGTGCACCAGGGCTTCGGGCAGCTCACCGTCGCCACCGCACTGACCCTGCTGGTGGTGTGGGCGGCGGCACGCAAGGCGGGTCGTACGACGACCGCGGACCTGGCCTGGCTGCGCGGATCCCTCGGGCTGCTCTGCGCACTGACCCTGGTCGTGGTCGCCTCCGCGCTGCACCGGATGAGCCTCTACCAGGACGCCTACGGATTCACCGAGCTGCGGCTGCTGGTCGACGTATTCGAGGGCTGGCTCGGCCTGGTGGTCGTGGGCGTGATGGTCGCCGGGGTGACGCTGCGGGCACGGTGGCTCCCACGTGCAGCACTGCTCAGCGGCGCGACGCTGCTGGTGGGCCTGGCCGCGATCAATCCGGATGCCTGGATCGCGCAGCAGAACATCGACCGCTACGAACAGACCGGGAAGGCGGACTGGTTCTACCTGCGCCACCTCTCCGATGACGCCGTGCCCGCGCTCGCCACGCTGCCGGACGACGTGGCGGAGTGCGCGTTGGTCGGACGTTCGGCCGGCGACGACGACTGGTTGGAGTTCAACCTGGGCCGGCACCGCGCCCACGACCTGATCGGCACTCGGCCCGCGTTCGTGCCGCCGATCAGCACCGCCTGCGCGCGGACCTCCGACGACTGATCCCCGTTCAGCCGGCGGCGCGCTCGGCCTCGGAACGCAAGACGCAGAACTCGTTGCCCTCCGGATCGGCCAGCGTGACCCAACCGGTGCCGTCGCCCCGGATCTCACGGTGGTCGGCGACCTGAGTGGCGCCGAGACCGAGCAGCCGGGCGACCTCCTGATCACGGGTCCCGTCGGTCGGACGCAGATCGAAGTGGATCCGGTTCTTGATCCGCTTGGCCTCCGGCACCTCGATGAACAGCACCTGGTGGCCGGTGTCGGGGTGCACGATCATGCACTCCTCATGACCCGGCAGGTTCGGATCCCCCTCGATGTCCTGGTAGCCGAGCAGCGCCTTCCACCATTCCGAGAGCTCGTAGGCGTTGCCGCAGTCGACCGACGTGTGCGAGATGAAGGAGGTCATGCGATCAGTGTTTCCACGGCCACCATCACCTGTCGACCCGTTTCTTCGCCTCCTCCCCGGCGACCTGATCTGCGGACCGCGTGCTGCTCGGGCTGGATGTGGTGCTCGGACTAGCGGACCTCGAAGCCATTTGACCCGGGGATCGGACAATTCTTGCCCAAATCTTTCCCGGGGCAGTCACAATTGTCGGATGGACTCACATCAGGCCGCTCTGCTCGGACGCATCGACCCTGCCGTGCTGGGCCAGCGCCTGCGAGCGGCACGGGTCGCCAAGGGGCTCACCCAGACCGACCTGGCGGGCGAGCGCATCTCCACCGGCTACGTCTCGCGGATCGAGTCGGGGCAGCGACGCCCCAACGGCCGGGTGCTGACCGACCTCGCCGCCCGGATGGGCGTGGGCCTGGAGGAGCTGCTCGGCGGCGTCGCGCCGGCCGAGTACGACGAGATCCGGTTGACGCTCGACTTTGCCGAGCTGTCTCTCGAGTCGGGCGAAGCCCAGGAGGCGAGAGACCAGGCCAGCGCCGCCCTGGTCCGCGCCGAGGCCGCCTCCCTCGACGAGCTCGCGGAGCGGGCGCACCACCTCCACGCACTGGCCCTCGAAGGCCTCGGCGAACTCGACGACGCCGTCCTGGAGCTGGAGTCCTTGGTGGCTGACGACCGCGCGACACTGCTCCGCATCAGGGCAGGCATCGCGCTGACCCGGTGCTATCGCGACTCCGGCGATCTCTCGACGGCGATCGACCGTGGACAACGACTCCTCGATCAGGTGATGGACGCCGGACTCGACGCGTGCGACGAGCACGTGCAGCTTGCCGTGACCCTCGCCTCGGCCTACTTCGAGCGCGGCGACACCGGACACGCGGTCAGGATCTGTCGTACGGCGGTTGCGCGTGCCGAGCAGCTCGGTTCGCCGACAGCCCGCGCATCGGCGTACTGGAACACGGCCATCATGGAGTCGCATCGCGGTGACACCGCGGCCGCGGTGCCCTTGGCCGAGCGTGCCCTGGCACTGCTCGGCGAGGGAAAGGACACGCGCAACCTGGCGCGACTCCGCCAACAGCTGGGAACCATGCAGCTGTCACTCGATCCGCCGGCCGTCGACGACGCGCGCCGCAATCTCGAGCAGGCGGCACGTGAGTACGAGTGGGCCCGAGCCACTCCGGTCGACATCGCCAAGAACGATCTCTCGCTCGCCCGAGCGCGCTACCTGGCCGGTGACGCCGAGGGCGCGCGCGAACTCAGCGTGCAGGTGTTCGAGGCCGTCGAGGTCGTCGCCCCGCACGTTGCCGCGGACGCGAAATACATGGAGGGGCAGGCCCTGACCGTGCTCGGCGAGGTGGGGGCTGCCGACGTGGCCTACCGCGCCGCCGTCAGCATCCTCACCAGCATCGGCGCAGACCGCAGCGCCGCACAGCTCTGGTTCGAGCTGGCGTCACTGTTCGACGAGCTGGGTGATGGAGAGGCTGCCCGACATGCGTACCGCAGCGCCGCAGCGTCTGTGGGACTGCGGGTCCGCACGTCGAGCACCCTCAGCCGCACCCTCGTCTGAGGATTGGGCCGACGGAGGACCGACGACCACTCCGCACGGCGCTCAGCAGCACCAGGTGTCGTTCAGCTTCTGGACGACCCCCGCACCGCCGTTGCCCTTGGTCGGCTTGGCCTCCGCCGGGCCGGCGATCCCCATCGTGGCAATCGCGGTGATGATCAGTGCAGCCAGCATCTTCTTGGTCGTGGTACGCATCTGGTTCCTCCCAGGAACTCGGTCAATTTGGTGAACGGGCACTTCCAGGCACCACGACCGCACAGTCCCGCCCACTGGCCCAGACCCAGTGGGCCGCAAGATCGGTCGCGCATGCTCACTTCTACGGCCGAAATCGTCGTCCGCCGAGATCAGCTGGCGACTTCGTGTCAATTCTCCCAAAGACGAGACATCCTCGCCTGGGATTGAGTAAAGTTCAGTCAAGTCCAGTTGGCAACCATCCCCCCGGACGCCCTCTGGAACCACAACCCGTCTGCCACCCCACCCCCGGCAGCGGATCAGCGTTCAGGTCCACCCCTGCGCTACGAAGCCCCTCGCCATCCGATGGCGGGGGGCTTCAATCCACTTCCGGGCCGAACCGATCGCGCGGTTCCGATCAGGCACTGATCCCGTGGCCGACCAACAGATCGACCAGCGCGGGCGTGCCGGTGCGGTGGTGCCAGTGCTCGGCCGCCACCCCGGCAACCCGGGCACCCTCGACGTTGCGCAGCGAGTCGTCGATGAACAGCACCTGCTCACCCGGCGCACCGAGGTCCGACAAGACGTGCTCGAAGAAGGCCAGGTCCGGCTTGGCCAGGCCGATCTCGCAGGAGTAGTAGGCGGAGTCGAAGACCGCGTCGTAGCCCAGATGCTCGCGCATGTACGCCGCCCGCTCCGGATTCTGGTTCGTGACCAGATGAACACCGACGCCGGCGTTCCTGAGCCGTTCGACCAGCCCCAGCACGGCCGGCACCGCCTCGATGCTCGACCACACCGCGTCGTACACGTCGTGGGCCGCGGCGTTCACGCCCAGCGCCTGAAGGTGCCGCGCCAGCACGGGCATGAACGGCCCCTCGCCGCGGATGCAGGCCTCCTCGTCGGCCGCGAGGCGGGCGAAGAGCGCCTCGGGCTCGGGCACCCACGGCGCCAGCGCGGCCTGCCAGCCGCCGGGGAGGTCCTGGACCACCCCGTCAGCGTCGAGCAGGACGTGCCGGATCACCACGATCTCAGTCGGTGCCGTTGCGCTTGACGAACTCGACGATCTGTTCGGCCAGCTCGGGCCGGCAGACGATCAGGTCGGGGAGTGAGACGTCGTCCTTGTTGTAGACCAGCTCGGAGCCGTCGACGCGTGAGCAGAACAGGCCCGCGGCGCGCGCCACGGCGACCGGTGCGGCGTTGTCCCATTCGTACTGTCCACCCGCGTGCACGTAGGCGTCGGCGACGTCGCGCACGACCGACATCACCTTCACCCCGGCCGAGCCCATCGGCACCAGCTCGGCGTCGATCTCCTCGGCGAGCGCCTGCACGAACGCCGGTGGCCGGGTGCGCGAGACCGCGATCCGCGGGCGGGTCGACGTACGCGGCGGAACCGCCGAGGGAGTTCCGGTGTTGAAGGTCTCTCCGAGGGCCGGCTGGGCGACGGCCCCGACCGTGAGCTCGCCGTTCTCCCACAGCGCCACGTGGACCGCCCAGTCGTCGCGCGGCGGCTCGGAGAACTCGCGGGTGCCGTCGAGGGGATCGATGATCCAGACCCTGGTCGCGTTCAGGCGCACCTTGTCGTCGGCCGCCTCCTCCGAGAGAACCGCGTCCTCGGGACGGTGCTCGGCCAGCAGCTCGGCGATCAGGGCCTGGGCGGCGGCGTCACCGGCGTCCTTCAGCTCGCGGCCCTCCAGTCCCTGGCCGCGCACCTCGAGCAGGCGCTCACCGGCGACGGTGGCGAGCCAGGAGGCGAAGGCGTGGTCATCGGAGCGGGCATCGGCAGGCAGCGGGGTCTCAGGGGTCACGACGCGAGCCTACTGAACGTCGGGCCGGCCTCCCGGACAACCCCTGGAGAAGACCACGAGCCGGCTCAGCGCGTGAATGAGGACTCATTCGTCCCTCTGGTGATCACCCGTAACGAACCGTCCCCAAAAATGGGGAGAGGCTAGACACTTGTCAAGGAATCCGTCGTAGCGTGCTCGCCGTCGCGAACCATCTGGCCCACGTCCATGACCCCGACCCGCGACAAACCGGAGAGAGCACCCCATGTCCCACCCTCGCAAGCGCCTTGCGCTGGCCCTGTCGGTCATCACGGGGCTGGCCGTCACGGCCACCACGATGACCTGGTCGCCGGCCGCAGCATCGACCGCACCGGTCACGAACAGCGCGGCCACGGCCGCCACCGCAACGGCAGCGGCCCTGGCGCCGGTGAACCGTCGCATCCTCGACAGCCGCGTCACGGAGTCCAGCGGCCTCGCCCACAGCACGTACCGCCGCAACACCCTGTTCACCCACAACGACAGCGGTGACCGTCCCCGCGTGTTCGCGGTGCGTGGCAACGGGACCACCAAGGCCGTGATCACCTTGCGCGGGGCCAAGTCGTATGACTGGGAGGACATGTCGACCGGCCCCAACCACACCCTCTGGGTCGGCGACACCGGCGACAACGCGCGGTCCCGCTCGAGCATCCAGGTCTACCGGTTCCGTGAGCCGTCGGCTCTCTACAACCGAACGGTCAAGGCGACCCGCTTCCGGTTCGTCTACCCCGACGGTCATCACGACTCCGAGGGCATGATGGTGCACCCGCGCACGGGTCGGGTGTTCATCGTCTCCAAGCAGGACCGGGGTGCCGTCTACGTCGCGCCCAGGAGGCTGTCGACCACCAAGGTCAACCGACTGCGCAAGCTGCGAGGGGCCCCCACCAAGGTCACCAGCGCCACGTTCAACCCCAGCGGCCGCGGATACGCGATCGGCACCTACGGGTCGGCGTACACCTATCGCACGCTGACCTCACGGGCGCGCAAGGTCTCGGTGCCCTCGCGCCGCCAGGGCGAGTCGCTCGAGTACAACCGCACCGGCGGCCGCCTGCTGGCCGGCAGCGAAGGCAGCAAGAGCCCCGTCTACCAGGTCGCCGCGAGGCCCGCCGCCACCAGCACCGTCAGCAGCTCACGCGGCTGCGCCACCGCGCCGGCGTACACGCAGGCCGGAACCAGGTTCGGCACCAGCCTCTCCACGAGCGGCCAGACGCTGGCCGAGTCGGTCGACGATGTCGAGTCCAAGTTCGGCCCGGTGCCCGTGGTCCGCACCTTCGACCCGACCATCCCGCCCGACAAGGCGTGGAGCCGTCGCGCGCCCGCACTCGGCAACAAGATGATCGTGGCCTCGTTCCGAGAGGCTCCGGCGGAGATCCTCAGCGGCAAGTTCGACGCCAAGATCCGCGCCTGGTTCCAGGAAGCGCCCGACAACACGATCCTCTACAGCTACTTCCACGAGGCCGACGCCGAGATCGCGAAGCAGGGCTCGTTCACTGCCGCCCAGTTCCGTGCCGCCTTCCGCCACGTGGTCGACATCGCCGCCTCGCTGTGCCGGGACAACCTCTATCCGACGCTGATCCTGACCGGTTGGACCGCCAGCGAGTCCTCCGGCCGCGACTGGCAGGACTACTACCCGGGGAACAACTACGTCTCGGTCATGTCGTGGGACCCGTACAACAGCGCCAGCAGTGCGCCGACGAGGTACGCCGACCCGACCACGCTCTACGCCGACGTCCTGCGCGAGTCCAAGGAGGTCGGCAAGCCCTGGGGCATCGCAGAAACCGGTTCGGCTCGGATCAGCGGTGACGCGAGCGGAGTCCAGCGTGCGGCCTGGCTGACGAAGGTGGGTGCCTACTTCGACAGCAAGGGTGCGAAGTACGTGACCTACTTCCAGTCCACCCGCGACCAGGACTTCGAGCTGAGGGACCAGCCCTCGATCGATGCCTGGAAGGCCTGGATCCGCCGTTCCTGAAACAACGCCTCATCCCTCGGCCTAAGGTCGGGGGATGAGGCGTCTGCGGCTAGGGGTCGCCACCGGGTGCCTCAGTGCCCTGGTGGCGGCCTGCGGCGCGTCGCCGACCGAGCAGTCCGCGCCCGACGAGTGTTCGCCGGCCCCCGACTACACCAGTGGTGCCACCCTTGTCGGCACGAACCTCTCGAGTTCCGACGGGTCACTGGACGAAGCGCTGGCCCTCAACGACTCCCGTTTCGGACGGCTGCCCATCGTGCGTCAGTTCGACGCAACGGTGCCACCCGACGACGCGTGGGGGCGCCGGTCCGAGTTGTTCAAGGGCCGCGCGGTGGTCACCTCGTTCCGGGAGCCGCCGGCCGAGATCGTCGCCGGCACGTACGACGACCGCCTGCTCGATTACTTCCGTGAGGCCCCGCAGGACGCGCCGATCTTCTGGAGCTACTTCCACGAGCCGGAGAGCCACGTCGACGACGGCAGCTTCACCACCGAGCAGTACGTCGCGGCCTGGCGTCACCTTGTCGACCTGGTCGGCACGCTGTGCCGACCGAACCTCTACCCCACCCTGATCCTCACCGGCTGGACTGCCGAGAAGGAGTCCGGTCGCGACTGGCGCGACTACTACCCGGGCGACGACTACATCTCAGTCCTCGCTTGGGATCCCTACAACAGCGCAACCTCCGTGCCCACGTCGTACGTCGATCCGCCGGCCTTGTTCGCACCCGTCGTCGCGGCGTCCAAGCAGTCCGGCAAGCCCTGGGGCATTGCCGAGACCGGGACCCAGCTCGTCCCGGGCGACGACGGCCGGGGGCGCGCGCGGTGGCTGACCGAGTCTGCGGCGTTCTTCGACGAGCAGGGCGCCGCCTTCGTCACCTACTTCCAGTCCACCCGTGACGGTGACTTCAAGCTCACAGATCCTGCGTCGGTGCAGGCGTGGCGTGATTGGGTCAGCGGCAGCGGTGACTCACAGGTGGACCTGACGTGGTCGAATGACCGGCCCGCCCTGCCCGACTCCCCCGGGCTCGACATCGGTGTTGCCAGCCTGGACGACGGCGCCGTCTCACTCGACCCCGCGGTCACTGTCGGGCCGACGGCCATCAGGTTTCCGCAGTTCACGGACGCCGACGTGGTGCCGCGTGCCGTGCTGCGCATCCGCAACACCGGCACCGTCGACCTGCTCGCCCCCGGCGCCGCGGACTTCAGCTTCGGGGCCGACGTACGCCTCGACGAGGAGTCGTTCGGCTCGTCGGTCGACAACGGTGACAACGTGGTCCAACGCGGCCTGTCCAGCGATCCGGCCATGTTCAAGGCCGAGCTCGACGGCCGCCGCCCGGCCTGCACCGTGCACGGTGACGAAGGCAAGGTGATCGTGCGTGCGACCGACATGATCGGGCTCGAACGCTGGGTCCGGGTGCTGTGCCACCGAGTCGGGGAGCAGCTGGTGCTCGAGGTCACCGATCTGGACGACGGATCCCACGCCAGCTACACCGGGTCGGGCCCCATCGGCAGTGTCACGTTCGACGATCCGACGATCCCGCTGTCGGTGGGAGGCAAGCTGGCCCACAACGGCGACCCGGTCCGCTCGGCGACCGATCAGCTCAACGGATCACTGGCCAGGCCGGTCTTCCGGATCGAGCAGGGCTCGTGAGGTTCAGCTCAGGCACGGTCAGCGCCGGAACCGCACCCACCCGCGTGCCGCGACGCCCCCGACTCGGGTGAAGTCACCTCCGGCCACCACGCCCCGGGCCGAGACGTCGATCGCGAGCACACCCCAGAACCCGTTGAACTGCGGCCGGAAGTGGGGGTCGACCGCGCCGGTGGACGCGGACGCTGAGAGCAGCTTGATCTTGCGGTTGCCCTTGTAGCCGTCATGGAATCCGAAATAGACGCGGCCGCGGTAGTACTCGATCGCCTGGACGTCACCCATCACCCTCACGCCCCAGAGCCGAGCGCCCGTGCGGGTGTTCCAGGCCGCGGCGGTGTTGGTGTTCGTGCCGCCGGCGCCGTACAGCCGGGAGCCGTCACTGTTCACGGCGAGGCCGAGCGTCGGCCTGGCAGCGTGCGCGAAGGCACGGCCCGTGGTCGCACCGGTGCGTGCCCGGACCGCCCCGACCCCGTTGCGCCGCACCCCGTTGAGCCTGCTGAAGGGGCCGGAGACGAAGACCGTCGAGGAGTACCGAGGCTTGGCCAGGCCCCACACGACCTTGTCGGAGCGCGGCCTGAACCGCTGGTCCAGAGTGCCGCGGCGCGAGACCTTCGCAATCCGCAAGCGGGTCGCCCCGTTCACCTTGGTGAATCGACCACCGACGTAGACCGCCGCAGCATCCACGTCGATCGCACGCACGGTGCCGTTGAAGCTGGGCCGGAAGGTCGGGTCCACCACCCCGGTGGCGACCCTGATCTTCGCCATCCGCGTCCTGAGGAGGCCATCCACCCGACCGAACGCTCCCCCGACATAGACGTAGACACCGTCGTTCTCCATCGTCCACACCGGCGCTCCGGCATCGGCCTGCCAGTTGGTGAGCAGGGCACCCGTACGCATGTCGAAGGCGGCCAGGTTGCGCCGCCGCACCACGACACCCCGGGGGCTGATCGCTGCCGTGAAGGCGCCGCCCACGATCACGGTGTTGCCCACCATCGTGGTGGCGTGCACCCTGCCGTTGACCCTCCAGGATGCCGCGGGCACCTGCTTGGCTTCCCTCAGCATGGCGGCGGAGCCGACACCGTCGACGACGAGGCTCAACGCCGTCGCCAGCAGCCCGGCGACCAGCAGCCGGACCATCCCCCCTCGCGAGATCATGGCGCTGCCAGCGTCACCACGAGGACCGGCCCGAGACCGTTCGACTCCGATGACGCATAGTCCGCACCGTTCGCCGACTGCGGCGAGAGGCGCAGGGCGACCGGGCCGTCGCCGGTGACCAGGTTGGTCACGTCGATCTCGTACCAGGATCCGACCTCCACATCGGGAAGGACACCCACCGGAGCCTCCGCCGGCGGGGCGCTGGCCCAGGTGACGTCGTCCTCGTTCCAGTTGGTCGCGACCGGCGACACCACGCCCCCACGGTCCGAACGATCCAGGTTGTGGACGCGCAGCACGGCCCGCTGGACCTGACGTCCGCTCGTTCCGTTGACCTCGAACCGCATCAGCGAGTCCATGACGGCCGGGCTGCTGTCGACCTGGAGTCGGTCGGCAGCGCCGGCGTTCGCCTGCGGTTGGTCCTGCTGGATCGTGGCGTCATCGCTGGCCGGGATGCTCAGCACGTCACCGGACGGTGGTGGGGGTGGTGCCGGTGCCGCTCCGGTGCCGGTGAACCTGGCCCATCCCTGCGCCGCCACTCCACTGACCTGGGTGAAGTCACCACCCACGACCACGCCCCGCGGAGAGGCGTCGATCGCCATCACTCCCCAGAACCGGTTGAACCGTGGTCGGAAGCCTGCGTCGAGCGCACCCGTTTCAGCGTCCGCGGCCAAGACCTTGATCTGGGTGTCGTTCTGGTACCCGTCGTGGAATCCGAAGTAGACAGTGCCCTGGAAGTAGTCCACGGCCTGGATGTCACCGCCGGTCATGCGGGTCCAGATCCGGTTGCCGGTGCTGGTGTTCCAGGCCGACACGGCGTTGCGCCAGGTCCCACCGGCGCCGTACAGCCGGGAGCCGTCGTCGTTGACGGCCAGGCCGAGCGTCGGGTTGACCGCACTGCCGAAGACACGGTTGGTGGTCGCACCGGTCGTCGTGTCCAGCGCTCCCACCCCCGTGCGGGTGACTCCGTTGAGGGTGGTGAAAGGCCCGGAGACGTAGACCGAGGACGACGAGGGCGCCTTGGCGACCCCCCACACGTAATTGTTGGCGCGCGCGTCGAACTGCGGGTCCACCGTGCCGTCGCGCGAGAGCTTGACGATGCGCTGCCGGGTGATCCCGTCCACCGCGGTGAAGTTGCCACCGACGTAGACGTCCGTGGCATCGAGGTCGATCGCCCGAACGTTGCCGTTGAAGTTGGGACGGAAGCCCGGGTCGACCTCGCCGGTGCCCACACTGACCTTGGCCATGCGTTGACGTGTGACGCCGTCGATCTGGCCGAAGGACCCGCCGACATAGATCGAGGTGCCATCGGTCTCGATGGCCCGAACCGTGGATCCGGCGTCCGCGCGCCAGCCAGTGAGGAGCGCACCGTTGGTCATGCTGAACGCCGCCAGGTTCCGCCGCGCCACGTTCTGCCCGGTTGGGCTCGTCGCCGTCGAGAAGGATCCGCCCACGAACACGGTGTCCCCCACGATCTTGGTGGCGTACACCGTGCCGTTGACCCTCCACGACGGGTCGGGGGTCGAGTCGACGAAGACCTCGGCCGATGCCGGCGCCAACGTGCCGTTGGCCAGGATGCCGAGCGAGGCGCCCAGCAGTCCCGCCGCGACCAGGCGTAGCAGTCCGGCGCCCGTACGCCTGTTGCTCTTCATGTCATCTGCCGATCAGTTGTGAGTGAGCGTGGCCAACAGGTCGAAGGTCAGGTCAGTGGTGCGGCGGTAGTTGAGATGCGTTTCGACGGCGACCGTGTTGGTGCCGTCGACCAGCAGCCCGAGCGGAACTTCGACGGAGATCGGGTCGTTGGCCGCGACCGTGTAACGACGGCCCGACAACGCATATGTGGTGTGCGTGATCGCACCGGTAGGCATGTTCGACCGTGCAACCTCGGTCCCGTTCACGTAGACCACCGCGCCGTCGTCCCCGGCCGACTCGAGCAGCAGTCGGGTGACGTCAGAGGCGTCGGAGACCTGGAACGACTTGGTGAAGTACGCCGTACGAGGTCGGTCGGTGGGGTCGGCGAACGTGTCGATGTTCGTGACCACGATGGGCGCTCCCCACCCGAACGCGCCGGCACCCAGGTTCCAGGCGGAAGCATCGAACGTGCGCGCATTCCAATCGGCAGGGGGCGCCGCAGTCGCGTAGCGCCAGCGCCAGTCGGAGCCGGCTGGGATGACCACGTCAGTAGCGGGTTGCGCCGCGATTGACACATGGCGCGTCGTGCTCGCCGTGCGTCCCGAGTTGTCGGTGGCGGTCAGCGTGATGTCGTAGTCACCGGGAACGGCGTAGTGGTGGTTCACCACCCGCCCGGTGTCCGCACCATCACCGAACGTCCAGGCATAGCTGCTGATCACGCCGTCCGGGTCGTACGACGTCCCGGCATCGACGCTCACGCTCTGTCCGGTCGTGTCGACGGTGAACAGCGCGATCGGGTCGGCTGGTGGGCCAGCGGCCTGCTGCGAGGTCATCGTGGCACGCAGATCGAAGGTGAAGTCGGTGGTGTTCCGGTAGTTCAGGTGCGTCTCGGCGGCGATCACGTTGGTGCCGTTCCGGAGCAGTCCGAGAGGAACGTCGACGAGGACCGGCGACGCATTCGCCACTGCCGTTCGTTGTGCCGAGGGTGCATAGGTGGTGTGCGTGATCGTGCCGGTGGGCATGTTCGATCGGGTCACCTCGACCCCGTTGACGTAGATCACGACCCCGTCATCGGCCACAGACCGGAGAGCCAACTGGGTGACCCGAGAAGCGTCGGAGACCTGGAAGGCCCTCCGGAAGTAGGCCGCACGGGCCCGGTCCTGCGGGGTCGCGAAGTCGTCGATGTCGGTCGCCACCGCGGTCGCACCGAAGCCCAGGACGGCGTCACCTTGGTCCCACGACGTGGCGTCGAAGTCCACGTCCTTCCACGTGGTCGGCGGCGCCGCGGTCTCGTACCGGTAGCGCCAGTTGGCGCCGTTGGCGACCACGACCTCCGTCACCGGTGGGGCGACCGCGGTGACCGTCTCGGTCGCTGTGTCGGTGAGCCCACCCGCGTCGGTGACCGTCACGGTGACGTCGTAGTCACCGGCCGCTGCGTACGTGTGCGTCGGGGTCTGCCCGGTGCCGGTCCCCCCGTCACCGAAGTCCCAGCTGAAGGAGTTGAGCGGTCCTTCCGCATCAGTGGACGCACTGGCGTCGAAGCTGCCTGCGAGCTGGTTCATCGAGGCCGAGAGGTGCGCTGTCGGCGCGGTGTTCGCCGGCGGGGTCACCGAGGTCGCGCCGAGGCGCCACTGCTCGGCGACCTGGGCGGCGGTGAGCGTCTTCAGGTAGACCACCCCCTCGTCGATGTTGCCGGCGAGATAGCGCGAGGACGCGCCGGACCACAGGGAGTCACCACCGACTCGCCAGTAGCCGAGGAAGTTCTCGGCGGTGGTGTTCGGGTTCGAGTCGACCAGCTGGCCGTCCATGTAGAGACGCATGCCGACGGTCGGCGAGAGGGACGCGGTTGCGTAGTGCCAGCTGCCGTCGCGATAGGTGCCCGGTGAGGTGACCCGGTTCTCCGCCCCGTTGTAGGCACCGAACACGATCTGACCGTTGTTGGTGATGTAGAGGTGACGGTCGTACTGCGTGGAGTCCCCGCTGTTGGAGTTGCCGTAGCCGATCAGTCGGCCGCCGAGCAGGCTGGTGGTGCGGAACCAGACGCCGATGGTGAACTCCGTCGGTGCCGTGCTCACCCGGGGCGAGGCGACGAAACCGTTGAAACCGTTGGTGGCGATGCCCGGGTCGTCAGTGTTGACCAGGGCCCCGGGCTGTCGATAGCTGATCGACCCGGAGTAGGTGCCGTTTCGTCCGTCCGGACCCGCGTCAGCCGCGGTCGTGCCGCCCGCCTCGTTGAGGCGGTAGTAGGCCCAGGGCACCTGGTCGAAGACCTCGGCGCCGTAGAGATCGGTCGGGCTCGGGTTCGGCGGGTTGCCGACGGTCACGCTCTGACCGGACGAGCTCGCGTTGCCGTCGTCATCGGTCACCGTCAACGTCACCAGGTAGTCGCCGCCGGTCGCGTAGCTGTGCGTGGCGGTCGCGCCGTTCGCGGTGGACCCGTCTCCGAAGTTCCAGGACCAACCGACGATGTTGCCCGTGGCGCTGCTCGATGTGCTGCCGTCGACGCTCAGCTTCTCCCGGTCAGCCGACCAGGTGAACGCGGCCGTCGGCGGCACCTCGCCGCTGCCCAGCACCAGGACGTTGCTGCTGGCTCCGACGTTGCCCTCCCCGTCGACGGCGCGGATGAAGTAGCGGCCGGTCTCGCTCTTGGGCACGGTGAGAACGCGGGTGTTGCCGGTCGTCGCGGCGACGGTCCTGTCGTCGCGCAGGACCTGGTAGTGAATGCCACCGGAGGCGTCGGTCACGTTGCCCCATTCGAGCGTGGCGGTGGTGGCGGTCTCACTGGTCATCCGGAAGCTCGCCGGCGTGCCCGGAGCGGTGGAGTCCTGCATCGGGAAGCGCGCGAAGCCGCCGGAGAACCGGCCACCCTGGTTGGTCTGGACGTTGGTGATGTCACCGCCCATCCAGATCGTTCCGTTGGTGTCCGGCTCGATCGCCCAGATGCCGGAGCCCAGACGAAGGCTCATGGTCGGCACGAAGTCAGGGATCCGCGCACCCGTCGACGCATCGAACGCGGCCGCCCACTTCACCGTGTTCGCCTCGGTCCAGTCGGAGTTCATCGTCGGCCAGAAGAAGGCGTTGGAATAGGTCATGTCACTCGCGTGATTGCCCTGATAGACAACGCCGGCAGAGGCAGCCACTGCTTGGACGTCGCCACCCTTGTTGTTGGCGATCTCCCCGCTGAGGCGTTGGAACGTGGAGGTGTCGTAGGAGAAGAAGTTGTGCTCGGAACCACCGATCCACACCCGGTCCCCGACCTCCATGACTCCCTGCTGGTAGTCCTGCCGGGTCGAGCTCCAGACCGGCGCCCAGGTCGGCGTGGCCAGACTGGCACCCGACGCGGTCTGGATCGCGGCTGCGCTGTTGGAGGGGTTGCCCTGCGAGCTGTCGAAGTAGCCGGCGGCGTACGTCCGGTTGGTGTCGTCGGAGCCGTCGATGCTCACGACGGTGCCGTTCAAGTCCGGGTTCCAGTCGGAGCTGGGCGTTCCGTTGGCGACCGAGACCCGTCCGAGGTTGCGCATGTAACGGGCGGTGTTGGGCGTGGAGCCACCGGAGAAGTGCGTCATGGAGCCACCGATGTAGACGAAGGCGCCACTGACGTCGAGTGTTCGCACCATCAGCGTCCCGGCCGTGGTCCGGTTCTCGATGCGCACGTTCCAGGTGGAGCGGGTCGCACCGGTGGTGGGGTTGAGTGCCACGATCGCGGTGGCCGGCTGACCGTTGGCCTGGGAGAAGTCACCGCCGGCGACCACGGTCCCGTCCGGCAGGGTGGTCAACGACCGCACCTGCTCGTTCAGCGTGGGGCGGAAGCCGGAGATCCACTCACCGGTGTCGATGTCGAAGGCCGCAAGGAACGGCTGGTTCACCCGGCCGGTTCCGGCCGCGTCCCGCTGGACGTACGCGAAGTTGCCGCCGACGTACATGTTGTTGCCGGACTGGGTCATCGCCTGCACCTCGACCGAGCCTTCACGGCCCGTCGAGCCGGCGATCCCACTGACGCCCCAGGGGGTCACCATGGCCGTCGACCGGGGCACGACCGTGCGTTCGACCGGTTCGGTGCCGTCATCGGGGATCGGGGTGAACCCGGGGTCCGTGGACAGGACCTGGGGCCGCAGGTAGACCTGCGCATAGGGCAGAGCGCCACCGACACCGTCGCCCTCGGCCCACAGGTAGGAGGTGTTGTTGTTGAAGCCGGCGATCGAGGAGCCGTACCCGTAGCCGTAGCGGAAGTTCTTGCCGGAGTTCGTGGTGGTCACCATCCGGGTGAGCAGCTGACCGGACCCGAAGGACTGCCAGGAGCCTCCCGATCCCGGGGCTCCGTCGAACGAGTAGCCGGCCAACGGGTGCTGGGAGCCGAACGTCCAGGCCCAGCCGCGCATCTTGGCGAACCGGACTCTCGCCTCCTGCCACTGGGTGCCGGTCGAGTTGGCCGCTCTGCGAATCCGCACGCCGTCGGGCAGTGTCGAGACCAGCTGACCGTTGAGCAACGCGTCGACGTCATGCCCACCGAGCTGGTGAGCCTGCGGGCCCATCGCCATGTCGGGGCTGAGCAGGGCACTGGCCTGGCCCTTCCCCTCGTAGTACGACGTCCAGCCCTCGCGGCCCTTCCCGATCAGGACCCAGCCGCCGCCGTCGGTGACCATGTCGCAGTAGAACTCCTGGGGAGCGCTCATCTTCGGCGTGAGCAGCCAGTAGTCACCGCTGGGAGCGGCAGGTCGGACCTGCTTGATCTCCCAGCAGGATCCGGCCGCGTCGGCCTGGGTCGTGCCCAGCACCGCCGGGTCGATGGGTGCCACCGCGGCCGCTGGCGCGGCCTGGGCACTGCCACCGCTGGCCGTGGACAGCACGGCCGTTCCTGCTGCCGCCAGGACACCGGCAAGCACCTTGCAAGTCGTCGAACCCATGAACGCCTCCGGCATCGTGTTGGTCATTGCTCATGCACAGAGGGAACCCGAACCTCCCCACCGATCAACACGCTAGGACCGGGCGCCGGGAGCGAATTCGGCTTCGGTCCTATTTCACCAATCCTGAGTACGCACCAGCCGCCTCACGTGGCGAATACTCTTGCTGCGTGCAACCACTCGCGATGCTCGAGCAGCAACTCTGGGCACCTGCTGTGTCCGAGGACGTCCGCGTGGTGCTCAACCCGGAACCTGATCCGCACTGGCGCGACGCCGAGGCCTACCGGGTGCTGCCGCGCGTCGCGAGCGCGCGGATGCTGTTGCCGGACGGTCCCCGCGCCGCTGTGGTCGGCAGCCTGATGAACTACCGGGGCCTACGTCGCCGCCGGGAGAACCTCGTGCGCGCTGCCCTGGGCACCGCGGCACGGGTGGGGCTGCCGTTCCCGCTCCCCCGTCTGGCCGTCCAGGTGCGCGCAGGCACGACCGCTCCGGGCCTTCCCCTCGCCGTCCTCGCCGAGGCGCTGGGCCGCGAGGCCCTCCATGCCTCCATCGGGGTGCGCACCGGAGCCAACCGCAAGGCCACCCTGCAACTGGTCGACGCCGACGGTGCACCGGCGGGCTACGCGAAGTTCGGCTGGAACGCGGTCGCCGACGAGTTCGTCGCCACGGAGGCCCGTGCGCTGGCCGCACTCGTCCGCGAGCCTGGCGCCGGAATGCTGGCCCCGCGGGTGCTGGCCAGTCTGGACTTCCACGGCCACCCGGTGGTGGTCACCGAGCCCCTGCCCGGCGACGTGCGTGGGTCGTACGACGACCCGGGCCCCCCCTCGCCCGCTGAGATCTACTCCCTGTGCCCCGTGCATCGGTCCGGGCCGATCCACTCGACCGGCCACTACCGGGCACTGGTGGCCCGGCTCGACGGACTCGACGACGGCATCATGCACCGCGAGCTCGGTGAGGCCGTCCGCGCTCTCACGGCCCGCACGGGCACGCTCCATGCGCCGGTGCCGGTCAGCAGCCGTTGGCACGGCGACCTGACCGCCTGGAACTGTGCCCGGGACTCCACCGGGCACCTGTGGGCGTGGGACTGGGAGTCCAGTGAGACCGACGCGGTGGCCGGCCTCGATGCCCTGCACTGGGACTTCAGCGATCGTCGGCTGAGGGCCCACCACCTGGCCGACGTACGCCTCGGCGAATGCGTGGCCGCGGCCGCTCCCCACCTGCGCGCCGCGGGGACGCCACAGTCACTTCATCCCGCCGTCGGCGCGGTCTACGTGCTGACCGTCGTGGAGCGAGCCGCGACACTGGCCTCGCGCAACGGCGGGTGGGAGAAGGTCTGGATCTCCCAGGCAGCGCTCCTCGGCCTGGTCGGTCAAGCGCTCACCCTGATGGGTTAGGAGACCCGGCGCCGACCGAGCGCCGCCAGCTCGTGCAGCTGCAGGCGCCTGCGGTCCAGGATGCAGGCACCGACCAGGAGCAGTCCACACAGGGCGAAGGCCAGCAACAGCTGCGGAACGCCGCGACCCCAGAGCAGTGCGATCGCCCAGGCGGGGACGGCGATGCACCCCGCCACGAGCACCATGACCCGACCGATCGAGCGGAGCGAGAGAGCGATGCCGGTGGTCTTCCGAACCTGGTAGGCGGCCAGGGCCGTGTCGAGCAGCATGCTGACCGCCCAGGTGATCGCCGCCCCCATGATGCCGATGACCGGCACCAGCACGAGGTTGCCGGCGACGTTGAAGGCCAGCACGATCGACTTGTTCAGCGCGCCCAGCCCGCTGCGCCCGCTCATCAACAGCAACGACTGCACGTTGCCGGCGGCGAGCACCACGATCGAACCGAGGCAGAGCACGACCATGGCGTCGGCGCCCTTGACGAAGCCCTCACCGAGGAAGCTCAGCACGGTGGGTGCGAAGGCCGCCAACAGCAGGTACACCGGCGCGCCGAACAACAGGATCCAGCGGGCGGTGACCGAATAGAGCTCCTCCACTGCGCCCTTCTCACCGCGGGCCAGGAGGGCACTGAACCGGGGAGCCACCACGATCCGCAGCGCGGTGGCGATGATGACCCCCGCGGCAACGAAGCGGGCAGCCGCGCCGTAGACACCGGCCGCGGCCGACCCCGCGATGACACCGACCAGGATCACGTCGATCCAGATGATCGACTGCTCGAGGGCAGCGGCCACGGCCCGTGGGCCGGCGTACCCGGCAATGGTGCGGCGCAGCTCGCGGTCTGGCACCAGTCCGCCGGTGCCCTGCCAGGCCGGTCGCCGCAGCATCCGCAGCAACACCAGCAGCGCGGCCACCATGCCGACCACCCACGGAACCGCCCAGCCCAAGGTCGCCGCGGTGGTGGCGCCCCCCAGAGCCACGGCGACGATCACGCCCAGGGGTCGCAGAGCCGGCAGAGCCAGGTTGTCGATCGCGTTGAAGGGCACCACGCCGCCGAACGCCCGGGTCGCCGCGAGCGCCACCGTGGTGAGCGCGGCCGCCGGCAGGAAGCAGGCAACCACGTCGATGGACTCGTAGACCGCACGGCGCCCCGGTGCCGGATCCGCGAGCAGCTGACGGCCGATCAGCCAGCACAACGCCAGGATCGAGGAGGACACCAGGGCCGGGACCAAGAGCCCGACGACGGCCGGACGCACCCGGTGTGGTGACGACGAGACCATCCGGGGCAGCAACCAGACCGCCGTGGTGTCGAGGCCCAGCCGGGACAAGCTGAGTGCGATCCAGAACGCAGCCGTCGCCTGGAAGACCACGCCCGCACCGGTCGTGCCGAGTGTTCGGGCCAACAGGACGCTCAGCACGAAGCCGAGGGCCGAGCTGATCCCCACTCCGGCAAAGGTCAGCGCACCGCCGCGAGCGGCCTGGGCCAGTTCGTGCCCGGGGCGCGCGACTGCACCCTGTGCGGAAGAACCCTGCGTGGGCTGAGGAATGACGACTCCTCGAAGGCCTGAGAAGTGAGCGATGTCGCTCTAGACTAGGACCACCACGTCGCGGCCGCCGGTGAATCACCGGACTCGGCCGTGCCCACTGAGGGAGTCCGATGCGCAGATCACCCAGTCCTGTCACGCGCGCGGCGATCGTGGCAGGCGTACTGCCGCTGTTGCTGCTCGCCAGTTGCTCCGGTGACGACGACCCCGCCGACAGGGCGACAGCGAAGTCCACCCCCTCGGGCTCGACCAGTCAGGCTGCGGGGGATCCTTCGGCGTCACCCACGCCGGCGGCACCTCCCACGGCAGTCACGGTTCCCCCGTCGGTGCGAGCCGCGGCACGCACAGGTGTCACCACCTGGATCGACGCCACCGGCGCTGCCCTCGGTGACCCGGACGCCACCACGAAGGGTGCTGGGCCCGCGGGCGTGGTCGGCGATGCCCGCAGGCAGACCATCAACCTGGCCGTCGAGTACGCCCACAACGACTGGCACGTCGAAGGCCGGGGACGCGTCGTGCGTCAACGCGTGATCGCACGTACGACGAAGCCGGCGACCCTCACCCTGGAGGTGTGCGTCGACAACTCCGGCGTGCGCATCCTCGACGGCTCCGGCGCCCAGGTCGGCCTGGACCAGGGCACACCGGAACGCACCCTCAACCTGGTCACCCTGACCCGCAAGGCCGGGGGGTGGGTGGTCAGCGACGTCACGTTCCCCGACGACCCGAACTGCTGACCCCGCCGAGCACCCAGGTCACGAACGACGAGCATCGGCCCTGTCGCGCTTGGTGCGCCCGCTCTTCGGGTGGCCGTCCCTCGAATGGTCGGTCTTCTTCTCGACCACAGGCAGGGCGGTGCGACGCCCACGCGGAACCAGGACGCTGCCGTGGACGACAGCGCCGACGGCGTGCAGCTCGGTGGACAGACGGGCGAGCTGGTCGATGCGGGTCTCGCCCTCCGACACGATGAGGATCACCGCATGCCCGAGTCGACCGGAGACCAGCCGCAGAGCCCGGCTGGAATCCGGCGGAAGCGCGATGATCGTGAGGCCGGGGCCGGATGACCCTGACCGCAGTCGCTGACCGACGAGGTCGGCCGGAACCCCCGATTGGCCGGTGGCAGAGGCAACGGTGACAGTCAGGCCGGGGATCGTGGGCGTCCTCAGCTGCTCCCACCCTTCGGACTTGTCGAACCGTTGCAACCCCAGTCCTTCGCGGAGCGCCTCGACATTCGCCGAGGAGTGCTCGGGGAGAAGCAGCTCCACCGGCAGACCGCTGGCCACGATGCTGCGGGCCAGGTTGACGTGCACGTCGAGCTGCTCATGACCACGGTTGACCTCGATCACCGACATCACCGGGTTGTCGACGCGCAGCGAGGCGAGCAGACGCTCTCGCAGGCTGCGGATCGCGTCGTCGTCCGCCTCGTCGGCAACCAAGGTGCCTCGGGTGGAGGTCAGTCGTGAGAGGACGGCGCCACCGCCGGCACCACTGATGTCGTAGGGGTCGCGCACCCGACGGTCGAGCACGTTGACGGTGAAGGCGGCCACGATGCCGAGCAACAGCCCGCCGAACAGCCCGCCGAGCACGAACGTGGAGCGATTCGGGCTGACGGTGACCGTGCCGTCAGCGGCACTGGTCAGGATCGTGCCGCCACCGGTGTCGATCGAGTTGAGACTGTTGATCTGACCGAGGAGGGAGTCGAGGTCGGCACTGAGGATCTGGCGGTCGGTCTCGGCCTGCGTGGCCGCCGGAGTTCCTGCGGTGGCCTTGCTCAGGCGGGCGTTCGCGTCACGGAGACCGGCAAGGACCTCGGTACGCCGCTTGCCCAGCGACGTGGAGATCGACGTGATCCGATCGGCAGCCTGGTCGGAGCGGAAGTCGAGGTAGGCCTGCGCGATTGCGTCGGCCGCTGCGGTGGCCTCCCGCTTGCTGTCAGCCGTGAACGCGATACGCACGACCGTTGCCTCCGGAAGCACGCTGACCTCCATGGCGCTTCGGACGTCCGCCGGTGTCATCGATCCGGAGAGCTCCTCCGCGGCAGCAGTGACGACGCGTGAGGACCGAGCCAGCTGGACCTCGGTCTCAGGGTCGACCAGGTCGGCGCTGGATCGGTCGGAGGTGAACGGTTCCGTGCTGATCACGTTGATCTGAACCTGCGTGGCCGCGGTGAGCTTCTGCGGAACCATCGCCAGGTAGAGCACGGCCAGCCCCAGACCCAGCACGAGGCACAGAGCAACCACCCGCCAGCGCCTGCGCAAGATGTTGCCGTAGCGCGCCAGGTCCATGGAGGTGCCGGCATCCACGTGCTCACTCATCGCGGTCCCTTCCGCTGGTCACCTCGTCCCGGGGAGTCCCGGCAGCCAAAAGCGCGGTGGTGACCGCGCTCCCACACTACAATCGGTGATGTGAATGCGCAGGCAGGTGACGGCATTCCGGGGGCGCCGTTGACCGGACCCGCGGCAATCGAGCACCTGCGCCCGTCCGGCCGCCTCCCGTCGTGGCCGTTGACGGTCGCGTTCGCCGGCTTCCCCCTCTGGTGGGTGATCGGCATCGTCGACTTCATCTGGCTGCCGATGGCCGCGGTGATGACGCTCTACCTGATCCGTGCCCGGACGGTGCTGACGCCGCGGGGTTTCGGGATCTGGTTGCTCTTCCTCCTCTGGTCGACACTCTCGGTGATCCGACTCGATCGGCCCGGTCAACTGATCGTCTTCGGCTACCGCGAGTCGGTCTACCTTGCCTGCACGGTCTTGTTCCTCTACGTCTACAACAGCCGCGAGGCCCTGACCCAACGGTTCGTGACCGGGGTGCTGACGGTGTGGTGGCTGATCACGGTCGCCGGCGGCTACCTCGCGCTGATGCTGCCGACCGCGGTCTTCCGGACGCCGATGAGCTACCTGCTCCCCCAGTCGATCGTGTCCAACGAGTGGGTCAACCACATGGTGATCCGCCGACTCAACCAGTACGACCCGGACTCGTTCTTCGCCAGCGACCCGCGCCCCAGCGCACCCTTCCTGTACACGAACAACTGGGGCAACGTGTACTCACTGCTGGTGCCGTTCGTGATCGTCTACCTGATCCAGGTGCGAGGCACCCGCCGGTTCTGGGCAGTCGCTGCCATGCTCCCGCTCTCACTGGTGCCGGCATTCCTGACTCTCAACCGCGGCATGCTGATCGGGTTGGGCATCGCCCTGGTCTACGGCGCCCTCCGCCTGGCGATCGCCGGCCGACCCAAGGGCCTGGTCGTGCTGGCAGTGGTCGCTGTGCTCGGCTTCACCGTCTATCAAGCCCTGCCGACCACCGAGCGACTCGAGAACCGAGCCGAGCAGGGCGGCAAGAGCACCGAGGACCGTGCCTCGTTGTACGAGCAGTCGATCGGCACCGTGCCCGACTCCCCGATCTTCGGGCACGGTGTCACCGTCGAGGCCGAGAACCCGAACCTCGATCCAGTGGGCACCCAGGGGCAGTTCTGGCTGGTGCTGGTGTCCCACGGACCCGGCGCGACGCTCTGCTTCATGGCCTGGTTCCTGACCGCCTTCGCCAGGTCACTGCGTCGTCGGGACATCACCGGTCTGGCCAGCAACACCGTGTTGCTGGTGGGATCCATCGAGTTCTTCTACTACGGCGCCGTGCCCTACGGGCTGCCGCTGATGATGGTCGCGGCCGCGCTGGCACTCAGGGTCGTCTCGCCACGGCAGGGCCCACCGTCCGCGGCCGATCGGGGACTCAGCTCAGGACTGGAGTTGTCCGCCGTGTCCGCAACCCCGCAGCTGCGTCCAGGTCGTCGCGACTGAGATCGTCCGGGTCCACGCTGATCGCCAGTGACCGGGCGGCGAGCATGCCGGCCACCTCGACCTGGTGGTCATCGACCATCTCCTGCTTGCTGCTTCGACGCGGCAGGATGACTGGCACCTTGCCCTCGTCCAGGCACACCAAGGCGGAGCCGACGCCGGCGTGCATGACCACGACGTCGGCTTCGCGGATCCGTCGGCGAAGCTCCTCGGCCGGCAGCCACTGCTGCAGGGTGTGACCCTCATGTCGGTAGTCGGTGACCCCGGTCTGCCAGCAGATCTCGGCATCGGGCAGCAGGTCCAGCACCCGGCGTACGGCGCGATCGAAGGGCCACAGCTCGGACCCGAGGGTGACCACGGCCCTGCGGATCTCCGGGGGCGGATCGAGCGCTGCGGTGTGGTCGACCTCGAAGGAATCGAAGACGCTCGGCACAGGAGTCCAGCGCGGATCACCCCACCCGTCTCCCTGGGCGAAGAGCTTGGCGCGAGTGAGGTGTTGCGCGAATCGGCCCGTGGACGAGGGAGCAGCGACGCGGGTCGCGCTGTCGATGAACCAGGTCTCGCAACGCGCCAGTCTGGCCGCGAGCAGGTGGGGCGTGGAGAACAGCGCCCCGGTGCTCACCACCAGGTCGGGTCGCACCCGGCGGTGGATGCGCACGGCCTCCGGCACCCCGGCCATCGCCTTGCGAACCTCACCCGACCCGACCCGCGGCACCCAGACCACGTCCCGCCCGGCCAGGAGTGACTCGGTCTGAGGCGTCGGGCTGGTCACCCAGACTGCGTTGCTCTCGGCGATGCCGAGTCGTTGCGCGTGGATGCGCAGCTCGTCGAGGTGTCCGCCAGCCGAGGCGACCAACAGCGTGCGGGTCATGCCGGCTCCTTCGTTCGCGCGTCGAGGTAGCCCCACTTGCGCAGCACCGGGTAGCTCATCGCGGTCACCAGGCGCCGGTCGCGTACGGGCAGCGACTCGCGCCACGACGTGTCCGCCGCCAACGTGGTCCGTCCGGTGCGGAAGCGCATGGGGTTGCCGGCCACCGAGTGCGTCGGATGCAGGTCGACGGTGTGCTCATCGAGCATCGGCAGCCTCGGTGCGCCCGGCAGGCCGAGCGCGCGCCAGGCGCTCGCGACCGAGTCCTGCGGCGCGTCGACGAGGTCTTCGTAGCGCATCCGCACGAGCGGTACGCCGCGATGGGCCAGCGCCTTGACGGTCAGGTTCCCCGAGAGCCAGAAGGCCGTGCTGGTCGCAGGACCGTAGCGCTGCATCGGCTCGGCGGTCGTGGACTCGGGGCGGGTGACGGTCTTGGACCAGCTGTAGGCCACGCCTCGACTGTCTCTGACGATGTGCAGCACCCGCAGGTCGATCACCGGGTCGTGGCTCAGCGCGAGAGCTGTCGGTATCTCCTTGCTCGAGTCGACGACGATCGTGGCTCCGGTGATCGTGCGGGCCGCGTCATAGATGCGCCGGTAGTGGTCGGCGTACTCCTGGGTGAGCGCGACGGTCCGAGGCGTCGGCCGCAGCCGGCCGGTCTGCGGGATCCGCCGTTGCCGATCGACCTCGTGGCGCAGCCACGCGAGACGATCCGGATCGACGCGCGACCACCCGCCGAAGGCGCGCTCCCCGACCTCGCTCCAGAACGGGCACGCGTGGAAGGGCTGACCGCATGCACAGCGCTCGTTGTGGCGCAGCCCGCGCTCCCACAGGTGGACCACCTCACCCAGCACCACGACGTCGTCGAGCTCGGCCAGCAGGCACTCCAACAGGGTCGAGCCGCTGCGACCCCACCCGCCGATGTAGAGGAGCGGTGCCTCCGCCGGGCTCATGCCTCCGCTCCAGCTGACCACTCCAAGGAACGCCCGAGGTGTTCCTCCAGATCCCGATTGTGAGACGCGTAGAACGCAGTGAGCTGGTCACGGGCTTCCTCGGGCATCGACTCCGGGTTGCTCCTGGCACCGAACGCCCGGGTGGTGGGCAGGGTGTGCGGCGGCAGGCCCAAGAAGGCACAGACCGAGTCGAAGACGCCTTGCACGTCGCGATACATGTCCTCGCTGCGCAGCACCAGCAAGTGCCCCGCGGGGAATCGCGCCTTCCAGTTCAGCAGCTGCGGCAGGTAGATGCCGCGCGAACGATAGGAGTACCAGTCGTGGGCCTCGCTGTAGTAGGTCGGATCCGCGGCCATCCGTTCAGCCTCACCCTGCAGCCGGTCCTCCTCCGCAGCCAGGGCATCCACGAAGCCCAGTGGCTCGACACCGTTCGCCCTGCGCTCCTGGAAGTGGGACCACGCCCGCTTCACGGGATCCCGGAGCAGGGCGATCGCCCTGATCTCCGGCGCCACCTCGTGCACGGCGTCGGCCACTCGCGGATCCCAGAGGTAGTAGGGAGAGGCCTCTCCGGACGCGGGTCGGTAGCCGAGCTCGCGCCCCTTCCGTTCCCGGAAGACCGTGGTGTGGAAGTGCGAGCGATACCAGTCCTCCCCTCGCTCGAGCTCCTTGAAGAAGTAGTCGCTGCTCTTGCGGCCGCGCGGCTGCGGGAACAGGCCGAGCACTCCGGGGTGCATGAGCAGGTAGTTGAACAGCGCGGTGGTGCCGCCTCTCTTGGTGCCGATCACCAGGAAGTCCGGAGTGGTGCGCCACCCGGCGGTCGCCATCGCGTAGCGACGCGTGGTCAGGTTGGCGACATCCTTCACCCAGCGCGGCGACCTCTCCTTGAGGTCTGCGACCGCCGAGGAACGGCCTTCGAAACTGACCTGAGGTGCAGGGCACACGTCAGATCCCCTTTCCCATGCGCTGGACGGTGCGAATCACCCAGGGAGCCGAGACCAACCGCAGGGAGATGCCCAGTGCCAGCCAGGCCTTGACCTGGAACGGGTCGTTGCGTAGCGAACGGCGTACCCAGTGCCGGGCGTGCGCACGCTCACCGTTGGCGGCCCGGGCGAAGGCGATCTGGCCCGCGATCCTTCCCGTGGCCCGGCGGTCGTCGGCGAACTCCGTGTGCCGCTCGAAGAGGTAGGTCAGTCCCTCCGCGTAGGCACCCCAGCGTCCGAAGTAGAAGGACTGGCCGCTCCAGGTCACCGACACGAGTGGCTCGTTGACCACGACGATCGGTGCGACCTTGGCGGTGCGCAGCAACAGGTCGTAGTCCTCGCCGTAGCTGCCGGGGAGGTCTTCGTCGACCAGGCCCACCGGACCGAGCAGGTCCTCACGACGGAAGACGAACGTGCTCGAATGGAGGCCGGCCATCCGATCTCGGATGAGGTCCTGATGACGGACCAGCTCGGCCGGCACGAGCCGTTCGAAGGTGCGTTCGCCGTCGTCGAGCACCATCGCACTGCCGACCAGGGCGGGGCGGGTCGCGTCGTCGAAGTGCGGCATCTGGGCGTCGAGCTTGCCGGGCAGCCAGTGGTCGTCGTCGTCGAGGAATGCCACGAAGTCGTGGGTGGCGAGCACGATGCCGGTGTTGCGGGCACCGGCCAGCCCGCGGGTGCGTTCGTTGACCACGGTGCGGACCGAACGACCCCGGGGAATCACCACCGGCGGGTCGAACGGGTCGCAGGCGTCGAAGACGATGATCACCTCGATCTCACCGTCGTACTTCTGGTCGAGCACGCTCTCCAGGGCGCGCTGCATGAGTACGGGCCTGTTGTGCGTCGGAATCACCACGGTGACTGCGGCGGTCTCCATCTTGTCCCCCTCGAGGCTCTGCGATTCGTTCACTGTGCCCGTGCGGGGGCCCGCGAACGGGGCGGCCTCCCAGCAATTACCGAGAGTTGGGTACATCTCCGTCATCACTCTCGCCGCCCCGTTCGCCGCCGGTACTGTCCTGAATTCGGGGCGTGGGATGGCTCGCGCCGGTTGACTCGGCGGACATCGCCGGAAGGGACGTGGCACGTGGTTCGCCTGGCAGTCGTGGGAATCGGCAAGATGGGGCTCTCACATCTCTCCATCCTCCGCCAGCACCCGGACGTCCAATCGGTGGCCATGTGCGACTCGAGTGGTTTCGTGCTCGACGTCCTCGGCAAGTACACCGGCCTGACCTCCTACCGCGACTACGACCGGATGCTGCGCGAGGAACCGCTTGACGGCGTCGTCATCGCCACGCCGACCAAGGCCCACTTCCCCATGGTGCGCAGCGCGATCGAGCACGGCGTGAACGTCTTCTGCGAGAAGCCACTGACTCTCTCGGCCAACCAGTCGATGGAACTCGCCGAGCTCGCCCGACGTTCCGGGCTCCGCACCCAGGTGGGCTATCACAACCGCTTCGTGGCGGCCTTCGCCGAAGCGAAGCGGCTGCTGGAACTCGGTGCCATCGGCGAGGTCAAGCACGCACTGGCCGAGGCCTACGGTCCGGTGGTGCTCCGTGCGAAGGCCAGCACCTGGCGCGGACGTCGTGCGGAGGGCGGGGGCGCCCTCTACGACTACGCGGCCCACCCGCTGGACCTGCTCACCTGGTATCTCGGAGAGCCCTCAGCGGTCAGCGGCACCGTGCTCGGCAACATCTTCTCGGTGGAGACCGAGGACGAGGTCTACGCGACACTGCACTATCCGAAGGCGAGCGCCCAGCTCTCGGTCAACTGGTCCGACGAGTCCTACCGCAAGATGTCGACCAAGATCACGTTGACCGGCACCCTGGGTCGGATCACCGTGGACCGCCAGGAGTGTCAGGTCTACCTGCGCGAGCAGGCAATCTGTCCCAGCGGCTACCAGCACGGATGGAACGTGCGCTACACCACCGACCTCACCGACCAGGTCTGGTTCTACGTCCGCGGCGAGGAGTACAGCGCCGAGCTGGACTACTTCGTACGCTCGGTCGCCGGCAACCTGCGCGCGGGTGAACCGGCCGAGCGCAACTCGTTCACCAGCGCCGCCGTGACCGATCGGGTCATCGAGCGGTTGGTCGGCGACGCCGCGCTGCCGACGACCCCCGTCTCCGGACCCGTCGCCCTGCCCGGCCCACGCCGCCAACAGGAGCCTGCCTCGCGGGTGAGGCAGCTGCGCAGTCGGATGCAGGACCGGTGGCAGCGCCGCCGCCAGACCGCCTGATCACCGCACCGAGAGGACACCCCCGATCATGGACCGACTGCTGTTCGGCGACAACCAGTTCTTCGGCGTCAACCACATGTCCGAAGAACGCGCCCGCGCCCAAGCCATGCGCTTCCAGAACCTGGACGCGGTGATGAACGTGCTCGACACCGCCTACGACGAAGGCATCCGCACCTTCATGTGCACCACCCATGACCGGATCGCGGAGGTGGCGCAGCGGGTTCGCAAGGACTCCGACCGCTATGCAGACTTCGTCTTCTACCCGTGCATGCCCTACGCCCACAAGTACGCCAACGCCGTCACCGACTACGGCATGCTCGGCGTGCTGAAGAAGTTCCTCCCCGACGAGAGTCTGCTCTCAGCCACCCTGCGCGGCGGCAAGGCCTTCGCCAGGAAGGACATCGAGAGTGTCATCACGATGCTCGTCGACGCAGAGATGAGCATGTTCGAAGGACTTCGCACGCCCGTCGTGTTCCTGCAGAACGTCGTGGTCGACCTCCTGCTCGGCCTCGGCTTCGACGAGGCATTCGCAGTCTTCGCCCGCCACGTCGAGCAGCGTTACGGTGCGGAGCCCGGCTTCATCACGATGAATCTGCCTCGACTGCTCGACACCCTCGACCGGGTCGGTGTGGCAAACCCCATCGTGTGCAGCAGCATCAACAAGCTCGGCTTCCGCATGTGCGGCGGCGTCGAGGCCTATCGCACCGTTCTCGAGGAGCGTGAGTTCCGGGCGATCGCGATGTCGGTCTATGCCTCGGGAGCGATCCCGCCCCGTGAGGCATTCGAGTGGATCTCCGGCTTCCCGCGGATCCAGTCGGTGGTCTTCGGCGCCTCCAGCGGGGCGAACATCCGTGGCACCCGGGACGTCGCCTCAGCCACGTTCACCAGCCCAGCAGCCTGAGCAACGACGCACGGCCCGAGGCCGTCGCACGACCTCAGCTGTTGAAGCGGGACTGGGTCTTGGCCAAGCCCTCGGTGGTCAGTGACTCGACCGCGTCTGCGGCCTCCATGACCTGGAACGGAAGCTCCTTCTTCTCGGTGCTGGAGTAGTTCGACAGCACGAAGTCGGCGACCTCCTGGCGACCGGGCGGGCGGCCGATGCCGGCGCGCACCCGGTAGAAGTCACCGGTGCCCAAGGAGGACCGCATGGACCGGAGTCCGTTGTGGCCGTTGTCGCCGCCGCCCAACTTGATGCGCAACGTGCCGAAGGCGATGTCGAGCTCGTCGTGGATCGCGATGATCCGCTCCGGGGGCAGCTTGTAGAACGCGGCGACCGCCGAGACGGGGCCGCCGGACTGGTTCATGTAGCCACGGCCACGCATCAGGACGACCCGCGGGCCAGGGGCGCCGGGGGCGGTGAGACGTCCCTCGATCACGTCGGCGCGACCGGTCTTGTGGGCGCGCCACGGCGAGCCCATGCGGTCGGCCAACTCGTCGGTGACGAGGTAGCCGATGTTGTGCCGGTGGCCGGAGTACGAAGGACCGGGATTCCCCAGCCCGACCACGAGCCACACGTCCTGTGGTTCGGTCATGGCTGAAGTATCCCGGTCCTTGCGAGAAAGGCGGAAGATCACTCGCCGGAGGAGCCCTCGGCAGACTCTTCGCCGACCTCGGGAACCTCGGCCTCGTCCTTCGCGATACCGGCCTCGGCCTCGGCCTCAACGAGCTCGGCCTCGACCTCTTCGGTCGTCGGCGCCTCGATGATGTTGACGATCAGGAGCTCGTCGTCGGAGAGCAGGGTGCTGCCCTCGGGGAGCGTGATCTGGTTGGCCAGGATCTGGGTGCCCGCCTCGAGGCCCTCGATGGAGACCTCGAAGTACTCGGGGATGTGCGTGGCCTCGGCCTCGACGTACAGCGTGGTGTTCTCGGTCATCACCAGCGTCTCCTTGGCGGCCTCGCCGACCAGGTGGACGGGCACGTCGACGGTGACCTTCTCGCCCTTGCGGACGGCGACGAAGTCGATGTGCTCGATCAGGCGGCGGACCGAGTCAACCTGGACGGACTTGGTCAGCGCAAGCTGGCTCGTGCCGTCGATGTCGAGCTCGAGCAGGGCGTTGGCGCCACCGTGGCGCAGTGCCATCGTGGTCGCGTGCGTCGGCAGGGTGACGTGGATCGGGTCGTTGCCGTGGCCGTAGATGACCGCGGGGATCTGGTTGGCGCGACGAGCACGGCGGGCGGCGCCCTTGCCGAACTCGGTGCGGGTCTCGGCCTTGAGCTTCTCGGCAGACATGTCTTCTCCTGTGCGTGCTTCTCGGAATCGTGCTTCTCAGATGAGAGGGCTGGGGCTGCCGGAGAACGAAGAACGCCGCGTCTCCGGAACGGAGAGCGCGGCGCAATGGATCAGAACCGGCCCTGTCGATCACGGAGTCTCTGCTGATGCAGCGCTCCCTCGCCGAGGCAACCTGACGATCTTAACCGCCGGGCGGCCAACCCACCAATCCACGGCCGAGGCGCCCCAGTACGGTCGAGGGGTGACCTCTCTCAGCCTTGTCGAGTCGCGTCAGCGCGCGGCACTCCTCCGCCCCACGTCGTACGACGTCCGCCTGGACCTGACCGACGCCGAGACCTTCGGCTCGCACTCCACGATCCGGTTCACCGCCCGTGAACCGGGAGCCGAGACCTTCGTCGAGATCGCCGACGCCCTGTCGGTGCGAGCCACCCTGAACGGTGCCGAGCTGCCGTCCACCGCATGGTCGTCCGGCCGGATCACGCTCACGGACCTGGCCGAGCACAACGAGCTCGTCGTCGAAGCCCGACTCCCCTACGTCACCGACGGCGACGGCATGCACACGTTCACCGACCCCGCCGACGGCGAGCGCTACGTCTCGGCGTACTGCGGCATGGACATCGCCAAGAAGGTCTTCGCCTGCTTCGACCAACCCGACCTCAAGGCTCCGATCACCCTCGAGGTCCGCGGCGAGGAGCACTGGACGGTGCTGGCCAACGGTGTGGTCACCTTCGCCGACGCCGGCACCTGGACGTTCGCGACCACGCCGCCGATCTCGACGTACCTCTTCGTGGTCTGCGCCGGCCCGTGGCACTCGGTCGCCTTCGAGCACCGCGGCCTGCCCTTCGGGTGGCATGCCCGCCAGTCGCTCGCGGCCGACCTCGAGCGCCAGGCGGGTGAGCTCCGGGCGATCACCACCGACTGCTTCGACCACTACACGCGGGTCTTCGAGGAGCCCTACCCCTTCGACTCCTATGACCAGGTGATGGCGCCGGGTCAGAACTGGGGCGCGCTGGAGACCCCGGGCTGCGTGACCTTCCGTGACGAGCTGCTCTTCCGTGGGGAGCCGAGTGCTGCGCAGAGACAGCAGCGGGCGATGACGATCGCTCACGAGATGGCGCACATGTGGTTCGGCGACCTGGTCACGATGAAGTGGTGGGAGGACAGCTGGCTCAACGAGTCCTTCGCCGACTACATGGGCTACCAGGTCGCCGCGGAGGCAGCCGGGTTCACCGACAGCTGGATCGCCTGCGCCCAGACCCGCAAGCCCATGGGGTTCCGCGCCGACGAGCGTCGCTCGACGCACCCGGTCGCCGAGGAGACCGAGGCGATGGTCGACGTCGACACCGCCTTCGGCAACTTCGACATGATCACCTACGCCAAGGGCAATGCGGTGCTGCGTCAGCTGGTCGCCTGGCTCGGCACCGAGACCTTCCATGCCGGGGTGAACGCCCATCTCGGGGCGCACCGGTTCGGCAACGCCGAGCTCGACGACTTCCTGGCTGCGCTCGACTCCGTCAGTGACCGCGACGTCCGCGGCTGGGCACGGGCCTGGCTGGGCACGACCGGGTTCGACACGATCCGGGTCGAGCGGGTCGACGGCGTTCCTGTCCTGCACCGCGAGGGCGTCCGGCCGCACCGGTTCACCGTCAACGGGTACGACGAGAACGGGGCGCTGGTCGCGGACCAGCTGGTCGATCTCGCGGACGGGCCGCTCGCGTTGCCGGCCCTGAGGGACCTGCCGGTGGTGGTCAACGCGGGTGACGAGACCTTCGCCCGGGTGCACCTCGACGAGCAGTCGAACGCCTTCGTCGACACCAGGTTGGGCCAGCTCGACGACCCCCTGGTGCGCGCGGTGCTCTGGCGGGGGCTGGTCGACCAGACCCGCACGGGGATCAGGTCCGTCGACGAGCTGCTGAGACTGGTCGCCCGTCACCTGCCGACCGAGCGCCACCCCCTTGTCTTCGAGGGCGCTCTCAACGCCGTGCACGTCTTCGTGGGTCAACGGCTGGTGGACCCGACCCGGCTCCCCCACGCGCACGACGTCCTCGCCACGACCTGTTCGCTGGCCCGCCATCACCACCGCGTCGCGGCCACCAGGGTCCTCGTCGAGACGACCTCCGACCGGGAGCTGCTCGAGCACTGGCTCACGGACGGCCAGACCGACCTCGGTGACCCGCTCGACCAGGATCAGCGCTGGGCCGTCGTACGCCGTCTCGTGGCGCTGGGCGCTGACCCCGGCATCATCGACGCCGAGTCGGGCCGGGACAACAGTGCCGCCGGCCGGCTCGCCACCCTGCGGTGCCGGGCCACGGTGCCGAGCCCGGAGGCCAAGGCGGCCGCCTGGTCACTGGCCTTCGACGGCGAGCCGTCCAACCGGGAGTTCACCGCGATCGTCTCCGGATTCTGGACCGTCGGACAGCACGACCTGCTGGCCTCCTACCTGCCACGGTTCCTCACCGAGGCACCGGCGATCGCGCAGCGACACGGCCAGGCATTCTCCAAGGTGGTGGGCCAGTCATTCCCGCACCTTCCCTGGCCGCTGGAGGTGCTCGAGTCGGCGCGCAGCGACCTTGCCGCGAGGCTCGCCGACAGTGGGCTGGCCGCCGGTGGCCTGCCCACCGTCCTGGAGCGGGAGTGGAACGACCTTCTCGACGAACTCGACGTCACGCTGCGGGTGCGGCGGCGCCCGGCCTAACCTGAGGCCCGTTCAGGCCCGGTCGACCTGCGCCAGGAGCTCCAGCGCCCTCGCGGTGAGCAGGGCCGAGGCCTCCTGGTCGTACGCCGGCAGGGTGGCGTCACTGAACAGGTGCTGATCACCCGGGTAGAAGAAGAGTTCGGCGCCCGCCTTCTCCAGCTCGCGGGCCGCGGCGAGGTCGCCCTCCTCGAAGAACGGATCGGCCTCCATCGTGTGGACCTGGGCCGGGAGACCCGGCCACGTGCCGAACTCGGAGGGCGAGATCGCGGCGTGGAACAACAGCAGCCCCCTGGCCCCGTCCCTGGTCTGGGCCAGCTGCTGGGCGGGCATCGCACCCAGCGAGAAGCCGGCGTACACGAGCTCGTTCGGCAGGTCGTCGGCCGCACGGACGCCTCGCTCCCGGATGACCCCGAACCCGGTCTCCGAGGCGTAGGCCAGCCCGTCGTCGAGGCTGGTGAACACCCGGCCCTCGAAGAGGTCGGGCGTGTGAACACGATGGCCGGCCAGCTTCAGGGTCTCGGCAAAGCCGAGCACTCCGTCGGTCAGTCCGTGGGCGTGGTGGAAGAGAAGAATCTCGGTCATGGGTCCACCCTCCCGCAGGTTCCGGCCGAAAAGCGTCCGGATCAGGCCCAGGGGTCGGTGATCTCCCGCAGCGACGTCAGGGCCGCACAGAGCTGACGCATCGTGGTGGCCCCGAGGTGGTGCTCCCACTCGACCTCTATCTGCCGCTCCATCTCGCGGGCGGCCCGTTGTGCCTGGCGTCCTCGCTCGGCCAGGCAGACCAGCCGGGCGCGGGCGTCACTCGGGTCCGGTTCGCGGGTCACGTAGCCGGCCCTCTCGAGCTGGTCGACCAGGGAACCGGCACTCTGCTTGGTGACCTGAGCCTGCTCGGCCAGATCGGTCAGCCGAGTTCCCTCCGGGCCGATCCGGGCGGCCACCCGCCCCTGGGCCAGCGTCAGGTCGCCGAACCCCTCGACGGCGAGGTGCTCCAGGATCTTCGTCTCGGCGCGTCGGAAGGACAGGAACATCAGCAGTGCCGGGTTCATCGGCTCCTCGTCGACCATCGGCTCCCTTGTCGCTCGACTCTTGACAGGAATGGTCAGACAGACTGACCATATTAGTCAGAAAATCTTACTACTTTCGGTGGGCGACATGGACCTCGAGACGTTGTGGAACCACATTCACGACGAGCGAGAGTCCCTCGCGGTCACCTTGGGAGAACTCTCCTCCGAGCAATGGCAGGTCGAGTCCTTGTGCCCCGGTTGGACCGTCAAGGACGTCGCCGCCCACGTCATCTCCAACCCTCAGATCGGTTGGAGCGCCATGCCCGGCATGGCGCTGCGCAACCTCGGACGCGGCTACAACTCGATGATCTTCCGCGAGGTCAGGCGACTCGGTCGCACGCGGTCCTGCGAGCAGATCCTGACCGACTACGCGACGTACGCCGACTCACGCCGGCACGTGCCCGTCACCACGAACGTCGAACCGTTGATCGACGCACTGGTGCACCACCAGGACGTCGTGCGCCCCCTCGGGCGCGCTCATGAGATGGATCCGGGTGCCGCATCGGTGGCCGCCGATCGCGTCCGACGGCTCGCGTTCCTGATGGGCAGCCGCGACGTCGTACGCCGCGTGCGCATGGAGGCCACCGATGTCGACTGGGTCCGCGGCACCGGCCCCACCCTGCGCGGACCGATGCAGGAGCTGCTCATGGTCTGCGCCGGGCGCGCCCGTGTCGCCGCCGACCTCGCCGGTGACGGCCTGGCCCTGCTGGCGTGAGCGGGGCGGTCCGCTCGGTCCCCGCCCTCAACCGGTCGCCGTGGGCAGTGCGCGCGGACCATCGGACAGGTAACTCGCGCTCGATCGGCTCACGTGCACGCTCAATGGCAGCCGCGAGCAGGTGAGTTACCTGTCGTACGGTCCGCCCCACGCCGGTCTCGACGCGGCCCACCCAGTCGCCGCCAGCATGCGCGCCGGGCGGCCCTGGTTATGCGTGCCCGTCGAACATGGAGGTGACGGAGCCGTCCTCGAAGACCGCGCGGATGGCGCTGCCCAGGAGCGGAGCGATCGAGAGCTCGGTCAGCTTGTCGAACTTCTGGTCGTCGGCCAGCGGCAGCGTGTTGGTCACCACGACCTCGGTCGCCGAGCAGTTCTTCAGACGGTCGACGGCCGGGCCCGAGAGGATCGGGTGGGTGGCCGCGATGATCACACCGGCCGCGCCCTCCTCCATCAGCGCCTCGGCGGCCTTCACGATCGTGCCGCCGGTGTCGATGATGTCGTCGGTCAGCACGCAGTAGCGCCCCTTGACTTCACCGACGACCCGGTTCGCCACGGTCTCGTTGGGCCGGTCGGTGCGGCGGGTCTTGTGGATGAACGCCAACGGCACGCCACCGAGACGGGCCGACCAACGCTCGGCGACCTTGATCCGGCCGGCGTCCGGCGAGACCACGGCGAGCGGCTGGTCGCCGTACTTCTCCTTGACGTAGTCGGCCAGGATCGGCAGCGCCATCAGGTGGTCGACCGGGCCGTCGAAGAAGCCCTGGAGCTGGTCGGCATGCAGGTCGACGGTGATGAGGCGGTCGGCGCCGGCGGTCTTGAACAGGTCGGCGATCAGGCGCGCGGAGATCGGCTCGCGGCCACGGTGCTTCTTGTCCTGGCGGCTGTAGCCGTAGAACGGCATCACGACGGTGATCCGTTTGGCCGAGGCGCGCTTGAGCGCGTCGACCATGATCAGGTGCTCCATGATCCACTCGTTGATCGGAGCCGTGTGGCTCTGGATCACGAAGGCGTCGCACCCGCGGACGGACTCCTCGTAGCGGACGTAGATCTCGGAGTTCGCGAACTCGTACGCCTGGGTCGGCACCAGGTCGGTGCCGAGGTGCTCGGCGACCTCCTGAGCGAGATCCGGGTGGGCCCTCCCGCTGAAGACCATCAGGTTCTTCTCGGTGGTCCGCTTCATTCCGCTCACTCCGGGAGCTCCTCAAGTTCGAGTGGTCGTGCGCCGGTGGTCATGATTCTGCCCCCAGATTTCACCGGCCGCCAATCGCGCTCAGTCCTCGGAAGCCGGCGGCTCGTCGCGCACCGCGGCGCGACGCTCCTTCCACCGCTCAAGATTGCGCTGCGGACCCGCCGAGACGGCCAGGGCACCGTCGGGAACATCACGTCGCACGGTGGTGCCGCCACCGGTCGAGGCGTCATCGCCGATCTCGATCGGGGCCACGAACGTGTTGTTGGCCCCGGTCTTGGTGCGGTCCCCGATCTTCGTGCGGTGCTTGTTGGTGCCGTCGTAGTTGGCGAAGATCGTGCCGGCCCCGATGTTGGTGCCTTCACCGATCTCCGCGTCCCCGACGTAGGTCAGGTGCGGCACCTTGGATCCGTCGCCGATCTGGGCATTCTTGGTCTCGACGAACGCACCGATCTTGCCGCGCGCGCCGAGGTTGGTGCCGGGCCGCAGGTAGGAGAAGGGACCGACGTTGGCCTCGTCACCGATCACCGCGAGCTCACCGTGCGTGCGGACGACTCTGGCGCCCTGGCCGATCTCGCAGTCCTTGAGCGTCGTGTCCGGACCGACCACGGCGTCCTCCCCGATGACGGTGGCGCCGAGCAGCTGGGTGCCGGGCAGGATCGTCACGTCGCGGTTGAGCACGACGTCCGCGTCGATCCAGGTCGTCTCGGGGTCCATCACGGTCACGCCGTCCTTCATCCACTGCGTGACGATGCGCCTGTTGAGCTCGCGGCCGAGCGCGGCCAGCTGGGCCCGGTCGTTGGCACCCTCGGTCTGACTGACGTCGTCGATCGCATAGGCGCCGACCGTCAGGCCCGCGTCACGGGCGATGCCGACGGTGTCGGTCAGGTAGAACTCGCCGTTGGCGTTGTTGTTGCCGATCTTGGTCAGCGCCTCGATCAGGAACTCCGCGTCGAAGGCCAGGATGCCGGAGTTGATCTCGCCGATGTCGCGCTGCAGCGGGGTGGCGTCCTTCTCCTCGACGATCGCCTCGACGTCGCCCTCCTTGTTGCGGACGATGCGGCCGTAGCCGAACGGGTTCGGCACGATGCCCGACAGGATGCTGACCGCACGCTCGGCCGCCTCGTGCTCCTCGGCGAACGCGCGCAGACTGTCGCCACGCAGCAGCGGGGTGTCACCGGTGACCACCACGACGGTGCCCTCGAGACGCTCGCTGACGGCCTCGATCGCCACGCGCACGGCGTGGCCGGTGCCGTCCTGGGTCTCCTGCACGGCCAGGATCGCCTCGGGGACAAGCTGCTGGATGTGTGGCCCGACCTGCTCGCGCTGGGTGCCGACCACCGCGATCACGCGCTCCGGCTCCATGGCCCGGACCGCGTTGAGCACGTGGCCGATCATGCTGCGCCCGCCGACCTCGTGAAGCACCTTCATCGTCTTGGACTTCATCCGGGTGCCGCCTCCAGCGGCAAGGACGACGACGGTCAGGTTCTTCGGCACAGCAACTCCTCCGTTGGATGGCACCGGCGGACGGCCAGCGCCAGTCCCCGAGTTTGCCACGCGAGGATGCCTCCCGGGAGCCGACCACGTCCATTCGCCGAGTGACTGCCGGCGGCGGGGCCGCATTGTGAGGCCGATCCCTGGGTGGAGAGCGCGTCGACGCTGGGTTCCGGCATGATGACACGGAAAGAGCCCGGTCACCCGGGAAGAACGCAAGGAGCATGGTGCCCCGAACCGTCCCCACATCAGACCCCGAAGCCGACCTTGCCTCACTGACGCGCACCAGCCTCGTCGTCGCCGTGGCGACGTCCCTGCTGTGCCTTGCGTGCGTGTATGCGGCGGTCACCAGGACGAGCGATGCGGCCTCGGACTCCGTCACGCAGGTGAGCGTCACGGTTCAGGAGGTCGGTACCCACCGGGAGCGGCGCGGCGGACGCAGGTCCCGCCACATGGCCGAGGTCCGACACGTCGAGGTGGTTGCCGCGGACGGCAGGACGGGCCGGATCGACAACGCGGACCTGGAGGTCGGCGACAAGGCGGACCTCTGGCGCACCAGTGACGGAACGCTGTCTGAGGACGACCCCTCGGGCATCGGCTTCGGCGACCTGGTGTTCCCGTTCCTGTTCATGATCGGCGCCCTGCTGTTCGGCGCCATCGCCGTGGGGTCGTTCCGGCGGACCCTCCTCAAGAACGTCGACATCGAGGAAGCACCCCGCCTCCTCCTCCAGCTCGACCGGGAGAAGCTCACGTCCGATCCCACCCGGGTGAAGGACGGATACTGGAACCTGCCCCTGACGGTCGTCGAGTCGGACACCGCCAAGTTCCCCGTCGGCAAGGAGGGTGACCTGGCCGTCCACCGCGGCACCTCCCCCGTCGATCTCTCCGCGGGGATCCCCGACCGCTGGGAGGGCCGACTGCTCCACAAGGGCATGGTGATGAAGGTCTTCGCCGTCCGGCTGCCCCACCAGGACGCCTGGTGGGTCACTGACCTCTGAGCGTGGCGTTCGCCACCGACGGTTCAGTGTGCCTGGGCGGCGTCGACCTGCCGTGCCACTTGCTCCCCGGGTAGGAGTCGAACCTACGTCGCTAGTCCTGATTCAAAGTCAGGCGGGCCCTGCCGGCAGACCAACCGGGGATTGAGTGCCCACAGGCTACTGGCCCGCCTCGCGGGACGAACAATCTGCCCGGCAGACCAACCGGGGATTGAGTGCCCACAGGCTACTGGCCCGCCTCGCGGGACGAACAATCTGCCCGGCTACTGGCCCGCCTCGCGGGACGAACAATCTGCCCGGCAGACCAACCGCGGAACGAGTGCCCTTGACTACACTCGCCTGCCATTCCCATTGCATGCCCGGGCGCAGTGTTGGCCGTCGATTGCTGTCCTGGTCGAGCTGGGCGCCGACGTCAATGCACGCGACGAGATCGGTCGTACGCCGATGCATGCGGCTGTCACGAGGCCCCACCACCTCGAGTTGTTGATCGCCAGCGGAGCCGAGGTCGACCCGGTCTACAACCATGGCATCACACCCCTGCGGGCCGGGCTGATCTCCTGCAGCAACGCGGGCATCCCCCGGGTCGCGCAGTCGGCAGCAGTGCTGCTCGCCGCCGGAGCCGCCGTCCCGGACGACGCCACGGAACTCGTGACTCGGATCGGAACCAACTTGGAGTTCGCCCGGTCGAAGTTCAACCCGGACTTCATCGAGGAGACCGACGCCGGGTTGGCGCAGCTCTACGAACTCTTCGACGTCGCACCGGTGCCGGGTCGCGTGACGCATGAGGGCACGTCGCGGATCCAGGTCACCACCACCGATGTCGACAGCCGGTACGACGAGCTGTGGACGCTCCTGGTCCCGGTGTCGGGGCCTGCCGCCAACGTGCAGGGCGAGGCGCTGCGCCTTGTGGGCCAGATCTCCCGCGAGATCGCCGGCAACGGCTCCATCAACTGGAACAACGACTTCCGGGCGATGACCGACGCGATCGGCGTCCACCTTGCGTCCGGCAGGCCGGTCGCCAACCTGGACGAGCTCGCGCCAACGCTCAAGCGGATCAGGACCGGCGGCGCGGACGCCGCTGACCTGCGCAGCATGAAGGACGCGGCCGTGACTTGGATTCTCGCCAACCCGGACCCCACGCTGTTGCCCACCCCGTCGTACCGACACTGAGGCCTATGGTGTTCCGGTGGACCTTCCCGTGATGCCGCCCGTGCGCCCCATGCTGGCCAAGCCGGTCAAGGGCATCCCCGACCCAGCCAAGCACGGCGGGCTCTCCTTCGAGCCCAAGTGGGACGGCTTCCGCTGTCTGGTCTTCAAGGACGGCGACGAGGTCGAGCTCGCCTCCCGCAACACCAAGCCGCTGACCCGCTACTTCCCCGAGGTGGTGGCCGCGGCGCGTGAGCAGCTGCCCGACCGCTGCGTGCTCGACGGCGAGCTCTTCGTCGCCGTCGAGCAACCCGGTCGGACGCCGCGGCTGGAGTTCGAGGTCCTCCAGGAGCGGATCCACCCGGCGGCCTCGCGGATCGAGATGCTGGCGGAGAAGACACCGGCCGGCTTCGTCGCCTTCGACCTGCTCGCGCTCGGTGACACGTCGTACGTCGACCGGCCGTTCTCGGAACGACGTACCGCCCTCGAGGAGTCGCTCGGCGGGCTGACCGGGCCGTGCTACCTGACCCGCACCACGAGTGATCCGGCCGAGGCCGAGGCCTGGTTCGAGCAGTTCGAGGGGGCCGGGCTGGACGGCGTGATCGCCAAGCCGCTCGGTGCGACGTACGAGCAGAACGCCCGCACGATGCTGAAGATCAAGCACTCCCGCACCGCCGACGTGGTGCTGGCCGGCTATCGCGAGCACAAGACGTCGACCCCCGAGGCGCCGCTGCTCGGCTCCCTGCTCCTCGGGTTGTACGCCGACGGCGAGCTGCAACACATCGGGGTCTCGGCGTCGTTCACCGCGGCCCGTCGCGCGGAGCTGATCGCCGAGCTGCAGCCGCTGGTCTGCGACATCGCCGACCACCCCTGGGGCCGCTGGAACGAGTTCCTCACCGCCAACCCGGACCGGGTGCCGGGCACCCAGTCGAGGTGGAGCGCGGGCAAGGACCTGTCCTTCACTCCCCTGCGCCCGGAGCGGGTGCTCGAGGTGGGCTACGACCACATGGAGGGACGCCGTTTCCGGCACACCGCCCAGTTCAAGAGGTGGCGTCCGGACCGCGACCCGGAGTCGTGCGGATATGACCAACTCGAGGAGCCGGTCTCCTATGACCTGGGTAGAATTCTAGGTATCAGCGCTGACGATCCGGAGGCTTGATCATGGCTACTCATTACGACGTCGTTCTCCTGTGTGAACAGGCGCTCTCCGACGAAGACGCAGCGCAGGTCACCTCGCTGCACAACGAGATGGAGGAGTCGGCCGCCTACCACGTCCTGATCCCCGTCGAGGACGCCGCGGCCCGGGTCGAGGCAGCCATGGGCTCGCTCGCCGCGGGCGAGGTGATGGCGGCGCCGGCGATGGCGATCGGGGAGGTCGACCTGGCCGAGGTCCGCAAGGAATGCCTCGACCACTCCGAGCGCGAGCTCGCCACCACATTGGCGGCGCTGAAGAAGGCCGGGGCCGCGGCCGACGGCAAGGTCGTCCACGAGCACCCCATCGACGCGCTGGCCGCTGCCGTGGCCGAGCACGACGGCCGCGAGGCGATCATCCTGACCCGTCCGCACGTCGTGGCCGAGTTCTTCCACGTCGACTGGACCTCACGCGCCCGGCGCAAGATCGGCGTACCCGTGCTGCACCTGCTCGAGCACGAGACGTTCGACGAGCAGGCCGAGGGGTACGGCGAGGGCATCACCGGCGTCTGAGCGCGGGGCCTCCGGGTGCGTCGTCACGTCCCACCATTTCGGCGTGGATGGGGTTACATTCGAGAAAACGTCACGCACCGTTGCGCGGCATGACCCGGTAGGAGTGAGCATGCAGATCCTCGGCCTCATCGTCATCGGCATCGTCATCGGCGTCGTCGCACGCCTTCTCAAGCCCGGGCGGCAGAACATCAGCCTGGTGATGACCTTCGTGCTCGGCATCGCGGGCGCACTGATCGGCGGCATCATCGCCTCACTGATCGGCAGCGGCGACATCTGGGAGCTCAACGTGATCGGCACCATCGTCGGCATCATCGCCGCCATCCTCCTGATCGGCGTCGCCGAGGGGACGATGGGCAAGAAGAAGGTCTGAACCCGATGCCCCGGCACACCTGATTGCTCGGACCCTTTCTGGACCCCGGCCGACCCGTTCGGCCGGGGTCCTGCCTGTCGTGGACAGTTCCTGGGTTCCTCGCGGGAAAGTGCACCCAACCCGAGCCGCCCCGTTAATGTTCACCCTGCATCGATTTCAGGCTGCACACCGTTCGACCTGCCCGGCGCTGCCGTGCGGCGTACAGGAGGGGACGAGACATGGCGGGCAACGGGTCGGTCCAGTGGTGCGTCGGCTGCGGGAACCGGTTGGAAGGTGCCCGTTTCTGCACCGCCTGCGGTCACGCCGTCCCCCACCGTGACCCTTCGGTCGCGACGACCATGGCGGCAGCATCTTCCGCAGCACCTGCCGCAGCACCGTTCGCACCGCCTGCCGCAGCGCAGGTCCTCGCCCCGGCATCCACGACTCCCGGAGGCCGGCCACCGCGTCGTCCGAGGGCCGGCACCGCTGCCATCGTGATCGTGATCGCGTTCCTCCTCAGCGCGGTCGGCATCGGCGCCTACCTCATCAGCTCACAGGACCCTGGGAAGAAGGATGCGGCGACGGGGACCGACGACGATTCGGGCCAGACCACCTCGACCTCTCCCTCCAGCTCCGCCGACTCCAGCGAGGCCGAGGCGAGCACCGGGCCCGACCCGAGCACCGGGGTCGACGAGGTGCTCGAGCCGATGACGCTCGATGACCCGGTCGGCGACATGCAGCACCTCAACGACGGGGTCGAGGTGTCGCGCGAGGGCGACGTCAAGGGCGTGCGGGTGATCCCACCGGAGCACGACGGGGCCGGTTGGATCATCGTCCAGTTCGCCGGCGCCCCGGCACCGCGCGGTGCGGTCATCGTCAGCTTCGACACGGACGCCGACTCCCGGCCCGACTACATCGCCTGGCAGGACGGGGCGACCGGCCAGGCTGGTTCGTTCGCCACCACCGACTGGATCCACGGGCGCGACATCGACGACCTGGGCACCGCCAAGGACGCTCGCTTCGACGTCACTGCCGGGCCTGCCCCGAGGACGGCATCGCGTTCCCGGTGCGGTTCCTGGCGGGTGAGCTGGACTCCGGTCGACTCCGGGTGAACGTGCAGGTCGTCTCCTCCGAGGACTACTACGACTATGCGCCTTCCCGCCGCAGGTGGTCCCGCACGGTCCGCTTCCAGGTCGCACGTTGAACGAGACCCGACGCCTCCGAGCGGTCCTCGCGGTCGTCGTCCTGGCCCTGGTGGTCGCGGTGGCGGCGTTCGCCTGGGGACGCACCGACGACTCCGCTGACCGGGGCGCGGACTCCGACGCTCCGTCCGGCGCCCGTCCCACGGACGAACCGAGCCCGTCGCAGGCCAACCCGGGTCAGTCGGAGCCGGTCAGCCACGTCATCGCCGTCTCCGTCGACGCCCTGTCCGTGCCGGCGATCCGGAAGCTCGGGCCCACCGGAACCCCGGTGCTGCACCGGCTGATCGATGAGGGCTCCAGCACCCTCAACGCACGGTCCGCCTTCGAGCAGAACGTCACGTTGCCCAACCACGCCGGGATGATCACCGGACGTCGGATCAGCGCGGGCCACGGCGGCCACGGCGTCACCTGGAACGTGGACCGCCCCCACGACACCGTGCAGGCCTCGTCCGGCGATCCCGAGATCGAGTCGATCTTCTCGGTGGCCCACGATCACGGACTGAGCACGGCCCTCTACGCCAGCAAGGACAAGTTCGACATCTTCACCGACTCGTGGCCCGACTCCATCGACACGGTGCACGTCCTCGAGGACGACGGCGAGCTGGTCACAGACCTGATCGATCAGCTGGACGACGAGCTCCCGGCACTCACCTTCCTGCACCTCGACGCCCCCGACGCCACCGGCCACGAGTTCGGTGGCATGTCGCCGGAGTACCTCGCCGCGGTGACCGACACCGACGAGCAGCTGGGTCGCCTCGTCGACGCCCTCGAGGAGCGTCCGGAGGTCGACGGGTCGACCACGATCGTGCTCACCGCCGATCACGGCTTCATCGCCGGCGCCACGACACACAGCGCTCACGTGAGAGCGAACTACACGATCCCGTTCGTGGTCTGGGGTTCCCACGTGAGCTCGGGTGACCTCTATGCGATCAACCGCCGGTACGCCGACCCCGGCACCTCGCGGCCGTCGTACGCCGGGAGGCAGCCGGTGCGCAACCTCGACCTGGCCGACGTGGCGATGGAGGCGCTGGGCCTCCCCGATGTCGTGGACCGTCGCGGTCGACCGGATCTCAGGTGGCGCACGCCGGTCAGCTGATCGATGGAGAAGTTCCGGCACCTGG
>NZ_BCRJ01000075.1 GCF_001552535.1 Nocardioides jensenii JCM 1364 = NBRC 14755 | reverse complement strand
GCCCTGTGAAACTGGCCGCGCCGAACGTCGGGCCTGTGAAACTGGCCGCGCCGAACGTCGGGTGGAGCGGGTCAGTGACCGGACTTCTTGGCGCGCTCGAAGGAGGCGAGGATCTCGGCCTCGGCCTCGGTGCGGCCGACCCAGTTGGCGCCCTCGACGGACTTGCCGGGCTCGAGGTCCTTGTAGACCTCGAAGAAGTGCTGGATCTCGAGACGGTCGAACTTCGACACGTGGTTGATGTCGCGCAGGTGCTCGAGGCGCGGGTCGTGCGTGGGAACGCAGAGCACCTTGTCGTCGCCGCCGGCCTCGTCGGTCATGCGGAACATGCCGATCGCGCGGCACTTGATGATGCACCCCGGGAAGGTCGGCGCCTGCAGGATCACCAGTGCGTCGAGCGGGTCGCCGTCCTGACCGAGGGTGTCCTCGATGTAGCCGTAGTCCTCGGGATAGGCGGTCGAGGTGAAGAGCATGCGGTCGAGATAGATGCGACCGGACTCGTGGTCGACCTCGTACTTGTTGCGTGACCCCTTGGGGATCTCCACCATCACGTCGAACTCCAGCACTGCATTCCTCCGCATCATCGGCACGCTCGCGACCCGGCCTGCGGGCGGCGAAAGATCATGACCCGAACACCGGGCCGGCAACATCTTCGCGCACAATGGGGCCAAACGTGCACTCGGAAGGAATGTTGTGGGCAGACGGCGTGACCCAGGTCACTCGAGTGGACGCGTGTCGACCTGGCTGCCCGTGCTCGTGGTGCTGGCCGTGGTGGCCGCGGCGTTCGCGTCCTTCCAGTACGACCTGGGTGAGCGACTGGGCCTGGCCCACGACGACACCACCGACCCGGCGGAGGTGGCTCCGCCGCCCGGCCTGGAGCTCCCGGCCCTGACCCCGCCGTCACCGGTTGCCGCGGGCGTGCCGACCACGAGCCCGGTCGACCCGGCGAAGGTACGCCGGGCGCTGGCGTCGTACGCCCAGGAGAAGGATCTCGGCAAGCACCGGGTCCTCGCGGTCGGAGGACTGGACGGCAGCGTCTGGTACGACAACGCCGGCGGCGACTTCACCCCGGCCTCCACGATGAAGCTGCTCACCGGGACGGCCGCGCTCGAGGCGATCGGGCCCGACACCACGTTCCGCACCACGGTCGTGACCGGCGCCCGGTCTCGCGACATCGTGCTGGTCGGCGGCGGCGACCCGTTCCTGACCCACACCAAGCCGTCGTCGACGACCTATCCGGAGCGGGCCGACATCCGCAGCCTGGCCCGCGAGACGGCGGCCGCGCTGGCCGAGCAGGGGCTGACGAAGGTGCGGCTGCAGTTCGACGACTCGCTCTTCACCGGGCCGAGCGTCAACCCGCACTGGCCCGCCTCCTACATCCCCGAGGCGGTGGTCCCGCCGATCACCGCGCTGTGGGTCGACAAGGGCGCGAAGCCCGACTCCTGGGGCTTCGAGTCCGACCCCTCCCAGGCCGCGGCGACGATGTTCGCCGCCGAGCTGCGTCGCGCCGGAGTCGGCGTGGCCGGAACCCCACGGCGTACGACGGCCGCTGACGACGCCACCGAGATCGCTGCCGTCGAGAGCGCCCCGGTCTGGCAGATCGTGGACCGGGTGATCTCCGTGAGCGACAACGAGGGCGCAGAGATCCTCTCCCACCAGGTCGGCATCGCCGAGGGCACCGGAGGTTCGTTCGCCGGCGGCGCCAAGGCCGTCCGTGCGGTGCTCGGCCGTCTCGGCGTGCCACTCGCCGGCACCCGCTTCTTCGACGGCAGCGGACTGTCCCGAGAGGACAAGCTGACCAGCCAGGCGATCCTCGGTGTCCTCGCGACCGCGGCCAAGGGCAATCGTCCCGAGCTGCGCACCGTGGTCACCGCCCTGCCCGTGGCCGGGTTCACCGGATCGATGACCAGCAGACTGGGCGACAGTGACGACGCAGGGCCCGGCCGGGTGCGCGCGAAGACCGGCACCCTCACCGGCGTCCACGGCCTGGCCGGGGTCACCACCGACCTCGACGGCAACGTCATGACCTTCCTGTTCCTCGCCGACCGGGTCACCGACGAGCACGTGCTCGACGCCCGCGACACCCTCGACGACCTCACCGCCGCACTGGCGGCGTGTCACTGCTCCTGAGCGGAGGAGGCCACGCCCGGCCGGGGCGACCACCTGCTTCGCTCACCGGGTCTCGGCACGCCGGTCGCGGCTTCGTTCCTCAGCCGCGCGGCTCGCTCGACCACCGTCAGCCGGTCCGCTGCCGCGTCCCGGCTAGGCTCGCCAGATGACTGATGAGCACTCGATGATCGACTGGGACCTCGCCGTGCGCCTGGGCTCACGGCTGGCCGGCGACGGCCCCGAGGTCTCCCGGTTGGCCGCCGCCGATGCCGTCGAGGAGCTGCGCGCCGGCGCCAACCGCTCGACTGGGCTGGTCCGCGAGTTCACCGGGCTGGCCGCCGCCGAGCGCACCGCGCCCGTGCTGGTCATCGACCGCTCCGGTTGGGTGCAGGCCAACGCCGAGAGCTTCGCGACCATCCTGTCCCCGATCGTGGACAAGCTGGCGCAGAAGAAGGGCTCGCCCGGCCGTCTGGGCCGGGCTGTGGGCTCGCGCGTCACCGGCGCCGAGGTCGGCCTGGTGCTCGGTTTCATGGGCGGCAAGGTGCTGGGTCAGTTCGATCCGTTCTTCGAGCCGACCGGGCGCCTGCTGCTCGTCGCCCCGAACGTGGTCCACGTCGAGCGCGAGCTCGCGGTCGACCCGACCGACTTCCGGCTCTGGGTCTGCCTGCACGAGGAGACTCACCGGGTGCAGTTCACCGCGGTGCCGTGGATGCGCGACCACCTCTTCGCCCAGATGTCGTCCCTGGTCGACTCGATCGACACGGGCAAGGCGCTCGAGGAGGGCGTGAAGCGCATCGGTGAGTCCCTGAGAGGCGGCGGTGGCAGCCTGCTCGATGCGATGAGCACCCCCGAGCAGCGCGAGGTCATCGACCGGGTCACCGGCGTGATGTCGCTTCTCGAGGGCCACGCCGACGTGGTGATGGACGGTGTCGGCCCCGAGGTGATCCCGAGCGTGAACGCCATCCGGCGCAAGTTCAACCAGCGACGCAAGGGCGTCGGCGGCCTCGACCGCGTCCTGCGTCGCCTGCTCGGGCTCGACGCGAAGATGGCGCAGTACCGCGACGGTGCGAAGTTCGTCCGCGAGGTCATCGACAAGGTCGGCATGGACGGCTTCAACGTGGTCTGGGAGGCCCCGGAGCACCTCCCGTCCAAGGCCGAGATCGAAGACCCGTCCACCTGGGTGGCCCGGGTGCACGGCTGAACCGCTGACGATGACACTGCCCCCGGCCGTCGCCGCCGTCCGCCTGGTCGTACGACGAACGCTGGCCCCTGTTCCCCCCGGGAGTGCGGTGCTCGTGGCCTGCTCCGGAGGGGCCGACTCCCTGGCGTTGCTGGCCGCCACCGTCTTCGAGTCCCGCAAGATGTCGCTGCGCGTGGTGGGAGCCACCGTCGACCATGGCCTCCAGGAAGGCTCGGCCGAGAGGACCGCGGTCGTCGTACGACAGATGGCGGCGCTGGGGGCCGACGAGACCGTCTCCGCCCGGGTCACCGTCTCCACCGAGGGCGGCCCCGAGGCAGCGGCCCGTGAAGCCCGCTACGCGGTGCTCGAACAGATGGCCGAGCACGTCGGCGCCGTGACCGTGCTGCTGGGTCACACGCGTGACGACCAGGCTGAGACCGTGCTGCTGGGGCTGGCCCGCGGGTCAGGAGGTCGCGCCATCGCCGGCATGCGACGCTCGTTCGACGGCTTCGCCCGACCCCTGCTCGACGTGTCCCGGGCCGACACGGCGGCCGCCTGCGAGGCCGAGGGCATCCCCGTCTGGGACGACCCGCACAACATCGACCCGCGCTACACCCGGGTCCGGGTCCGGCACACGGTGCTGCCCGTGCTCGAGGCCGAGCTCGGCCCGGGCGTGGCCGTCGCGCTGGCCCGCACCGCCGACCTGGTGCGTCCCGACATGGACTACCTCGATGGGCTCGCGGATGCGGCGTACGCCCGGCTGTGCGACGGGGCCTCCACCGGGCTCTCGGTTGACGACCTGGCCGCGCTGGCCGGCCCGTTGCGCACCCGGGTGCTGCGGCTGGCCGCCCTCGAGGCCGGTGCCATCGGGTCGGAGCTCTTCCACGAACACGTCATGGCCGTCGATGCGCTGCTGACCGACTGGCACGGACAGAAGTGGATCGACCTGCCGGGCCACCTGCGCGCCGTACGCCGGGACGGGCATCTGGTGTTCCTGACGGATTGAGGCCGGAGGATGGCCTGAATCCCTCCTAGCGTGGCCGGTGACCGACCACCGACACCCAGGAGCAACCGATGAGTGACCGCTACATTGCCGGCGTCCCCTGCTGGATCGACCTGACACCGCCCGACATGGACGCCGCCATGTCCTTCTATCAGGGCCTGTTCGGCTGGGAGTTCGAGGAGCGCACGCCGCCGAGCGCACCAGTGCGCTACGCCTACGCCCGACTCGAGGGTGAGACCGTGGCCGCCATCGGCTCGGGTGGGGGCGAGCCCGCTGCCTGGAACTCCTACGTGTGGGTCGACGACGCCGACGCGGCGCTGGCCCGCGCGATCGCGGCAGGCGGTGAGCAAGTCGTCGCGCCCACCGACCTGGGTCCTGACGGGGCCGTGGGCCGGATGGCCACCTTCCGCGACGCCGAGGGCGCGCTCCTCGGGCTGTGGCAACCCCGGGAGAACCGCGGTGCGGAACGGGTCAACGCCCACGGGTCCCTGAACTTCAACGTCCTGCACACCCGCGACTCCGCAACAGCGGAGGTGTTCTACCGCGCGGTGCTCGACTGGGAAGCCATCGACGTGGGCGACGGGCGGATGTGGGCGCTGCCGGCGTACGGCGACTTCCTCGAGCAGCTCTCTCCCGGCAACCGCGAGCGTCAGGCCGAGATGGGGGCACCGGCCCGCTTCGACGAGGCGGTCGCCGCGTTGTCTCCGATGCCGGACGACGACGACACCGCGCCGCACTGGGGCGTGACCTTCGCGGTCGATGACGCCGACGCCACCGCCGTCCGGGCCGGCGAGCTCGGGGCCTCGGTGCTGCAGGAACCGGTGGACCTCCCGTGGGTGCGGGCCGCGGTCATCCGTGATCCCCAGGGCGCGGTGTTCACCGCGAGCCAGTTCGTCCCGCCGGCCTGAGGGGTCGCGCGGGCTCTGGAATCCCCGGTGCACCGGAGAAACCTGCAGGGCCATGTGGCAGTCTGACGCCCATGGACTCCGCCCACGTCGAGAGCGATCTGGTCAACATCCTCTTCACCGAGGAGCAGATCCAGGCCAAGGTGCAGGAGATGGCTGATGTCATCTCGGCCGACTACGAGGGCAAGGACCTCCTCATGGTCGGCGTGCTGCGCGGCGCGGTCATGGTGATGGCCGACCTCGCCCGGTCGATGCCCCGTCACCTCGAGATGGACTGGATGGCGGTGAGCTCCTACGGCTCCGGCACCAAGTCCAGTGGTGTGGTGCGCATCCTCAAGGACCTCGACACCGACATCTCCGGTCGCCACGTGCTGGTGGTCGACGAGATCATCGACACCGGCCTGACCCTGAGCTGGCTGATCTCCAACCTGAGCAGCCGCAGCCCGGCCAGCGTCGAGATCGCCACCCTGCTCCGCAAGCCGGAGGCGCTGGCGATGCCGGTCGAGCCGAAGTACGTCGGGTGGGACATCCCCAACGAGTTCGTCGTGGGCTACGGACTCGACTTCAAGGAGCGGTACCGCAACCTGCGCGACATCGGAACTCTCGCACCGCACGTCTACTCCTGACGACTCCTGATCGCGGGCTGCTTTCTGCGACCATGTACCGTCAAACCTCACATGGTCGCCGCTCTGAGCCCGCTCTGAGCTGTCCCGAGAGAAGTCTGTGAAGCGCATATTCAAGGGTCCCTGGCTCTGGATCGTCCTGGCCGTCGTCGCCGTACTGCTCGGCCTGCAATACCTCGCGCCCAATGGGGGGTACGACGAGGTGCAGACGTCCCAGATGGAGAAATACATCTCCGACGGCGACGTCAAGGAGATCTCGTTCATCGACAACGACCAGGAGATCCGAGCGACCCTGGACGACGACGTCGACCGCGACGGCGGCCGCAAGGTCGTCACCCACTGGGTGAGCGGCCAGCAGAACGACCTGATCAAGCTGGCCAACGAGCAGGTCGAGAAGGGCACCATCGAGAAGTCCAACTCGGAGAACCCGCAGCCCAGCTTCATCGGCCAGCTGCTTGCCACCCTGCTGCCCTTCGCGCTGATCATCCTGCTCTTCATCTTCTTGATGAACAGCGTCCAGGGCGGTGGCGGCAAGGTCATGCAGTTCGCCAAGTCCAAGGCCAAGCTGATCACCAAGGACATGCCGAAGACGTCGTTCGCCGACGTCGCCGGCTGTGAAGAGGCCATCGAGGAGCTCGGCGAGATCAAGGAGTTCCTCCAGGAGCCCGCCAAGTTCCAGGCCGTCGGCGCCAAGATCCCCAAGGGCGTGCTGCTCTACGGCCCACCCGGCACCGGCAAGACGCTGCTGGCCCGTGCCGTGGCGGGTGAGGCCGGCGTGCCGTTCTACTCCATCTCCGGCTCCGACTTCGTCGAGATGTTCGTCGGTGTCGGCGCCAGCCGGGTCCGCGACCTCTTCGAGCAGGCCAAGGAGAACGCCCCGGCCATCGTCTTCATCGACGAGATCGACGCCGTCGGTCGCCACCGTGGCGCCGGCATGGGCGGCGGTCACGATGAGCGCGAGCAGACCCTGAACCAGCTGCTCGTCGAGATGGACGGATTCGACGTGCGCGGCGGGGTCATCCTGATCGCGGCCACCAACCGCCCCGACGTCCTCGACCCCGCGCTGTTGCGCCCGGGCCGCTTCGACCGTCAGATCGGTGTCGACGCACCTGACCTCAACGGCCGCCACCAGATCCTCAAGGTGCACTCGCGCGGCAAGCCGATGGCCCCCGACGTCGACCTGCTCAGCGTCGCTCGCCGTACGCCGGGCTTCACCGGTGCCGACCTGGCCAACGTGCTGAACGAGGCCGCGCTGCTGACCGCTCGTCTCAACGAGAAGGTGATCACCGACAGCTCGCTCGACGAGGCCATCGACCGGGTGATCGCCGGGCCTCAGCGCCGCACCCGCCTGATGAGCGAGAAGGAGAAGCTCATCACCGCCTACCACGAGGGCGGCCACGCTCTCGTCGCCGCGGCGCTGCCCGGCACCGACCCGGTGCACAAGATCACGATCCTTCCGCGCGGCCGGGCGCTGGGCTACACGATGGTGTTGCCCGACGAGGACAAGTACTCCCAGACCCGCTCCGAGATGCTCGACAAGCTGGCCTACATGATGGGTGGCCGCGCGGCCGAGGAGATGGTCTTCCACGACCCGACCACCGGCGCCGGCAACGACATCGAGAAGGCCACCAGCCTGGCCCGGGCGATGGTCACCCAGTACGGCATGACCGACCGGCTCGGTGCGATCCAGCTGGGCGAGCCCCAGGGTGAGCCGTTCCTCGGTCGCGACATGGGCCACACCCGCAACTACTCCGAGGACGTCGCCGCGATCGTCGACGAGGAGACGAAGCGGTTCCTGCAGCAGGCACACCAGGAGGCCTTCGACATCCTCGAGGAGAACCGCGACGTCCTCGACGCGCTGGTGCTGACGCTGATGGAGCGCGAGACCCTCGACAAGGCCGAGGTCGCCGCGGTCTTCGAGCCGCTGCGGCGTCGTCCGGTGCGCCCGGCCTGGACGGGTTCCCCCGACCGCCAGCCCTCGACCCTGCCGCCGGTCACGGTGCCCGAGTCGGCACGCTCCGACGTCCCCGAGAGTGCCGACCCCGACCTGGCCACCCCGCACAACCCGAGCCCCCCGGCCGGCGGCCTCCCGAGCTCTTCGGACGGCGGAGACTCGGCATGATCACGGCGTTCGGTGGTGTCGACCCCGACCCCGCCTCGGTGCCGGAGTTCGACCACGACCGGGCCGAGAAGGCCGTGCGTGAGCTTCTCCACGCGATCGGTGAGGACCCCGAGCGCGAAGGCCTTCAGGACACCCCGGCCCGCGTGGCCAGGGCGTACGCCGAGATGACGGCGGGGCTGCGGCAGACGCCCGAGGACGTCCTGACCACCACGTTCGACATCGGCCACGACGAAATGGTGCTGGTGCGTGACATCGAGCTCTGGTCGATGTGCGAGCACCACCTGGTGCCGTTCACCGGCGTGGCCCACGTGGGCTACATCCCGGCCGAGTCCGGCAAGATCACCGGGCTCTCGAAGCTGGCCCGGCTCGTCGACGTCTATGCCAAGCGCCCGCAGGTGCAGGAGCGCCTGACCACCCAGGTGGCGGATGCGCTGATGGAGATCCTCGACGCCCGCGGGGTGATCGTGGTGATCGAGGCCGAGCACCTGTGCATGACCATGCGCGGTGTCCGCAAGGCCGGTGCCCGCACGATCACCTCGGCCGTGCGCGGCATCATGCACAATGCGGCGACCCGTTCCGAGGCGATGGCGCTGATCCACAGCAGCAGGTGACACGTGCGACCCGATGAGCTGATCACGCCGCTGGGGCGCCCGCGCATCATGGGCATCGTGAACGTGACCCCCGACTCGTTCTCAGACGGAGGTCGCTTCATGACCTCCGACGCCGCGATCGGCCACGGTCGGGAGCTGATGGCGCAGGGTGCCGACATCCTCGACATCGGGGGCGAGTCCACGCGTCCCGGAGCGACCCGTCCGCTGGTCTCCGAGGAGCTCGACCGGGTCGTGCCGGTGATCCGGGCACTCTCGGCCGAGGGTGCGACGGTCTCGGTCGACACCATGCGCGCGGAGGTCGCGGAGGCCGCCGTACGCGCGGGAGCACGGGTGATCAACGACGTCTCGGGCGGTCTGGCCGACCCGGCGATCCTGCGCGTCGCTGCCGAGCACGACGTCCTCTTCGTCGCGATGCACTGGCGGGCCCACAGCACCGAGATGCAGCAGCATGCGGTGTACGACGGACCCGGCGGCGTGGTGACCGCGGTCCGCGACGAGCTGTCGGCGCGGGTGGACGACGCGGTCGCGGCGGGCGTCGACCTGGAGCGCATCGTCGTCGACCCCGGCCTGGGCTTCGCGAAGTCCTCCGACCACAACTGGGAGCTGCTCCAGCACCTCGACGCGATCGAGGAGCTCGGCCGCCCGGTGCTGGTCGGGTCGAGCCGCAAGTCGTTCCTGGGCACCCTCCTGGGGGGTCCGCAGGGTCCGCGACCCGTGGACGAGAGGGAGCACGCGAACGTCGCCCTGACGACGATCGTCGCGCTGCAGGGCTCGTGGTGCGTGCGCGTGCACGACGTCCGTGCCTCCGCCGACGCCGTACGCGTGGTGGAGAGGTTCGGCCGTGCCTCGGGGGAGCGGCGATGAGCGGCGCGGACGGGGTGAGCGCCCGCATGAGGGCCGTCGAGGAGGCGCACCGTGCGTACTACGCCGCCTGGGAGCGGGGCGACACGGCCGCGGCGACCAGCTTGTGGGTCGACTCCGACGACATCAGCTGCACGTTCCCGGGAGTTCCGGGGGTCATCGGCCGTCGGGCGGTCTTCGAGCAGGTGGTCGAGGGCATCGTGCTGACGGCCGGCGTCCAGTTCATCTTCGAGGACCTGCGGATCGTGGTGCGCGGGGACGTCGCCCGGCTCACCTGCGTCGAGAACGTGCTCCTGCCTGGCACGCTGAGCCTGGCGGAGATGGTCGACCTGCCCACCTCGCGGCTCGCGGTGACCAGCCTGTTCCGTGCCGTCGGGGCCGACTGGCGCCTGTGGACCCACCATGCCGGCCCGGTGATGGGCGATGTCGAGAGGCGGACCGAATGACCGACGAGCTTGCCGTCATGGGCATCGAGTGCTTCGGCCACCACGGCGTCTTCGACTTCGAGAGGCGCGAGGGTCAGATCTTCGTGATCGACCTCGTCCTGGGCCTCGACACCACCCCCGCGGCCAGCACCGACGACTTGCGTGAGACGGTGCACTACGGAATTCTCGTTGATTCGGTGAAAGCCGCCGTGGAGACCGACCCGGTCGACCTGATCGAGACCTTGGCCCAGCGCATCGCGAATGTCTGCCTCTTGGACGATCGTGTTGAATGGGCACGGGTCACGGTTCACAAGCCGGACGCGCCCATTGACGCAACATTCTCGGATGTTGCGCTGACGATTACCCGGAAGAGGACGTTGCAGCCGTGACTGAGACCCCCAACCCGAACATCATCGACGCCGACACCCTCACCGGTGAGATGCACCCGATCCGTCGTGCGGTGCTGGCCCTGGGCTCGAACCTCGGCGAACGCCTGGCCAGCCTCCAGGGGGCCGTCGACTCCCTCGCGGACACCCCCGACGTGTGGGTGACCGGCGTCTCCGGCGTCTACGAGACCGAGCCGGTCGGCGCCCCCGCGGGCTCGGAGCAGTTCCTCAACGCCGTCGTGCTGCTCGACACCACGCTGCCCGCGGCCACCCTGCTCGACCGTGCCCTGGCCATCGAAGACGCCTTCGACCGGGTCCGGCCCACGGAGAAGAACGCGCCGCGCACCCTCGACGTCGACCTGATCGTGGTCGGCGACCGCCGGGCCGACGACGACTTCCTGCGCCTGCCGCACCCGCGTGCCAAGGAGCGGGCCTTCGTGCTCAAGCCGTGGCACGACCTCGAACCTGACGCGGTCCTGCCCGACGCCGGCCCGGTCGCCGAACTGCTCGAGGCAGCCGACCAGAGCGGCATCAAGCTGCGCGACGACCTGGCCATCGACCTGCAGTGACCTCGCCCGACGAGGGCCCGGACGGCGATCTGCCGCCCGAGGAGCGCCACGTCGGCCCCACCGCGCCCGCCGCCGTCGCCGGGTGTCTGGTCGCCGGCCTGGTCGGTGGCTGGGCTGTGCGTCCCCTCACCCAGCGGTACGCCGACTCCTCGCCGGTGGTCAGCTGGGTCCAGGTGCTCGTGCTGTTCTTCGTGGCGGTCGTGCTGGGCGCCACCGCCTGGTCGACGTACCGCACGATCGCGCGCCGCCACTTCCTCGAGCCGCACCGCGCCGTCAACCGGTTGGTGCTGGCCAAGGCCTGCGCGCTGGTCGGGGCGCTGGTCGCGGGCGGGTACGCCGGCTATGCGGTGTCGTGGCTGGGCCTGGCCGCCGAGCTGGCCGAGCAACGGATGCTGCGTTCGGCACTCGCGGCGTTGGCCGGTGCCCTGATGTGTGGTGCAGCACTCCTGCTGGAACGAGCGTGTCGGATCCGGAAGCACGGCGACGGCGCCTAGTGTGAGTTCATGGCTTCCCCCAATGCTCGACGCCGTCAGCGGAGCACCCGCATCACGGTCGCAGTAGTCCTCATCATGATCGCCTCGCTCGTCGTTCTCGGCGCGCTGTTCGGCGGATCGTCCCTCCTGATCGCCGTCTCTGCTGTGGTGGCCGTCCTGCTTGGTGCCGCCGCCACCAAGATCACGCACTCCGAGCTGCTGCAGTCCCGCCGTGACGCCGCTCGCGACCGCGCCGACCAGGCCCGCGCCTACGCGGTCCTGACCGACGAGCGTACGACCGAGTCGAAGAAGTTCGCCGACACGATGACCGAGCGCATCGCGGCGCGTCAGAAGCTGATCCACGAGCTCGAGGGCGAGCTGGCACTGGCTCAGCGCAAGGTCGCCGAGTCGACCCTCAAGCTGGGCAACGAGTCCCGTCGTGCCGATCAGGCCGAGGCCCGACTGGCCACCGAGTCGACGCGTCTCGAGGCGTCCGAGAGTCGCGCCGCCGAGGCGATCGTGCTGGTGGCCGAGCTCGAGCAGCAGGTGACCGACCTCAAGGTCGAGCTGGCCGCCTGGGAAGACGCCGCGACGATGCCGGTGCGCAAGCACGCCTGATCCACCTGCGACAGCCCCGCACGCGACGTGTGCGGGGTTGTTGACATCTCCGGGCCGCACACCGCGTGTGAGCGACTGTGACCCCGCGTTGCGCGGGGCGGTGGGGCTCAGGCGTCGGCGGAGTGGTTGACCGAGGCGCGCAGCGCGCGGTGGATGCCGTTGGGGGTGAGCACACCGAGGAACTGTGCCCCGCGACGGACGCCGATCACCGGCTTGTCCTCGCGCATCAACACCGACAGGGCCTCCTCGAGCGTGGCGCTCACGTCGATCGCGGCGGCCAGGTCGCTGGCCCGCACGCCGTCCAACGGTTCGAGGAGCGTCGGGTCGATGGGCGTGACCGCCAGGCGTCGGAGGCCGCGCGCGGACCCGACGAAGTCGGCCACGAAGTCGTCTGCCGGCGCGCCCAGCACCGCCGCCGGTACGTCGTACTGCGCGAGGCGTCCGCCGTCGGCGAAGACCGCGACCCGGTCACCCATGCGCACCGCCTCGTCGATGTCATGGGTGACGAGGACGACGGTCTTGCCGAGGTCGCGCTGCAACCGGCGGAACTCCTCCTGGAGCCGCCCACGCACCACCGGGTCGACGGCGCCGAAGGGCTCGTCCATCAGCAGCACCGGCGGGTCGGCGGCCAGGGCCCGCGCCACGCCCACGCGCTGGCGCTGCCCGCCCGAGAGCTGGTGCGGATAGCGGTCGGACTGCTGGTCGGGGTCCAGGCCGACGAGCTCCATCAGCTCGCGTGCCCGCGACCGCGCGGTCGCCTTGGACTCGCCGTAGAGCAGCGGCACCGTCATCACGTTGGTGATGATCTTCTGGTGCGGGAACAGGCCGACCTGCTGGATCACGTAGCCGATCCCGCGGCGCAGCTTGACCGGATCGACCCGGGTCACGTCGACGCCGTCGATGAAGATCGAGCCGGTGGTCGGCTCGATCAGGCGGTTGATCATCTTCAGGGTCGTCGACTTGCCGCACCCGGACGGGCCGACCAGGGTCACCATCTCGCCGCGGGCCACGTCGAGGTCGAGCTCGTGGACGGCGGGGGTGCCGTCGGCGTACGTCTTGCTGACGCCTGAGAGCCGGATCATCGGATCTTCGATACCGTCCATGGCGTGACCCTATCGACCGGCGCCGACGAACCGAGTTGCTACAGCCTCTACGTCAACGAATGGTTCTGCGGCGACTACTACGTCGACCGCAAGCAGGAGCTCATCGACGCCACGATCGACCACCTCACCATCACGGCCCTCGCCGTGCTGCTCGGACTGGCGATGGCCCTGCCGCTGGCCCTCCTGGCCCGACGCTTCCCGCGGATGGAGGCGACGGTCCTCGGAGTCTGCACCGGCATCTACACGCTGCCCTCGCTGGCGCTGTTCCCGCTGCTGGTGCCGTTCACCGGTCTGACCCGCACCACCGTCGTCCTCGGTCTGGCGCTCTACTCGCTGACCATCCTGGTGCGCAACATGGTCGAGGGCCTGCGCGCGGTGCCCGACGACGTGATCGAGGCCGCCACCGGTCTGGGCTACTCGCGCAGCAAACTCCTCTGGCGAGTGGAGCTGCCCCTGGCCCTGCCACCGATCATGGCCGGGTTGCGGATCGCCACGGTCTCGACCGTCGCCCTGACCACCGTCGGTGCCCTGGTGTCGTACGGCGGCCTCGGCAACCTGCTCTTCACCGGGGTCGACGGAGACTTCCGTGCCCAGGTGATGGCGGCGAGCCTGATCTGTGTGGCGATCGCGCTCGTGCTCGATCTGCTGCTGCTGGTCGTCCAGCGGCTGGCCACCCCGTGGTCCCGGGGGGTCCGCGGATGAAGCTCGTCATCGACACCATGGCGTGGCTCGGAGACGGCGCCAACTGGGGCGGCTCCGGCGGTCTGTGGCACCTGATGCTCCAACAGCTCCTGCTCACCTTCACTGCTCTGGGCATCGCTGTGGTCGTGGGGCTGCCGGTCGCCCTGTGGCTGGGTCACCTGGGTCGAGGTGGCTTCCTGGCGATCAACGTGGCCGGCGTGGGTCGGGCGGTGCCCACGTTCGCCGTACTCGCCCTGCTGGTGATGTGGGAGCCGGTCGGCACCGACCACCTCGGACCCTACGGACGCGCCGGCCTGGCCACCTTGATCGCCCTGGCCGCGTTCGCGCTGCCGCCGATCATCACCAACGCCTACGTGGGGGTCGACGAGGTGCCGCGCGACGTGCGCGATGCCGCGGACGGCATGGGGATGAGCGGTTGGCAGAAGTTCACCCGGGTGGAGCTGCCCCTGGCACTGCCCCTGATCGCGGCCGGGGTACGCCTGGCCCTGGTGCAGGTGTGGGCCACCGCCACCATCGCGGCTCTCGTGGCCGGTCCCGGCCTGGGCAACGTCATCACCGCCGGCTTCTACAACGGCGACTACCCGAAGGGCCTCGGCGGCGCGGTTGTCGTCGCGGTCGTGGCCCTGATCCTTGAAGTCTCCGCCGCGATGGTGCAGCGTTCCCTCCAGAATGCACGACCGGACACGCGTGGCGATGCGCCACGGGACACAGAAGGCGGAAACCATGCGGGTACGACGGCTGGTCGTGGCGGTGTTGATGGCGACGTCACTGATGGGAGCATCGGCCTGCGCGGGTGATGACCTCGCGGAGGACGACAAGAACGACGAGAGCTCGAGCAGCACTCCGAGCGGAGACACGAGCGGCAGCCCCGACACCTCGGCGAAGGGCGAGCTCCGGCTGTCGGGTCAACAGTTCGACGAGGCCGCGCTGATGGCCAGCATGTACGAGCTGCTGCTCGACGACGCCGGCTATGACGTGGAGACCAAGCTGGTCACCAGTCGCGACATCTACATGAACGAGTTCGCTGACGGCGTCGACGTGGCACCCGAGTACGTCGGTGGCACCATCGAGTTCCTCAACACCACGCAGAACGGGGTCGATGCCAAGCCGTTGAGCACCGGAGACCTCGACGAGACGCTCGCCGCCGGCGCGAAGGTGCTGAAGAAGAAGGGCATCACGCTCCTCGACCCGGCCGAGGCCGCGGACACCAACGCCTTCTTCGTCACCCAGGAGTTCGCCGACGAACACTCGGTCAGCAAGCTCTCCGACCTCGAGGGTGAGACGGTCACCCTGGCCGCCCACCCCGACTGCGCGGAGCGTCTTGACTGCGGCAAGGGCCTGGAGGAGGTCTACGGCATCAAGCTGAAGGAGATCCTGCCGCTCGGCTTCGCCAGTGCGCAGACCTTCAAGTCGGTCAAGGACGACGAGTCACAACTGGGCCTGACCAGCACCACCGACGGCTCGCTCGAGGCCCGCGGCATGCTGCTCCTGAAGGACGACAAGGCGGTTCAGCCGGTGCAGAACCTGGTGCCCGCGGTGAGCACGAAGTTCCTCAAGGCGCACCCCGACGTGGCCGACGTGCTCGACCCGCTGATGGCGATCCTGACCACCGACGACCTGGTCGAGCTCAACGGCCGCGTCACGGGCGAGCGGCAGAAGGCCTCCGACGTGGCTCGCGACTACCTCGAGGAGAACGACCTGCTCTGATCGGTCCCCGGCCACCTCCGACGAACTTCCGACGATGGCCACTAGGCTCGTCGGAAAGCCGTTGGGTCGGGCGAGCAGTGGGAGGGTTACGTGCTGGATCGGGTGCGCCGCGCGGTGCGCCGTCGGCGCACGTCCGTGGCGGTCGTGGTCACCGTCGGTCCGCGTCAGGTTCGGCACCTCGGGGAGGCCATGGCATCGTTGGCTGCCCAGGACGAGGCCGCCGACGAGATCGTGCTCTGTCCGTGGGGCGGCGTCCGGGCCGACGACCTCCAGGCCATCGAGGGGGCACGCGTCCTGGCCACCGCCGAGACCGGCAACGGTGCCCGAAATTCCGGTACGGCGGCCACCGTGAGCGACACGCTCCTCCATCTGGAGGCCACCGAGACCCTCGAGCACGGAGCTCTCGCCCTGCTGCTGGGGGAGCTGACCGCGACCGAGGAGTCGGTCTCGGGGCGCGGCGGAACCCTGGGCTCCCGCCTGTGGCGACGACGCAGTGCCCCTGAGTTCCTCGACGTGCACGGCCGGTTCGGCCAGTCGGCCCTCGAGTCCGCGGCCCGCGAGCTTGCGGAGGTGACCACCCGCAACACCGATCGCACGTGGGCCACACCGTTCGGCACGGTGCCGGCAACGGCCGACGAGATCGTCGCGTTCTCCTGGATGCTCTCCGGGCTCAGTTCGGCCGACGTCCTGGTGCAGGTCCTGCGCGATGAGTCCGGGGCGTTCCTCGACGACCTGGAGCACGCCTCGGCGGCCGACGCGGACGCGTTCGGCCAGGCGGTGGCGACAGCGTGGCGTGCCCTGCCTCGCGCGCGTCACCTCGACGTTCCCGTGGAGACCAGGGTCCGGCTGTGGCTGGTCGCCCACGGCCACCGTGAGGCGATGAGCCGGTTCACCGCCGATCGCTGGTTCGACGAGGAGCAGCACCCCACCCGACTGGTGGGGGAGCGGGTCTTCGCACTCCTCCCGGTGCCGGGAGTCGACGTCCCTCAAGACGTGCTCGAGATCCGACCGCGGCTCGAGGTCTCGTTGCGGCGGGTGCGTCGTGACGGGCACCTGGTGCGGTTGACCGTCTTCGCCGGTTGCCGGTGGATCGACTTCTCCGAGCACCCGCCCCAGTTCCGCGCCCGCATGGCCCACGCGCGCACCGGTGCGCGCGTGGCACTGACCCCCGAGAGCAGGCCCGACCGGGCCGCCACCCGCTTCTTCCGTCAGGCCCACCAGAACCACGACGCCGCGGGCCTCGAGATCGCCGTCGACCCGGCCTGGCTGACCATCGACGGGCCCTGGGCGCTGGAGATCGGCGTCACGGTCGGAGGGGTCACCCTGTGGGGACGCGCCACGCACCGTGACCCCCGGGGCTCGGCCGGGGTGCCCGACATCGGGCTCACCGCACGCGCCGCGTTCGACACCCGCCACGGGTTCCGGATCATCCGCGGGGAGAAGGCGGCCCCGCGGCCCGAGCCCGAGCCGGCACCTGTCGTGACGTCGGTCGAGCTGGGCGAGACGCTGGTGCTGCACGGCATGACCTCGGCCGACTTCTCCCTCGAGCTCCGTCACGGCGACTGGAGGGTCGAGGCCAAGGTCACCACCCACGGCCGTGACTTCACGGCCGTCGTACCTCTGCGGCACCGACCGTGGAAGCTGCCGCCCCGCCCGCTGCCCAGCGGCACCTGGCACTTCGTGTGGGCCTCGGCGCACGCGAGCGGCGACCTGCCCATGCCTCCCAAGGTCGCCTCGCAGACGCCGCGGGAGCGGATCACCCGCAGCCACCGGGTCCGGCTGCTGCGCGGCCTGCGCGACCAGGTGCTGGTGGAGCTGGCCGCGCCGTTGCGGGAGGACGAGCTCGGCCCCTGGGCCCAGACCCGGTTGCGCGCCGCCCATGCAGCCTCGCGGGGGCCGATCGACCCCGATCTGGTCGTCTTCCACTCCTATGCCGGCTCGGGGACCACGGACAGTCCGCGGGCGATCTTCGAGGAGCTGCGCAGGCGTCGGCCCGACCTGCGTCCGGTGTGGGGCGTGGCCGACCACAGCGTGCCCGCGCCCTCGGGGAGCCGGGCGGTGCTGATCCGCAGCCGGGCCTGGTACGACGCCCTCGCCCGAGCCGGGACCGTCGTGACGAACATCGAGATGAACCGGTTCTTCCGCACCCGACCCGGTCAACGCCTGGTGCAGACCTTCCACGGCTACCCGTCGAAGGCGATGGGCGTCGGCCTGTGGCGCGACAAGAACTTCTCACCCCTGCGCATCGAGCAACAGCTCGAGAACACCGCTCACCAGTGGACCGTCGCGTGCGTGCCCAGCCCCGAGATGGAGCTGCACTATCGCGAGCAGTACGGCTTCGACGGCACCTACCTCAACCAGGGCTATCCGCGTGACGACGTGCTCGTGGGACCGGAGGCCGCCGCACTGCGCGACCAGGCCCGCGAACGACTGGGCATCGGCGAGGGGCAGAACGCGATCCTCTACGCCCCCACGTGGCGCGACGACCTGGCCACGAACTACCGGGCCGCACCCCTGCACCAGCACCTCGACGTGGCCCGCCTGGCCGACCGCCTGGGGCCCGATCACGTCGTGCTCCTGCGCGGCCACCGGTTCCACCAGCCGCCGGGCTCGGGCGCCCGGGTGCTCGACGTGTCGGCGTACCCCGAGATCAACGACCTGATCCTGGCCGCGGACGTGGCCGTGCTCGACTACTCGTCGCTCCGCTTCGACATGGCCCTGACCGGCAAGCCGATGGTGTTCCTGGTGCCCGACCTGGTCGACTACTCCGACGAGAAGCGGGGCTTCCTCTTCCCGTTCACCAACTCGGCGCCCGGTCCGCTGGTGGAGACCACCGACGAGGTGATCGAGCTGGTGCGGGACGTGGCGGCGCTGGCCACCGAGTGGGCGCCGGCCATCGACGAGTTCAACGCGACCTACAACGCGTGGCAGGACGGTCGCTCGGCGGCTCGTGCGGTCGACCTGCTCTTCCCGTAGGCGTCAGATCTCGTCGTCGGTGAGACCGGCCAGGGGGTCGGACTTGCGCACGTCGATGACGTGTCCGGTCTGGCGGGCAAGCAGCACGTCGAGGGCGGCGGTCGCCACGACGGTGGACTCCAGCAGGGTGGAGGGGTCCTCCTCGCCGAACGCCTTGGTGCGCATCGGGGTGCCGGTGCGCTCGGGGTTGATGCAGTTGACCCGCACCTGCCCGGCCCACTCGTCGGCCAGCGCCTGGGTGAGGTTCACCACCGCCGCCTTGGCGGAGGAGTAGAGCGAGTAGCCGCTGCGCCCGCGGGTGTAGGACGACGAGGTGAACAGCAGCAGTGACCCACCGGAGGCGACCAGATGGGGGTGGAACTCCTGGGCGATCAGGATCGGGGCCAGGTAGTTGATCTCGGTGGCGGCGTAGATCGTCTCCTCCGAGGTCTCGGCGAGGTCGCCACGAGGGAGCACCCCGGCGGTGTTCACCACGAAGTCGATGCGGCCCTCGGACTCCATCACCTGCCGGGCGGCCTTGGCGACGTCCTCCCGGCGCTCGACGTGGGTGCGGCTGCCGGAGCGGCTGAACCCGTGCACGGTGCAGCCGTAGGAGCGGGCCAGCTCGACGATGTCGAGGCCGATGCCGTACGACGCCCCGAAGACGACCAGGGTCTTGCCGGCCAGGGCCTCACGGTATTCGTCGTCGGTGCGCGGCGCGGGCAGGTCGGTCGAGGTCAGCTGGAAGAGCTTGTCGGCCAGGTAGACGTCGATCGGCTCGGTGACCTTCATGTTGCGGTCGTCGCCCGCGACGATCCCGATCGGTACGTCGGGGGTGTAGCGCAGCACGACGGTGCAGTCGTCGGTGGCCTCGAAGTTCGGGTCGCGCCCGGCCTCGTCGTACGCCCGGCGGATCACCGATGCCTTGAAGCACTGCGGAGTCTGGCCGCGGCGCAGGCGGGCTCGCGGTGGGATGTTGCTGATGATGCCGTGCTCGTCGAGCTCGACGATCGTGTCGGCCGAGGGGATCGCGGTGTCGACGGCGTCGTAGGTCTCGAGGGCCTTGAAGCAGTCGGTGATGATCCGGTCGGTGACCATCGGGCGCACCGCGTCGTGAAAGAGGAGGTTCGCCTCCTCGTCGGGCAGGGCACGGATCGCCCGCAGGGTGGTGTCGTTGCGGGTCTCGGCGCCCTCGAGGACCTGGGTCACCTTGGTGTAGCCGCCGGTGCGGATCATCGCGTGCACCGCGTCGAGGTGGCCCTGGGCCATCAGGATGATGATCTCGTCGACCAACGGGTGGGCGTCGAGGGTGGCGAGCGTGTGCTCCATGATCGGCCGACCCGCGATCTTGATCAGCTGCTTGGGGATGTCGAGACCGACGCGTGCGCCGACGCCTCCGGCCAGGAGTACTGCGATGTTCTTCACCAAGCTCCTCGAGGTCGGACCCACGCCGCCGTCCCCGGGCGACGGGTCACAGGATAGACGCTGACCGCCCCGGTGCAGCCAGCCAGCGCGTTCAGCGACGCGGGCGCGGGAGCCATCGCCGCAGCCGACTGCGTACACCTGGCTCTCGCCGGGGACGGGACTGCGCCTCATCGGCCGACGGCTCGGCTGCGTCTGCCTCCCGGGACAGCTTCGCGGTCAGATGCTCGCGGGCCTGACGTACCCGTGCCGCCGTCTCGTCGCCGGCGATGGCGGCGGAGGCGCGGAACAGGCCGGCATAGGCAGCGGCCGCCGCGTCGAAGCGGGCCTCCGCATCGGCGTCCTGGCCGTTGCGGTCAGCCAACACGCCGCCGGCGGACCAGATCTCCTCGGCGATGGCACACAGCGAGTCGGGCAGATCGAGGTCCTCGAAGCGCAGCCGGTGCCGCTGGAGGGCCGGATCGATGAACGAGTCCACCTCGTGCGGGACCCCGCGCTCCAGCGAGTGGTTGAACTCGACGCCGGACATGCGGCGCACCTTCTCCATCTCACGGCGCCAGTCGTCCAGGAGGTCGTCGTACCGCAACCAGGCGCGGTGGTGGCCGCGGGTCAGCCTCTCGGCGTTGAGGTTCTGGTTCACCCAGGCCGCGAGGTTCATCACCGCGAACTTCCAGGCCCCGACGCGTTCCTCGGACTTCGTGTAGTGCGTGCTGCGGCTGCCGACCACCTCGGCAGGGTGGCGCAGCATCGTGACGAAGGAGAGATCGATGTCAGCCTCGGCGGCGGCCTCGCGCCACAGGTCCGGGACCCACGCCGAGCGTGGATCCTTGACCACGGACTGGTCGGCCTTGTCGGCCACCCTGCGGAGCCAGGACACCAGCTCGGCCCTCACCTCGGGAGTCACGCTGGACTGCATCAGGGCCAGCGCCTCGGGCCGGGCGTCGGTCTGCGCGATCCCGGCGTCGTCCATCAGCCGTCGGTGGAACCGCAGCGGCCAGGTCGACTCGAAGAATCCGCGAGGGTTGGAGTCGTTCGGCTTGAGCACCGGGCGCGGCACGTGCATGCCGAGGTGGTTGAGCGCCCCGGCCACGGTGCTGGTTCCGCTGCGCCCGGAGCCCGTCACCAGCAGCAGACGCTTGGTGACGCTGGAGGCGGGTGGGGATCCGGGGATCTCGTTCTGGGTCGACACGCACTGAATAGTGGCATGCCGGGGTCGGCGGTTATCCTGACCGACGTTCTTTTGTCCCGCCGGAAGGCTGTTTGTGTCCGACACCCTGAGCTCGCGAGCAGAGTCGGCGCAGTCGACCACCACCACGGTCCGCACCGACATCCAGGCGCTGAGGGCCCTCGCGGTCAGCTTGGTGTTCCTCTTCCACCTGTGGCCGAACCGGATGACCGGTGGTTTCGTCGGTGTCGACGTCTTCTTCGTCATCTCGGGATTCCTGATCACCTCGCACCTCCTGGCGCACCCGCCCACCAAGGCCGGTGACCTGCTGGGATTCTGGGCGCGACGGATCCAACGACTCCTGCCGGCGTCGCTGCTGGTGCTGGCGCTGACCGTCGTCGGCAGCCGGATGTTCGCCCCCGAGACCGAGTGGGGCAGCACGGCCGCCGAGATCAAGGCCGCGACGCTCTACTACGTCAACTGGAACCTCGCCTCCAGCTCGGTCGACTACCTCGGCGCCGAGGCGGCACCCTCGCCCGTGCAGCACTACTGGTCGCTCTCGATCGAGGAGCAGTTCTACCTCGGTTGGCCGGTCCTGCTGCTGCTCCTCTTCCTGCTGGCCCGCGTGCTCAAGCGGCCGGCCACCCGCGTCGTCGTACCCGGCCTGGCCCTGGCCGTGGCCGCCTCGCTGGTCTACTCGATCACCGAGACCGCCTCGAACCCGGCCGGTGCCTACTTCGTCACGCCCACCCGCATCTGGGAGCTCGGGCTCGGCGGCCTGCTCGCCGGCCTGCTGTCACGGCGCGCGTTCGGCCGCGATGTCGACCACGAGCACGTACTCATCCCCGAGGCGGCGCGGTCGGCGGTGGCCTGGATCGGGTTCGGGGCGATCACGCTGACCGCGTTCACCTACACCGGCGGTACGCCGTTCCCGGGGTGGCAGGCCTTGCTGCCCGTGCTGGGCACGGTCGCCGTGATCGCTGTCGACGCCCCGTTGAAGCGGCACTCGCCCGGTCCGATCCTGGCGTGGAAGCCGATCCAGTTCCTCGGTGACATCTCCTACTCGGTCTACCTCTGGCACTGGCCGATGGTGGTGCTGGTGCCGCAGGCCACCGGTCACCAGTTGACGCTGCAGAACAAGCTCGCGATCCTCGTGGCCACCCTCGTGCTCGCGACGCTGACGAAGTTCTTCATCGAGGACGTCTTCCGACGGGCCAGGTTCCGCACGCCCTTGTGGAAGCCGTACGTCGCGATGGTGCTCGCGATGGGACTGGTCTGGGGCATGGCTCACACGCTCGACCGCTATTTCGACAAGCAGCAGGACCTGGCCCGCCAGGAGCTGATCGCCGCGAAGGACAGTGACGACCCCTGTTTCGGTGCCAAGACCTTGGCCAACCGCGAGGAGGACTGCCCGCGCACCAAGGAGGGCCCGGTGGTCCCCGCGCCCAACCTGGCCATCGATGACAAGTCCGACGCCTACCGTGACGGCTGTTGGGAATGGGTCCCGTTCGACGGGGTCAAGACCTGTGAGTACGGTGACGAGTCCTCCGACGTTCACATCGCCCTGGTCGGCAACTCCCACGCCGGCCACTGGCTGCCGGCCCTGCAGGTCGTCGCCGAGAACCAGGGCTGGCACATCACCACGATCCTTGCCTCCGAGTGCACCGCGACCCGCACGAAGGTCGACTTCAAGACCGACGAGGACTCCCAGGGCTGTCTCGACTGGGGTCAGCGGGTCCTCGACCTGACCGCCGAGGGCGACTTCGACGTCGTGGTCACCTCCGAACGCAACGGGCGCAAGCCCGTCGATGCGGTGGACGGCAACGAGCAGGAGTTGTGGGAGCAGGGCTACCAGGACTACCTCGCCGACTGGATCGACCAGGGCCAGCGGGTCGTGGTCATCCATGACACGCCGACGCCCGGAGTCGACGACGTCCGGGGTCCCGAGTGCATTGCCGAGAACGAGGACGGGCTGGGCGCCTGCACGGGGCTGCGCGATGACTGGGTGCCGAACGACGCGTTGGTCAACGCCGCCGAGAAGCTCGACGATCCACTGGTGTCGGTGATCGACCTGACCGACTACATCTGCGGCCCGAAGTTCTGCGACGTCGCCGTCGGCGGAGTCGGGGTCTACTTCGACGCCTCGCACATCACCGCGACGTACGCCGAGACGCTCGGCCCGTTCCTGGGTCAGGACCTGGTGCCGATGGTCCAGAAGGCCGTCGCCAAACGCTGAGCGCGGGCCGACCTGTCGTGAGTTCGGCGTCCGGCCGGCTTCGTGTCCCGGGTCTGGGTGTGACAGTAGCCCCAGGCACCGGTGTCCGGTGTGGGGCTTCTGCTCGCTGGCGCTGATCAGCTCAATTGGTGGGGAGTTCGACGGTGCCGAAGGTGGTGACCAGCCAGGTCCTCCCGTAGGGACTGGCCCAGGTGTAGGTGCCGTCCTTGTTCCGCGCGTAGGTCCACCGGCCGTGGGTCTTGACCAGGTGATGTCGCCGACAGAGGGGGGCGAGGTTCTCCGGGGTGGTCTGGCCCGGTGGCCCGTTGGGGTCGTAGGCCTCGATGTGGTCCAGGTCGCAGGACCTCGAGTCGGTGGTGCAGTTGGGATAGACACAGTGTCGGTCGCGGGCGATGACCTGTTCACGCATCGCCTCGGGAGGGTCGTGTGCGTCGATGCCCCACTGGTGGGTGGTGTCGATGACCGGGGTCACCTTGGCGGTTGCGCCGAGGTCTTTGAGCCAGGTCTGGATCGTGGCGAGGGTGACCGCACCGAACCGGTTCGTCTCACCCATCCCCGCGCCTGCTGTTGCTGTGCCCGTGGTGGCGAGGTCGGCCAGGTTCACGTGGATGTAGAGCCGGGTCTGCAGGTACGACTTCCGGACCTTTGACCACGGCCCCGGTGGTCGGGTGGATCAGGTTCCCCTCCGCATCGAGCCTCGGGCCGGGCGCTGCCTCGGCAGCCTCATCCGCCTCGTCGCCGCGAGTGCTCTCGTGGTCGCCCGTGGTGCCGGTCCCCGCATCCGAACCGTCCCCAGTCGCGGTGCCGGTCATGGTGTCGGTGAGGTGGTTTCCGGTGAGGCCGATCAGATCCAGGGTGGCTTGCCGGTCCGCGATCCGACCCAGGGCCTTGGCCTTGCGTTGCTCGAAGGAGTCACCATCGCCCAGGCGACCCATCGTGGTGGCCTCGTCACACAGTGCGTCGTGGAGCTTGGCCAGGTCCAGCGAGTCCCCCAACGCGTCCAACCGGCTGGTGCCGTTGCCGGCACCGACGGTGTGGTCGAGGTGGACCCCCCACTGGTCCTTGCCCGGCACCGGGGCCGGGCCACCGAACTGGTCGGGGTGGAACTTCGCGACCGCGGACCGGATCGTCTTCTCGATGGTGGGGAGCCCGTAGCGGCCGGTCTCGGCGAGCTGGTCATCGACCCAGGCGGCGGCTTCGGCGGAGAGGTGACGGGTGTCCTCGGCGATCCGGCAGGCCCGCCACGCCTCCACCTCCAACGCCTCGACCGCGGCCCAGGTCCTGGGAAGGCGGTGGTGCAGGTCCAAGGTGTTGGCCAGGGTCTTCTTCGCCGACCACGAGGAGACCTCGGTGGCAGTGGCCCACAGCTCGGTGGTGAACGCCGCCACCCCGGGGCACCCCTGCCCACCCAGGGTCTGGTCGTAGTCACCCAGCCCGGGGATCCCGTCCCCCCACGTGGCGGCCTCTCCGTCGGGGGTGACGGGGTGAGTGACACAGAGTTGGTAGGCCAGGCGGAGTCGGCGGCGGGCGGCGGTCTTCTCGAGGGTCGCTGAGTCGGTGATCACATCGAGCAGCCACTCACCCTCGAGGTCCTCGACCTCGAACGGCTGGTGGCTGGCATCGGTTTCGATCATGACCCCATTGCACCAGAGACCACCGACACCCCGGGACCCGAAAACGGCGTATCCACAGCCCCCGGGGAAACTATTTTCACGAAGGTTCCGAGGGCGGTTTTGTCGAGATGCAGCGAAGATTGTCGGATTGTCGGATCGTCGGCATAGATGGTCTTTTGACGCTATGTCGTGCTGATTGGTCTGTGAGGACGCGAGAAGTTGGCTACCGATTGGCTCGTGCCTCGGCGTACCTGGGCGGCTCCCGATCGGTGCCGTCGAACCGCGCGCTCATGCCGATGAGAGAGCGCCAGCGTCTCACCGCAGAGGGTCACCGAGCCGCCGCCGCGGAGCCGTGACTCAGCTCCCGGGAGCACGCAATCGCCGCCATCGAGTCATCGCTGGCGGTCAGAGGCACACCGCGACGCCGACGATGTGGCTGGTGGAAGCCAGCCCCCAACTAATCAGCGGGAGAATGTGGTCCCTGATGAGCGTCCTCGACGCAGGTGTGTGTCGGACACCCTGGTCAAGGTCTGGCGGTACGACGACGGAAGCGTGACGGGCGCTGATCGAAGGTCACGCACCCAATCCACACCGACCCGGTGGCCGTCAGTTGAAGGCTCGGTCACGACACCGATGGCTTTGACGAGCATCGTGCGGAAGTCGTTGTTCATCTGCTTCGCGACGAGCACGTCGCCGTGCTCCATGAGGTCGAGGTTCGGGGCCTGCTTCTGGTAGCTCGGGTCCGACTCCATGTTGTGCCAGCCCAAGACCCACTCGCCCGCTTCGATCCAGTCGGCGAGCCCCTCCCGTGCTCCGTCGCCGTGCCAACCACCGTGAATCGTCCCCACCATGAAGTAGTTGGTCATGCGGGCATCACCTCGACAGTCTCACCGGTCTCTGTGCAGAGTCGATGCTACCGGCCGGAATCGGGCGTACGCGTAGCCTCGCGAACGTCCGCAACTGCCGCATAGTGCGGCAGCGCGCACGGATCTGCCGCATTGCGCGCACTTTGCTCTCGGCTCAGCCGAGCCCTGATCTGTCAAAGTTGCCTGCCTGGGACCCGTCAATCTCGACAGGTTTCGAGACGGTCGCGCCGCGACCTCCTCAACCACCGATGACGCCGACCGGGGTGGTCTCGACAGGCTCGACCACCAAGGATCGGGACCTCCTCCACCACCACACCGCGCTCGACCACCACCAAGAGTCAGGGGCGAGTCACGCGAACCACGAGGGCGCCGTCGCGGCGCACCAGCACCTGCACACGCTCGGCATCGTCGATGGACACGACAGGAAGCTGCTCCCACAGTCCGGGCCCGGCAACCGCCTCGGCGCCCTGGAACACCACGCGATGGTCGCCGTCGGCGAGGTCGGCGACGCGGTAGCCCGCGCGAGGTCGGCCCTCGGTGTCGTCCTCGACGGTTGCCGCCTCGATCTCACCGGCCTTTCCTCGCAGCACTCCGGGGCGGGGGTGATCAGGGCGGTCCGTCGTCAGCCAGACCGTTCCCGCATCGATCTCTGCGTCGATCACGGCGTCCGCCACGATCGCCGGGCCGGGGGTGCCCGAGTCGGGTCGGTCTGAGGCGGCCGCGGCAGTGAGGTGGAAGCCCAGGTCGCCCGAGAACGCGGGGGTCACGAGCACCTCGCCGACGGCCAGCGTGGAGAGATGGTTGCCCGCTGAGCCCTCGACGGGCGCCCGCACGACGCCTTCACGCACCACACCGTGTTGGGTGACGCGCACGTGCAACACCCACGGAATCGCGTCGACGGCGACTCGGCCCGTGAGGTCAGCCGCGTCGAGCTCGGCACGGAACCCGGCGTTGTCGTAGCCGGCGTTGCGGTGCCGGGTCCACACGTTGGCCGCGGGGTCGCGGAATCCGGAGACCGACAGCGGGACCGTTGCGTCGCCGGACGCCTCCTGGAGCCACGCCTCGATCCTGGGCACCTCGAGCGAGCAGTCGAGCGTACGGATCGCGGCGAACCCCGAGATCCGCAGGCGACCCTCGGCAGCAGAGACCGACCGCACCCCGGCGATCACACCCGACTCGGAGTCGGCCATCCGCCACAGCGCGTCGGGAAGATCGGCGCCGAGAGCGTCCCGGACGGCGTACACCTCGCCGTCGCGTGCCTGCGTGCGAGGGAGCCGCCCCTGGGTCTCCAGACGCTCGCCGATCGTGGCGAGCTCGTCCCACCGCCCGTCGGCACACAGTCGGGCCCGGAGCCGGTTCAACTGCGGCACGGACTGGAGCGTCGCCTCGTCGGTACGGTCGAGGAACGTGCGGTAGGTCGCGCTCAGGACGTTGCGATACATCGGCGAACCGTCGATGCCGTGGGTGATGAAGGGCGGGAAGTCGACGCTGAGACAACGGGCCACCCAGGCGGCGTACACGGCGGGGGAGGCTTCCTCCCGGAGCAGGTCACTGGCCTCCTCCTTGACCGCGATGCGGTCCAGAAGGTTCTCCAGCTTCGCCTTCTGCTGGCCGGTGGACGTGTTGTCCTCGCGGACCCGCCACAGGTAGGTGACGTTGGTGATCAGGTCGAAACGTTTGGCGCGCACGTAGGCGGCCAGCCCGGGCACGTGGTCCTCATAGGCGATGTGACCGCGGTACGGCGGCACCCGGTCGACCCAGAAACGGGTCCGGAAGACCCTGTTGCAGGCGATGATGTCCTGCATCGCGACCGGGGACTCCTCGATCGTGGTGCGCAGTCGGGTCACCTCGTGAGCAGCGCGGAAGGCGATCCCCATGTTCTCGCCGTTGGCGACGCGTCGCGCGGCGCCGACCACGAAGTCGGATCCGGTCTCACGGAGCACCTCGACCATGTGCGCCCAGGCTCTGGGCGGCACGGTGTCGTCGGCGTCGCAGAAGGTGAGGAACTCGCCGCGTGCCCGCGTCACGGCCAGGTTGCGGGCGGGACCCTGACCCGCGTTCGGCTGGGTCAGCACGACCAGGCGAGGGTCCTTCCGGGCCCGCTCCCGCAGGATCTCAGGGCAACCGTCGGTGGAGCCGTCGTCGACCGCGATCACCTCGATCTCGTCCAACGCCTGGCCCAGCACGCTGTCGAGACACTCGGGCAGGTAGGCCTCCACGTTGTGCACCGGGATCACCACGGTGAGTACGGGACTGCCCGCGGCCCGGCGTCGGCGTACGACTCGTCGTAGCCTGCCCGGATCAACCATGGGCCACCCACTCGACGCGCTCGGGGCCGTCGCCGGTGACCGGCGTGCCGCCACAGGCATCGACGAGGGCGTCGAGGGCGACGTCGGCCCACAGGTCACGCGTGCCGTCGGGAATCGTCGGCAGGTCGCCGGCCGCGCGTAGTGAGCCGGCCTCGGGGCGACCGCCGCTCAGGTGCCCGTTCTCGATCGCGATCGCCTCCCCGGACTCCAGGCAGCGGAGCACGTCGCGCCACGCGGCCTCGCGGGTGGTGCCGATCTCGGCGCGGGCGAAGTCGGCCTTGAGCGGCCAGTGCTGCTCCTGCCACTCGCGCAGCGTCGGCGGGACGCCGGGGTCGGAGAGCAGCAGGCCCAGGGACTCCTGGCCGGAGATCGGGTCGACGTGCACGATCCGCGGGCGCCCGTCGTCATCTGCCTGTACGACGTGGGTGGGCACGTGCGAGAGCCAGTCGACGGCGATCACGACGCCGGTGAAACCGGTGGGGACGTCGGGGCGGAGCGAGACGTCGGGCAGCAGGCCGGAGAGTGTCGCGGCAAGCGTGCCGGCGGCCCCGAGCAGGGCGACGGACGCGTGGTCGCGCAGCCGGGGGAGCAGGAACTCCACCAGCTCGTCGCGGTCGCGTTCGAGCGTCACCGGGTGGGCGCGGAGGTAGCCGTCGGGGCCGTAGAGCGCGGTGTCCCAGGCCTGTTTCCAGGTCGGCTGCGCGGTGCGCGGCGGCAGTGCGGGCATGCCGAGACTGGTGGTGCTCATGGGTCCTGAGGCTACGCGGCCTGTGATCCATCCCACCGAGCGGCCGGTTCCCAGCCGGATTCGGTCGGCGTACGCTTTTGGTGGAAACCAACTGAAGGCACACCGTCTGGTACCCACACCGGCCAGCCCCTCGTCCGCGAGGAGCTGGAAATCGGAGGGACTGGAACGAAAGGCTTGCAGCACCATGTCTGAACCGCTCCGTATCGGCGTGGTCGGCGCAGGACGCGTCGGCGCCGTACTCGCTTCCGCGCTCCGCACCGCCGGCCACGAGATCGTGGCCGTGGCCGGTGAGTCCGACGCCTCCCGCACCCGCATCGATGCACTGCTGCCCGGTGTCGTCGTCGACAAGCCCAGTGCCGTGGCCCGCGCCTGCGACGTCCTCCTGCTGACCGTGCCCGACGACATGCTCGGCAACGTCGCGCAGATGCTGGCGGCGAGCGGCTCGCTGCGCGACGGCCAGTTCGTCGTCCACACCTCCGGACGCCACGGGCTGGAGGTGCTCGCGCCGGCCACCGACGTCGGCGCCCGTGCGGTGGCCATGCACCCGGCGATGACCTTCACCGGCACTGCCCTCGACCTCGACCGGCTGGACGACATCGTGTTCGGGGTGACTGCGGGTCCGGCCGAGCGCCGGTTCACCGAGTCCCTGGTGGCCGACCTCGGTGGTCGCGCCATGTGGGTGGCCGAAGACAAGCGGATCCTCTACCACGCGGGCTTGGCCCACGGTGCCAATCACCTGGTCACCCTGGTTGCCGAGGCGATGGAGATGCTGACCGCGGCGGGAGGCGACGACCCCGCCGGAACTCTCCGCCCACTGCTCGAGGCGGCCCTCGACAACGCGCTCAACCACGGCGACGCCGCACTGACCGGCCCGATCGTGCGTGGCGACGTGAACACGGTTCGTGCGCACCTGGCCGACCTGCTCGTCTCCGCGCCCCAGACCGTGCCGTCGTACGTCGCCATGGCGCGCGCCACGCTCTCCCGCGCGGTGGCCGACGGTCGTCTGCTGCCGATCCGGGCGGCCACCCTCACCCGCATCCTCGACGGTGCCGCCGCCCCCACGATCCCGTCGCCCGGGGCCGTTCGACGATGACGTCCACGCCCGTTCTCGCGAACACCCGCGAGGAGCTCCTCAGCCTGCTCGCCGACGCCCGTGGCGCCGGTCGGCGGGTCGGCTTCGTGCCCACCATGGGAGCCCTGCACGTCGGCCACGCCTCCCTCATGGACGCCGCCCGCGCCGAGGTGGGCGACGGGCCCGTCGTGGTCTCGATCTTCGTCAATCCCCTGCAGTTCGGCGCCGGTGAGGACCTCGACCGCTACCCCCGCACCCTCGAGTCCGACCTCGCGCTGTGCGGCGAGCACGGCGTCGACATCGTCTTCGCTCCCGCGGTCGACGAGGTCTACCCCGGCTCCGGCCCGGGTGGCGTCATCGAACCGCAGGTGACGCTCGAACCCGGGCCGCTCGCGGAGATCCTCGAGGGCGCGACCCGCCCCGGCCACTTCCGCGGAGTGCTGATCGTGGTGGCCAAGCTGTTCGGCCTGGTCCGTCCCGACGTGGCTGTCTTCGGGCAGAAGGACTACCAGCAGCTCACCCTGATCCGGCGCATGGTCGACGACCTCTGCATGGGCATCGACGTGGTCGGGGCCGAGACGGTCCGTGAGGCCGACGGGCTGGCGCTGAGCTCCCGCAACCGCTACCTCGACCCGACCCAGCGCGAGCACGCGGTCGCCCTGTCCCGCACCTTGCTGCGGGCTCGGCACAATGCGGCGCACGGCGTGGACTCGGCGTTGGCGGCGGCGCGTGCCGAGCTGCGTTCCTCCGAGGGCGTCGACCTCGACTACCTCGTGGTCACGGGCACCGACCTTGGCCCCGCCCCCGACCACGGTGAGGCCCGGGTGCTCATCGCCGCCCGCGTGGGCGCCACCCGCCTGATCGACAACATGCCACTGCACCTGGGAACGACACGCCTGGGCGCCACCGACCCGGAGCCCACCGTGGCTCTCCGAACTCCGTAACCAACAAGGGAGACAGCACATGCTGCGCACCATGATGAAAAGCAAGATCCACCGCGCGACCGTCACCCAGGCGGATCTGCACTACGTCGGATCGGTGACCATCGACGAGGACCTCCTCGACGCCGCCGACCTGCTCTCCGGCGAGCTGGTCCACATCGTCGACGTCACCAACGGGGCCCGCCTCGAGACCTACACGATCGCCGGCGAGCGCGGTTCGGGCGTGATCGGCATCAACGGCGCCGCCGCCCGCCTCGTGCACCCCGGCGACGTGGTGATCCTGATCGGCTACGGGCAGATGGACACCGCGGAGGCCAAGGAATACCAGCCGTCCGTCGTCTTCGTCGACTCCGACAACAAGGTGCTGGCCACCGGGTTCGACCCGGCCGAGGCACCCGAGGGCTCCGGCCTGCTGCGCGGCGACGTCACCGCCAGCCGCTAATCTGCCCGAATGGCCCTCATCGAGAATGCCGGTCTCCCGGGACGCCTCAGCGCACCCGAGCCCGGCTGGACCACGCGCTCCGACGTCGTGGTCATCGGGTCCGGCATCGCCGGGCTGACCGCCGCCCTGCGCATCCACGCCGCGCTCCGCGCCCGCCCCGAGGACGACGGGGCCACGGTCCTCGTGGTCACCAAGGACGTCCTCAACGCCGGCTCCACCCAATGGGCCCAGGGTGGCATCGCCGCAGCGCTCGGTCCGGGCGACACCCCCGAGCAGCACGAGCGCGACACCCTGGTCGCGGGTGCCGGCGCCTGTGACACCGACGCCGTGCGGGTCCTGGTCACCGAGGGGCCGGACGCCGTCCGCGAGCTGATCGCCCTCGGCACCAACTTCGACCACCACGACGGCGTGCTGTCGCTGACCCGTGAGGGTGGCCACCACCGCGACCGCATCGCCCACGCCGGTGGCGACGCGACCGGTGCCGAGATCCAGCGTGCGTTGATCGCCGCCGTCGAGGCCGCCCCCGAGATCGAGGTCATCCAGCACGCGCTGGCCATCGACCTGCTGCACGCAGCCGACGGTGGCGTCGCCGGCGTGACGCTCCACGTCATCGGAGAAGGCCAGCGAGACGGCGTGGGCGCCGTGCACTGCCGTGCGGTCGTGCTCGCCAGCGGAGGACTGGGGCAGGTCTTCGCCCAGTCGACCAACCCGTCGGTCTCCACCGGCGACGGCATGGCCCTGGCCCTGCGCGCCGGTGCCGTGCTGCGCGACCTCGAGTTCGTGCAGTTCCACCCCACCGTGATGTATCTCGGCCCCGACTCCCGCGGCCAGCAACCGTTGATCTCCGAGGCCGTCCGCGGTGAGGGCGCGTTCCTGGTCGACTTCGAAGGCAACCGATTCATGCAGGGCCAGCACGAGCTGGCCGACCTCGCGCCCCGTGACGTGGTGGCCAAGGCGATCACCCGCCGCATGCACGAGACCGGCAAGGCGCACATGTGGCTCGACGCCCGCCACCTCGGGGCGGAGTTCTGGGAGAAGCGCTTCCCGACCATCCTCGGCGTCTGCCGTTCCCACGGCGTCGATCCGGTCACCGAGCTGATCCCGGTCGCGCCCGCCCACCACTTCGCCTCGGGAGGCGTGGCCACCGACCTGTTCGGTCGCTCCAGCCTGCCGGGCCTCTACGCCACCGGTGAGGTCGCCTGCTCCGGCGTGCACGGTGCCAACCGCCTGGCCTCCAACTCGTTGCTGGAAGGCCTGGTGTTCTCGCGCCGCATCGCCGACGTACTCCCGGGCGAGCTGCGGTCCTGGGCCGATCCGGTCGAGGACCAGCGGGCTCCCCGCATCGCCGACGCCGATGTCCGGGCCACGATGCAGACGCTGATGACCGACTACGTCGGGGTGCTGCGCACCGAGGACGGCGTACGCAAGGCCCTCGACGAGCTGCCGGCGCTCGTCACCACCACCGGCGCTCTCGGTGTCGAGGCCTGGGAGGCCACCAACCTGCTCACGATCGCCACCGCGCTGGCCGGTGCGGCGCTGGGCCGCGGAGAGACCCGCGGATCTCACTGGCGCGAGGACTTCCCCGAGCGCGACGAGGCCTGGTCGGGGCACTTCGACTCAAGGTTTGTCGGCGACTCGAGGTTTGTTGGCAACGCGAGTTCCGCCGACGACTCGAGGTTCATCGGTGACGAGCTCGACGTCGCCTTCCACCCGGCGCCGTCGACCGACCCGTCCCACCCCGTCGAGCCGGCAGGAGCCCGCCCATGAACGCCATCGACCACATCGTCGCTCTCGCCTGCGACGACGTTCCCGCCGGCCTGGCCCACGAGCTCGGCGAGGCCGGGCTCGACGCCCGTGAGGTCCACGCCGCCGTTGTCGCGGCCCTGACCGAGGATCTGCCCGGTGACGACGTCACGAGCTGGGCGACGATACCCGCCGACCAGGTCGAGACGGCCGACTTCGTGGCCCGCGAGGACGGCACCGTGGCCGGCCTGGCCCTCGGTGAGCTGGTCTTCCGCTACGTGATGGGCAACGACATCACCGTCGAGCGGCCGGTCAAGGACGGCGCCCGGGTCAGCAAGGGCGACGTGCTGCTCTCCGTGACCGGGCCGACCGCTCTCCTGCTGACCGCCGAGCGGACCGCCCTGAACTTCACCTGCCACCTCTCCGGTGTCGCGTCGGCGACCGCCGCGTGGGTGCGTGCGCTCGAGGGCACCGGTGCCCGGGTGCGCGACACCCGCAAGACGATCCCGGGCTGGCGCGACCTCGAGAAGTACGCCGTCCGTGCCGGTGGCGGCGTGAACCACCGGCACTCCCTCTCCGACATGGCGTTGGTCAAGGACAACCACGTCGTGGCCGCCGGCGGCGTCGTCGAGGCCTACCACCTGATCCGTGCGCGCTATCCCAAGGTGCCCGTGCAGGTCGAGGTCGACTCGCTCGACCAGCTGCGCCAGCTGCTCGAGATCGGGGTCGACCAGATCCTGCTCGACAACATGGACCCGGCCACCCTGCGGGAGGCGGTGGCGCTCACCGCCGGCCGGGCCACCCTCGAGTCCTCCGGCGGGCTCACCCTCGAGGACGCCGCCGCATACGGCGCCACCGGGGTCGACTTCCTGGCCGTCGGCGCTCTGACCCACTCCGCACGGGTCATGGACATCGCGATGGACCTGCGGCCGTGACCGTCCTGGCTGCCGACATCGGCAACAGCCACACCGTCATCGGGATCCTGCAGCAGGGCGAGGTGGCCGCCGATTGGCGGGTCTCCACCGACGAACGACGTACGTCGGACGAATGGGCAGTGCTGGTCCGCGGCCTCGTCGCGGGCGCACTCGACGAGGCGGACCTCACCGGCATCGCGGTGTGCTCCACCGTTCCGGCGGTGCTGCACGAGTGGCGCGAGATGCTGACCGCCCACTTCGCCGACGTGCCTGCGGTCGTGGTCGAGCCCGGCATCCGCACCGGGGTGCCCGTGCTGATGGACAACCCCCGCGAGGTCGGCGCCGACCGCATCATCAACGCGCTCGCCGCGGCACACCTCTTCGAGGGGCCCACGGTGGTGGTCGACTTCGGCACCGCCACCACGTTCGACGTGGTCAGCGCCCGGGGCGAGTACATCGGCGGCGCCATCGCCCCCGGGCTCGAGATCTCCCTCGAGGCGCTCGGCCGACGGGGCGCCCAGCTGCGCAAGGTCGAGATCCTGCGGCCGCGCAACGTGATCGCCAAGAACACCGTCGAGGCGTTGCAGTCCGGCATGCTCTACGGCTACTCCAGCATGGTCGACGGCCTGACCACCCGCATGCTCGCCGAGCTGGGCGAGCCGAGCGGATCGGTGAACGTCGTGGCGACGGGCCACATGGCGCCGATCGTGCTCGACGAGTGCGGCACCCTGACCTCGTTCGCGCCGCACCTGACGCTCATCGGTCTCGAAATCGTTTTCCACCGCAACGCCCCGGCGTAGCGCCAGATAGCCTCAGCCTATGCTTTCGGTCATGAGCGAGGAACTGTCAACGCCGGACGACGCGATGTTCCAAGCGATGCGTGACGTGCCCGGCGCGGTCTTGCGGACCTACCTCGCACCCGAGGCCAAGGTGATGTTCGAGTCGTTGAACAAGAACGCCTGCACCAGTCTGAAGTGGATGATGGCGGACCTTGCAGGGGAAGACCTCTCCACCTTCAAGGCCGGCTGGAGCGGCTACATCGCGGACTCGGAGGCTGTGCACAACCGTGACCTGTGGCAGGTGTCTCCACGTCTGAACCAGCTGACCGCAGAACAGCGGGCCGAGATTCGCCCCGACAACGACTGGTTCATCTTCGCGGTCGTGCGTGACCCGAGGCTCCGCCTGTTCTCCGCCTGGCAGAACAAGGTCCTGATGGAGAACCCGCACATCACGCAGTTCAGGAACCGGGACTGGTACCCGCGTCATCCACTCACCCGCGAGAGCGTCATCGAGGACTTCGCAAAGTTCGTTGCCTTCTTCGAGAACGAACCCGAGCACATGCTCCGTCGAGACCCGCACTTCCGTGGGCAGGTCGACATGCTGATCGAGCACGCGATCCCCTACACCCGCATCTATGAGATCGGCGAGTTCAAGCAGCTCACGAGCGATCTCTCCGAGCACGTGGAGAAGGTCGGATACGACGGTGAGGTGCACGTCCCACGTGCGAACCCGACGCCACTACGGCCCATCGGGGCGCTCTTCGAGAACGGGGTACGCGAGCGCATCGAAGAGCTGTATGCCGATGACTTCGACCGCTTCGGTCATCTCTGGGACTTCTCCCGCACGGAGGCCGCTGAGCCGTGGAGTGACAAGGATCTGGCCGCCTGTGAGACCGAGTCGCAGCTCGGCCGGCGGATCGACGAGCTTCACCGGCTCGCCCGCACCGCGCACGCGGAGAACATCGAATCCCGCAAGCGCATCGCCGCCCTCGAGAAGGACGTCGCCCGCTTGTCGGTCAGCCCGCTCCGCAGGGCCGGAAGCCGGGCCCGCAGGTCGGCTGGTCGAATCCGCAGGCGTGTGGTCGAGGCCCGCAGGGACTGAACTCGAAGGGTCCGGTCAGGGCGTCCAGTCTGACCCGGACTGCCGGTGTGCACTAGGGCTTCTCCTGGCCCGCGCCCCGCTGGCGGAGCGCCTGGGTCACCGATCGCAGTGGGCTCGACGCAGCGACGTCAAGGGCGAGCTTGCCACCCTTCAGGGTGACCGCCTCCGTGACGACCTGTCGCAGCCCCTTGCCCGTGGTGTGGCTGCCCAGCCCGGTGGGCGCCGGAACCGGGAACCTCTCGTGGTGCGGGGGCAGTCCGGCACGGAGCCGAATCGTCCATCTGCCGGGCTCGAGGCCGCCGACCGGGATCCGTCCGCTGAACTCCCCGGCGGAGAGCGCCACCTCGTGCTCGACCGAGCCGGCGTCACCCCGGGCGATCAGACTCAACGGCGCATCCAGGTCGAGGTCGAGCCGGCCTTCGACCACCAGGTCCCCGGTCTGCCAGGAGACCTGCCAGTCACGCAGCATCTTGCCGACGCGGTGCTTCTGCTGCCCGACGTCCAGCTTCAGGCGCCGGCCGGGACTGAGGTAGGACGCGACGGTCCAGCCGTCCGTGGTCTCCCAGTGCAGGAAGGGCTGGTCTCCGGAGATCGCGTCTTCGTCGAGCCGTGCCTGTTGCTCCCGGGTGAGGCCCTCGTGGGTCAGTTGTGTGTAGACGTCCCAGATCGCGTCATGCAGCCGGTCGCCGTCGAGAGCGAGGGTGTCGAGGTCGGCTCGGAACGTGTCGTCCTCCCCTCGTCGAGCCGTCACGAGGTGGTCGGTCCCGGGATCGTCGCGACTGTGCAGACGCACCGTCACGGTGCCCACGGAATCGGCGGGTGCCCGGTCCCAGGTTGCTACGCCCTCCAGATGCAGGGTCGCCCCGCTCCAGGAGACGGACGTCAGGTGCTGTCTGAACCCGAACCGCTCGGTGACGTCGTACACCTCGTCGGGGACCCCGACGGCTGCATCGCGGAAGAAGGGCAGCAGGGCGTGAGCCCGACCGTCGCTGATGCCGACCTTCCAGGACCTGTTCCGCACCGACTCGTCGGCGGCGGCGGTGACCACCTCGTCGTGAAGGCCGCGGCCGACCAGGTGGTAGAGCAGTCTCATGTCGGGGCTGAGCCACGTCGCGACGGGCGGGGTGAGGTGCTCCTCGACGAGGGCGCGGATCCGGGCCATGAGCTCTCGCTGCTCGGCCGGGTCGAGCTCAGGAAGAGCCAGGAGGACGCGCTGCAGCTCGAGCTGGAAGTGTCGGGCCAGCAGGCGGCCCCGGTTCTCGGGATCGGGCACCTCGCGGACCAGCAGGGCACACATCGACTCGATGACGTCGACCCGGCTGGCGGCCTTGCCGGAGTAGGTGATGTTGCCACCGTCATCCCGCAGGACGACCCAGTAGTACTCGTAGTCGGCGAGGAGGCTGATCTTGGCGGCGCGCAGGTAGGCGAGGACCGCGAACGGCTGGTCGCTGAGCACCGGGAACTCGGTGGGGAACCTGATCTTGTGCTCCTCCAGCATGCTCCGCCGGTAGAGCTTGAGGACAGAGATGGACCAGTAGGCCTGGGAGGTGAAGAGGTCGGCGTCCAGATCCGTCTTGCGAAATGCCGATGCGCCGACGCCGCGTTCGGAGTCACTGGCCAGGCTGCCCGCGACGACGTCGGATCCCTCCCTGTCGGCGACGGCGACCAGGCGTTCCAGCGCTTCGACGCCGAGGTAGTCGTCAGCGTCGACGAAGTAGACGTAGCGGCCGGTGGCGATGTCCAGACCACGGTTGCGCGGCCCAGCGGGGCCGCCGGACGCGGGGTGGTGCTCGACCCGGTAGAGCGCTTCCGTGGCCCGCGCCCGCCGGTCGATCTCCTCCGCGGTCCCGTCGGTGGACCCGTCGTCGATGACGATGATCTCCATCCGGTCGGTGCCGATGGTCTGTGCCTCCAGCGAGTCCAGGCAACGGTGGAACCAGGGCAACGCGTTGTACGCCGGGATGATCACACTGACATCGGGCACCGTCATGAACACCTCACTGCGGGATGGAGCAGCAAGAGTAGCGGCCCGGGACTCAGAGACCTCGGGGGCTCAGAGCAGTTCCACCTGCGGGCCGGCACACCGGTTGCGGGTGTCGAGGACGTAGGTCTCCGAGGTCGACAACAGGTCGTAGTCGAATTGGTCGTGGTCGGTGAGCAGCACGGCCGCGTCGGCCCACGCCAGGCCGTCGGCGTCCGCCTCGGCCCGGAGGACACCCCGAGGCATCTGGGCGTCCTCGGTGAACGGCTCAGCGACCCGTACGTCGGCTCCCAGGGCCTGCAGCTGCTGGAGCACCGTGAGGGCGGGGGACTCCCGGATGTCACCGACGTTCTTCTTGTAGGCCAGACCGAGCACCAGCACCTTGGCACCGTTGACCGCGAGCCGGCGCCGATTCAGTCCGGCCTGCAACCGGGCCACGACGTAGTCGGGCATGTGGTCGTTGATGTCGTTGGCCGCGGCGATCATCCGGATGTCGCCCCGTGAGGTCTGGCGCACCTGCCACAGGAGGTAGGATGGGTCGATCGGCAGGCAGTGCCCGCCGACCCCCGGGCCGGGGGTGAACCTCATGAACCCGAACGGCTTGCTGCCGGCCGCGTCGATGGCCTCCCAGACGTCGACGCCGAGATCCCGCGACACCGTGGCGATCTCGTTGACCAGCGCGATGTTGACGTGTCGGAAGGTGTTCTCGAGGAGCTTGGTCATCTCCGCGGTCCGGGTGCTCGAGACCGGCACGGTCTGCTCGACGAACAGGTCGTAGAACTGCCGCACCCTGGCCAGGGACTCCTTGTCGATGCCGGAGACCACCTTGGGGGTGTTGGCCAGGCCGAAGGTCTGGTTGCCGGGGTCGATCCGTTCCGGGCTGTAGCCGAGGAAGAAGTCCTTGCCGGCGCTCAGGCCGCTGCCGGCCTCGAGGATCGGCAGGAGCAGCTGGTCGGTGGTGCCGGGATAGGTGGTCGACTCGAGGATGATCGTGGCGCCCGGCTTGATGTGCGGCGCGATCGCGCGGCCGGACTCCTCGACGTAGGTCAGGTCGGGCGCCCCCTGGCGCAGCGGCGTCGGCACCGTGATCACGCAGACGTCGAACGCGCCGATCCCGGACCAGTCGCTGGTCGCGGTGTAGCGGCCCGAGGCGAGCGCGTCGCTGAGCTCTCCGGAGCTGACGTCCTCGATGAACGAGTCGCCCGCACGCAGGCGCTCGACCCGAGCGGTGTCGATGTCGATCCCGATCACGGTGCAACCCGCCCGCACCGCGCCCATGGAGACAGGGAGTCCGACGTACCCCTGACCGACGACGGCCACTGTGGTCATCTTGATGTCCTCCTGTGCCTCGATCATGGGGATCCGTCCGTGTCGCGCCTGCGTTCGATCCGCGCCAGCCAGATGCTGCGAAGAGCGGTGACGTGCTCGTCGGCGCTGGCCGGCAGCTGCGCAACGCGATCGAATGTCTCGTCGTCGACGGTGCCGCGCAGGGTCTCGAGCAGCTCGTGGTCGAGCCGAGCCACCTCGGCAGGCAGACCCGGGACGGAGTCGGGACGGGGCCTGGTCGGCAGCAGCTTCCGCCATCCGGAGGGCGCCTCGTGCTCGGGAGGATTCACCACCGCGTCGAAGGCCGTGCTGAGCTGGTCGAGCTCGGTGCGGACCCGGTCCGCGGACGCGTCGGCGATCTCGTCGACCTTCGCCATCACGTCGCCGGGCAGGTCGTCCCGCAGCGCGAGTCGGTGCAGCTCGCCGAGGAACCGGTGGTAGTAGTCCATCGTGTAGTGCACGTCGAAGGGCCCCCACGGGTGCTCCTTGAACGTTGTGTAGGACTCAGCGCCGAGGTCGATGTGGTCCCAGCCGTACGTCGTACGGGCGTGGTCGTTGAGTCGTCGCCAGAAGGCGTTGCCCCGCTTGGTCGTGCGCTGGGCCGCGGGGTTGCCGGGGTGCAGTCGTCCCGGGATCGGCAGGTTGGGCCGCATCACCTCGGTGGCGTTGAACCCGCAGTGCACGACAACCCGCGTGGTGGGGCAGTTCTCGACGACGAAGGCTGCGAAGCGGTCCATCGCCTCGGTCCACAGGTCGAAGTAGGCGTCCGCGTCGGTCTGCCAGCTCAGCGCCTCGGTGCGCTCGTCGTCGATCAGCCGCTGATAGAGGTCGGTCTTGTGGATCCGCCACCGGTTGTTGGTCACGAAGCGACCGTCGGCCATGCGCAGGACGCCGAAGTGCACGTCACCGAAGAAGTCGAGGATGAGCAGGTCCGGCGGGTTCTCGGCGATGAGGTCGAGGATCTCGCGGTTGAGGTCGGAGGCGACGTTCCACAGACCGTAGGGCTTCATCGGCTCGAGCGGTTCCCACGGCGTGTCCACCGGCGGTGACATCAAGGCGATCATCGAGCTCTGGTTGGTGGTCGCCCCCACCTGGAACCACGCCTTGTAGTCAGGGTTGAACCGGGAGTTGAAGTTGTCGCGGGTGATGCAGCTGCCCATCACCGCGACGACGCGGGGCTCGCTCATGATCGCGATGCCGTCTCGGGCATCGCCGGGGTCGGCTCGGCGGGCAACCGGGACCGGTTGCCCTCGGTCAGCCGCACGTGGGCCACGACCCGCTCGCAGCACTTGCCGTCGCGCTCCTGGAAGCTGGCGTCGATGCGGGCCTGGTACGCCGGCAGCGGGTCCGGGCCGTGGTCGAGGGCCTCGATGGTGGCGGCCACCGCTGAGTCCTTGTCCTCCTCGACCGGGCCGAAGCCGTCCCGGGGGTACTCGAAGTAGCCGGCCCGGCCGACGTGGCCACCTCCGAGCACGGTGTCGGCGTCGAACTGGAAGTAGACGACGGGACGCTGCAGGTAGGCGGCGTTGAACGCGATCGAGGAGAAGTCGGTGACCACGGCGCGGGCGCGGGCGAACAGCTCCTGCGGGTCACCACCCTCGTAGGAGAGCGGGAGCACGTGGTCGGGCAGCTCCATCATCGGCAGCAGTGGCTGGAGGTTCGGGTGCGGCAGGAATCCGAGCTTCAGCCCGTGTCGGGTGCACGCCTCGGCCAGCTTCTCGTCGCAGATGTAGGACATCCATTGCTGCACGAAGTCGGACTCGAGCAGCGAGCTGTCGAGTTCGCGACGCTGGCTGCCCTTGATCACCGGGGGCAGCAAGCCGTTTCGCCACGTCGGGGTGACCAGCAGCAGATCGCGTTTGTCGGGGGGGAACCGCAGGCCGACCTCGCGCAGCCGGTCGAACCGCGGCAGTCCGGTCAGGGCGACCTCGCGGGTGGTGAAGACGTACGGCGTGTGGTCGCCGGCGATCGAGGCCATCTCCTGGCGAGTGCTGACCACGAAGGTGTCCATCTCCTTGGGGTCCAGCCACGATGAGATGTCGTCCTTGATGACGCCGTGCTGCAGGAAGTGGAAGCGCCAGTTGCGGGGCGTGAACTCAGTGATCTCCGCCGGCGCCACCACAGCCGCGTCCGCGTGGGACGACAAGAGGTGTTTCGCGTGTGCGAGCAGCAGCCGCCACTGGAGCGAGCCGTAGGCGACGAGACGGTCGCCGTGGCCCTCCTTGCGGAACCGCTCCCACTCCTTGCCGCCCTTCTCCAGGACGAACCAGGCGTTGATCTCGGGGTGGTTGGCGCGCAGGTAGCGGAACAGGATCTCGCCACTGTCGGCCGCGTCGTGCACTCGGTCCATCAGGACCCAGGCGTCGGCATACTTCTTGCGAACCTGCGGCGTCCGCATCAGCTTCTGGGCGATCTTGCCCTGCCTGGACTCGGGCTTCTTGACCTGCAGGTGCTTCGGGATCCGGCTGCGAGCGCGCTGGGACAGCGGGCTGCCGAACCAGCGGATCTGACCGGGTGGAGCGACTCTGGTCGGCCCGTAAGGGCGTTCGTAGACGATGTCGACGGCGGCGCCGTCGAGGTCGAGCTGCAGGGATCGGTTGGCGGGCAGCCACACCGAACGCTCGTGCATCAAGGTGCGCCCGTAGAACTCGAGGTCGCGGATCTTGGAGTGCAGCGGCTCGATCGGCTCACCGTTGGCACGCCACACCTCGGTCGGAAGCTCGCCGGTGTAGAAGTACGACGCCTTGACGATCACCTGGTCGACATCGAACTTCTTGAGGTGCACGAACGGGTCGTGCCACGGCTGGTCGTCGTAGCCGTGCGCGAGGATCAGCCGGGTCTGCCCGGGCACCGACGGCGGGACGTAGCGCAACGCCTCGTCGACGTCGATCTGTCCGAGGATCTCGGCGGCCACGGCGTGGAACTCATCCGTGATCGGCCCCCCTTGCGGGCGGCCCGTGGAGGCCGCGTGGGAGTCCGTCGCCTTGAAGTACCAGTGCAGCTCGTAGAGGAGGAAGGACTCCAGCCAGCGCGGCACCTGGCCGTGCAGCTCGCGTGCTCGCTTGACCAGGTCGAGGTAGCCGAGCTCGGGCACGACGTTGTAACGGCCTGGATGTGCCTGCGCGGTCTGCAGGGTGGAGCTGTCGTCGGCCCGCTTGCGGTAGTGGTAGCGGGCGGCGTCGAGGAACCCGACCCGCGGCTGCTCGAAGCTCAGCAGGTAGCGGGAGTTGAAGTGACCGTCCTCGAAGTTCGGCCGGATGCGACCGTCGAACTCCAGGTCGAGGTCACGGATCCGGTCGAGCCGGAAGAAAGTCGCAGGCGAGCTGCCGTGGAACCTCTCGGGGTTGAGGGACAGGTCGACGTACGGGTTGGCGTGGAACATCGAGCGCAGCGGGTGCCGGTCGGTGAGCTTGTCCTCAGCCTCGTTCCAGATCAGTCGGTGCGTTGCGGCCATGTGCGTATCGGGGTGCGCCTCGAGGAAGCCGGCCACCACCTGGAGGTACTTGTCGTTGACGACGTCGTCAGGGTCGGGGAACGTGATCCACTGGCCGCGGGCGGCCTTGATGCCGGCGTTGCGAGCGGCTCCTTGGCCGGCGTTCTCCTGGGTGATGACCCGCACGGTCTGGGGACGACTGTTCGCCCACTCGGCGAGGAGACGGGGCGACTCGTCCGTGGACCCGTCGTCGATCATCAGGATCTCCACGTCGTCGAGCTCGTGGGTCTGACGCTCGATCGAGGCGATGAAGTCGGGCAGATAGGGAGCGACGTTGTAGACGGCGCTCACGATCGAGAAGAGGGGACGCGCCTCGTTGCTCATGGTGGAGGTTCCTTCCGGTCTGATCTGGGGTGCGTCGGGTCGAGCTGGTGCGTCGGCGGCAGGGAAATCACCCTAGGGCGTGATGTGGGGCCGATCCCAACCGTTGGCCTCAGGCTTTGCGACGGATCCGCGGATCGAGGCGACGACGGAGGCCAGCCTTGACCCGCGAGTTCAGAACCGTGATCAGCTCCCGAGTGCTCATCTCGTCGACCTGCCGCTTCCTTCGGCCAGGTTTGCGGGGCTTGCGGGCCAGCCGGACCTCCCGGAGAGCCTCCTCGCGACCACGGGCATCGGCCTGGTCGATGCCCTTGAGGGCCGAGGTGATGGCACCGGAGATTCCCTGGACTGCGATGGAGATGGGGATCTGGTCGAACTCTGGCGTCTCTCCGGTGGCGGGAAGTCGGCGCAGGTTCTCGAGGTCACCGCTGACGGCGACACCGGAGGCCCGGAGGCGATCGATGATGGAGTCTGCTTCGACCTGGGCCTGCTCGACAGCCCAGGGAGGCAGGGCACTCTTGGGTTCATCCGAGTCGGGGCGGCGCTCCTTGAGAATGCGCGCCACCATCCCGTAGCGGATCATCAGCGAGAACTGGGTCCAGGTCAGCCGGTCGCGGTTCTCCTCAATGACCTGTCGCAAGAGTTCGGCTTCGGGGGCCGTCAACCCACGGTTGCTGAAAGCGGGAGTTCGGGTGGAGAGGAACTCGGGCGGAAGGTCGAGGAGCTGCTCGAACGTGGCGGGCAGGAGTGCTCGGTCGGCTTCGTCGATCACGACGACCCGGATCCGGTCGACGGGGAGCACCTCGCTCCAGCGCTCGACCAGGGTTGCGGTGTCGGCCCACGACCAGAAGCCTCTCGACACCACCGCCGGACTCGGCCGCTTGAAGCCCTTGTCCAGCCACTCGGACAGGTGCCCGGCCTTGCCGTCCCTCAGAACCTGCTGCCAGGTCGACAGGGCGATCGAACCGGGATTGCGGGCGGCGATGAGGACATGGAGTCTCTCGGGGTCGAGATCGGCGACCGCCCGGGCAATCTCCTCAGGCTCGGACTGTGCGAAGAACTCACTGCTGACCACGACCCGCCCGGGCGTGTTCCTGACCTTGCGCGCGAAGTTTGCCCATTGCTTCTCGCTCGGGACTTCTTCGGTGTCGTTGGTCCAGCCCGCCGGGTGCTGACGAAGCGCGCGAGCGTGGCCGTGGTGGGCGCCATGGCGTCCGGGATAGGTCACTGCGTGCTGCAGAAGGTCCTCGCGTGCGGCGGCGAGGATGCCCTGGATCGCGGTGGTGCCGGTCTTGTGCGGGCCGATGTGCAGCAGGATGGCGTCTTCGGGGAGCGCCGGAGTGGGCTGGGACATGCGCCCCAAACTACCCGTGCTCCCCGGCGCAAAAAGAATCAGGCGGGAATGCTCACATCGAATTCATTTGGAGACAATTGTGGATGCGGGTCGCGGATATTCTCCCGACAATATCTCTGTGCAATGATCTGCGCATCGGAATGCAATTGACGAGAATGAGGAGATCATGGCTCAAAAGGTGAATATCATCCTGGTCGACGACATCGACGAGAGTGAGGCCAGCGAGACCGTGACGTTCGGGCTCGACGGCGTGACCTACGAGATCGACCTGAACGAGGCTCACGCCACAGAGCTGCGTGAGGCGTTGGCGCCGTACGTCGGCCATGGCCGCAAGCTCGCCGGCCGTCGCAAGGCGGGCTCCTCAGCCTCCTCGGGTGCGACGGGGTCCAACGCGGCCGAGGTCCGCGCCTGGGCGCGTGAGAACGGGCACGACGTCCCCGATCGCGGCCGCATCCCGGCCGACGTGCGCGCGGCCTACACCGCCGCCCACTAGGCAACTGCTTCGGCGCCGGCGGTCCTTCAGGGGCCGCCGGCGCTCGTCTGAGGCGATCCTGTTCGCTGAGAGCGGATATGACTCTCGGCGGGAACACGTAGGGTGGAGCCAGACGTTGGTACCAATGTCCGCGCCTCTCCCGTCCCGGGGCGCTGGTACCTGAGTTTGAGGAGTGCGTACATGTTCGAGCGGTTCACAGACCGAGCCCGTCGGGTGGTCGTGCTTGCCCAAGAAGAGGCACGCATGCTCTCCCACAACTACATCGGGACCGAGCACATCCTGCTCGGCCTCATCCACGAGGGTGAGGGTGTCGCTGCGAAGGCACTCGAGAGCCTCGACATCTCGCTTGAGGCCGTGCGCGCCCAGGTCGAGGAGATCATCGGCCAGGGCCAGCAGGCGCCCAGCGGCCACATCCCCTTCACGCCTCGCGCCAAGAAGGTGCTCGAGCTGTCCCTGCGCGAGGCACTGCAGCTCGGTCACTCCTACATCGGCACCGAGCACATCCTGCTCGGCCTGATCCGCGAGGGCGAGGGCGTTGCCGCCCAGGTGCTGCAGAAGCTCGGCGCCGACCTCAACCGGGTCCGCCAGCAGGTCATCCAGCTGCTCTCCGGCTTCCAGGGCAAGGAGAGCGCCGCCGCAGGCGCCCCCTCGGGCAGCGGCTCGGAGGCCCCGTCCTCCTCGTTGGTGCTCGACCAGTTCGGTCGCAACCTGACCCAGCAGGCCCGCGAGGGCAAGCTGGACCCCGTCGTGGGGCGCGAGCAGGAGATCGAGCGTGTCATGCAGATCCTGTCGCGACGCACGAAGAACAACCCTGTCCTGATCGGTGAACCCGGCGTCGGCAAGACCACGATCGTCGAGGGCCTGGCCCAGGACATCGTCAAGGGAAACGTGCCCGAGACGCTCAAGGACAAGCACATCTACACCCTCGACCTGGGTGCGCTGGTGGCCGGTTCGCGCTACCGCGGTGACTTCGAGGAGCGCCTGAAGAAGGTGCTCAAGGAGATCCGCACCCGCGGCGACATCGTGCTGTTCATCGACGAGATCCACACGCTCGTGGGTGCCGGCGCCGCTGAAGGAGCCATCGACGCGGCCTCGATCCTGAAGCCGATGCTGGCCCGTGGCGAGCTGCAGACCATCGGCGCCACCACGCTCGACGAGTACCGCAAGTACCTCGAGAAGGACGCCGCCCTCGAGCGTCGCTTCCAGCCGATCCAGGTCAACGAGCCCTCGATCGCGCACACGATCGAGATGCTCAAGGGCCTGCGTGACCGCTACGAGGCACACCACCGGGTGACCATCACCGACGAGGCGCTGGTCTCGGCCGCGACGCTGGCCGACCGCTACATCTCCGACCGGTTCCTGCCCGACAAGGCGATCGACCTGATCGACGAGGCCGGCTCCCGGTTGCGGATCCGCCGGATGACCGCGCCGCCGGACCTGCGCAAGTTCGACGAGCAGATCGCCGAGGTGCGTCAGCGCAAGGAGGCCGCCATCGACGGCCAGGACTTCGAGGCTGCCGCGTCGCTGCGCGACGAGGAGAAGCAGCTGAGCCTGAAGAAGTCCGAGCGCGAGAAGCAGTGGCGCGCCGGTGACATGGACGTCGTCGCCGAGGTCGACGAGGAGCTCATCGCCGAGGTTCTCGCCGTCGCGACGGGCATCCCGATCGTGAAGCTGTCCGAGGAGGAGTCGACCCGGCTGCTCAAGATGGAGGACGAGCTGCACAAGCGCGTCATCGGCCAGGAGGAGGCCGTCAAGGCGCTCTCCCGTGCGATCCGACGCACCCGTGCCGGCCTGAAGGACCCCAAGCGCCCCGGTGGCTCGTTCATCTTCGCCGGCCCCTCCGGTGTCGGCAAGACCTGGCTGTCCAAGACGCTGGCCGAGTTCCTGTTCGGCGACGAGGACGCGCTGATCCAGCTCGACATGTCGGAGTTCTCCGAGAAGCACACCGTCTCGCGACTCTTCGGTTCGCCTCCCGGCTACGTCGGCTACGAAGAGGGCGGCCAGCTGACCGAGAAGGTACGCCGCAAGCCGTTCTCCGTGGTGCTCTTCGACGAGGTCGAGAAGGCCCACCCCGACATCTTCAACTCGCTGTTGCAGATCCTGGAAGAAGGTCGCCTGACCGACTCCCAGGGCCGGGTGGTCGACTTCAAGAACACCGTCATCATCATGACCACGAACCTCGGCACCCGCGACATCTCCAAGGGGGTGAGCCTGGGCTTCGGCAACGCGTCCGACACCCAGGGCACCTACGACAAGATGAAGGCGAAGGTCACCGAGGAGCTCAAGCAGCACTTCCGGCCCGAGTTCCTCAACCGCGTCGACGAGATCGTGGTCTTCCCGCCGCTGTCGCAGGAGCAGATCGTCTCGATGGTCGACAACATGGTGGCCTCGGTCGAGTTGCGCATGAAGGACCGCGACATGTCCCTCGAGCTCACCCAGAACGCGAAGAACCTGCTCGCCGAGCGTGGCTTCGACCCGGTGCTGGGTGCGCGTCCGCTGCGTCGCACGATCCAGCGCGAGATCGAGGACGTCCTCGCCGAGAAGATGTTGTTCGGAGAGGTCGGTCCCGGCCAGATCGTGCTCGTCGATGTCGAGGGCGAAGGCCCCACGGCAACGTTCACGTTCAAGGGCCAGAAGGTGGGCGCCATGCCAGACAGCCTTCCGCTGGAGCCGGTCGACGTGGTCTCGGGCGATGTGCTCGGTGAGACCACCGAGGGTCCCGACGACAGCGACGGCCCGGTCGACGTCCCCCACGCGGACGACTGACCCGATCCGAGCGACAGTCCCCGACGCTTCCGTTCTTCCGGACGGGCAGCGTCGGGGACTGTCGTCATTTCAGGGCAGGGCGAAATGGTCGGGCTCGACCCGCACCAGCAACCCGTCGACGACCAGGCTGGCCAGGGCTCGTTCCCGTTGCGCGTCGTCGGTCCAGACCTGGTCCAGTCGCCGCCGCGGCACCGCCCCGGCGCTCTCGCGCACCACTGCGAGCAGCCGGCCGCGGACCTGACGGTCGGTTCCGGCCCAGCTCTGCACCTTCCGTGCGGGTCCGTCGTACGCCGGCCGACCGGCGGCCACCCATGCGCACCGGTCAGTGATCGGGCAGCGGTCGCAGTCGGGGTTGGTGGCCGTGCAGACCAGGGCGCCCAGCTCCATCGTGGCGACCGCCCAGGTGGCAGCGGTCGGTGCGTCCTCGGGCAGGAGCGAGGTGGCGAGCTCGCGCTCGGCCTTGCGGACGGATGGAGGTGGGAACTCCTCGCCGCTCACCGCCCGGGCCAGCACCCGTCGAACGTTCGTGTCGAGCACGACGTGGCGTCGGCCGTGGGCGAAGGAGGCGATCGCGGCCGCGGTGTAGTCCCCGACGCCGGGCAGCTCCACCAGGTCGTCGTACGACTCGGGCACCTGGCCGCCGTGCTGGTCCCGGATGGCCACGGCTGCCGCGTGCAGGCGAAGGGCGCGGCGCGGGTAGCCGAGCCGGCCCCAGGCACGGACCGCCTCACCGGAGTCGTCATCGGCGAGAGCTGTCGGCGTGGGCCAGCGCTCCAGCCACTGCGCATGCATCGGGAGCACCCGCACCACCGGCGTCTGCTGGAGCATGAACTCCGAGACCATCACCGACCACGCGGTGGCCCCGTTGCCCCGCCAGGGCAATGCGCGCGCGTGCTCGTCGTACCACGCGAGAACCGGGGAATGGAGGTCGCTCACGCCGCGCATGTTACGGGTTGTCGAACCGCGCGTGGGTGTTGCTCCCCGGATCCGGGCCGGCCGCTGGATACCGTTGGCGCATGAGCAACGTCGCCCGGCCGCGGGGTCCTCTGCCCGCCCGCGTCTACTGGGTACGGCGCGCCCTGGTTCTCGGTCTGGCGTTCCTGTTGATCTTCGGATTTGCCCGGCTCCTCGGGTCGGGCAACGACGGTGAGGACAGTGCCGGCGACTCCGGCTCCGGGGTCGCCGAGCAGGCGGCCGGGGAACCGTCGGCGACGACCACCACCCAGACCACCCCGAGCGACACCAGCAAGGCCAAGCCGAAGAAGACCCGCACGCCGCTGCCGCAGCCGACCGGTGCGTGCAAGCCCGAGGACGTCACCGTCGAGCCGGATCTGGACCGTGGCGTCGGGGGCGGTCGCATCGAGATCCCGTTCCTGCTGACCGGTGTCGAGGAGGCCTGCACCTTCCAGGTCTCCAACTCGACCATGGTCATCAAGATCACCTCCGGCAATGACCTGATCTGGAGCAGCCAGCAGTGCGCCACGGTGCCCAGCCAGGACGTCGTGGTCCGCTCCGCGACCACCACCAAGGTGACCCTGGTGTGGAACGGTCGTCGTTCCGACGACGACTGCAGCCGGTCGGCGAAGTGGGCAGAGGCCGGTTGGTATCACGTCGAGGCCGCGGCCCTGGGTGGCGAGCCGACCTCCGACAAGTTCGAGTTGGTCAACCCGCAGCCGAAGAAGGTCTACAAGACCGAGAAGCCGAAGCCGAAGCCGAAGAAGAAGACCTCTGACGAGAAGAAGCCTTCGTCGTCGGCGTCACCGTCGGGGGCCGTGGAGCCCAACGGCTGAGGGTCTGCTCGGCTCTCGGCCTTGGTTGGGGTCTGCTCTCGGCTCACCGGGTCTCGACACGCGGGTCACGCCTTCGTTCCTCAGGCGTGCCGCTCGCTCGACCACCTTCAGTTGATCCGCTTGCGCGTCTCAACTACTCGCTCGACCACCTTCAGTTGATCCGCTTGCGCGTCTCAACTCAGACGTACCGCTCGAGGATGCTGGACTCGGCCAGTCGGGAGAGGCCCTCGCGCACGCTGCGGGCCCGCAGTTCGCCGACACCGTCGACCGCCTGCAGGTCGTCGATGCCTGCGGAGAGCAGCTTCTGCAGGGTGCCGAAGTGCTCGACGAGCCGGTCGACGACAGGTGCCGGGAGCCGCGGCACCTTGGCCAGCAGGCGGAACCCGCGAGGAGCGACTGCACCGTCGAGGTGCTCGCTGGCGCCCAGGCCCAGAGCCTTGGCCACCGCCGACGGATCGACCAGGTCAGTGGGGGACAGAGTCTCCAGTCGGGCCAGGACGTCTTCGGGCGTCTTGGCCTTGCGGCCGGTCGGCAGGTAGTCGCGAATCACCAGCTCGCGCTCGGTGTCGACGCCGGTGATCAGCTCCTCGAGCTGGAGTGAGAGCAGTCGGCCGTCGGTGCCCAGCTCGAGCACGTAGTCCTCGATCTCGCGGGCGATGCGGGTGACCATCTCGAGACGCTGGGCCACCACGGCCACGTCGCGGACAGTGACGAGGTCTTCGATCTCGAGCGCCGACAGGGTGCTGGAGACCTCGTCGAGACGCAGCTTGTAGCGCTCGAGAGTGGCCAGGGCCTGGTTCGCGCGGGAGAGGATCTGGGCGGAGTCCTCGAGCACGTGACGGGTCTCGCCGACGTAGGCGGCAATGATCTGCATCGACTGCGAGACGGAGATGACCGGGAACCCGGTCTGCCGCGCGGCCCGGTCGGCGGTGCGGTGCCGGGTGCCGGTCTCCTCGCTGTGGATGGTGTGGTCGGGCATCAGGTGTACGGCGGCCCGGTGGATGCGAGTGAGCTCGGAGTCGACGATGATCGCGCCGTCCATCTTGGCCAGCTCACGCAGACCGGTCGCGGTGAACGGCACGTCAAGGGTGAACCCACCGGTGGCGATCGACTCGACGACCTTGTCGTAGCCGAGCACGATCAGGGCGCCGGTGCGTCCGCGCAGGATTCGCTCCAGGCCGTCACGCAGGGCCGTCCCGGGAGCGATCGACGCGAGGGTCACGCGCAGGCGCAGGGAGTCCTCGGAGCGTTCGATCATGGCGCGAGTCTAGGCCACGCCTGTCGAACGGAAGTCGCCTGCTGCGCGCGGCGCAGCACCCATCCTGGACCGCGTCGTCGTCAGTCGCCGTGGCACCGCCGGGGCTCCCCTCTCCACCGTGCCGAGCCACGTCCTGAACCGCTCTCGCGACGGCGCACGTTCGGGGGCCTGGCCGGCGACCTCCACCCGTGCCGGGCATCGACGCTCAGGTGGTCGCGTCGACCGGCCCGCGGAAGCCGAGCAGCTGCAGCACCGACCCGATGTCGGGCACGTCAATGACCTCCATGCCGTCGAGCATGCGCGCCTCGGTCGTGCCGCGCGGTCCGTTGCCGGTGCGGTCGCTGGGGACGATGGCGTACTTGAAGCCCAGTCGAGCTGCCTCGGCCAGCCGTTGCGGCAGATCGCGGACCCGGCGCAGCTCACCGGCCAGTCCGAGCTCGCCCATCGCCACGATGCCCTGCGGTGCCGGCCGACCGTAGGTCGCGGAGGCCAGGCTGATCGCGATCGCCAGGTCGGTGGCCGGCTCGTTGAGCTTCGCCCCGCCCACCGTGGAGGCGAAGACGTCCTTCTGGTGCATCCGCAGGTTGCCGTGCTTCTGCAACACGGCCAGCACCATCGCCACTCGAGAGGAGTCGAGGCCGGACGTCGTACGCCGTGGCTTGTCGGAGGGGGTGAGCGTGACCAGGGACTGCACCTCGGCCAGCATCGGCCGGCGGCCCTCCATGCTGACTGCGACACAGGTGCCGGCCACCTGCTGGTTGTGGTGCTCGACGAAGAGACCACTGGGGTCGGTGACCGCGGTGATGCCCTCGGCGGAGAGGTCGAAGCAACCGACCTCGTCGACCGGGCCGAAGCGATTCTTCATCGCGCGCAGCATGCGGAAGCGGGAGTTGCGGTCGCCCTCGAAGTGGAGCACCACGTCGACCACGTGCTCGAGCACTCGCGGACCGGCGATGGTGCCGTCCTTGGTGACGTGGCCGACCAGGACCGTGGTGATGTTGCGGGTCTTGGCCACCCGGATCAGGGCCGCGGCGACCTCCTTCACCTGGCTGACGCCACCGGGCACCCCGTCGACGTCGGAGGCCGAGATGGTCTGCACCGAGTCGATCACCAACAGCTCGGGCCGCACGTCTTCGATGTGGGTGAGCAGGGCACCGAGGTCGGTCTCGGCGGCGAGGTAGAGCTCGTCGTGGACCGCGTCAGTGCGGTCGGCCCGCAGCCTGACCTGGGAGGCCGACTCCTCGCCGGTGATGTAGAGGGTGCGCCGTTTGTTCTGAGCCGTGCGGGCGGCGACCTCGAGCAGGAGCGTGGACTTGCCGACCCCGGGCTCTCCGGCGAGCAGGATCGCCGCACCCGGCACCAGGCCGCCTCCGAGCACCCGGTCGAGCTCGGCCACGCCACTGCTGCGGGTGGTGGACTCCTCGACGGAGACCTTGCCGATCGGCACGGCAGCGGTGGTCACCGGCGTGGCCTTCACCGCCCGCGCCGGCCCGGCGCCGACCTCGTTGACCGAGCCCCAGGACTGGCACTCGCCGCAGCGGCCAACCCACTTCGCGGTCTCCCAGCCGCACTCGCTGCACCGGTAGGTCGAACGGGCTGCCCTCTTGGTGCTCATGTCTCACAACCTAGGCGACGCCACCGACACCTCGGTCAGCCAGCCGACGCGGCCAGCCGTCCGAGCACGTCGACCGTGGTGCCCCAGCCCAGGCAGGCGTCGGTCACGCTCTGGCCGTGGACCAGGTGTCCGGGGCCCGCGGCGACGTCGAGCTTCTGCGCGCCCTCGACCAGGAACGACTCGAGCATCACCCCGGCGATCGGGGATCCGGCGGCCACCTGGGCGGCGAGCTCGCCGGCGACCTCGGCCTGCCGGACGTGCGACTTGCCGCTGTTGCCGTGGCTGGCGTCCACGATCAAGCGGGGGTTGAGGCCGGTCTCGGCCAGCCGGGCGCTCGCGGCGGCCACGTGGTCAGCGGAGTAGTTCGGCCCGTCGGCGCCGCCGCGCAGGATCAGGTGGGCGTCGGGGTTTCCGTCGGTGGCGACCAGCGATGCCCGTCCCTGCTGATCGATGCCCAGGAACGACTGCGGTACGCCGGACGCGGCGCAGGCGTCGAGCGCGACCTGGAGGCCGCCGTCGGTCCCGTTCTTGAAGCCGACCGGCATCGACAGCCCCGAGACGAGCTGACGGTGGATCTGACTCTCGGTGGTGCGGGCCCCGATCGCACCCCAGCTGATCAGGTCGGAGAGGTACTGCGGGCTGATCGGCTCGAGGAACTCGGTCGCGGTGGGCAGGCCGAGGTCGGTCACGTCGGCGAGGAACTGGCGCGCGGAGCTCAGCCCGGTCGCGATGTCGTGGCTGCCGTCCAGGTGAGGGTCGTTGACCAGGCCCTTCCACCCGACCGTGGTGCGCGGCTTCTCGAAGTAGGTGCGCATCACGATGAGCAGGCGGTCGCGGTGGAGCTCGGCCTGCTCGGCCAGGCGGGCGGCGTACTCCAGGCCGGCTTCGGTGTCATGGATGGAGCACGGGCCGACGACCACCAGCAGGCGGTCGTCGACGCCATCGAGGATCGCGCGGATCTCCTCGCGTCCGCGAGCGACGACGTCGGCGCGCTGTGCGGTCAACGGGATCGCGTCGGCGATCTCCCGGGGAGTGGGCAGCGCCTCGAAGCGGCGGACCCGCAGGTCGGCGGTGGCGCTGCTCGTGACTGGTGTGGTGCTCATGCTGGGTTCCTGTCCGGTGGAGGCGGATCCGGTCAGAACCCGCCATGAAATGGCGAAAGGGCAGAGATCGCTCTCCGCCCTGTGGCTCTGAAGGTGTTGGTGCGCGTCAGTCGAACGCGGGCTCCTCCAGAGCCAACGCAAAATACGCATACCAACGGGTGTTCATGCGCAGCAGCCTACGACATGGCGTCAACCGCGACGGCAGGCGGTCGCATCGAGGTCGCGCCGCAGGCACGCTCAGTAGGTGCGACTCCAGAGGTTGACGGCGTAGTCCACCTCGAACCCGTCGTACGTCGAGAGGACGTGCGCGGCGGTCTCCTTGTCGAACTCGATGCGTACGACGGCCTCGAAGTCGGCGCGGTTCGCGAAGGACCAGCGGATGTCGAGGGGCTGGCGGTGCCAGCCGTGCCGCGACCAGAACCGCTCGACCTCATCGGGGTCGATCATCGGGTAGCCGCGACGGAACCAGCCGCCGAACGTGGAACGGGAGGCGTCGTTGTCGATGACGAACGCGGTGCCCCCGCGGCGCATCACGCGGTCGAGCTCCGCCAACCCCGGCTCGCATCCCGGCCCGAAGAAGTAGGCCCACCTGGCCTGCATCACGTCGACCGAGGCGTCGGGCAGCGGGATCTCCTGGGCGGTGCCCTGGTGCACGACCACGTTGTCGAGCCGGCGTGTCCGGCGTCGTGCGATCGAGACCAGGTCGGGGTGCGGCTCCACACCGATGACCTGGCGAGAGGTCTCGGCCCACCGGGCCAGGTGGAAGCCGGAGCCGCAGCCCAGGTCGAGGAGCGTGCGCCCGGACCAGTCCGCGACGGACCGCATGGCCGACTCGATCAGACCGTCGGGGTCGGCGGCGTGGTTCTCGAGCTCGTAGGTCGCCGGGTGGTGCCAGATGTTCGGACTGGGCACCGCGCCCCGGCTGGGCTTGGTCACCGGCCCACGGGTCCTGGTCTCGATGCGCTTGCGTGACTTCGTTCCTCAGTCACGTCAGGCTTTCGGTGGTCGAGTAGCCCGGCGAGGGACGAGCCGGGCGTATCGAGACTCGACCTGGTCGGCCCCACTCCCGGCGCTCGTTCCTCGCGCCGGGCTGGCCGCCTCAAATCCGGACGAGGCCGTTGGGGGTCTGGAACTGGGCGGCGATCACACCGGGGGTGCCGTGCGGGGCGACCCACTCGACCTTGACGTCCTCGAGAGGAGACTCGACGGTCTCGCCGAGCCACTCGCTGACGCGGTGCGGGTCGCCGGCGATCTCCAGACAGGCAAGGGAGAAGTCGCCGGAGGCGCCCGCGCTGGGGTGGTCCTCGGTGGGGGAGAGCCACTGCACGAAGAACGGCAGCTGCGGGTCGGAGATCAGGCCGTTGATGCCGATCTGCTTCCACGACAGTGCCTTGCCGTCGGGGCGGTGACGCGAGCCGTCAACGGCCGCACGACCCAGGCGCTGCTCGACCGGGGCGATGTCGTCGACCGCGACGACCCAGCCGAGCCAGCCGCCGCCGAGGGCGGAGCGGGCACGGACGGCCTGGCCGAACGGAGCCTTGTCGGAGGCCGGGTGGTCGAGGACCTCCACGACTTCGAGATAGGTGTTCTCAGCGAGTGGAAGGATGCGGTTCCGGGTGCCGAAGCGGGGATGGATCCCGCCATCGGTGAACTCCTTGCCGAGCAGATCCCCCAGCCGCTGAGCTGTGGCCGCGAGACCGTCGGGTCCGGCCGCGAAAGAGAGGTGGTCCAGGCGCATGCCCAGCATTCTGGTCTCTCGATGATCCGTCGGTCACATCGGGGGTGCTGTCTCTTGACGTCGAGAGGCTTGTGTGCCGGTCAGCGTGGGTCGGCCGGATGGATCGCCAGCAGCGATCGTGATCGCAGGTGGTGCTCGCAGTGACGCACGAGCTCGTCGTACGCCGCCTGGCCCATCAGCTCGACGAGCTCGGCGGCGTTGGTGACGTAGAACGGCTCCATCGCCACGTGGGCCTCGGTGTTGCCCGTGCAGTACCAGTCGAGGTCATGCCCGCCCGGGCCCCAGCCGCGGCGGTCGTACTCGGTGACGGTCACCTCGGAGTACGTCGTTCCGTCCGGACGCTCGACATCGCGGTAGGTGCGCCGGATCGGCAGCTGCCAGCACACGTCGGGCTTGGTCTCCAGCGGGTTCCTGCCCTGGGCGAGGGCCAGCCCGTGCAGGGCGCAGCCGGCGCCGATGGTCCAGTTCTCGGTCGTGAAGTCGGCGCGGTTGTGGAAGATGCACGCGCTCTGGCCGTCGACCTCGATGGCCAGTGTCTTGCGGGCCCCCTCGTCGTCCTTCTCGACCCAGTCCTTCTTGCGCACCTTGCGGCCCGGATGGAACTGCCACCTGGTCTCGTCGAGCTGGTCGACGTACGCCGCCACGCGGTTCTCGTCGTCCTCGTCGGAGAAGTGCGCGCCGAGCGTGCAGCAGCCGACGTCGGGGGAGTCGCGGTAGATCCCGGAGCACCCGGACCCGAAGATGCAGGTGTAGTTCGAGGTCAGCCAGGTCAGGTCGCAACGGAAGACCTGGTCCTCGTCGGTGGGGTCGGGGAACTCGACCCAGGCGCGGGGAAAGTCGAGGGGTACTTCGGGCACTGCACAACCCTACGTGCCCGACGGGGATACCGTTGCCCCATGAGGCTGGGAGTGCTCGACATCGGTTCCAACACCGGTCACCTGCTCGTCGTGGACGCCCACGGCGGGGCAGCGCCGTTGCCCGCGTACTCCTACAAGGAGCCGCTCCGCCTGGCCGAGCACCTCGACGAGGACGGCGCGGTCACGCAGGCCGGCATCGACGCGTTGACCGAGTTCTGCCGGCAGGCCCTGGTGGTCGCCGAGGACAAGGGCTGCGAGGAGATGCTCGGGTTCGCGACGTCGGCGGTGCGCGACGCGGTGAACTCCGACACCGTGCTGGAGCACGTGCGATCGGTCACCGGTGTCGATCTCGAAGTGTTGCCCGGTGAGGACGAGGCGCGGCTGACCTTCCTCGCCGTACGCCGCTGGTTCGGCTGGTCGGCCGGTCGACTGGCCGTCTTCGACATCGGCGGCGGGTCCCTGGAGATCGCCGGCGGCCAGGACGAGGCGCCCGACGTGGCCTGGTCGCTGCCGCTCGGCGCGGCCCGCCTGGCCAAGGACTGGTTCGACTCCGGGGTCCCCGACGAGGACTCCATCCGCGCGCTGCGACGCCAGATTCGTGCCGAGATCGCCCGCGATGCCGGCAACCTGCTCCGATCAGGAGCCCCCGACCGGGCCGCGGCCACCTCGAAGACGTTCCGCTCGCTGGCCCGCATCTGCGGTGCCGCGCCGTCCGCCGACGGTCCGCTCGTGCCGCGCCAGCTCCCGGCCGCGGCGTTGGCCGAGTGGCTGCCGAAGCTGATCGCGATGTCCCCCGAGGAGCTGGCCGTGCTGCCCGGTGTCTCACCGAGCCGATCACACCAGATCGTGCCCGGTGCCCTGGTCGCCGAGGCGGTCATGGACATCTTCGACCTGACCGCGCTCGAGGTGTGCCCGTGGGCGTTGCGCGAGGGCGTCATCCTCGAGCGCTTCGACCAGATCTCCGTGCTCGAAGGGGTCTGGCCAGGCCGGTCGGAACCAGTCTGAGGCCATGTCTCCTCTCGTCGGACTGTCCACGGCCTCGGTCTACCCCGAGTCGACCGCGCACGCCTTCGCCCATGCGGCGAAGCTGGGCTACGACGCGGTCGAGGTGATGGTCGGCATCGACTCGCTCAGTCAGCAGGTCTCGGCGATCCGGCAGCTCTCGGCCCACCACGCGATCCCGGTCTGTGCCGTGCATGCGCCGTGCCTGCTAATCACGCAGCGGGTCTGGGGATCCGACCCGTGGGGCAAGCTCGAACGATCGGCCGAGATGGCGCTGGAAGTGGGCGCCGACGTGGTCGTCGTACACCCACCGTTCCGCTGGCAGAAGGACTACGCCCGCGAGTTCGCGTGGGGCATCGAGGGCCTGGAGCAGGCCACGGGCATCAAGTTCGCGGTGGAGAACATGTATCCCTGGCGGGCCACGTCGCGGCGCGGGGTCGAGGTCTACTCCCCGGGGTGGGACCCGTCGGAGGAGGACTACGCGAACACCACACTCGACCTCTCCCACGCGGCGACCGCGCAGTCGGATCCGCTGGCGATGGCCAAGCGGCTGGGCCCGCGCCTGCGGCACCTGCACCTCACCGATGGGAGCGGATCACCCAAGGACGAGCATCTCGTGCCGGGGCGGGGCAACCAGCCCGCCGCCGAGCTGCTGGGACACCTGGCCGAGGTCGGCTTCGATGGCCACATCGTCGTGGAGATCAACACCCGCCGGTCGGGTACGACGGCCGCCCGCACCGCCGATCTCGTCGAGTCCCTGCAGTTCGTCCGTGATCACTTCGTGGCTCGTGATGAGGCGGGGGACCCGACATGACCGATGAGCCCACGGGTGCCGTGCGTGGTCCGGGTCGGCGTCCGGGCTCGCCCGACACCCGGGCCGGAATCCTGTCCGCCGCCCGGAGCCTGTTCGCCGAACGCGGCCTGAAGGGCACCACGATCCGCGCCGTGGCCGCGGCCGCCGGGGTCGACCCGGCGCTCGTGCACCACTACTTCGGGGCCAAGGACGACCTGTTCCTGGCCGCGATGCAGATCAAGGTCGACCCGCGTGCCGCGATGGCCCCGGTGGTCGCGGGCGGTGCCGACGCGGCCGGTGAGAATCTCATGCGGGTGGCCGTGCAGGTGTGGGACGACCCCGAGATTCGCCTGTCCCTGTTGGGGATTGCCCGCGGTGTCTTCGACTCCGACACCCAGTCCTTGGTTCGTGACGGGTTCCTCGGCCTGGTGCTCGGTCCGGTCGGGAAGGGGCTCGATCTTGATCGTGCGGACGTGCGGATGCCGTTGGTGGCCTCGCAGGTGTTCGGGTTCATCATCATGCGCTACGTGCTGCGGGTGGAGCCGTTGGCGTCGATGCCTGCCGAGCAGGTGGTGGCGACGTACGCCCCGACGCTGCAGCGCTACTTCACCGGCGACCTCCCCTGATTCTGGCGCCCCCACTGTCCCGCCCGACCCGGAAATCCGGAGCAGGGGTTGTGCGGTGCGCTCTCGTCGCGCATAATTCAACAGATGATGAATAACGCGGTTGAGGTGCACGGGCTCGAGGTGGTCCGCGGCTCCAAGGAGGTCCTCCACGGGCTCGACTTCACGATCCCCGTGGGTCAGGTGACCGGACTGCTGGGCCCCTCCGGCTGCGGCAAGTCCACGCTGATGCGCGTGCTGGTCGGCGTGCAAGCCGGAGTGACGGGCGAGGTCACCGTGTTCGGCGCGAAGGCCGGATCGCGTGCCCTGCGCGACCGGATCGGCTACGTCACCCAGGCCGCGAGCGTGTACGACGACCTCAGTGTGCGCGAGAACCTGCGCTTCTTCGCCAAGGTGCTCGGGGTCGGCGCCGAGCATGTCGACCGGGTCATCGAGTCCGTCGACCTCGGGTCGCACGCCGACGCGGTCGTCGGCAACCTCAGCGGCGGGCAGCGCTCCCGGGCCAGCCTGGCCGTGGCGTTGCTGGGCACGCCCGACCTGCTGGTGCTCGACGAGCCGACGGTCGGCCTCGACCCCGTGCTGCGCGAGGACCTCTGGTCGATGTTCCACCGGCTCGCCGGCGACGGCACCGCGGTGCTGGTCTCCAGCCATGTCATGGACGAGGCCGAGCGCTGCGACCGCCTGCTGCTGATGCGTGACGGGGTGTTCATCGCCGACGGCACCCCCGACGAGATCCGCGCGAAGGCCGGTGCCGACGACATCGAGCAGGCCTTCCTGACCATCGTGAGAGGTGCCGAATGAATCCCCGCATCACGTTCGCCGTGGCCGGTCGGGTGCTCACCCAGATTCGCCGCGACCACCGCACCCTGGCCATGCTGCTGGTGCTGCCCTGCCTGCTGATGTCGCTGCTGTGGTGGATGTTCGACGACCTGCCCGGCAACACCTTCGACCGCCTCGGTCCGGCGCTGCTGGCGATGTTCCCGTTCATCATCATGTTCCTGGTCACCAGTGTCACCACACTGCGCGAGCGGACCAGTGGCACCCTCGAGCGGCTGCTGTCGATGCCGATGGGCAAGGGCGACTTCCTGGTCGGCTACGCACTGGCCTTCGGTGCCATCGCCACCCTCCAGTCGATCCTCGCCGTGGCGCTGAGCGTCGGGCTGCTCGGCCTCGACGTCGAGGGCCCGGTCTGGCTGCTCACCGTGGTCGCGGTCGCCGACGCCGTGCTCGGCACCGCGCTCGGCCTCTTCGTCAGTGCCTTCGCGCAGACCGAGTTCCAGGCCGTGCAGTTCATGCCGGCCCTGGTCATCCCGCAGATCCTGCTCTGCGGCCTCTTCGTCGCCCGTGACCGGCTGCCCGACCTGCTCGGAGCGATCAGCGACGTGCTGCCGCTCTCCTACGCGGTCGACGCCATGGGCACGCTGACCACGACCAGCGCGACCGGTGACGTGTGGAGTGATCTCGCCGTGGTCGTGGCGTTCGCGCTCGCCGCACTGGCACTCGGTGCGGCGACCCTGAGCCGGCGTACGACCTGACGTCTCGTGTGCGGGCCAGGGGTAAGGCCCATCGGCCCGACTGGTCGGCACACCAACTGGGTCGCGGGCCGGCGTACGGCGTAGCCTGACGCCATGTCGTTGTTGCGCCAACCGCTGCTGCTCCTTGCCCGGAGCGAGCGGATCAAGAAACTCGTCTCCACCATGCCGGTCTCCGCGGGCATCGTGCACAGCTACGTCCCCGGTGAGGGCACCGGCGACGCCGTCGACGCCACCGCCCGGCTGGTCGACGACGGCCTCACCGTGACGCTCGACTTCCTCGGCGAGGACACCCTCGACGCGGCCCAGGCGGACGCCACGGTCGAGGCCTACCTCGACCTGCTGGGGCAGCTCTCGGCGCGCGGGCTGGCCCGCAGGGCCGAGGTCTCGGTCAAGCTCAGCGCGATCGGTCAGGCGCTGCCGGGGGTGGGTCACAAGACCGCACTGGAGAACGCCCGCACCATCTGCCACGCGGCGCGCAACGCGGGAACGACCGTGACCCTCGACATGGAGGACCACACCACCACCGACTCGACGTTGGCGATCCTGGCCGAGCTGCGCCAGGACTTCCCCGAGACCGGCGCCGTGCTCCAGGCCTACCTGCACCGCACCGAGGCCGACTGCCGTGCGTTGGCGCACCAGGGTTCGCGCGTGCGGCTGTGCAAGGGTGCCTACAGCGAGCCCGAGTCGGTCGCCTTCCAGGACAAGCTCGACGTCGACAAGTCCTACGTGCGGTGCCTCAAGGTGCTGTTGCGCGGCAGCGGCTACCCGATGATCGCCACGCACGACCCGCGCATGGTCGCGATCGCCTCGTCGATCGCCGCCGAGGCCGGCCGCGAGAAGGGCACCTACGAGTTCCAGATGCTCTACGGCATCCGGCCCGAGGAGCAGAAGCGTCTGGCCGCCTCCGGGGAGACGATGCGGGTCTACCTGCCCTACGGCCAGGAGTGGTACGGCTACCTCATGAGACGTCTCGCGGAGCGACCGCAGAACCTGTCATTCTTCGTGAAGTCCCTGGTTTCCAAGAAGTAAGTCTGCGAAGAAGAGGTGGACCGCATGGCACAGACCGCCATCATCGGCGCCGGCGTCATGGGTGAGACCCTGCTCTCCGGGCTGCTGCGTTCCGGTGTGTCTGCTGACACGCTGCTCGTCGGCGAGAAGCGCCAGGCCCGGGCCCGCGAGCTCGAGGAGAAGTACGCCGTCACGGTGGTCTCCAACATCGAGGCCGCGCAGAAGGCCGACACCCTGGCCCTGGTGGTCAAGCCCCAGGACATGGGTGCGGTGCTCGACGAGCTCGAGCCGCACCTGCGCCCCGGCCAGCTGATCGTCTCGCTGGCCGCCGGGATCACCACCGCGTTCATCGAGTCGCGCATCCCCGACGGCATCGCCGTGGTCCGGGTCATGCCGAACACGCCGGCGCTGGTCGACGAGGGGATGGCCGCCATCTCGCCCGGGTCGCACTGCGACGAGGAGCACCTCGCCGAGGCCGAGCAGCTGCTGAGCGCCACCGGCCACGTGCTCCGGGTGCCCGAGAAGCACCAGGACGCCGTCACGGCGATCTCCGGCTCCGGACCGGCCTACATCTTCTACGTGGTCGAGTCGATGGTCGAGGCGGGTGTGCACCTCGGTCTGCCCCGGGCCACGGCCACCGAGCTGGTCATCCAGACCCTGTTCGGCTCGGCGAAGATGCTGCGCGAGACCGGCACCCACCCGACCGTCCTGCGCGAGCAGGTCACCTCCCCGGCCGGCACCACCGCCGCCGCAATCCGCGAGCTCGAGGTGCACCGGGTCCGCGCCGCGTTCCTCTCCGCGATGGAGGCGGCACGGAACCGCTCCCAGGAGCTCGCCGCCGGTTCCTGACCCACGACTTGTTGGGTGTGGCGCCGCGAGTTGTTGATTCTCGTCGGTCGAGTCGGGGGTTTTCGCCGCCCCGAGGACTTACGACTCGTGGTCGAGGCGCATCGTCTCCGCCAGGTCGATCACCGAGGCGTCGAAGCGTGCCTCAACGAGTCCGAAGCGGTCGTCGTACGCACCGATGAAGGCCTCCTCGAGTACGTCGATCCTGGCCGCCGGAGACTCCGTGGTGACCGCTCCGACGGACGCGGGGTCGAACTGAAGCTCCAGGGCGTCGTAGATCCGGACCAGCAGGGGCTGCAGGAGCGGTGCGTCGCCGACCATGACCACCGAGCTGAACAGCCACGCGTCGCGCACCATGCGCTGGGCCGTGCCGATCAGCTTCACCTCGCCCCGAGCGTTGACGGAGTGCGCGCCGGGGCAGTACTCCCCGGGCACCTCGCCGACCCGTGCATCGATCCCGAGGTCGGCGAGTACGCCGGCCAGCATCGCGCCGTAGTCCTCGAACCTGGCGTCCATCCCGCCCAACGACCCGGGGTCACGTTGCACGTGATCGATGATCAGCGCGTTCGTCGTACACGCCACGGCGCGGCCGCCAGACGCGCGGACGACGGGTGTGAACCCGGCGTCGCGACAGGCCTGCGCGGCGGCGGGGAACCCGGGTCGGTTGGTGTCGCGTCGCCCGAAGGCCACCATCGGGGTCGGTCGGAAGACGCGCAGAGCGGCGTCGATCTCGCCCCGACTGGCGCGCCGGAGCAGAGCGTGCGTGGCGGCCATCTCGAGGGCTGGGTCGTTCTCGGTCACGGGGCCACGGAGGAGATCCACTCCAGCAACATAGCCGTGGACAGCAGTCACCAGGTGACTGCAATCCACGGCTGTGTGACGTCGAGGTCGAACAGCCGCACGGATCACGGGAGCGGCCTGGCCGTCGAAACCGCACGACTCGACGGACAGGAATCAACAACTCGACGCGCGAGAATCAACAACTCGTGGGTCAGGAGAGGCCCATGGCGGTGCGGGCGGCGGCCAGCACCGGCGCGGTGACGTGCCGACAACGTTCGGCACCCGCCTCGAACTCGGCCGAGACGGACGCGTCGTCGAGGTCGGCGTACCGCTTCTGGATCGGCTCGAGCTCGGCCACCACCGCGTCGGTGACCGCCGCCTTGAGTGCGCCGTACGTCGTGATCCCGTCGGTCGAACCGCCACACGCGACCAGGATGTCGAGCAGGTTGGTGACACCGGGCTTCGCGTCCCGATCAGGTCGTACGGCGGTCGCGCCCACTTCGGAGTCCGTGACGGCACGGGCGATCTTGCGCCGGATGACATCGGGCGGGTCCAGCAGATAGACGATGCCGGCACCGTCGGCGTGAGACTTGCCCATCTTGGTCGTCGGGTCCTGGAGGTCCATCACCCGCGCTCCCGACGGGGGAGTGACGATCTCGGGCACGGTGAACACCTCGCCGTAGAGGCGGTTGAACCGCAGAGCCAGGTCGCGGGTCAGTTCGACGTGCTGGCGCTGGTCGTCGCCGACCGGAACCTGCTCGGGGCGATAGAGCAGGATGTCTGCGGCCATCAGGGCCGGGTAGGTGTAGAGCGAGGCGCGGGTGGAGGGCTGGTCGCGCCCCTTCTCCTTGAACTGGATCATCCGGTTCAGCTCGCCGGTGTGGACCGTCGACTCGAGCAGGAACGACAGCTCCGAGTGCGCGGGCACCCGGCTCTGCACGAACAGCGTGCTCTGGTCGAGGCCGACACTGATCAGTAGGCGGGCCATCTCGACGCTGAGGGATCGCAGCGTGGCCGGATCATGTGGGACGGTCAGTGCGTGCAGGTCGGCGATGCCGTAGAAGCCGCGACCTTCCGACTGCCCGGCCACCATCGGACGCAACGCGCCGAGGTGGTTGCCGAGGGTCAGGTGGCCGGTGGGCTTGAACAGGGACAGCTTGATCATGGTGACTCCTGGGAGGTGAGAGCCCGCGGGCGGCCACGGTCCCGAAATCCAGGAACGGCCGCCCGAGGGCGGCCGATTTCGATGCGTGCGTCGAAGGATGGTCCGCCGGTCAGGCGGGCCACCACTGGGTGGAGCGGTTCGTCAGCACCCGCCCATGATGCCACGAAGCGGGGCCGGGGCAAACGGGGAACCCGCATGGCTCCGCCGCACGACCCGACCGCCGGAGCGAGGGCGAAAATTGGGTACTTCAATTCGACACGCCGAGACATCAGGACTAATTTTGCGTCCACTCTTCCCCACGAGTCACTTCAGGCCCTATTCTCACGGAAGCAAGGCACGAAGATCACCTGCGGGGAAGTGGGTGACGTGTCTGAGGAAAGTTGTGGTGTGCCATGGCAAACTCGGGTGACATCTCCGAGGTGAAGTTCCTGACGATCGCAGAGGTCGCAGCGACGATGCGTGTCTCCAAGATGACCGTCTACCGCCTCGTGCACAACGGGGAGCTCCCCGCCGTCCGCGTCGGTCGTTCGTTCCGGGTCACCGAGAAGGACGTCAACGCCTATCTGGAGCGTAGTTTCTTCGACGCCGGCTGAACCTCGGGCTCAGTGACGGCCACCGCCGTCCAGAGTCGGATCGTGGGCAATCGACCGCCGGTTTCGGCAGCCTGCCCATTGCCGGATAGGCTGTGCCGGTCGCCCCGGCCGATCTGTCGGGTGCGACCACACGCTCTGGAAGGAACACAGTGGGTTCAGTCATCAAGAAGCGCCGTAAGCGTATGGCGAAGAAGAAGCACCGCAAGCTGCTGAAGAAGACGCGCGTCCAGCGCCGCAAGCTCGGCAAGTAGGGCTCGGTCGGGGTCATGGGCAGGGTCGTCCTGGTCACCGGGGTCTCGAGGGACCTCGGTCGACGGCTCGCGCGCGAGCTTGCCGACGACCCCGACGTCGACCGCGTCATCGGCGTGGACATCGTCCCGCCTCGTGGTGACACGGCAGGTGTCGACTTCATCCGTACGGACATCCGTACGCCCGTGATCGCCAAGGTGATCGCCAAGGAAGACGTCGACACCGTCGTCCACATGAGCGTCATCGCCACCCCCGGTGGCGTCGGCGGACGGGCGACCATGAAGGAACTCAACGTCATCGGGACGATGCAGCTCCTGGCGGCGTGCCAGCGCGCCCCGGGGTTGCAGCACCTCGTGGTCAAGTCGACCACCACCGTGTACGGCGCCAGCAGCCGCGACCCGGCGATGTTCACCGAGGAGATGGACCCCAAGCGAACTCCACGCACGGGCTACTCCCGTGACGCCTACGAGGTCGAGGGCTACGTCCGTGGATTCGCCCGACGGCGTCCCGACGTTCGCGTGGCGACGCTGCGCGCGGCCAACATCATCGGCCCCGGCGTGCAGTCGCCGATCACGCAGTACTTCCGGCTGCCGATGCTGCCGACGGTGCTCGGCTTCGACCCGCGCCTGCAGTTCCTGCACGTCGACGACCTGATGGCCGTGCTGCGCCACACCGTCTTCTCCGAGGCCGGGGGCACGTTCAACGTGGCCGGCGACGGCGTCATCATGCTCTCCCAGGCGTCCCGTCGGCTGGGCCGCCCGACGCTGCCGCTGCCCGCCGTCGCTCTGGGGAGCCTCGGCTCCGCACTGCGCAAGGCCGGCCGCGCCGACTTCTCGCCCGAGCAGGTCACGTTCCTCACCTTCGGTCGCGGCGTCGACACGACCCGCATGCGCACCGACCTCGGCTTCGAGCCGCGCCACACCACGGCCGAGGCGTTCGCTGACTTCGCCTCCACCCTGGCCCCCGGCGTCCAGTCCCCTGGCCGCCTGGCCTCCCCGGACACCGTTCTGGCCGGTCTCGCCCACCAACTCACGCGAGGAGACGCCCGTGGGTGACGCGGACATCATTCCGATCGGTACCCGGGGTCGGCCCGGCCGCGGCAACGGCACCCTGCGTCCCTCGGCCGCCGCGCGCGGCCTCGCCCCCACCCGCAAGCCCGCAGCCACGTCCAAGGGCACCCCGCAGACGCCGGAGCGTCCGGTGATCGAGCAGCCGGCGGTGGCGCCCCGCGAGACGTCGTCGGTCAGTGCGGTCGACCGGGCACCCGGTGGGGGCATCCCAGTCGGGGACTGGCTGGCCGCGATCAACCAGGCGGCGCTCGAGGTCTTCGGTACCGACTGGGAGCCCCGGCTTGCCCAGTTCCTGGCCTTCCTGCGACGCCGGGTCACCGGTGACTACGTGATCGACGAGTACGGCTTCGACGCCGAGGTCACCGAGCGCTTCTTCATGGCCGCACTGCGTCCGATCGCTGAGAAGTGGTTCCGCATCGAGGTGCGCGGTCTGGAGAACATCCCCACCGAGGGCGGAGCCCTGGTGGTCTCCAACCACTCCGGCACGATCCCGGTCGACGGGCTGATGACCATGGTCACCACCCACGACCGCGCCGGCCGCTTCCTGCGCCCGCTCGGTGCCGACCTGGTCTTCCAGCTCCCCGTGGTCGGCGGCCTGGCCCGCAAGGGCGGCGCCACTCTGGCCTGCAGCGAGGACGCCGAGCGCATGCTGCGTCAAGGTGAGCTCGTCGGCGTGTGGCCCGAGGGGTTCAAGGGCATCGGCAAACCCTTCGCCGACCGCTACAAGCTCCAGCGCTTCGGTCGCGGCGGCTTCGTCTCGGCGGCGCTGCGCACCGGTGTCCCGATCATCCCGCTCTCCGTGGTCGGCGCCGAGGAGATCTACCCGCTGGTCGGCAACGTGCCGTCACTGGCCCGGCTGCTCGGCATCCCCTACATCCCGATCACGCCGTTCTTCCCGCTGCTCGGACCGCTGGGGCTGGTGCCGCTGCCGTCGAAGTGGCTGCTGGAGTTCGGCGAGCCGATCCGCACCGACGAGTACGACGAGTTCGCCGCCGACGACCCGATGCTGGTCTTCAACGTGACCGACCAGGTGCGCGAGACCATCCAGCAGTCGCTCTACAAGCTCCTCATGGAGCGCAAGTCGGTCTTCCACTGACCCCCCGGCGGGGCGATCCGTCAGTCGCTGAGCAGGCCGCCGTCGCCGAGCAGGGGGCCCAGCAGCGGGTCGAGTGGCTCGGTCACCGGATCGAGCAGCCCGCCGTCGCCGAGCAGAACCTTGTTGCCCTTCTTGATCGTGGAGTCGACCGTCTTGGTCGTCTTCTTGATCGTCGTGGGCGCCTCTTCGGTGATCTTCTTGACCGGGTCGTCGATCTTCGGCGGGTTGAGATCGGCCGGAGGCTCCTGCCCGGTGGGCACGGGATCGTTGGACTTCGGCGGAGCGGTGTCGCCGCCGCTCGTTGACTGCTGCTGGGTGGGGGTGACAACGGCGCCGGGGGCGGCGCTGCCCAGAGCCGTGGTCAGCCGGGCCGGCAGCTCGAGGATGCCTCCGGCGCACTGGGGGCAGAGCTCTCCGATGCGGTCGTCGATGTCGGTCAGCACCGAGGCGGCGTTCTTCAGGGAGTCGGTGACCGTGGAGGGGAGCAGTGCATCGAGGTTGATCAGCGTCTTCATGCTGTCCTCGACGAAGCCGCGCAGCTCGGTCAGCGGCTCGGTGCGACCGGTGTCGTTGTATTCGCCGATCATCAGGTCGGCGGCCTTGTCGGCCTGGCTGGAGAAGTCGTCGAGCGTCTCGGGCAGCTGGTCGGCCTTCGTCGAGTCGATGCGCCGGGCGAGCAGCTCGATCTCCTCGAGCCGCCCGGTCGCCTGGTCGAGAACCGTCTCGGCGCGGGCACTGTCGTCGAACGTGAGCGAGGTGTGGACGCCCTCGATCGCGCGCTTGACCGGGTAGAGGGTGTCCCCCGGCAGGGCTCCCTGCGCGGCCACGGCCACCGAGGTCGTGGCGCCGAGAAGGGCGGCGGTGCCGGCGACCACGGCGATGCGCCGGTCGCGGCGGCTCCGCGGGTGCGACGGGAGAGCGAGCTTGCTGTTGACCGGCTTGAGCACGGTGTCGGCCTCGGCCATGAGGGCGTCGCGGAGGTCGGAGACGAACTCGGGTCGGGCCGACGGAGCCCGGATCTCACGCATCGCCGAGACCACCTCGAGGAGGTCGGCATGGCGTGCGTCGTGTGCGCCGCCCCGTCCTTCGACCTGGGCCGCGAATTCCTCGGCACGCCGGTGTGCCGGAAGAACCGAGATCATCGTGTGCTTCCCGTCAGCTCGTCCATGTCACGCCGGGCGGCGTTGGCCGCCGGCAGTGACCCCGTCGACAGGAGCAACGACGCGGGAGGAAGGGAGGTTACGGGGTGAGACACAGGCGACATCAGTCCCTCATCCCCGCCGGTAGCAGCTTCGCGAGGTTGCGGACGCCACGCAGCTGCAGCTGCTTGACCGCGCCGTCGGAGCGGGCCAGCACCTGGGCGGTCTCGGCAATGCTCATGCCCTGGAGGAACCGCATGATCAGGCACTCCTGCTGCTCCTTGGGCAGCTTGTGCAGGGCGTTGAGCAGAGACTCGTTGTTCAGTGAGGCCAGGACCGCCGACTCCGGACCTTCGGTGGCGTCGTCGTGGGCGCCCATGTCCTCGGTGGTCATCTCGAGGCGCGTGCGACCGGCCTTGAAGTGGTCGGTGGTCAGGTTCCGCGCGATGGTCATCAACCAGGCGCCGAAGTCCTTGCCCTGCCACCGGAAGTTGTTCATCGACCGCAGAGCCCGGAAGAACGTCTCCGAGGCGAGGTCCTCGGCCAGGGTCTGGGACCGGGTTCGGTAATAGAGGAACCGGTAGACCGCCGGGTGGTAGTGGTCGAAGAGCTGCCCGAAGGCCTCCTTGTCACCGCCACGGGCCAGCTCCACCAGCGCGATCAGGCGCTCGCGGTCGGCCTCGTTCTCGGCCGAGGAGGCGGCCTGGTCGGCGTCGTCGTACGGGCCGCCGGGGCTGCCGTGGCCGCTCTCGACCCGGGCGTCCGGCAGGACCTCCTGGGTGAGCCTGATGCCGTCGGCGGTGGCCAGGACGGGTTCGGCGGCAAGGGTCGCGAGAACCGCGGAACGTAGCGCGGCGATGCCGCGCGCGAATTCCCGTTCTCCCCAAGCCATTCCGTTGCACCCTCCTGCGGAGCCTCTCCCTG